>JAWKTR010000005.1:0-552982 GCA_041398985.1 Pirellulaceae bacterium
AGGTTGCGAAAAGACAGGCAACCAGGCGACGATAGTCTGGGGCATGAAATGCGGGTAGTGTTCGTCGCCGAAACGGTAGCGCGTTCGCGACATGGTGAACTTCCGATATTGGGCAAAGAGAAGTTGGGGGCGAGAGCATCTGGGGAATTATAACGAAGGTTTGGTTATTCGCGGGGTGATAATGGAGGACGGAGGCGGAGCCTCGAAGACAGTGCGTTCCCAGGCAGAGCCTTGGAACGAGGGAAGCAATGCTGCGTTAGCCGGTGAGCGTGTAATGTCAGCTGGCCACCGGCACTCAATCATCGCAGATTGAATCCGCTTTCCTGGCCGCTATTCGCCTTTCGCCGGAAGCCGAAGTTTTGTCCGAATAAATGCTAGGTATTTCGGATCCTCCTTTTGAAATATCTCGTCTCCGGCGCCCATGAATGCGCGAGCGAATTCATCAGCAGCCTTTTTCAAGTTACCCAATTCGAAATGCAATTGTCCTAACCTTAGGTGGATATATGGATTCCCAATGCCGTTCGGACATTGCACCGCTCGCGAATAACGCTCCAATGCTTCCTCAAATTTACCCATGCGAAAATAAACTTCACCGACCGATGACAGTATCCACGTTGAAGCCTCCCATTCTGTCCAGTTCTCTGGAATTAGAGCCCAAGCTTCGCGGTAAAGAGCAAGTGCCTCCGACAACTCACTCTCTTCCACAAGTCGATCGGCATTTTCACAGATTGCTTTTAATCTACTATGAATGCTTGGCGGCAGTTCCGTGCTTGTCATGACAAACCTCGGTTGTTTGATCTAAATTCTAAACATCGCTTTTTGGAGGTGCGATGTAAGTCTTGCCAATTCTCGCACCTTGAGAGCGATTGATACTTTGAGGTTGAAGCACATAGTTGTCTGGATTCAACATCCATTCTCGCACTTCCTTGGACTTTTCCCCAAACTTATACCCTGTCGAATTCCACCATGTAACAGCGTCCACTAGATGTGCCATGTCCACTGTTTCATCAAGGTCATGCCAGGTTCCTCGTGTTGCTCCTGGTGCCGTGTAACGAATTTGAGTTACGCCATTCTTAACCCGAAGATCGCCACTTTCTTTCATCCTGGCTTGGACCTGACGACCGGTCTTGCTGTTCTTACGAGGCGTACCACCGAGGTATTGGTCTCTCAACGAGCACTTTGCGTTGTGAACCCAGACATCCCAGCCCCAAACGCTGCCCCCGACGAAGTAGGTGTGGTGGTCGGCGACACGGAGATTGTAGACGGCGGAAACTGCTTCGGTCGAGCAGACCGAAGCAAGTTCAATTTGGCGACCACCATGGGCGATTACGGATCACCAACCCTACTGGGGGCGAGTAGCGATGAAGCTTGTTACCGTGAGCGAATTCGTCTATGGCCTTTTGTGCGAGTTCCGCAATCGGTACACCTTCATGATTATGTCCCTGATCGTTTAACAGGGCATCTTGCAAAGCCGAAATCGAAGTCGCATCACCATGCTCACCCAAGTACATGACTGACCAACTTCGCACACATTCGTCTTCATCTGATACCAGCATATGGCAGATTTCATCCCGTGCGGTTCTCGATCAACGCGAGTCAAGATATGGATTGCAGTTGTGCGAACCAACCAATCATCATCATCTTTCAGCAAAGCTAAGGTAAGCGTGAGTTTCCACTATTTTGGGAGTACTGCATCACCGTGCAGGATTCGGACTTTGCTTCGTTTCGCGGCGACTCCAGCAGTCGTTCCAACATATTCTGTGCTTTCGCCGGTGACTGCCGAACGAATTCATCCAGTGCGGACCTTAGTTGCAACTCATCCATTACGCAAAATGATTCAAATGTATAGGTCATGATGATCTGGCCAAAAGATATTCGCGTATTTGTTTTACGATAGAAGTAGTTAGCACAAACGTTGCATGGACCATTGGGATTCGAAATACCGATTGCGGGAGCTTGATTGAATCGACTGTGCAACGCTACTTCCGCATGAATTCGCCCAGAAGTATGGATGCCGATTCCGCCGGATTCTTCCACAGATGCGAAAAATGCTTCAATCTATCCTGACGAAATTGCCTTCCGGTGCCAATATTCGTAAAGACGACTACTTCTTCCTGTCGACTCGACTTACAGCGATAGTAGCACCATACCGTTGTCGAGCAGGGAGCCGTGTCCACAACTCTTCTGCTCGCTGACGGAATTGCCTCCCGATCGTTAGAGTAGACGGGTCAGCCTGTGCGTATCGCGCATTGTGGACCCAGACATCCCAACCCCAAACGTTACCGCCGACGAATTAGGTGTGGTGGTCGGCGACGCGAAGATTGTAGACGGTGGAAACTGCTTCGGTCGAGCAGACCGAAGCAACCTCTATTGGCCGCCCACGTCATGCGAAAACAGCTTGTCGTCGAGTAGCTACAAATCTGGTTCAGGTGATTGTCGGAATAGCGTAATTTCTGGCGCATGAGCCGCCAAGTATTTCACAATACGATCAGGAGGTGAAAAATACCAATCGGCAAACGAATCACTTGATCGGAGCAGCAGGCTTTCATCCGAGAGTACGTTTCTGTCCGCGTTTGGGCAACCATCGAAGAAACCCTTAGGAGCCTTCTGCATTAGTGTTCTGCTGAATATGTTTGCATAACACCAATACTTGATATCGCAGAATGTGCGTACGCGACGCGGCATGAGTCTTGTCGAATCGATGTCTATCGTGCCATAAGTCGCCCCAATCGCTGGCGCCACGACTTCGGCTAAGCGAACCAACCCTTGAACCATTTCTTCCGTTGTTTCGCCCTCCGGTGAATTAGTTTGGGAAATTTGTATCGAGTTGTTTTTAGCTGCATAAGTCAATCCCGCTACGCCGAGTGTCCAGCCAAGCCCCAGGCAAGCCGCATCGCGAGCTAACAACGGATGCGTGATAGAGAGCCTCACCATGATTGAGCCATCTTTTTCTATTCTTGTGTTTTCGGGATGAGCCATCGTCCTGTCGGGGTTCCTGGGCCGCGGATCAAGGAACCTCACTACCGATCTTAACACCTCAATCGCGGTTAGGGCATCGGTGCAATTGCTGCAATTGCATAATGTCAATGCAATGCCTTCGATTTCTCTTCCAAGTTTCAAGTTTGTTTCCATGTCAGGCGACTTCCGTAAAGTTCAGAACGCAAGCGCGTCAGTAGTTCTTGGACGTTCTCAGCAACTGGGTGTTGAAATTCTATTCGAAGTCTTGTGTCCGGGGATTTGAGATAGCGATCTATTTGGCGTTGAAGGGCTTTGAGTCTGCTTTGGCCAATCGAGTCGGCACTCCACCATGACTTTGCCTCGACTTGCATTCTTGTTTTCAAAAAGATGTCAACTCTTCCTCCGTTGGTTGCATGCTCGATTGAATCAAGTTACCGGCAAGATAGTAGTTCACCGCTCGCTTCGCCTGGAACCGTGCGCCTTGTCGTACATTCCGGGCTGCCGAACTCATGTTGGCCAATAACTGGTCTGCGCCTTCAACTCCTTTGTCACGCAAATACTCTACTTGCTGACGTAGATTAAGTGATTTGAAACCACACTGTGCATTATGAACCCAGACATCCCAGCCCCCAGACGCTACCGCCGACGAAGTAGGTGTGGTGGTCGGCGACACGGAGATTGTAGACGGTGGAAACTGCTTCGGTCGAGCAGACCGAGTGCGTCAGGACACGCCCACATTACGCACTTAAGGAGCCAGCAACATGGAGCTTAGACGGTCCAGATGCTGGATGTCATTCTGATGGCGCAGACTGCATAGGTGTTCAATCCCGCCTGCAGGCACACAACTCTCGTCTACGGGGCGGGTGGTCCAACCTCGCGGAGTTCCGCACTGAACAAACTCGCGTCGGTCTCAAATTTTGAGGCCAAGTGGTTACCAGATTCTTGTCCTGTATGGCTTCCTGAGTCGGACTCTACTCAAACCAAGGTCTCGTTGAGCTAGGTCCATACGAAGTCAACAAGTTACGTCGACCGACTCGGATTCCATTTGATGAGTGGACGCCGGTATCGGCCATTCCCCTACCCCAAAACAAATCGAAGGCGCCTCGCTACGATCGCATGAAATTCGTCCGCGAGTACCAGTCAGTTCTCGATTCCGGAGTCGTTGCCCCGGCATTTGGGAGTGAGTCGGGCTCGGGTGCCCCAAGTCTTAAAGAGGCTAGACGATTGAACTCATGCCCATGAAGACTCTGCCAGATTCCTTAATTTGCATTTTCGTGTAAGGAACTCAAAATCGTGTGTTTATCTTCTGTCGGGTAGAATTCTTGCTTTCCCCACGGCAGCCGAAACACCGCATGACTCAGTTCCCCGAAACGCGCGAAAGCCTGATGATTCAGGTCAAAGACCCGGAAAACCGGGTGGCGTGGGAGCAGTTTGTCGCGATCTATCGTCCAGTGATCGTTCGGACAGCAGCGAAGCGCGGGATGCAAGCCGCTGATGCTCAGGATCTGGCTCAACATGTCTTGTTGGCGGTGGCTTCAGCAATTGGCGATTGGGAAAAGCGGGACGAGTCGACGCGATTTCGTCATTGGCTGGCCCGAGTCACTCGCAATGCCATCGTCAATGCGCTCTCTCGCGGTCCAAAAGACCGGGCGGCGGGTGGCTCTTCGGTCCAAGAGCTATTGGCGCAGCAACAGCTGCCCGACCCTGAGACGCTCTCGCTGATTGATTGGGAATACCGGCGGGAACTCTACCTGCAGGCAGCCGGCATCGTCAGGCGGGATGTGCAACCCGACACGTGGTGTGCATTTGAGTTAACGGTCATCGACGGGATGAGCAATCAGGCGGCTGCAAAGCAGCTCGGCAAGTCCCTTGGAACCATCTACACGGCTCGCTGCCGAATCATGCAGCGACTGCGCGAATTGATCGCCGAAATGGAGGCACCGGAAGAATGAATCAGCAACTATGTGATCCGAATCGACTCTCTTCGTTCGTGCGCGGAGAGCTAAGCGACGAAGCTGAGCGAGAGCTGACCGCGCACTTGGATGAATGCGAGTCCTGCGGTCGGGCGCTTGAGCATCAAGTTGCCGAGGAATCTGCATGGCGTGAAGCCAGTGTCTTTCTCAGTGAGCGCATCGCCCAAGATCACGACGCCGACTTTTCAATCACCCAGTCACGCGACGCGCAGATCGAGCACGTGGTGTCCCAACTTTCTCCGACCGACGATCCGGAATCGTTGGGGCGTATCGGAGGTTATGAAGTCACCGGCGTGGTCGGCAGTGGCGGCATGGGGGTGGTCTTGAAAGCTCGGGAGCATGCACTCGACCGAGTCGTGGCGGTCAAGGTCATGGCACCGCATCTGGCGGCCAGTGGATCGGCTCGTCAGCGCTTTGCTCGTGAAGCAAGAGCAGCTGCCGCCGTGCTGCACCCCAACGTGATCGCAATTCACGGCGTTTCCAACGAGCAGGCGTTGCCGTATTTGGTGATGCCTTATGTCGCTGGCGAATCGTTGCAAAAACGTATCGACACGGAAGGCCCTTTGCCGCTGGTCGATATACTGCGCATCGGTGCCCAAGTCGCCGCCGGACTGGCCGCCGCCCATGAGCAGGGACTCGTTCATCGCGATATCAAACCCGGCAACATCCTGATGGAACAAGGCGTCGAGCGCGTCACCATTACAGACTTCGGACTGGCTCGCGCGGTAGATGATGCCTCGATGACTCGCAGTGGCGTGATCGCGGGAACTCCTCAGTACATGTCACCCGAGCAAGCTCGCGGTGAACCAATTGATGCACGCAGCGATCTGTTTTCGCTCGGCAGTTTGTTGTACGCGATGTGTACCGGGCATTCGCCTTTTCGGGCGGAAACCAGTTTCGGAGTCCTGCATCGTATCACGCAAGACTCACCGAGGCCGATCACAGAAGTTAATCCCGACATTCCGCTGTGGCTGGAAGGCATCGTGATGAAGTTGCTATCCAAGCATGCAGAAGATCGCTTTCAGTCGTCCACAGAAGTGGCCGAACTGCTGGAAGGTTGCCTCTCGCACACTCAGCATCCTACCACCACGCCACTACTGGCTCCGGTGCTCGAACTGGCGACGCAGCCTTCCAAGCACCGCTGGTGGCTGAAGTTTGTGGCGGCGAGCGTTGTTCTATGGATTTTATTGTTTGCCGGTGTGCTGATCGTACTGGAACTCGGCAAAGGTACGCTGCGGATTGAAAGCGAAGCCGATAGCGTGCCCATCCGCATCGTCCAGGGCGCGGACGTTGTCAAAGAACTGACCGTCTCGAAATCTGGCAAGTCGGTTCGCATCGCGGCGGGAATCTACGAAATCGAGATCGGCGGCCAATTCGATGGGCTGTTGGTGGACGACGGATCAGTGACTCTACAGCGCGGCGGCAATGAAGTTGTGCGGGTTGTGAAAGCCGCCTCGGTAACAGGTGCCTTGGGAGACTGGCCGTACGGTCGCCTATTGAAAGATCTCCAACAGATCAAGCCGCCCGGCGGGGTTCCGGTCGTTCCATCCGGCGCTCCGATTCGCGTTGCCATGGGAGATGAGCTGACTCGACGCTTGGAAGCTGCTCCGGAAGTCGAATTGGACAAGTGGGTTGACGAACTGGAGCGAGTCACGGGCGACGAACTGGATGGCGAATTGGCCCGGCAAGCGTGTCGGACCTACATCGTGAATCGAATGAGCGTCCTGTTCGATAAGGGTGATTGGAACCCGAAAACTGCGAGCCGCTTGTTCAAACAACTGCAGTCACTAAACCCATCGGAGGTTGAGGCGTGGCAGAACGCGTTTGAATCCTTGATGAAGGAAACAATCGGGCAGAATGATCGAGAAGTGTTTGACGGTGGCCCAAGCTATGCAGTGCCTCTTGTTTTGATAGCTGTTGAGTCGTTGTTAGATAACGAGCCAAAAGACTTATCAAGCGGAGCCAACGATCTTTCGCTGGCGTCCGGCCTGTCCGCAGCTCCTGTCGTACGGAAATCAGCGGGTAAGTATCGCAAACGTCTTAGTCGACTATCAAAACAAGACATCGCGGCCTGGCGAAGCAAAGTCGATCGCTTCGGCGGAACCAAGCTCGACGCCGCCATGAACATCATCCTGCTGGATGACTACTTCGTCGATGAGGCATTCCAAGACGGTGATTTTGCCGCGACGCTCTTCGGGACGAACCCTCTCCCGTTGGCAACCGCCATCGCGAAGTTCAATTCTTTACACCAGTGGGAAAACCAAACACCACTAACCGAAGACGAAGTCGTCGCATGTATTTCCTGGGTTCTGCATCACGAAGAGCCGCCTGAGAGCAAATTTCGGCTCGGTTTGCGGTTGCTGACAGAACAACGTCAACTGCCACAAGGCTGGGGGATCAGCGCATTAGAATCCAGTCCCACGATTGGTAGCGATGTCGCGTCGCAGTGGACCATCAACCTTGAGTCCGTTTCCGAAGACCGCGTCATTCCGATTCGGCAATGGGCTGTATCGCCGCCGGAGGCGCTTTTGGAGCCGACCGAGAAGCCGGCTGACGAGAGCGGGATGCCTCTGCAAGCAGCGATCAACGCATTCAATGCGTCGCGTCATACGATCAATGGCATCCGTCAGCCACCACTGACGTTGAAAGAAGTCCTCGCCGCAATCGCGATCTGGAAGAGTAAGCGAAACGACGCGGGGGTCGACGATGCGACTTTCGAGAACTTCCAGAGGATCTCTCGCACACATTACCTGCCTGCAGACACGCGGTTCCAGATGATTCCGCGTTTTGAAACGTCCTCGGGCGACTATTCGATTTGGTCGGTGAGCATCGTGATGCCGCAGGTCAGCAAGCCGGAGTGGACGTATGCTTTCTCGATTCGGCGTCAGTTTATCGCACTGAATGCTGACTTGGCGTCGCAGATCCACTGGGGAAAGCCAGCGGAAAATGGTCTGCAAGCGGGTTTTCGATTGATCCCCGCACAGGAGGTCTATCGCGTGGGGCAGGTCGTCGATACCGAGTTCTTTTATCGCAGCATTTACGGACAGGCACCGGTCTCGTTACCGAACGCCTTCACCCACAAGAAGGCACATCTGCGTCGGAGCCGAACGAACGATGAACTTGAAGTGATCGAGGACCAGCAGGAGAAGATTGTCGGCGGCTGGATCTCGTCGGGTGTCACTGAAGAACCCATCGCCCGCAGGGGGCGTCGGATTGAGTTTACGGATGATCCGAAGGCTGACTTCAAAACGAACGTCGGCACGAAGCTGATCGTCTCGCCCACCGATGGCAATCTGAGCCTCTCCTTCACCGTTGCCAATCCGGCTGACCGTGCGGAAGGTGAATCGATGGAAACAGGAGAGGTGCACTTCAGAGTCATTGCGGACGAGTTGTTACCAGCGAATAGAGAAGCCGCCCGTGGCACAGACGCGACTGCATTGCCAGGTCAAGTTGAATCTTCGGACGGTAACGCAACTGACATCGTTACAAAAAAATCCACCGCACCTCAAACACGACTCGAGTTCGAGGCACATCCTCAGGACGTGATCGCCCTGCAGATTGGACCGACCAAGCACAACAAGTCGCTTGAGTGGACAAGCGTGTCGACGGAAATGGGACGGTTTTCGGCGACGGTCACGGACGAGAAAGTACGACTCGAAGACGGTTCGTGGGAACCGGGCTTCACGTTCACGACGCAGGACGCCGACGGGCGTACTTCCACCAGCTACATCGCAATGGCTGAGGGTGGACCGCTGCCAATCGGCAGGTTCTATCTCTACAGGTACAAGCCGAACACGCTGCTGGATTTAAAAGCGTCCGTCAAGGTTGGCGAGATCAAGTATCCCGACGGAACTTCGGCACCAGTCTCGGTGACAGCACGCGCAGCCAACGACACGATGGTTGCTCTGCCGGTTCGCGTTGGGTCCACAGGAGACACCGAAGAGCAATCTGTGAACCAATCCTCCGTTTCGCCCCGTCGCAAAACAGTAAGAAATCTGACAAGGATCGCACACGCTTTGCAGCGTTATCACGAATTACACGGGCACTTTCCTTCCGCAACTATTCTCGGCAAGGATGGTAAAGGTGGGCCGCCACATAGCTGGCGAGTCGAACTGCTGCCGCTGTTAGGACATGGGGGACTGTACGATCGGTACAACTTCAAAGCATCGTGGGACAGCCAGCGAAACCTTAGTGTGCTCGCAAAGATGCCCGATGTTTATCGCTCGCCGCTGGATCAAGGCAACTCGACCAACACGTCATACTTCGGAGTCGTTTCAGACGATATCTCCACACGGGCGGCACAGCTCCAGGAAATGCGGGAGCAGAGGGAGGCGGCTTCGGGTGTCGGCATTCTGAAAGATGAACCCGAGTACGAGCAGTATACGCCCGAGGCGACGGTCTTCTGGAAACAGCGTGGTGCGTCGTTCATCGACATGCTCGACGGAACGTCCAATTGCATAGCGGTGATTGAAGCCAAGCAAGACGTCCCGTGGACCAAGCCCGAAGACATTGAATACTCCGCCGACCAGCCGCTGCCGAAATTCGGAGGCTGGTTCGAGCAGGGCGTGCATGCCGCGTTTGCCGATGGCACGGTCAAGTTTCTGGCCAACGACAACGACGAGCAGACGATCCGCAATCTGCTGACCATTTCCGATGGGCAGCCCGTCGAACCGCTGCTGGTCCGCCGATTGCGGATCCACGGAGCGGTCGCGGTTTCAGAAGACGAGCCAGAAGTGGCCGCTGGCCCGGAAGTCTATCAAGTACCCGACGGACCATTGCTGCGGATTCTGCCCGGCCAGCAATCGATTATCACCGAAACTGATATCCTCGAAGTCGCCGCCACCACCAACCCGAACAATCCCAACGGCGGCGACCTTGTCGCCATGACCTTGACCGATGAAGCTGGCAAGAGGTTTCTTAAAACGACAACAAAGCTCAGCGAGCCAGGAACCAAAGGGTACATGGTCATCATGTTTGACCGAAAGGTTCTCAGTGTACCGAGAGTACACGGACCCATCAGCAGCAAGCTAACGATCACCGGCGATGTCGACGCGAAGACTCTCGCCGAACAGATTCAAGCGGCCATCGATGAAGTCAAAGCAGTTGAATTGACTCCAGTAGCCAACGTTCAAGAGGACGATGTCGCCCGCGTTGATGAGGTACTCACGGAACCAGGATCGTACGTCACCGTTCCGCTTAAGGTCGAGTGGCATCCGGAAGCTGCAATGAAGCGGCACCTCGGGAAACGTCATTTGACCGTGCTTGCCGATGGCAACATGCAAGATGAACGAAATGCGAATGCGGTCAGTAGAACGCTGCGAAGTCTTTTCCATGACTGTCGCCTGGAATCCTTCGAATTGACAACTCGCGACGAGGCTGACTATTGGAACGCGAGAATCTTTGTGCCTCTTAAGGCCGAATACTCTGTCGGCGCGCTTTGGTACAAGGATCCCATTCGCACGCTGCGAATCGGAGATCGTCACACACCTGTGCCTGCGGAAACGCTGGCACAGGATGAACCGCAGGTAAAGCTCGACGAAGAGCTGAAAAATGGGTTCCAGCTGCGACTGGATGATTCGTCCGAAGGAGAACCTGGCTTGTCGTTCGAGCGTGAGTCAGAACAGAGACATTCTACCGAGAATGGCTATGACGAAGCCGATGCCCCGGCTGATGCTTCCAAGCCGAAAACCAGTCGGTTCGAATCACGAAGCACCGGTCCATACGGGTTTCTGACTGCGAAGGAACCTGTATCTCTCGACGACGCCGTCGCTGCGTTCAATGGGCTGGCCGGTCAAAACGAGATTGGCAAAAAGCAACGGGAACTCACGGCTGACGAAGTCATCGCCTCACTCCGAAACTGGATTGATCAAAACAAGGGCAACGCGGCGACTCGCAAGGAACTCGAAGAGATCATCGACACCAAAACACTCCGTGCCGGGCACCAGTTCTCCTTTACGTCGCGGTACATCAGCGAGGGCCACGTGTTCGATGTCTGGGAAATCGGATTCGGTGACGAGGACTCGGTTCCCTGGCTCAAAATTCGCGACATCATGCTTGCCTCGCGTCAGAAGACTCAGCGAGAGCAAGAGTTGTGGGCACGGATTAGGACTGAAATGGCGAAGAGTTTTGACCATGTTCGACTCGGTGGGCTCGGCGCTTCTCCTGAGCGTTCACCCACAGAATCGAACCGACTCGGCCAGCTTCTGGAGCAGGCCTATCAGCCGCCGGCGGACGTTCCGGGCACACGCTCCTCTGCAGTTGAAGCGGCTCTTCACAAATATCGGCCTGTACGAGCGACTCGACGAGCCCAGGTGGAAGAGCGGGTTCACCAACTGCTTCAGCAGCCGACCTTGAAGTCGATCAACAAATTGCCGCTGGTCGACGTCATCAAGCAGTTTGCGGACCATCACGAGGTCAAAATCATCGTTGACCCGTTGTGGCTGGAAGACGAAACACCTGATCTAAATCAGCCGGTCACTGCAGACTTGGGCGACCTCACTCTGGGGGCTGCGTCTGACTTCATACTGAATCCATTCGGCATGTCCTACATCGTCCGCGATGAAGAAATTCAAATCACTTCGCTCCAAAGAGCAGCCCGCTACCAGTACGAAAGGGCTTATGCGCTGCCTCCGCTACTGAAAGGTGAGGAGGAACAGGTGATCGACGCCTTGACGACGAAAATCACCCCAGACAAATGGTGGCTTTCCGGAGGTGAATACGCTGCGTCTGCAAACGAAGGCTGGTTGACAATTAGTGCAAACCGGAAGGTTCACGAAGCAGCGACCGTTTTGCTCAAGGAACTGCAACAGGCACCTAAACCGCAATCGACACCGGAGCAGTCGACCTCAGGGCAATCGCCCGATAGCGAACAGAAAAATTCTGAGAAATCGCCAAAGCAGACTGACAATTAACGCGTGATCGGCACGTCTGCAACGACATTTACTCTGACATTTGCTGAACCGAACACGATGGTGTCAAGGATCCACCAGAAGAATGACCGTTCCAATCAAACTTCTCGGAATGCCACTCATAAGTCTCGCATCGTTGCGTCGTATCAATATCTTCTGGTTTTTCCTTGCCAGTTTTAACATTCACACAAAGCACTCACCTAAAGGACGAACAATGTCGTACCGATCTATCAAGCTCGCGATCATTGTGCTCTTAACCTCCTTATTCGCCCAAGCAGGTTATGGGCAGCAAGACGCCGAACAATACCCGTTTGGCAATACGGATCTTTTCTCTGGCGGGATTGAAGCTGATGGTAAGATGCCTGAATTGCCTAACATTATGCCCCGGATTCCCGCGGAAGATGCAGGCGCGCGAATCAAGATAGAAATTAGCAAGCTGAAGCAGCTTGAGAAACAGCTTCATATATCGATTGACCGTGCCGTGAAAGATGCCCAACGATTGGCGGGAGCATCGGCACCGTCCGAGAAGTCGCAGATACAAGAAAGAGTAGAACAATTCGCTGATCAACTATTTGCCGTGGAACAATCGCTGACGGATGCCAACATTCGTTTGAAAAAGTATGCCTTGGTCATTGAAGCTGCCGACATGACGAGGCGAGAGCACGAAAAGGAAGCGATTAATCAGCAACGCGTAAGGGAATGGCTAAGTACACCCGAGCCGAAATTGAATCCAAAAGTTCCCGTACTAGATGAGCAGCCGTTCGGAAATGGCGGAGATCCATTTTCGGGTAGTTGATAGGCTTTCAGCTATTCCGGCGTAGGCATGATTATGAAACAGTTATACCTCATCTCGTCTTTGGTATTGGTGCTATGCGGTTGCACGCAGAAGACGCACCAGACTTGGCAACCTCTGCTTGATGGTGGCCACCATATCGGAGTCGATGGGGCAAGCATTTTTGCGTTTAGCTACAACGACGATCCGGATCGGGCGATCGTGTTCTACTTCCCAACGGTCAAGTTCCGACAAACCCAAAAGGTAGTCCAATGAAACTCGCCAAATACATTGTTCCAGCCACGACGATCTTCCTCCTTGCAACGACAATTAGCGCGGATGATCCAAAGTCCACGGATAAGTCCAAGACCGCGGCCATTCAATTCAGGCTCACAAAACTCGTCTATGAACGTGCTCACAGGACGACGTTTTGGATCGAAATGGAAAGTGAACAAAAGGGGCTTCGCGTAACCGCGGTCTGTGATCTGCGCAAGGACGGCATGGGAGTTGGTCGCTTTCCTTTGCAGCAAGTTGAGTCGAAAGAAAAATGCGACGCAGTTACCTTCCGGATCAGTTGTTTGCACGAGGACTTTATCGAAGACACCGTTGTTCATGTATTGGTCCGTGACGAAGCGACAGGGAAAACCATCGAGAGCAACAGGCTTCGACTAAAAGATGCCGAGCCAGCGCGCCGACCGTCCGTGTCCGAGGAAGCGATCCCTGAAGTCGACTAAGCCACAGCGATCGGTAACGTTCAGTCTCTTACCGGAAAGTGGAAAGCAGTTGAATCATCGCATCGAGCACTCGATGCAAAGTTGGTCAAATCGGATGAAACGGGTTTTGAGATCGCGATAGACCGGCGGCTCGGTGACTCCCATAGAAGCCTCTCCCCGGTACTACTCGGGGGAAAGGATGAGGGATTCGCGCTCAAATCAAGGCCTAACTCTTTGGCATCTGAGAGAGGATCGGGAGTCTTTTCAGCTTGGTTGTACAAAATTGCTGGTAATTGCAAACACGACTCGTGGCCAGCGCAGCACTTTGCTTTCGCACGCTGAAAAGACTCCCGACCCACTCCCGACCCTAGAACTGTTTCTGAAAGGTAGACGGACAATTTAGTAGTTTAGTTTCGTGGTATACTGATTAGCCGTTTTTATCCTGCCTCCGAAATTGCACTCGGTCTCACTGCAGTCTTCAACCGAGTCGAGTTTCCTGCACGGGAGTAGTCACATGTTTAGTATCCGTGGAACGCGGCGGACGTTGTGTGACGGGGTTAGTCGCCGTGAACTCTTGCGAATCGGTGGACTGGGGGCTTTCGGTTGGGGCCTAAGTGATCAACTGCTTGCGCAGGAGGCTTTGACATCTCGTCGGCCGACCGCCCAACAGGCGGGGTTGGCTGCATCCTTTGGCCGCGCGAAATCGTGCATCTTGATTTTTCTATACGGATCGCCACCGCAGCACGAGACATTTGACCCAAAGCCCGACGCGCCCGTTGAAATTCAGGGCGAAATGAAGGCGACGTCAACAAAGGTTCCAGGCATTGCAATCTGTGAAGCGTTGCCAAGAACGGCTCAGATTGTTGATAAGACCACAATTGTGCGCTCGCTGAACCATCCCTATCCGCTGCATGGAGTGGCGTACGCAGTAAGTGGGCTTCCTAGCTATACACCAGACTTGGAAGCACGACCGTTGGATGCTCGCCATTGGCCCTACATTGGATCGGTCGTCGACTACGTGAATTCGGGCAATTCAAAGTCCGAGGCGCTGCCGCAGAACGTTGCCTTGCCGTGGATGCTCAACTCCAAAACGGACCTATTGGTCAATGCAGGGCCATTTTCTGGATTCCTCAGCGCGAACCACAATCCGATTTGGACCGACTTCTCGGGGGCCGGCACGCGAACGGTTCCGAAATACACGGATGGCCAGGCGAAGGAATTCCTTGATCCGTTCGGCGGAACGACTCCGTCCGGTAAATTTATGCTTTCCCAGCACGCGGTGCTACCTGAAAATGTGTCCGTGGAGCGTCTGGGATTGCGGCGATCGCTGTTGGCTCAAATGAATCAAATGCGCCAGTCGGTGGATCATGTGGCAATAGACGGTTTTGCGGCCAAGCAGGAACAAGCCTATGCATTACTAACTTCGTCGGCGATGACTCGCGCGCTGGACATCCACAGTGAAGCCATGGGATTGAGAGAAGATTACGGGATGACACTGTTTGGTCAGTCATGTTTGGCAGCCAGACGGTTGGTCGAATCCAACGTAAAATTTGTCTCCGTCTTTTGGGATGGATTTGGTCAGTTTGCAAATTGCGCGTGGGATACGCACAACAATCATTTTCCTAGGTTAAAGGAGTACCTGCTGCCGGGCTTCGATGCCGCTTATCCAGCCTTGATTCGCGACTTGGATCAGCGGGGATTGCTAAGGACGAAACTCTGGTCCTGTGTATTAGTGAACATGGACGAACGCCCCAGATTGACTCCAAGCCGCAAGGCGCGAGGGCGACATCATTGGTCAAGAGCTTACTCAGCCATCTTGGCGGGTGGTGGTATCGGTCGCGGGCAAGTTGTGGGACGCACGGACCACTTGGGAGGGGACGTTATCGATGCTCCCATCTCACCCAAGGATATCTTGGCAACTGCATTTCATCTGATAGGAATCGATCCTCATTTGTTGGTCCACGACCGGCAGGGTCGCCCCGTGCCTATCTCAGGAGACGGTCAAGTTCGCAGTGAACTCCTCAGTTGATGTAAGCTACACAGCTAATTGTGTCTGTTCGCACAAACATAAATCGCTTGGACTCGCTTTACGTCTATTTTGGCAATCAACCTCACAACGATGGCTATCCACTCGATCGGTTTCAAGATCAAATAGCTCAAGTCAGCTAGCCAAACACTGCGCCGACAATAGTTGCCAAACCGAGGACCGTGTCGATCATAGTAGGCTCGTAACGCTGCGTGGCTGATCGGGAAACCCGCATTCAGCGCCAGTTCCAAGAACTTCAGACGTTGCATTTGAGAACTGACAATACCGCCGCTGACAGGATCCCGCTTGGAACCAACTAACCATGAATGTCCGCCCGCCGCCGCGCTACAGACATAGCAGTTTGGGTTTGTTGTCGGGAGTTTCGAATACTCATCTAACATGAGCGCGACTGCCAGACGCCAACTTAGTAGCCACGCGGCCAGCCAACCTCCGAATGCCCATATCCCTGCCGTACGCATAGGCTGGCCAGATGACTGCTTGTAGACATACCAGCTTGCTCGAATATAAGTAACGGGTGCCAGACTCGGTGCGGCCACAAGAAATAGGAAAGAGCCAACGGAAAGCCATTGTACGACATCCAGCTCAGCGACCTTAATCATCGGTACAAGCACGGCCACTAAGGCAGTAAGACCGAGGAGGTGCGATATGGCAAAACGCTTGGCGCGCTCCACCGCAGGAAAACAGACATACACCACAACTGCCAGGATAGATCCCATGACGGCGCCAAAGATCCATGTCAAGACGAACGAAGTCATCAAAACGAAGATCATGAACTGAATTGACACCAATATGCCAGTATAAATGCCCAGCCGCACAACTTTCGACGTAGCTGTGTCCTGACGAAGACACCAAGTCACAAGGCTGACCGCACTGAAAACGACGAAAGGCAAGAAAGGCGCAAAGCCAGGCCACTGCAAAAGCATGGCGACGTGGTCAACAGCGCGACCAGATTGCCACGGCGTTTCAACTTGGGATATACCCTTGTTCAAAGCCGCTACGACAAAACAAGCTAAGGGCAAGACAACTCCCGTCAGAACAAACTTGGTCCGCAACTGGATCGACGGGCTGCCGACCGAAGTTTGCTGTTGTGGCCTATCCGAGGTTTGTTCCATCTTCAATTGGCTTCTATGGATCCATTGGCGTGGGACTGGAATCGGCTCCTACAGAGAAATAGCCTAGCAGCGCGCCAGCAATTGCTCCGCACAAGTGCCCGTCCCAAGAGATGCCTGGGCCCGCCGTGGGTAACACTCCAAAAAAGAGCGTGCTGCCATATAGAAAGCCGACCAGCAGAGCGATGCCAATGGGCACTAAGCGCTTCTCGCGAAATCCGGAGACGATCAAGAAGGCAATTAAGCTGTAAATCAGAATGCTGGCACCCACGTGGTCGGCAGTTCGCCCAAACAACCACAATAACCCGCCGCCCAGCAAGATCATCTCGGCCACCGCCGGCCAAGTTCGCGCACGCGAGCCAGCAAACAAAACCAACAGGATGACTAGCGGCACCGTGTTGCTGAGTAAGTGCCCAAATCCGGCGTGTAAGAAGGGTGCCAAGGGGATGCCCACTAAGCCCCATAAGGTCCTCGGCACGATGCCCCAGTCCGAGAATTTGCCTGGCACAACCCAATCCAAGGCATACACGCCCCACATCGCTCCGACAAAAGCGACGACTCCATGCAGTTCTTCTCGAATCGTGTGTTTCATGCTCGGCTTTGTTCTTAGTGAGCGAACGTGCTTTTAGGACTCGGCGTTTTCGAAACCGTCGGGCCACGAATTCCGTAGTGGAAGAGGCTACGAGTCACCGAAGTGCGACAAATCTCAGGGACGCGTAGCCTCGTCCACGACAAACAACTCTGAAATAGCTTCCCGCAATCACCGCGGCGGCAAAATGCAAGCCGCCGGCGTTCCTGATATTCTATAGGATGATGCTATCACGCTCGGGGACTCGTAGCCGCGTCCACTACGGAATACCAAAACATTTCCACATAAGACCTTGATGATGAAATCCTTTTATCTGCCAGCCCTGACAGTGTTTGCACTGACCATGAGTACCTGCCATGCTCAAACGCCGAACATCCAGCGTTTAGGTGAAATCGAATTCACACTGGCGCCTGGACTGACGATTGAAAAAGTAGCCGACCAGCCATTGATCAAGTGGCCGGTGGTAGCGGACTGGGATAGCCTAGGCCGTTTGGTCGTCGTGGAATCGGGAGGCGTTGAGCGTCCGATCGAAGAACATAACAAACAGTTGCTCCATCGCGTCATACGACTGGTCGACGACGACCAGGATGGCAAGTTTGATCGGCGCATTGTGGCCGCTGACCAACTGCCCTTCCCCGAAGGTGTATTGTGTCTCGACCGAGACTTGCTGGTCTGCGCTCCACCCAATATCTGGAAGCTGACGGATGCCGACGGAGACGGCGTGTGTGAGAGCCGCGAAGTCTGGTTCGAAGGCCAAACGATCACGGGCTGTGCCAACGATTTACATGGCCCGTATTTGGGACGCGATGGTTGGGTGTATTGGTGCAAAGGTGCGTTCGCCGAACAAACCCATGAGACACGCGATGGAATCCAAACCGACTCAGCGGCGCATATTTATCGTCGCCGGATCGAAGGTGGGCCGATCGAAGCGGTGATGAGCGGTGGGATGGACAATCCGGTGGGATTTGCCATCACCCCCGAAGGCGAGAGATTCTTCACCAGCACCTTTCTGCAGCATCCTGGCGACGGGAAACGCGATGGGATTGCCCATGCAATATACGGCGGCGTATATGGCAAACAACAGCGCGTGATCGACGACTTGGTTAGGACCGGCCCGCTGTTGCCAATCACGATCCATCTGGGACCTGCCGCACCTAGCGGCTTGCGGTGCCTTGCATCCAATCAGCTGGTTGGAACAAACGCGTTGGAAAAATCCACGCGTACGCTGGTGGCTGCACAATTCAACTTGCAGAAAGTATCCGCACATCGCTTGCTTCCAAGCGGCGCTAGTTTCGCGTCAAAGGACAGCGATCTATTGATTGCCAACCGCATCGACTTCCACCCCACGGATATACTCGAAGACACGGACGGGAGTCTGCTGATTATCGACACTGGTGGCTGGTATGGTCTGTGTTGTCCAACGTCGCGCGTCGATCAACAAACGGCCGGGGGCGGTATTTATCGCTTGCGGCGACGGGCCTCCACGGAGGGCGTCGCCAATGTCGACATCGAGTGGGAAACCGCTACGCTGGACACGTGCGTGTCTGGCTTGGACGATCCACGTCCCTGGGTTGCCCGTATGGCAGCCTTGCGGCTGAGCGGCTGGAAAGACGCCGCCGTCGAGAGACTGTCTGCGGTGATGGGCGACCCGGAATTGCCGCTCGAGCAGCGGCTGCGAAGAGTGTGGGCCTTGTCGTCCATTGGTACACCAGATGCCTTGGGTGCGATTTCTGGCATGTTAACTGACGAGCAGCCCTCGATAGTACAAGCGGCCTGCCACGTGTTGGCCGTTCACCGGTATCAGCCTGCCAAGGCAACGTTGGAATCGCTGCTGCAACATACAGATCCAGCGATCGTCCGTGCGGCCGCTGAGGCGTTGACCCACACTGGCGATGAACAAACGGTCGCAGCATTGATGCATGTGCTCGAATCGGAACAGACGGACCCAATCTTGCTGCACTCCTGCTTATACGCGTTGATTGCAATTGATACCCCGACGGTCGTCGCTAAGTACTTGCACAGCGAATCCGCCTTTCAACGTGCCGCTGCCCTGCGCGTGCTTGATCAACTGCACGACGGCCAGCATTTGACGCGCGAGCCTGTGATTGAAGCGGCCATGCAGCCGGGACCAGCCCAGTCACTGGCTATCGAGATTCTCGGTCGACATCCACAGTGGATCGAAGCGGCGCTGCCCGTGTTGGGAGAGAGTCCTCGCGCGGAGCTACTGCCACTGGTTACCGCCTGGAGCAGTCAACCGCTCATGCATGCTCGGCTGGCAGAGTGGATCACGCAACGGCAAGACGCTACGTGGAAACAATCGCTGGGCACGCTGCTAACTGCATTTACTGGCCAGGCTCCACCAACCGCCTGCGTCGAACCGCTGCGTGAATGGTTAGTCGAGGAACCGCTGGTGCTCGCTCCCACCCTGCGCTCCCTCGATCTAACGTCCGAGAGCTGTCAACCCTTGGTGGCCGCTTTGACGGCGCGCGTGCAAGCCAGCAAAAGCGTTACCGAGCGCATCGAACTCCTGTTGTGCCTGCCAACCAACCATGGTTTGCAATCGCCCCAGTTGGCTGCAGAATTGGTCGATCAATTCCTGAAGAAAAATACGCACGAGCCCACTGTGGCAGGTCAGGCCTTGCAGCGTTTGTCACTTGATGCGCAACTCGCGCAAAAGATCGTTGGCAATCTCGAGCAACTTGCGCCGCGCGAACTGGCAGTAGCCATCGAAATTGTCAGTTCGGTAGGCGACGATCAAGCCGACATCGCATTGCTGAACAAGCTTCCACAGCTTGCGGCCGCGCGAACTCTACCAGCGGGTTTTCTAACCAACCTTTACCGCAGCGATCGCGTATCATCAGTACACAGCTTGGCCAAATCGGTTGGAGAACAACTCGCTGCACCCGACGCCGACATCGCTGAAAAAGTACAGCAGACGCTGAAGCGATTGCCGCCTGGTGATCCCGTCCGGGGCCTGGAAACGTTTCGCAGTGCCAAGGCCGCCTGCGCCAGTTGCCATCAACTCGGTTACGTTGGAGGTCGAATTGGTCCAGAGCTAACCCACATTGCTCGCAGTCGCACGCGCGAGGCCTTGCTGGAAGCCATTCTGTTTCCCAGCTCTCGCATAGAACAGAGCTACCAGCCCCTGCAAGTCTTGACCACGGACGGTGAAACGTATAATGGCCTGCTGATTGGCAGCTTTGGCGATGGACTCGAATTGCAGATCGCCGCTGACAAGACACAAAAGATTTTGTACAGCCGCATCGAAGCTCAAAAGCCCAGCAGCGTATCCGTTATGCCTGCGGGCATGATGGAAGTGTTGAGTGAACAGCAGCTCGCCGACTTGCTCAGCCTGCTCGAATCGGGTCGCTAGCCTCTTTCGTTTAACGACTAGCCGAAGGCGACTGCGTACGAACCCACCTCTTCGTTTAACGACTAGCCGAAGGCGACCGCGTACGAACCCACCTCTTCGTTTAACGACTAGCCGCAGGCGACTGCGTACGAACCCACCTCTTCGTTTAACGACAAGCCGTAGGCGACTGCGTACGAACCCACCTCTTCGTTTAACGACTAGCCGCAGGCGACCGCGTAAGCTGGTTCACCGGGCTGTCTTCCTCTCACCCCGCAATACCGGCGCGAGGGAGCCAGTATTCGGCAGGCAAAGATACGCAGTCGCCTACGGCTTGTCGTTAAACGAATGCGCCCGCGGCTTGTCGTTAAACGAGTGCGGCCGCGGCTAGTCGTTAAGCTCAGTCGCCCGCGGCTAGTCGTTAAGCGCAGTCGCCCGCGGCTTGTCGTTAAACGATTGCGCCCGCGGATTGCGCCCGCGGCTAGTCGTTAAGGCAGTCGCCTACGGCTTGTCGTTAAACGAATGCGACTCGGCTCGTAGTAATCGAACGCGCCTACCGAGCTATGCGGTATAATTCGCGGACATGGAAGCTTCGTACACGCACCGGCTACTGCGCGAACCGCCCGAGCACTTCTTTTACCGCTATCCGTTGGTCTGGCTGCTGTTGGCCATGGTCTGCGGCATTCAGCTTGCACCGCTCATGGATGCCAGGTGGCTACCAGTTGGCTTGGTGACCATCCCCCTGCTCATCGCAACAATAAGCGTCCTGCAATGGAAGACGTATTATATTGCTGCCAACCTATTGTCTTTTGTGACCGCAGTGCTCTTGGCAACCACCTACGCTACCGCGTTTCGTCCACCCGACGCGGATGGCCTATCGAGTTCCGCCAAGCGTGAGGGGCAACCCATTGCCATTCGCGGTGTTATTCACTCGGTAGCCGAATGGCGGCCGAACCCGAATCATCGCACTCACGATCCAGCCAGCGAAGCCTGGCAGACCCAGTGGCAGTTGCGTTGCGAATCGGTTCGGCATGCCGACGAGTGGATTCCGATCACGGCGATTTCGACGCTGCTGGTCGACGGTCGCATCACCGAATTTTTGCCTGGTGACGAAGTACAAGTTTTTGGTGACTATCGTGCAATCAGCCCGCCCACCAATCCTGGCGCATTTGATTTTGCAAAACATGCGCATCACGAATCTCAGTTTGTCAGACTGTCGACGGGTAATCAGCAACAAATTTCGCGATTGTCAGTGAGATCGAATTATCCGTTGTTGCGTCTGCGCGGTCGCGTGGTCCGCGCGGTCGACCGATGGTTGCGGCAGTGGGTCAGCTTCGACCAAGCGCCGTTGGCCGCTGCGCTAGTCTTCGGACAACGGGCGCAAGTCGACTGGGAAGACCAACAGGAATTAATGGCCACTGGTACGCTGCACCTGCTGGCCATCAGTGGCATGCACGTTGGAATCATTGCGGCGGCGATTATCTTTGTATGCAGTTTCTTTTCGTTGCGAAACCGTACTGAGTTCATGGCTATTGCCATCGTCTGTGGACTGTACGCGGCTTTAGCCGGCGGGCAACCACCGGTACTGAGAGCTGTCGTGTTGGTCGCCTTATTCGCGCTTGCGCGAACACTCGGACGCAAGACACGGCTAGCTAATCTGCTTAGCTTGGCGGCAATCATCTTGCTGCTCGTCCAATCCGCGAATCTCGGAAACGTAGGCGTCCACTTGTCCTTCTTGGCAGTCGGCAGTATCGGCGTGTTTGCCATGAACATGGATTTCAAAAGTCAGCGCCGATCGGCTTTACAAGCAGTGATCGAAGAGGGTTATAGCCACTGGCGGCGACGGTGGTTACAGTTCTTGCGCGGCACGTTGGCCAGTCTGCGACTGAGCTTTTGGGTTTGGCTGATGACCTGTCCGCTGATCTGGATGCACTTTCATGTCATCGCACCCATCGCCATTCCACTGAACGTAATCATTGCGGGACCACTGGTTGTTGCCTTGCTGTGTGGACTTACAACAGGACTGTTCGGCTGGTTACCACCGGTGGCTTGGGGCACCGGTCAAGTCACTGGCGGCAGCCTGGCATTGATTGCTTGGATCGTGAAAGTCGGACAAGCTATCCCGCTTGGGCACGTGTGGCTGCCCGCTCCGCCGATTTGGTGGACCGTTTGTTTCTATGGCTTGACAGTGTTCTGGCTATTGGCGTTTGGCAAACGCCGACGCTCTATGTTGGCAGCTGTCTTGTTGATTTGGATCATGGTTGGCATGAGCTTCTACAGCTTTGGCCCGCGCGGTTGCCTAACAACTCAGCCCCCATCCGTCCAAGCTGCGCAGCGGCCGTCCGCTGCCGAACTGCGTTGTACATTCTTGGATGTTGGCCACGGCACCAGTGCGATCGTCGAATTCCCAACAGGCGAAGTCTGGTTGTACGACGCCGGACATCTCGGTGCGGCGGTACGTAGTCACCAAGAGATTGCTGCCGCGCTGTGGGAATTACCGACCGCCCGACTCGATACACTGGTTATCTCACATGCGGACGCAGATCACTACAATGCTACGCGCGGTCTGCTCGAGCGCTTCCGCATTGGCCGCATAGCCAGCACGCAGCGCTTTTGGAATTCGACCGCCCGCGAGGTCGTAGCTGTCCATTCAGCGATTGAACAGCGCGGTGTACCACGTCAAATTTGGGACACGTCGTCGCAAGGTGTGCTCGGCCCGGTCAGCTGGCAAGTCTTACACCCGACGGATTCACTGCGCAGTGAATCCGACAATGCCAGCAGCTTGTGCTTGCTGTTGGAATATGCGGGCACACGCATTTTGCTGCCTGGAGATCTGGAAGGCGGCGGGCTGCTAGATTTGGTCGAATTACCCGAACGCCCGTGTCATGCGTTGATGGCGCCACATCACGGAAGTTTGAGTCACGATCCGGGCGAGTTGCTGGCTTGGTGCCGCCCCCAAGTCGTCGTCATTAGTGGCAACCACCGCGCTGTGCGACCACGCGTGCTTGAGCAATACAGCTCTCCCAGCCTGTCACAGCTCGGCGTTACCTTTCGCGACGGCGCGATTCAATTGCGCATCGCCAGCGACGGACAGTTGAGCGCCTATCATTGGCAGCAAGACCACTGGGCGCTGCTGCCCGAGTTGGAGTAACTGATAGCTGGAATTCTCTCCGCTACTGCAGCCATTGTCGCGTGCAGTCCCAGCCTTCTACGGGGTGTTTCGGATGTTCGCGCGGCGGCGCATCAATTATGCGGTGAATGAACTGAGTTTCTCGCTCTCAATTCCAAACATCGAGTTCTCTCAGTTGCTTAGTGGCGGTGCCGGCCCAGTCTTTGTTAGCAGCTGGTGAAGCGGGGCTGGGATGCAAGACGCGGCCAACTTGAACATCTACGATACCACCATCGTCAACCACTCGCCGCGCTAAGCTCTCGGCCCAAGCGCCGACTCCTATGACCCAAGCGGGGCTGAGCTGCGTGATCAAAGCTGCCAAGTGTTCGTCGCAGATTTGCTCCAGTGGCGTTCGCACGGAGGCGGGAAGTTTGTCAGGGGTCACGTTGCGCGCGGATTCTTCCATAAACACCAGCGGACAGTAGTTGGCAACGAAATGCTCGTCGAAGAACTGATCGGCGGCAGGAAAGCGATCTGCGAACAGTCCCCACAAACGCCGGCCAGAGACCTCACTGCGTGTACAAGCCCAGCCTTCGATGGGACGCTTGGGATGCTCGCGCGGTGGCTTGTCGATCGAAGCGTTGATTCCCAACCAACCGCGGACGGCGGCAATTTCTCCGAACGGAACGCCCGTCTGTGCCATACCCCACGGGCCTGGATTCATCCCCAAGAACAGCACTCGACACGTACCGCGTGCGTAGCGCTGCACATACTGCTGGTGGGCTTGCCATGCATAATCCAGCGGATTGTAGACCCAGGGAACATGCTTGGAGAAATCGAGTTCGCTCACCCGTTCGCTCAACCGCCGCGCTGCCGCAATGCATTGCTTGGAAACTTTGCTATCGGAAATCGTCATCAGCATTTTCAAAAAAGTTTGATGTAGTGAAGTCTATCGTTCTATTCAAGCGAACATCCGAAGGCTTCATCGGCTAGGCAGAGGAATTGAGGGCAAAGGAATCAAGCGCAGAGGAAGGTCGGAAGCCTATATAACATCGGCGTAGCAATCCCCAGCTCCTCCAGCCTTCAAGTTAGCACGATATGCTGTTCTCATAAATACTTTGCCCTCAAATTCCTCTGCCCTCGATTCCTCTGCCTCACTTTGCTGGGCTGGGCTAACCGAATTGCCCGGTGTGGCGTAAAATCTGGATTCGTTCCCTTGAAATTAGCCACCCCATCGAATTTGCACTTGAGCCCATGAACAAAGCACCCAAAACGGCCATCTCCCCGACTCGGGCCGAAGACTACCCGGAGTGGTACCAGCAGGTCATCAAAGCAGCCGACTTGGCGGAAAACTCGCCCGTGCGGGGCTGTATGGTCATCAAGCCCTGGGGTTACGCGCTATGGGAAAACATGCAGCGTCGACTGGACAAAATGTTCAAAGACA
The DNA here is from genome assembly GCA_041398985.1 of Pirellulaceae bacterium. Lineage (GTDB taxonomy): Bacteria > Planctomycetota > Planctomycetia > Pirellulales > Pirellulaceae > Aureliella. Next base: position 24,972 of record JAWKTR010000005.1, read on the forward strand.
CCGGGCACCAAAACGCGTACTTTCCACTGTTTATTCCTATGAGCTTTCTTGAGCAAGAAGCCAAACACGTCGAAGGCTTTGCCAAAGAATGCGCAGTCGTAACGCACCATCGTTTGGAACCGGATCCAGAGACCGGCGGCTTGCGACCGGCTGGACCGCTGGAAGAACCATTGATCGTGCGTCCCACCAGCGAGACCATCATTGGTGCCATGTATGCCAAGTGGGTCCAATCCTACCGCGACTTGCCAATTCTGATTAATCAGTGGGCGAACGTGGTGCGTTGGGAATTGCGAACGCGTCTATTTCTTCGCACTGCAGAATTCTTGTGGCAAGAGGGACATACGGTCCACGCGACCAAGGAAGAAGCCGTTGAAGAAACCTATCGAATGCTCGACGTCTACGCCGATTTCGCTGAGAACTACATGGCCGTTCCGGTGATCAAGGGTGAGAAGACACCGGGCGAGCGTTTTCCAGGTGCCGACATTACCGTTTCGATTGAAGCCATGATGCAGGACCGCAAGGCGTTGCAAGCTGGCACGAGCCACTTCTTGGGCCAGAATTTCTCCAAAGCGCAGGAGATCAAGTTCCAGGACCAAAATAGCGAAATCGCGTACGCCTGGACGACGTCTTGGGGTGTCAGCACACGGTTGATCGGCGCGCTGATCATGACGCACGCAGACGACGATGGCATGATCATGCCACCAAAGATCGCTCCAGCGCACGCGGTCATTCTGCCAATTTACCGTGACGATCAACAGCGAGCGGAAGTTCTGGCATACTGCCAAACCTTAAAACGCGATTTAGGACAGTTGGTCTATGCCGGTCGCGAGCTGGAAATTGAAATCGATGATCGCGATTTGCGTGGCGGCGAAAAGAAATGGTATCACGTCAAACGCGGCGTGCCATTGCGGATCGAAATCGGGCCCAAGGACTTGGCGAAAGATTCGGTGTTCTTGGCGCGTCGCGATACGGGCGAGCAACAAGGGCTGGAGCGCAGCGCGCTGCTCGCAACGATCACTACGCTGCTGGGTGAAATCCAAGATAACTTATTTGCACGCGCCCTAGCCATGCGAGCTGAGCACACGGTGGAAATCACTTCTGAGAAAGAGTTCCGCCAGTACTTTACGCCCAAGAATACCGAACAACCCGAGATCCACGGCGGGTTTGCCATGTGCTATTTCGCCTCCGAAGCGGCTGTCCAACCGCTGCTGGATGAATTGAAAGTCACCATACGCTGCATTCCCCTGGAGCAAAACGACCAACCCGGCACCTGTTTTTTGACAGGGCAACCCGCCGAGAAGAAAGCCGTGTTTGCCAAGGCCTATTGATGGCAGTAACACTAAACCTGAGCGAATTGTTTTCCGGTTGATCGCCAGTCGCTCGCGAAGTAACAAAAAATGGCCGTTCCACATGCACCGCCACCAACATTCCAGTTGGTAGCGATCTTTAGCCGACATCAAAACGTATTGGATTGGGCAGTCGAACGCATTGCGGACCGGTGGGGAGCGATCGCGTTGCTGAGCCAGCGCTTTGACCATAGCGAAACGACGTACTATCAAGCTGAAATGGGCAGTGATCTCAAGAAACAGTTCGCCATTGTCTCTGGAAATTACGATCCGGCGCGATTGGCTGAATCAAAGCTACAGAGCAACGCTTGGGAAAACGAGCTGTCTGATTCGAAACGATTTCCCGAAGCCCGACCCGTGAATATCGATCCTGGTTACCTGACGTTGACCAAATTGGTGTTAGCCAGCGCCAAGGATCGTGCGCATCGCATTTATTTGTCCAATGGTATCTACGCCGAAGAGTGTTTGTATTATCTTGATCGCCGGTGGCAGTCGCGTCCGTGGACGTATCCGGACTATACGCGACCAGATTTCCAAGCGTTTTTTGTTGAAGCGCGCGAGTTGTTGAAACGCAGAATCGGAGAAGCAATTTGACTGGGTTGGCGGTTGTCTTACTGTTAGCGTCGGTGCTGCTCCCCAGTTTTCTAATCTCGCTGGTTGTAGTCGCTTGGGTCCGTCGCGCGGCCGAGCGTCTAGGCTTATTGGACAAGCCTGGCGCAAGAAAGGTACACACCAGTCCGGTTCCCTTAGGCGGCGGCCTGGGCATTTGGGCCGGCGTCGTTGGCACCCTCGCACTCGGTACTACGGCCGTACTATTGGCTTCACAAAACTCAGCGTTGGCGGCCCGCTTGCCAACTAGCATCACCGAGCATTTCGGAGGGTTGCTGGACAAAATTGCGGAGATCTGGGTCATCGTGGCCTGTGGCACGGTGCTGACCCTGCTGGGCTTGATGGATGACCGCCGCGGAATTGCCTGGTGGCTACGACTGGGCGTCGAATTTGCCGTGGCGAGTTTCGTAGTTTATTGGCAAGGTCTGCAGCTCACTGCCTTTATCGAGCTGCCTTGGTTGACGTCGCTGCTGAGTGTCCTGTGGATCGTCGCCCTAATCAACTCGTTTAATATGCTTGACAATATGGATGGCCTCAGTGGTGGCGTTGCGGCGATTTCGACCAGCGTGCTTGCGATCATGCTGCTGACAAGTTCAAGTCCATCCGGCGGACAGCCGCAAATCTTCGTGGCAGCCATGTTGCTAATCCTGGTCGGAGCACTGCTCGGATTCTTGTGTCACAATTGGGCACCTGCCAAAATCTTTATGGGCGATGCAGGCAGCTACTTTATTGGCTTTTGGATTGCCGTGGCGACCCTGCTCGCTACTTACGCGGGCTATCAAGGCAGTACGCCACACGCGGTTGTCGCGCCATTGATTGTTATGGCTATTCCCTTGTACGACATGCTCAGCGTCATCCTGATTCGTCTGCGCGAAGGACGCAGTCCCTTCGAAGGCGACAAACGGCACTTCTCACATCGTCTAGTCGACTTGGGCATGACGAAGAAGCAAGCCGTGTTGACGATCTACCTGGCGACGGCCACGTGTTCACTATCGGCGCTGTTGCTGCCACGCGTGGACGTGATCGGGGCTGGCATCATCGTACTCGGGACTCTGCTGGTATTGAGCTTGATCCGAGTTCTCGAGTCCGGGGGTCGCCAGACTGAGCAAGATTCATGAGCGCTGCGGACAAGAGCAGAAAAGTAACAACCTTACCGGCCTCGACGAGACTCTGGCAATTGTCCAACGGTTGGCTGGGGATGTTGATGATATGGTCGTTTCTAGCCCCAGCTGATTCGACGAGTGTCTTCATGGGACACACCCAAGCCCAGAATTTTGCCTGGTTGGGCCTGGCCTTCTGCGTGGCTCTCGCCGCTTGCGCGACCACCGTAGCGAGTAAGCGAACTAACCAATGCACGGGATTTGAATTTAGCCCGCTGCAATGGCTATTGACTCTCGGGTGCTTGGCTTGGCTCACCGCTGTTGCAGTAGCTGCTGGTCAAGAAAACAATCCACGGGTCGCCTGGTATGGTTTTTGGCAGTGCATCGCTTTGGCATCGTGTTATTTTTCCGCCCAAGCAGTTTTGGCGAATCGCCATGGTCGCTCCGCAGCGATCTTAATCGTATTAATGGGCTGCGCAGCCACTGCCGTGCAAGGCATTTATCAGGTCACGATCGATTTCCCCGCTAATCGCGCCGAGTACCAAGCGGATCCGGATAAGTATTTGGCGCAGGGAGAATTGGATGCACCAGCCGGTTCACCACTTCGGAAGCGGTTTGAAGATCGATTAAACAGCCCCGAACCATTGGCAACGTATGCTTTAGCCAACTCGCTAGCCGTTACCCTCAGCGCGGGACTGGTACTGTGCGTTGGTATGGCGCTGACCTCCCTCGCTGCCAATGCAACAGGCGGCGCGAGTAATCATCCGCTGTGCCGCGCGGCGATCGTTGCGCTGGCTACCACGTTGTTGATCACCTGGTTTCTAACGCGCAGCCGTACTGCCTACTTGGCTGTCTTAATAGCAGTTGGCATTTGGGCTCTGCTGGCGATGGCTGCGCGTCGACAACGACAGCAAAGCCTGCCTTGGAAGCGGATTTCGCTCGTCGTCAGTGGTCTTGGCGTCATTGTTGTCATTGGCATCGCGTGGCTGGCTGCGAACGATCGCTTGGTGCTTAGCGAAGCCGCAAAGAGTTTCGCATTTCGGCTTGAATACTGGCAAGCCACTGTGGACATGATTGCCGAACACAGTTTGTTTGGCGTCGGTCTGGGAAATTTCCAAGCCTACTATCCCCGGTACATGTTGGCGACCGCCAGCGAAACCGTGGCTGATCCGCATAATTGGTTTCTCGATCTGGCTGCCACTCTTTCATTGCCCCTGGCTGTCGTCATAGCGATATGGCTCTGTCGCCGCGTGGGGGTTGCGCTGCAGGCAAAAATTCCAGAAATGGGCGACACTCCCCTGCCCCGCGACGAATCGCGTGCAACCACTGAGTCTCCATTTGCCGAAGATCCAACTAGACCATCCCCCGAAGTCGCCGCAGGAACTTCCTCCAGCATGTTGGTCGGCGCGGGTGTAGGCGGATTGTTGTGTTGGCTCGGCCTGGAATTTCTTTCCGTGTTCGATGGCAGCGGTGCCTTGCTGGGTTGGATCGTGGCCGTACCGTTGGGTTATGCCATTTGGCCAGCCGTGGTGCGATTGGCGGGAGAACCGAACCGCGTCTGGGGAGTAGCCGTCTTAGCCATGCTTTTATGCCTGTTAGCAAGTGGTTCATGGCAAGCGCCGGGAATCGCGGTGCCACTGTTGGTTTTGTTGTCCGCTGGTGCCAGCCTGAAACCTGCGTATCGCGGGAAACGGCGTTGGCAGGAAGCTCTCGCGCCAGTTTTCTTGGCAGGTATGGGATTGTTATGTTTCGTGTTTCAAAGTTGGATGCCGACGACGCGGAGCTGGGCGCTGATGGAACAAGCAGGTTTGGCGAGAAGCTTGAATGAGCAGCAGCAGATCGCCCGTGCTGCCATGGACGCTGATCCGCTCGACACGTTGCCAGTACAGTTTATGGCACAGCTCTTGGTAGCGGAGGCATTGCAGTCGCCACCTGAACTGCTCGGTCGTCGCGGCGATTCTGCGGTGTCGGCTCTCGAGGATTGGCTTGCACGCGACAATGTCAAGTCGCTGAATTGGCAGCTTGCGGGCGACCGCACGCTGGAGCTGGCCAGTCGCGCTGACGCTAGTTCTTCAAACAGTTCTGAAAAGGGAAAAAGGCTGTTCCTATCAAAATCAGCCGAATTCTACGCTGCAGCGGTCAAGCGGCAGCCGACGAGCGTCCAATTGCACGTCCAACGGGCAGCTGTGTTGGCGCTCTTGGGTGAAAAGTCCTCGGCCATTGAGCAGCTCGATCAAGCGCAGAAGTTGAGCGATCAGACGCCGCACGTGGACAAAAAGCTGGAAACACAGCAGATTTGGCTCCCACCCTTTGAGGTGGCTAGCGTGGAGAGCTCTGGCGATTCATTCTTCGTACCTGCAGAACCAGTCGCCGAGTGGATTCGTAGCTTGTAGGATAGGCTTCTAATTCCCTCGCTTACGCGTCGGGTTACGATTATGCCTCGCTTACGCGGCGGGTTATGTCTAATTCCCTCGCTCACGCGGCGGGTTATGTCTGATTCCCTCGCTCACGCGTCGGGTTACGATTATGAGTGCCAAAAGGCCCTCGGCTAGCGCCTGAGGTTCACATTGGCCTCGTTCACCTTGTAAAGAAAACCGTCAGGACCGTACCATGCAGCGAATCTTAATTACCGCTCTGATCGCAGTTGCGATTGGAATTGTATTGGGTCGTACGCAAACTTCGATGCAGACCGCTAGTCTTCCAGAGAAATTCGAAGGCGCTCGTCCGACCAAAATCGATTTTGGGCCCGAGGACAACGTAACAACCGCAGGTACTCCCAAAGCTGAGATTGTCGGTGGGGCAGAATACAAGTTTGGGACCATGATGCATGGGGAAACCCAGAGTCACGTATTCACGGTCCGCAATGTGGGCGATGCGCCACTCAAGCTGGAAAAAAGTGGTTCGACTTGCAAATGTACAACTGGAACGATGGATAAGAACTTGCTGGCACCCGGCGAGGAAACAACGGTCACCTTGACTTGGACCGCTCAAACGGCCATGCCTATCTACGGCCAGTCGGCCACATTCACTACCAACGACCCCGAAAACACTCAGCTCAAATTTAACGTAACAGGCATGATTGCCGACAGCTTTGTTATCGAACCCAGTGAGCTGGGGTTTGGTGATATTGCCGCCACTCAGGCGACTGAGAGTTCGTTTTACGTCTACACTTATTTGGCCGGAAGTAAGGTCATCAAGAATCTCCGGTGGACCAACGCCTCGACTGAACACAATGTCGAGTTGACTAGCGAAGTGGTACCCGTGCAGGAAGCGCCTGACGCGCATCACTCGAAGGCTTTGATGGCGCACAAAGTAAACGTAAAGATCCTGCCCGGTATGCCACTTGGCCCGCTATCCAGTCGTATACAATTCGAGACGGACCGAGGCGATGAAGTTGGCACACTCGAAATCGCTGTCACTGGACGGGTAACCAGTGACATCTCGCTAATCGGCGGTGGCTCGTTCGATGCAAAAATGAGCATCCTGAATCTCGGAAACGTAGATCCAAAAGCGGGCGCATCGATCGGCATTTTCCTGTCGCTTCAAGGCGAGGAGCGCAACAAGATCGTGCCGACCTTGGAATCTTGGGAGCCTGCCGAGTCGTTGAAGGTCACGCTGGGTGAACCCCGCGTTTCTGCATCGCGCACGCTCATTCCAATCCAAGTCGAAGTCCCCAAGGGCGCTCCTCCCGCCAGCTATCCAGGCAGCTCGAAGGATACTTTTGGCAAGATCCTGATTACGACCAATCATGAAACCATCAAGGAAATTCCGATCTACGTTCGTTTGGTAATTGAGGAATAGCCGATACCCAATAGAAACTTGCTGCCCCACGCGGATATACGACCGTTGAGACGCTAGACTTTGCTTCAAACGCGGTTTGCCCTTCTCCGGCAGTCATTTTGCTAAGAGTCGAACAATTCGATTGGAGAAACTATGTTGCACGCTCGACGCACCACGCTCGAAGCCAAGGTGGCCCTATCAGCGAATCGTTGGCGAACAGAAACGCCTCGAGGGCTCGGCGTAGCTTTGCTAGCATTCTCCTTGTCGATTGGGTGTCGTGAGAATCCACCCGTGATGCCAGACGATGCGGCCACGGTGACCGCCGCCAACACCGAGGAACAGCCTTCGACCACGACAACTGTTCCACAAATCGAGCCTGGAGCGATAACCGACGAAGGTCTGATCATACTGGACACCGATGTGCCCGAACCGCCAGTCGCCGCCAATGTGCCTGCGGAACCGCCTGTGGTTGCGGACAATCTTCAGCCCGAACCGCTGGACGCCATCGCAACGTCGATCAAACGTTCTAGCGAGTCGAGCACCCAAGGCAATGTAGCCAGCGAAGCGGAGCGCAATCAGAAAATCGCCGAGGACTGGCCCGAGCCGCAAGCCGTATTGTTCGTCTCAGGCCAGCAGCATGGCTACCTTGAGCCGTGTGGCTGTACGGGTTTGGAAAACCAAAAAGGCGGCCTGATTCGCCGTGATACATTGCTCAGCTCGTTGCGAGATCGTGGATGGGAGCTCGTCCCACTCGACGTTGGCAACCAAGTGCGTCGCTTAGGGCGCCAACCGGAAATCAAATTCCAAACCACCGTAAAAGCCTTGGAGACGATGGACTACGCCGCCGTAGCGTTTGGCGTCGATGACTTGAAATTGTCGAGTGTGGAACTGGTTAACGCGGCCGCGGCCGGGGATCCCAGCGAAGGCATGTTCGTGGCCACCAACGTTAGTGTCCTCGACCCCAGTTTTTTCGCGGACACGAAGATCGTCGAAGTCGGTGGGCGCAAGATTGGCATCACCGCCATCCTCGGTAGCGAACTGAAGGAGAACATCAAGAGCGATGATATCGAGGTTTCCGACCCGGTTGAAAAGCTCGCACCCGCAGTTGAAAAGTTGCTCGCCGAAAAGTGTGATTTTATCGCGCTACTGGCGCATGCTTCGATGGAGGAATCCGCGGCGATTGCTAAAGCCGTGCCGGGCATCGACGTGGTGGTGACCGCGGGTGGCCACGGCGAACCAACGCTGGAACCCGAACCGATCGAAGGCTCCGACGCGGTCATGATCCAAGTCGGTACCAAGGGCATGTATGGTGGCATCATTGGTCTCTTCGACGACCCCAAACAACCCATGCGTTATCAAAAGATTGCCATATCTTCCCAGTTCAAAGACTCGCCGCGCATGTTGGCCGATTTCGCCGAATACCAAAAGCGACTGGAGACTGCCGGTTTCGAAGGGAATGAGGGGTTGGGAGTTCTACCCGTTTCACATCCGACCGGTCGAAAATTTGTTGGCAGCGAATCGTGCGGTGACTGCCACACGACCGCCTACGAGATTTGGAAAAGTTCGCCCCACTTTCACGCCACCGAGTCGATTGTCAATCCACCCAATGATCGCGGAGGAATTCAACGTCACTTTGATCCCGAGTGTATTAGCTGCCACGTGACGGGCTGGAACCCTCAAGAGTTCTATCCCTACGAATCTGGCTACGCTAGTTTAGAAGCATCGCAGCATTTACTTGGTAGCGGCTGTGAAAACTGCCACGGTCCTGGCTCACAACACGTGGCGGCGGAGAACGGCGATATCGACGCGGATAACGAACTGCTCGAAAAACTGCGCGAACAAATGGTCCTGCCGCTGGAACACGCCCGCGACCGCTGCATCCAATGCCACGACTTGGACAATAGCATTGAATTCCATGAGGAAGGCGCGTTCGAAAAGTATTGGGAACAAGTCAAACACTACGGCAAAGACTAATGCAACGCTTGGCTACGATGAGCGTCGTACCGTCGAGTTATAATATGAGACTGCTCGATTCGCGTTAGTCAATTCTGCAGTACGCCCGAGAGGCTGTCCACGATGCCTATTCACGACTGGAGCCGCGTCGCGGCTGGGATATTTCATCATTTGCACCACTCCTGGATCGAAGAGATCCAACGTTCGCTTAACACAGGCGTACTGCCCAGTAACTACTACGCACTGGCAGAACAGCGCACGGCTGGCTACGGACTGGATGTGCTTGCGCTGCAGGCCAGTTCGGATGATGGCGATGCCCTCGATCCGCCGGATCAGCGCGATGGCGGATTGATGGTCGCCAAGCCGCAAGTTGCTATTACCGCTGAGACAGACATGGAGTTTTACCGCCGCAAGCAGAATGTCGTGGCGGTGCGTCATGTAAGTGATGATCGCGTGGTAGCTCTAGTGGAAGTCGTGTCACCAGGCAACAAATCCAGTCGCGCGGCTCTGCGTACGTTCGTGGAAAAGACCGCACAGCTGTTGGATCAACGCATTCACTTGCTCATTCTGGATCTCCATCAACCGGGCAGTTTTGATCCACAGGGAATTCATGGAGCGATCTGGGAAGAGATAGCTGACTCCTGGACCGCCCCGCCCGAGCGCCCGCTGACCTTGGTGGGTTACGAATCGGCCCTGACCGTCCGAGCCTTTGTGCAACCTGTGGCAGTTGGTGAAACGCTAATCGACATGCCGCTTTACCTGGAGCCCAATGGATATGTGCTCGTCCCGCTCGAAGCTACCTACGACCGGGCCTTCAAGGCACTGCCGGCGCGGTGGCGGAGCGTGGTCGAAGCGTAGGGATACCAGGCGGCCCCGCCGACGGGATGCTGGCAGCGTAGCCCAACGCGATATTAATGGCTGAGTTCTTCGCCGATTTGCTCCATGTAGGTCAAGGCTTTGTCGCTGATATCTTTGCGGCACCAGGAGCCAGCCCAGCGCACTTTTTGCACGGCGGTGTAGGCGTTCAGCTTCGCTATGGAAATACTCTCACCCAAGGCGGTAACGCCAAGCACGCGTCCACCATCGGTCACTACCTGATCGCCTTCGAGCCGAGTGCCTGCGTGAAAGACTTTGACGTCTTCCATTTCATCGGCGGCGTCGATGCCCACGATGGGGCGTCCTTTTTCATAGTCGCCGGGATAGCCTTGACTGGCCATAACCACGCAAATGGCTGGACGAGGATCCCACTCGGGCGGATCAATTTCGCCGAGCCGTTGATCTACGACCGCCTCCAGGATGTCGACCAAGTCGCTCTTCAATCGCATCAGCAGTGGCTGGCATTCCGGGTCGCCGAAGCGGCAGTTGTACTCTAGCACCTTTGGCCCCGTTTGGGGCGTCAACATGAGTCCCGCGTAGAGCACTCCACTAAACGGCTTGCGATTGCGTTTCATGGTATGCACCGTCGGCACGAGCACATGTTCTTCGATCCAAGCCAACAACGCATCGTCGACAATCGGCGTAGGACAGTACGCGCCCATGCCGCCGGTATTTGGTCCCGTATCTCCATCAAAGGCGGGTTTGTGATCTTGAGCTGGAGGGAGCGGCAGAATCGTACGTCCATCAGTAATGGCCAAGACGCTCGCTTCGGCACCCTCTAAGCGTTCTTCAATAATCATCTGCATGCCAGCGGCACCGAATTCCTTGCGGCGGGCGATCCGGTCGATCGCTTCCAGGGCGTCGCTGCGGCGCTTGCAGACGATGACGCCTTTGCCGGCGGCCAAGCCATCAGCTTTAACAACTACAGGACAGCGATCATGTTCACCGGGGAAGCGACCTTTGATAAACCGCATCGCATCGTCCGGCTCGCGGAAAACCTGAAAATCGGCGGTCGGCACATCTGCTTGCCGCAGCAAGTTCTTGCAAAACGCCTTACTGCTTTCCAACTGAGCCGCCGCCCGACTGGGACCAAACACGCGGAGTTTTTCGGCTTGAAACGCGTCTACGACACCTAAAGCCAACGGGGCCTCAGGGCCAACGACCGTCAAGTCGATCTTCTCGCTCTTGGCAAATTTAACCAGCCCCGCGATATCCTCCACTCCGATCGGCACATTAACCGCCTCGCGCGCTGTACCCGCGTTGCCTGGCGCTACGAAAATATCTGTCACCCGCCGACTCTGTCTGATCTTCCAAGCCAACGCGTGCTCTCGCCCACCATTACCAATTATTAGGATCTTCATAGCTGATCAAATTTTCTCGTGAGAAGGAAAGCCCGACGCATTGTAGTTGAATTCAGGCAATTCGAAACCACTCTTTGACGCCACGGTACACCTGGGTTCATAATGAAACCACCAGAAACTAATTCAGCCAATAAGCGGTCGAGAGAAATGCGTAAAGTCAAGAACGGTGGCGGCTGGGCGGCGATTCGCTACACGCTTAAGAAAGCCAAACAGGCTGGTGGTCCGTGGAAACTCTACCAGGCCATGCGCAGCAAGAATACCTGCAAGACCTGCGCGTTGGGCATGGGTGGACAAGCTGGCGGAATGGTTAATGAACGTGGTTCGTTCCCAGAAGTTTGCAAGAAGTCCGTGCAAGCCATGGTCTCCGATATGCAACCAGCCATTACCGCCGATTTTTGGAAGCGACATAGCATCGCGGAACTGCAAACTTGGTCGCCCAGACAGTTGGAAATCGCTGGACGGCTCATACAACCCGTACTCGCCACACGCGGCCAAACGCACTTTGAAACCACAACTTGGAGCGATGCTTACGAACGCATGGAGCGGGCGCTGAAAGCACGCGTGCCGGATGAAACCTTTTGGTACTTCAGCGGACGCAGCAGCAATGAAGCTGGCTTTCTCCTTCAACTCGCCGCGCGCCTTTATGGCACCAATAACGTCAATAATTGCAGCTACTACTGTCACCAAGCCAGTGGTGTCGGACTGAATAAAGCGCTCGGCACCGGTACAGCCACCGTCACGCTGGACGATATCGAACAAGCCGACTTGGTGTTTGTTATCGGCGGCAATCCGGCCAGCAATCACCCGCGGCTAATGACTTCGCTCACCCATCTCCGACGCCGTGGTGGCCGGGTGGTGGTCATCAATCCAGTGCGCGAGCTGGGGTTGATCAAATTCCGCATCCCCAGCGATGTACGCAGCATGCTGTTCGGTGCCGAGATTGCCAGCCACGTTGTTCAGCCCCACATCGGCGGCGACTTAGCCCTGCTGACTGGAATTGCAAAAGCAGTTGTAGACTCAGGACACGCTGACGCCACTTTCATCGCCGCGCACTGCCGCGACAGCGAAGCTTACTTGAACTGGCTGATGAATTTGCATTGGGACGAATTGGAAGCCAAGAGCGGCGTAAGCAAACTCGAAATGCGTCACATTGCCGAAGTGTATGCCGATTCGCAAGCCACGATCTTTAGTTGGACCATGGGCATTACTCATCATGTCCATGGCGTTGAAAACGTCGAAGCCATCGTCAATCTGGCGTTGCTGCGCGGAATGGTCGGACGCGAAGGTGCTGGCATGATGCCGATTCGCGGTCATTCGAATGTGCAAGGGATCGGTTCGGTAGGCGTCACTCCCAAGCTTAAGGACGACATCTTCCACAATTTGCAAAACAAGTTCGGTGTCACACTGCCCAGCACGCCTGGGCTGGACACGATGGCCTGCATGGAGCAAGCCTATGAGGGTCGCTTAAAAGCTGGCGTCTGCCTCGGTGGCAACCTGTTTGGCTCCAATCCAGACACCAATTACGCGCGAGACGCATTGTGCAATTTGCAGTTCCTGGCAACGCTGAGCACGACGCTGAACACCGGCCACGTGCATGCAGTGGCCGACGAAACACTGATCTTGCCAGTCCTAGCGCGAGACGAAGAACCGCAGCCAACCACGCAGGAGTCGATGTTCAACTTTGTGCGATTGAGCGACGGCGGACCCATCCGCGTTCCAGGACCCCGTAGTGAAATCCAAGTCATCGCCGAGATTGGCAAACGAATTGTCCGCGATTCCACCGCGGTTGCTTGGCAAGACATGCAGCACACCGACACCATTCGCAAGTGGATCAGCCAAGTCGTACCTGGTTACGCGGCCATCGAACAAATCAGCCAAACGAAGAAAGAGTTCCAGATCGAAGGTCGCACGTTTCACAAACCACCGTTTGGGACCCACGACGGAAAAGCCGTGTTACACCGTCATGATTTGCCAGAGCTAGCCGCCCTGGAAAATGGCGAACTACGTCTGATGACGATCCGTAGCGAGGGCCAGTTCAACACGGTTGTGTATGAAGAGGAGGATTTGTATCGAGGCCAGGAACGCCGCGATTTGGTGCTCATGCATCCCGACGACATCGAGCGTCTGGGGCTGGTCCGCGACCAGCCCGTGCGCGTGCACAGCTCCGTGGGGGAATTGTGTGGTTATCTGGCCCGGGCCTACGATGCGATCAAGCCAGGAAACATTATGATGTATTACCCCGAAGCCAATGTGCTCGTGCCGCGTACGCTGGACCCGCAATCCAAAACGCCCGCCTTCAAAGCCGTGCCGGTACGCGTCGAACCGCGGCCCGCCAACTCTGAAAAAAAAAACATGATCGACTAGCAAGCTCGGTTTGCGTATAATGGGTTATTCCGCACCATCCAAACGGTGCACGCCGAAACTCCCGATCCAGCAATTGTTCGCAACCCCACGCGATCCCCCCGCCTTTATCCCTGGAGAAATCATGAAGAAAATCATAAGCGTCCTGTCGATTACCGTACTCTTCGGCATGACAGCCTGCAATAAACCTGCCCCGCCTGCTCCTGAGCCCGCTCCGTCTCCATCCGAATACACCTCGCCCGAAACAGGAACTACTTCGTCAGTCGCCACGCCCGACTCCAGCGTGGCAGCGGCAGACGAACAGGTACAGGCCAAGCCGATCCAAAAGTTTGTCCAAGCGGATGCGAAGCTAGCTACGCTCCGCATGAAGTTCGTGATTGATGGCACTCCACCGAAGCCAGAGAAAATCGACGCTAGCCGTGATCCGTTCTGTGCCGCCTTGGACATCAAGTCTGACGACCTGATCGTTGGTAAAGAGGGCGGTATTCAAAATGTCGTGGTCTATTATGACGAACGCAAGAACAAAGTTGATATCCCCGAGATCGCGCAAAAGGCTGAAGCCAAGATCCACAAGCTGGACAACAAGAATTGTCTATTCGCACCACAAGTCATCGCCGCTCACCCCGGGGATACCATCGAAGTTTTCAATAGTGACCAGACCGGACACAACGCGAATTTCAATTTCTTTGACAACACGCAAGTCAACTTCATCATCCCGATTGGCGAGTCGAAAAAGGTCGAACTCAAGTTGCCTGAGCGCGGTACAACGGAAGTTACTTGTAATATCCACGGTTGGATGAAAGCATATTTGTTCGTGACCGAGCATTCCTATGTTGGCGTAACGGATGAGGATGGCGTGCTTGAGATCCCCAACTTGCCGCTAGGAACCATTGCCTTCCGAGCTTGGCACAAGGTGGGCGACTTTGACGAAGTCACCGTCGATGGCAAGAAAGATAAGTGGAGTCGCAATCGTATGGAATTTGATCTCAAGGCCGGTGTCAATGACCTGGGTGTCATCAAAGTACCAGCGGCAGCGTTCAAGAAGTAGTAACTGCTAATCTTTGGACTGCTCCGACTTTTTTTGGACTGCTCCGACTCGTCGGAGCTTTCCTATAGACTCGCAGCGAAGCGATACAACGGCCCTGAAGAACATCAACCGTGTTCCCCATCAAGTGCCGCGTTGCACAAAATCACTCGATACCAAAGCGGCGATAAATCGCCGCACTCCAAATTTACTCCGTACAAAATAAGCCGTTGGCAACTTGTCAACCTTCCGCCATTGGTCATAATGACGTTTATGAGCAGCAAGTTCACCATCTTCTTTACCCCCTTCTTTTTTGGACGACCCGCGTTTTGTGGCGGGGTCGAGAGAAGTACGTAGAGACGCAGCAGCTCAACATTTACGACAACTCACGGCCCCGATGATCCTGAATCTTCGGGGCTTTTTTATTGCCAACCATCGACGTAATACCAACTACCATCAACCAAGCGAGAAAAGCACATGATCGTTGTCATGGAGAAGAATGCTACCGACGAACAAATCAGCCATATGACCGATCGCGTTCATGAACTGGGACTGAAGGCGCATGTCATCCGTGGTACAGAGCGCACCGTTATCGCGGCCGTAGGGGATGAGCGGATCACGAAGGCCGAATCGTTGGAAAGCGGTCCCGGTGTATCCGAAGTCCTGCCAATCCTGGCTCCCTACAAAGTTGCCAGCCGCGAATTGAAACCTGAACCCACTCAAATTCAAGTTATGGACTTTAAGACTGGGGCCGGTATCGTCGGCGTGATGGCGGGGCCCTGCTCAGTGGAAAGCGAAGAACAAATCGTCTCTTCGGCGCGAGCTGTAAAACAAGCTGGCGCGACAGCGCTGCGTGGCGGTGCGTTCAAACCGCGGACCAGTCCCTACTCGTTCCAAGGCATGAAGGAAGAGGGACTCAAGCTACTGGCCTTGGCCCGTGAGGAAACGGGACTGGCGGTTGTCACCGAAGTCATGAGCACGGAAGAGGTTGAATTGGTCGCCAAGTATGCTGACATACTGCAGATCGGGGCCCGCAACATGCAAAACTACCGCTTGCTAGAAGCCGTGGGTAATAGCCACCGCGCTGTCCTACTCAAGCGCGGCGCAAGCGCTACGATCGATGAATTCTTGCTGGCTGCGGAATACATTCTTAATGAGGGCAATCAAAATGTGATGCTCTGTGAACGTGGCATTCGCACTTTCGAATCTCACACGCGATTCACTTTGCCACTTGCGACAGTACCCTACTTGCATCGCAAGACACACCTACCGGTCATCATCGATCCAAGTCACGGCACAGGACATGCCTACCTAGTTCCCGACATGGCGGTAGCCAGTGTAGCCGCCGGCGCCGATGGATTGATTATCGAAGTCCATCCGACGCCTGAAACAGCCGCCTCAGACGGTTACCAGTCTTTGAATTTCGAGCAGTTCGACGAAACCATGGCTCGCTGCGCCAAAGTCGCCACAGCGGTAGACAAGGCCTTGTGTACCTGCGATCGCTGAACTGGCTACTGCTATTACTCTGTCCAAACAAAAACCAGCGTGTTTAACTCTCAGTTCGGGGGCGGTGCAACCATCCTACCCATGATTGGCTCGAGCGGCAGGGAACGAGTATTCGTCATGGATTCCTCCCATTGTCCATTTTGCAGATTGCTTGATCGACTAACGGGAAGAACGGACGCCGGGAGCATTCCGCCAGTTCCAGAAAACTGATTTTATCGGACACTTTTCGCTGAACTCGACCCTCCCACGCGATAGACCTGGCAATCAAAGTGCACTCTTTCGCGGGAGGATATTCGCGTTATTTCAGCTTAGACACAAGCTAGACAACTCTTGCGTTGCACGAAAGCGCGATAATCTGCGGGGGTATCGATGCCTTTGGGCGCATGGTCGATTGTGCCAACCATAATCGTGCAACCGGCTTGCAAGAAGCGGAGCTGTTCGAGCTTTTCGATTTCCTCCAGCTGACTTTGCGGCAAACTATCTAAACGCATTAGAAAATCGCGACGATAAGCGTACAAACCAATATGTTGCAAGAAGATCGGTGGGTCGCTGTTGAGCAAACCTTCGTCCCAGGTGTGCATGAGGAATGGGACTCCGACTAAAGTACAACCCGCGCCCACTTTTGTCTCTCACCACTTTCACACAAGCTGGATCTTCTAAGCGTGAGCGATCGCGAATCGGCGCAGCGAGCGTAGCCACGGAAGCCGTTGGATGCGCCTCGAGCAACTCGATCACTTGATCAATGGCTTCGGCAGAAATCTCCGGCTCATCGCCTTGTACATTTACAAACACGTCTACGTCAGGCATACCAGCCGCAACCGCAGCCACGCGATCCGTGCCGCTCGGAAGATCCGCATCCGTCATTGCAAATTCTCCGCCAAAACTGTTCACGAGATCTGCGAGCTGTTCGCAATCCACTGCCACGGTTACTCCCACTGGCTTGGACGCTTGGGTTGCTGCTTCGAAAGTATGTTGTAGGAGGGGCTTGCCAGTCTCGCGCAATAGCAACTTTTGCGGCAAGCGCGTGGATGCCAAGCGAGCTGGAATTACGATACGGCTAGTGCAGTGTAGGCGAGGATAGGAGTGTGCGAGTGTCGAGAGGCTGGCGGGGGCAGACATGATTCCATCCATGGGGTGAGAGGAGCGAATTCCATTTCGCAGTGGTTGTTTGTAGCAACACTCTAGCCAATTTCCAAGGCGAATCTAATGCTCGCATTGCTCAGCCCAGATTCATACAGAATTAGAGCTCGGCAGTGTAATACCTTGCCACTTTTGGCACTACCGCCAAGCGGCACCGTCCGGCGGATTCCAATTGAGTTCGGTATAGAACATCGCATCGACCGCGATATTCTTCCGCTCCATACGTTTAATGTGGCGATCGACGGCTGGCCACGTAGCCATCCACGGCAGCACGACCAGCCAGGCAAAAATCAACGAGGCGACGATGGCAGTTAGTTGCAGCCAAGAACTCCATGGGCGTACGCTCGCGGGACGACTCATTTCACGACATCCTTAAAAAGCACGCCAAACATCAGATAGGCCATGGCTAAGGTTAGTAGGATGTTGAGCGTTTGGCCACAGATGTACAGTGCAACCGGTTTACCCGTCTTGAAATATGGCAAGAGCTGGCGAAAGTTCGTATCCAATCCAATGCATACGAACGCCAGGCAGAACAGCCAGCCGCGTAAGGGCTTGGCTACGCCGCTGACTACTGAATTCACCAGCAACTCTCCATACGTCGATGCGGCAAACACGATTGAGCACAGCAAGGACGCAGCTACGAAGCCGAGAATAAACTTGGGAAATCGTTTCCAGATTTCACTGGCACCTACATTGGTTTTCGCCTGGCCACCCTCGGCTGACTCGACCGACTTAGTCCAATAGACGGCTACCGCAAAGGCGATAACGCCGATCAATATATTCTGAATCATTTTGACGGTCGAAGCCGTTTCTTGGCCGACTGGCCCCAGCGCCTCGCCTGCAGCTACCACGGCGCCCGTGGCATCAATGGTGCCGCCAATCCAGGCTCCCCCTACGACCGGATCAAGCCCAATAGCTTTTACCGCGATAGGCATAACTACCATCATGACCACGGTAAAGCTCAACGATAGTCCGATGGCAAGCGACAGCTCTTCTTTCTTGGCTCGGCAAGCGGCGGAGGTAGCGATAGCGGCCGAGACACCGCACACGCTCATATCCGCCGAGATCACCATATTTAGTGACTTGCTATCCATCTTCAATACGCGTTGCCCGAAAACATACGTCGACACCAACACGACTGGCGTCACAATCCACGACACACATATGCCTGGGATACCGAGGGCCAGCAGTCGGCCGAACAGAACCTCTGCCCCCAACAAAACCAAGCCAAGCTTGATATACATTTCTCCCAACACTGCCGGACGCAGCCACTGGGGCGTACCGATCGTGTTAGAAATAATCAGTCCAACCAATAGCGCCCAAAGCGCGTATTCCAAGTTGTAATTGGAGATCACTGTCTGCGAAGCCAGCAAATAGGCGAGCACGGAAAGAACGAAAAGTACGGGAAAGGCCAATAGAAAACCGCTCAGCCCGCGACCGCGCAGCAGGCTGGCGATGGCACCGACAACGATGGTGCCGAGCCACGCGCCCAGCAGCGGCACAAAGTTGAGCGGAGCAACGTCGCCTGGATTGCCTTTCGATTTTCCCCGAAAGGCATCGAGCGGTTGCGATTTCCATTCGCCAACTTTACCGACCCAACCTTTAACGGGAGAATTCCACACCACGTCTCCCGCTTCGACTTCCGCCTCGGTAATACTCCGAGAAATCTCAGCAGGCTGTGTCGCCAGAGACAACACAAAACCAACCGCCAAGATGGCCAAGCCCAACCAGGCGGCAGTCCAATCTTCCGACCATCCCGGCCTGGCAGGATTGGGGGTAGCTGGCAACTCGGACGGCGTAGTCGAAACAGTGGTAGGATCATTCATAAATTGGACTCGTTGAATCGGCTGGTGGGCGGAGTGGGGGTGGGGTCGCTACAATTGAAGCATAATCGATCATAACAGTCGAATTGTCCACCTGTCGAAGTGCGCCAAAATATTAGGCTCAAAGGCATGCAAGTGCATCACGAGGAAGATAGCGAACTGCTGCGGCAGTACCACGAGCTGGCTGAGTTGGCAGGGTCATTGGCGCATGAAATCAAAAATCCGTTGTCCGTTATCCACATGAACTCCGATCTGCTCAGCGAGGAGTTGTCGGAGAGCGATTGGCCAGGCCGTCGCCGCGCAGAAGCAAAAGTCGAGATCATTCGTCAGCAATGCCAGCGGATGGAAAACTTGCTGCGCGACTTCCTGCGGTTTTCGCGCGTCCGCGATCTGGAAATGACACCGGGAAATCTGAACGAGCAAGTCGAGCGGGTCCTGCAACTTTATCTACCGCAAGCCGACAAAGACGGCATTGAGATCTTACGATATCTTGACCCCGATTTGCCGAGCGTCATGTTGCACAGTGATTCGCTGCAAGCTTCTTTGATCAACCTGGTCAAGAATGCACTCGAAGCTATGCCGGACGGAGGGCAGTTGGTCGTCAGAACCTACGCTACGCCGCGCGGTGTCGCACTCGACTTGATTGACACCGGTTGCGGCATGGACGACACCACAGCCATCCACATGTTTGAACCATTCTATTCAACCAAGCACGGCGGCTCTGGGCTCGGACTGCCCACAGCCCGCAAGATTATTGAGGCACACGAAGGTCGCATCAGCGTTCAAAGTGAAGTCGGTCGTGGAACAAAATTCATGCTCGAATTCCCCACACCCGCCCGACTGCGCTAGCCGTAAATAAAGAAAATACGACACTTCTCGCCGAACGCGAACATGCTTGAAATCGAACACTTAAGGAGACCTTGCTTGGCTCTGTGATCGACCGCAACTTTCATTTGAGTCGTACCAGCTTTCCTTTGCGTTTAACCACGTTCTTATAGTCCCACTGAATCGTCTTCGATTTCTTGATCCAGCGCTTCATGTCGGTCAGCTTAATTTGATCAGGATCCGTGAAGATGATCGAAGCGTCTTTGAACTTCCCAGTACCAGGCGTCAATTTTGTCTCTTCGAAACTGGCTCCACTCCAGAACATAAGCCGAATTCCAGCTTTCTGCTTGCTATAACCAACAGTCGGATTGCCATCCAAGAACCAAACAGGATGACGGTGCCAAATCTTACCTTCTGCTTCAGGGAGCAGTTTGTCGATTGTCGCCGCTAGGGCTTCGCATATCTGTTGCTCGTCGACAGTGGCTTGGCCTTGATTGTATGCTTCGATTTCAGGAGCCATTTTCTTCAGCGACTCATAACATAGCCATTAGAACGGTCAACTTCGCTTGTTGTCCGAGTTTCAACTTGAGTTGGGCCATGAACGAGCATCCTAGCGGGAAACGGTTTGGACATAATACCAACCTGAGTAGAAATTGCCGAGACTCAAAACCAGTAGTCGCCTTTCAATACCCCACAAATAGTGGGGAGCATACGTGTTGTCATCGCAGTGGTAAAGGGAGTACAATAAGGGTACACACGCCACGCACTAGTCGTCTTACCCAAGTGGTAGACTCTCCCCGTGCCGCAAATTCTAGAACCGTGACTTTGAAGGTTCTTGCATAGCGGGCGACACGCAGTTCGGAGTGGAGTGTGCCTGCTACTTTGAACCCGCCTTTACAACTCAAAGACGTTATGGATCCATTGCGATATTTTGCGCGCACTCTCATTCCGCTTGGTTTGGCGATCGGTTGTTCGCTTGGCAGCGGCGCAACCGCGTTGGCTGACGAGGCTGACGAATTCTGGGAAAGGGACTTCAAGCCATTTCTGCAGAATTATTGCTTCGATTGCCACAGTGGCGACAGTGCCGAAGCGGACATCGATTTTGAACTCTATAAATCTACTGATGGACTGGCGAACGAGCGTCCGCGGTGGAATCAAGTGCGCGGGATGATCGAAATTGGAGCTATGCCGCCGGCTGACTACGACGTACAGCCGTCCCGCGAAGCGCGCGAGAAAATCGCGAATTGGCTCGACCATCAAGTCAATTCGGTGGATTGCGGCTTGGACCTTGACCCTGGGCGAGTCACCATGCGCAGGCTTAACAATGTCGAATACGATAACACCCTGCGAGATTTGCTTGGCATCGACTTCTCGCCATCGAAACTAGCTGGTTTCCCTTCCGATTCGGTCGGCAATGGCTTTGACAATCAAGGCGACGTGTTGACCCTTTCGCCAATTCAGCTAGAGAAATATTTCCAAGCTTCGCAAATCGTCACTTCGCGGATCATCGTGCATGATCCAGAAACGCAGCGCGAGCATCAGAGCAACATGCCAGCTCTCTATCGCCGCGACCAGCGCTCAGTCCGGTTTGATTTTGCGGCTGGCGAATACGAAGTTCGGGCGCGACTTGAGTTCCAGCAAGATGGCAAAGAAAAAGTGCCCGTGTCGCTGCTTGTAGATGGCCAGGAAATTCAACGCTGGGAGGTGGGCAAGAAACGCACGACCTATGCGGTCGATCACGAATTCACGGCGGGCTCGCATGAGTTGACGCTGCACTACGTCGACGATCCCGGCTCGGATGAAAAGAGTTATCGTCGCCGCGTCGATGTCGAGTTTGTAGCCATCGAAGGCCCCCGGGACGAAGAGCCGCTCATGCCGGAACCACACCGTCGATTGTTTGTAAGCCGACCAACGGACGACACCAGCGTGTCAGAGGCTGCCAGACAGATCTTCCAGCCGTTAATTGGCCAGGCATTTCGCCGCGAACCACAACCGATCGACGTCGATCGCGTGGTCAACCTAGTGCAACTGGCTGTGGATGAAGGCGAATCGTTTGAGAATGCTGTTGGACTGGGCTTGCAGTCTGTGTTGGTCTCGCCGCATTTTCTGTTTCGTGTCGAGAATGCTGAAGATGATGCCGGCGAGCTGGAACAACTAACCGATTATGCTCGCCTCACGGGCTGTCATACTTTATATGGGCGAGTATGCCTGACGACGAACTGCTCGATTTGGCCCGCGATGGCAAACTCCGCGACTCATCAACGCTGGCGGCTCAAGCGCGGCGGATGCTGGCAGATCCCAAGTCGGAGGCTTTGGTAGCGCGTTTCTTCGGACAGTATCTGGGCTTGGGTGGCTTGAACGAATCCGACCCGGATCCAGAGCAATTTCCACAGTGGAATCCACGGCTGGCCCAAGCCGCCCGTCGCGAAACCGAATTGTTTTGTCGTGAGCTGATCTCGCAGGACCTACCGATCAGCACGCTGCTCAACGGAGATTTTACCTTTGTCAATCCGCGATTAGCAGAATTGTACGGACTACCGTTTGATGGACGAGATCCAGCAGAACTTTATGATCAAGGACCAGGTTTACGCAGAAGTCCCAATAAACTGGATCGTGAATTAGAGTACCAAGACGAAGACCGTTGGGAACGAGTTGCTTTGCCCAACAACCGCCGCGGCGTACTGACTCAGGCTGCCGTGCTGACGCTGACAAGCAACCCGACAAGTACCAGCCCGGTGAAACGCGGCAAGTGGATTTTGGAGAGCATTCTCGGTGACCCACCTCCCCCTGCCCCGCCCAACGTGCCAAGCTTTGACGAAACCAAAAAAGAGCATGGCGACCTGTCGCTCAGACAGCAGCTTGAGATCCACCGGACCAACCCCAGTTGTGCAAGCTGCCACCGTGTCATGGATCCCCTAGGGTTGGGCTTTGAGAACTTTGACGCGATCGGACAGTGGCGCGAGCGCGATGGCAAGCATCCCATTGATGCAGCTGGCGAATTGGCCGATGGACGCAAGTTCAATGGTGCCGTCGAATTGGTCGAATTGCTCGGCACGCGTCAACACGAAATCAATCGCCACTTTGCCGAAAAGCTGCTAACCTACGCGTTAGGCCGGGGTTTAGAGCCTTACGATAACTGCGCTGTTGACGAGATCATGCAGCGAGCCGAACAAGCGGAGTTTCGAATTTCCAGTTTTGTGGAATCGATCGTAGTGAGCGAACCCTTTATCCACCGAAGAAAATAGTTTACCGTCCACGGTGTGTCGCCTTGTGTGACGGGGTCGGGAGTCTTTTCAGCATCAGCCGCATCTCATCGATGGCTGACGCTGCTGAAAAGACTCCCGACCCCCTCATGTCGACTCCAAGTTCGTGAACGGCTACGAAAATAGAATCAACGACCACACATCAACCAATTATTTTGTGGAGATGCAAATGACTGCCCAACTAAACCGAAGATCCGTGTTGCGTGGCGCGGGAGCTACGATGCTAGGCCTCCCACTCCTGGAATCGATGCTACCCCGGCACAGTGCGTTTGCTGGGCAGCCGACCAGTAGCAGCCCTGTTCGTTTAGCTTGGGTATTCTTTCCCAACGGAACCAATCCTGAACGCTGGCAGCCAGAAACGACCGGCACCGAGTGGGAAATCAAACCTTCGCTCGAATCGCTCGCCGAACTCAAGAGCGACATTTCGGTTCTAAGTGGTTTGGCACAAGTCAACGCGCGCTCGTTAGGCGATGGACCTGGCGACCACGCGCGCAGCGCCGCTGCGTTCCTAACCGGTGCCCACCCGCTAAAAACGGGTGGTGCCAACATGCGAGTTGGTCGCAGCGCCGATCAGATTGCTGCCGATCATTACGGTCGTAGCACGCGACTGGCCTCGATCGAATTGGGTACCGAAGCTGGTCGCGCGGCGGGTTCTTGCGATAGCGGATACGCGTGCGCTTATTCCAACAACATCTCCTGGAAAACGCCTACGCAGCCGATGGCCAAGGAAGTCAATCCAAAGTTGGCTTTTGAGCGTCTGTTTGGCAATGGTGCGGCTGGCTACAAACCAGAGAAGCGCGAGTTGTTGTTCCAGCGTTCGATCCTGGACATCGTGTCCGAGGATGCGAAGCAACTGCGCAAAAACCTCGGTGCCCAGGACCAACAAAAGCTCGACGAATACTTCAGTAGTGTCCGTGACGTTGAGACGCGCATCGAACGCATGTCGGAGCCACTGGCTTTCGATGTCAGTGATCAGCGGCCGAACGAAGAGCCCGCGGATATCGGCGAACATATTCGGCTGATGTACGACATTATGGTACTAGCCTTTAAGACCGACACGACACGTATCAGCACATTCATGCTTGGCAACGAAGGCAGCAACAAGTCTTACCCGATGGTTGGAGTCAATGATGGCCACCACCAGCTATCGCACCACCAAAACGACAAAGACAAGGTTGCCAAGATCGCAGCCATCGATAAATTCTTCGCCGATCAATTCGCCTATTTCTTGAAGAAGCTCAAAGAGACACCGGATGGCAACGGAAATTTGTTAGACAATTGCTTGATTGTCTACGGCGGAGCGATTCGTGATGGTAATCGCCACGATCACCACGATTTGCCAATTCTGCTGGCTGGACGAGGCGGGGGGCGTGTCACCAGCGGCAGTCACATCCAGTTCGAAACCGAAACTCCGCTAAATAATCTCTACCTGTCGATGCTCGCAGCCGTTGGCGTTGACATCGACGAGTTTGGCGACAGCACTGGCAAACTAAAACTGGCGTAGATCAAGTAGAATGGCGCATCCCACGTTACGGATGCGCGCCGGCACCAGCGGTTGGTTAATCGACCGCTGATGTACTCCACCAATGCTCCTAGTCGGTATAAAGAAATGGTAGCCGTTCACGACTTTGGAGTCGACCGGAAAGGGTCGGGAGTCTTTTCAGCAGCGCCCGACACGCTGCTGGTAGGAACATGTGTTGCTAATTGGTTAAGCGATTCAGGCTGAAAAGACTCCCGACCCTGTCACACAAGTCGACACTTCGTGAACGGTTACAAAAAATGATTGACGAGTATTGGAAACCTGCGTATCTGAAGTTCGGATGGTGGCGGTTTCTTTTGTCCGCAATCATTGCGTCAACAAGCACCGTTTCCGCCAGCGATACGGAGTCCGACTTTGAATCTGGAATCGCGCCGCTATTGATCCGACGCTGCGTCGAATGTCATCAAGGCAGCCATCCGTCGGGCGGACTGTTACTAACAACGCGCAAAGGCCTACACGACGGAGGCGAATCTGGTCCAGTCATTGATCTGCATAATGCCGACGACAGCTATCTCGTGCAGCGCATCGTCGATGGAGAGATGCCGCCAGCCAAACAGGGACGCTCACAGAAACTGACGGGCGAGGAGATTGAGCAGATTCGTCAGTGGATTGCTGATGGCGCAGCGTGGCCGGAAGTACGGCAACTGGATTATTTCGAGCGGACGAATGATGAACGGGCAGGGCGAGACTGGTGGTCGCTGCAGCCTGTTGTTCGCCCCGAGTTGCCGCAACTTGTGGGTCAGCCGCAGCCGCACAATCCGATCGACGCTTTCGTGTGGGCGAAGCTTGAAGCTGAGAACATCACGCCTGCACCGCAGGCGGATCGCCGGACACTCATCCGCCGCGCATACTTCGACTTGATCGGGTTGCCACCGACGGAAGCAGAAATAGCTGCCTTCCTCGCCGACGATTCGCCTGATGCGTGGCCACAGTTGATCGATCGACTGCTTGACATGCCCCAGTACGGAGAACGTTGGGCACGGTACTGGCTCGACTTGGCCCGCTACGCAGACACGAGTGGTTACGAACGTGATCAAGAGAAACCATTCGCTTGGAAGTACCGCGACTGGGTCGTCAAGGCATTCAATAGCGACATGCCTTATGACCAGTTCATCATGCAGCAAATCGCTGGCGATGAGCTACCCAACCGGTGTGAGGAGTCGGTCATTGGTACGGGGTTTCTGCGGCTGGGTGCCTGGAATGACGAGCCGAATGACAAACTCGACTATCAGTATGAACGCCTGGAGGATCTCGTTCATACAACGTCATCAGCGTTCTTGGCGTTAACGGTCAAGTGTGCACGTTGCCACTCGCACAAGTTCGATGCGATTACCCAGGAAGACTACTATCGAATGGCGTCCGCATTCTGGGCCGGGCCCGTGTTAGAAAGCGAACTGGGCGGTCCAACCGTCGAACAACTAGGATTCCATGAAGTCTTGGGCTGGACCGATGTGGCGGCGACTCCGAAGCCGCTACACATCTTAAGAAACGGCGAGCGGCATCATCCACTGGAAGAGGTCATCCCGGCGTCGCTCTCGACGATCCCGTTACTAGAACACCGTTTCGAACCGCCACCCGCTGGCGCAGGAACATCGCATCGTCGGTTGCAGCTCGCCCGCTGGATCGCTGATCCGCGAAATCCCCTGACGTCGCGCGTCTTGGTCAATCGGCTTTGGCAACATCACTTTGGCCAGGGCATCGTTCGCACGCCTAACAACTTCGGCTTCCTGGCCAATCCGCCAACGCATCCACGGCTGCTGGACTGGCTGGCTGCTGAATTTCAATCGAGCGGTCGACGGATAAAAGCCATGCATCGGCTCATTCTTACATCCCAGACTTGGCAACAATCGACTCTGCATCCGCAGGCTGACGAGCTTGAACAGCGGGACTCGTCGAATCGACTATGGTGGCGATCCATGCGTCGACGTCTGGATGCCGAGACACTACGTGATTCGCTTCTGGCGGTTTCCGGTGAACTCGATCAGAGAGTTGGTGGGGAGGGGTTCAAGCCGACGATTAGTCCGGAAGCTCTGGAAGGCCTGTCGCGAAAATCCGCTGCTTGGCAGCCGTCGCCTCCAGAACAACAAAAACGACGTAGCCTGTATATGTATCTCAAACGTGGCTTGCTACCGCCGATGATGACGACCTTTGATCTTTGCGATCCGACGCTTTCCTGCGGTCAGCGCGATGTGACCATCGTGCCGACGCAAGCTTTGGCTTTGCTGAATAACCGCTTTGTGCATGACCGTAGCGAGCAGCTGGCGACCGTCATCTCACAGAGTTCATCCGATCAAAGCGAGCAGGTCCGACAGGCTTGGTCGCGCGTACTGCAGCGCCAGGCATCGGACAGCGAGCTCAATTCCGCACTGCGGTACCTCGCGTCGCAGACACGAACGTTTGCAGAGACCGATGACTCCTCTGTTGATGAACAGATCGTCGAGCGAGCCAGCGAAACTCGATCAACGCTCGCCCAGCATCTGCAGGCCGACAGAGTTGATCTTTCCCCACCTAAAGAACCAACGCGCCCCAGCCTGGAAGTACTGGCATTAGCGTCCCTGTGTCACGCGCTGATGAATTCGAATGAGTTTTTGTTTGTTGATTAAATCGTAGTGGGGGGTGATTACGAAACCCAGACAACAATTAGCAGCCACTCGCAACGCTGGAACACTACTCGTAGCATTTCGCGATTGAGACGCCGAAAGAAACCGACATGTCAAATACTTCGCAATATCCCTGCGGTCAGACGCGCCGCCAGTTTGTCTGGCAGATGGGCCATGGTTTCGTCGGCTTGGCCATGACCGATCTCCTAACCCGCGATGGTTTCTTGGGAGGATTGGCTCGAGCGGCCCAGCCAGAACCTGCGTTGAACCCCTTGGCTCCGAAGCCACCGCAGATCAAGCCGCGGGCCAAGGCGTGTATATTCCTCACCATGAACGGGGCTCCTTCGCAGGTAGACACGTTTGACTACAAGCCTGCGCTAGAGAAATATGCTGGCCAGCCATTGCCTCCCGACCGCAATTACATCAACTCCGGCGGACGCAAGGTCGGCTATTTAACTCCGGCCTGGAGGAAATTTCGTCCCGGCGGCGAAAGCGGTCTGCTCGTCTCGGACTACTTTCCCAATGTAAGAAAGCACGCCGACAAGTTATGCGTGTTAAATTCGTGTCACACTGACAGTCACGCGCATGGTTCTGCACTGGTTGCCATGAACACCGGCAAGACGCTGATTGGTCGACCGTCACTTGGCGGTTGGGCCGTCTATGGACTCGGCTCGGAGAATGAAGACTTACCGGGTTACGTCGTGATTCTTGACAAACGTGGCGGGCCAATCAGTGGCCAACCGAACTGGGGAAGTGGGTTTATGCCCGCGACCTATTCCGGAACCTTGTTTCGACCAGTGGGCGATCCAATTTTGGATCTGCGTGGTCCACCTCACATGACGCGCAAGGCTCAGCGTGCGCAACTCGACTTCCTTGCAGAGCTCAACCAACAGCATCTTGACGCACACCCCGACGGTCGCGAATTGGCCGCGCGAATCAACAGTTACGAACTCGCATACCGCATGCAGTCGGCGACGCCAGAAGCCGTCGATCTGTCACAGGAGACTCAGTCGACGCTGGACATGTACGGTGTAGGCAGGGAGCCGACTGATGAATATGGACGCAACTGCCTGATTGCCCGACGACTGGTCGAACGTGGCGTCCGCTTTATTCAGCTTTACTCAGGCGGCGGACATCTCGAAGAAACCTGGGATGCACACGCAGGCATTGAGTCCAATCACGGACAACACGGTGCTGAGGTAGATCAGCCGATTTCCGCACTGCTAACCGACCTGAAGCAACGATCACTTCTGGACGACACGTTGGTCATTTGGGGTGGCGAGTTTGGGCGAATGCCATTCAGTGAAGGCAAGGATGCTCCGGGCCGCAACCATAATCCGTACGGCTTCTCAATGTGGTTAGCTGGCGGAGGGGTGAAGGGTGGCATGAATTACGGGAAGACGGACGAATTCGGCTTCGAAGCTGTCGAGGACAAAGTTCATCTGCACGATCTACACGCCACAATTCTGCACATTATGGGACTCGATCACGAACTGTTGACGTACTTTCATCAGGGACGTGAAGAGAGTCTCACTGACGTCGGTGGCAACGTGGTTCACGATGTACTAGCGTAGATGGACGCTGAAGCGAGGGACGATGCTGGCATTCAACCTGCTGGTAAGCATCAAGCCGAGGCTTCACACAGGCTCCGGCACGCCATAGGGGGCGCGATAGGTTTTCGTTAACAGCGCATTGGCTTCCTCGCACTCGACAAATCGCTCGGTCTGGGGATCAAAATCGAGGCGTCCCCTCGTGCGGAAAGCGATCTCGCCAAGATGAACCAAGGCGCAACTCAGGTGCGCGACGTCTGGCGACGCTTTGGTTGGCGTGCGCTGCCGGACAGCGTTCAAGAATTCAGCCATATGTTCGGCATAGCCGCGCTGGCCGCGCAGCTCTTTCCCTTCGGTTGGGCCGGGCGTACCCTTTGGACCCTGGAAGACACTAAATGCTCCGCGGCGTGAAAAAACCATATAGCCTTCGGTACCATAGAACACGTTGCCGTTGTCGAAGCCATGCATGCCATACGCGGTGAATGGATAGTTCTCGTAAATGAGAAGCCGACCGTCTGGGTACTCGTAGGTCACGTTCATATTGTCGGGGTACTCGCTGGCGTGACCATCGAGCGCCATCCGACTGCCACGAGCAGTGATCTGTTTCGGCAAAGTGGTGACGCCCAGCCCCCACGTGGCCATATCAATATCGTGAATGCCGTCATCGCCAATCTCGCCGTTGCCGTAATCGCGGAACATCCGCCAGGTCTGGTGCCAGCGATGCGGATTGAAGGGTCGCTTTGGTGCTGGCCCGAGCCAACGGTCATAATCGACACCGTGTGGTGGATCGCCATCGGGCTGTGGCCTCTCGACCGTTCGCGTTTCCGCTGTCCAGGCGCGGGCCACTTTCACTTCACCGATGATTCCCGCCTTCAATAGTTTTTCTGCCTTCAATGTCACCGGACTGTTCCGCATCTGACTTCCCTGCTGCACAACTCGCCCGTATTTGTTTGCGCTGGCGATGATCAGTGGACCTTCGTCGTAAACATGTGAGATCGGCTTCTCAATGTAGCAGTCTTTACCGGCCGCCATTGCCGCTAGGGCGATCGGGGCGTGCCAGTGATGTGGCGTGGCAATGATCACGGCGTCAACTTCCTCGTCGTTGATAACATCCTCATGCCGCGCGGTCCGCTTTGGCGGCGAGGATTGGAATCCACGAGTCACCAACTTGTCCGTTTGCTCGATCTGAGCCGGATCGACATCGCACAGCCATGCGATCGACACTGCTTCCCGCCGACTTACCAAACCCTTGACATGCAGCCCCATAATGCTGCCACAACCGATAATCCCCAACTGTAGTGCAGCAGAATTCTCGTCACCGAACACGTAGACTCCGCCAAGAGCGGCTGCCGCGCCAAGAACCAGAGTCGACTGCTTCGTTTGTCGAAGGAATTCACGGCGGTTGGTGGATGCACTCATGATTCTTGCTCCTAGTTATAGGAATGCCGGGAAGCCCCTAGGGACTGCGGAAACAAATTTTTCGCATTGAGGGGGAAGCACAGGATCCGGCAATAT
Organism: Pirellulaceae bacterium; assembly: GCA_041398985.1. GTDB lineage: Bacteria > Planctomycetota > Planctomycetia > Pirellulales > Pirellulaceae > Aureliella. The sequence continues at coordinate 55,144 of JAWKTR010000005.1, forward strand.
GAAAATCGGTTTGAAGGTACGACTCCATGATACCAGCGGCTCGCCTTCGATGTTGTTATCCGCATCTTCGTGAAGGGGTAGATTGCCGCTCATTAACGCCCCGCACAGCGCGCCGAGTCAACAATTGAGTGTCGCTCTGGCCCGCAATCCCCTTCGACTGCGGATGATGTAGGCCTGGGAGTGTGTATAATAGTCGGCTTGCCGATTCGTTCGGCACCCCTGCCTACTCGCTCTATCGAGAATCCCATGAAAACGCGTGTTTGGATTAGTGCTTCGATTTTGATTCTGCTGTACTACGGCGAAATCAGGGCAGAAGACCTTACCTACGAAGAACACATTCGTCCCATCTTCCGTGCTCACTGCTTTGATTGCCATGGAGCGACTGATGAATTCCAGGGCGGATTAGATTTGAGGCTCGTGCGGACCATTATCCAAGGCGGCGATTCGGGTGCGGCGATTATGCCGATGAATCCCCAGGAGAGCTATCTGATCGAACGACTTCGTTCGGGCGAAATGCCACCAGGCAATACCAGGGTCCCTGAGGCTGAGATCAAGACCATCGAGGAATGGATTGCAGCAGGCGCGAAAACGGCAAGACCAGAACCCGAATCGATTGGCCGAGGCCTGGGGATCACACCTGAAGAACGGGCCTTCTGGTATTTTCAATCGATCCAACGCCCCGATGTGCCAACGCATGATCCGTCATCCCGAATGCGAACTCCGATTGATGCTCTAGTCCTGCAAGACATGGACCCTGAAACGCGAGGGTTCGAAGTCGACGCTGATCGCCGCGCCCTGGTGCTGCGCGTGTATTTTTCCTTAACTGGTTTACCACCGCAGCCCGATGAAGTCGCTCGCTGGGTGAGTGACCCGAACGAGGACTGGTACGATTCGTTGGTTTCCGAGCTTCTCGATTCGCCACATTATGGCGAACGTTGGGCTCGACATTGGCTTGACATCGCTGGATATGCGGATTCGGAAGGTTACACAACGGCCGATACAGAGCGCCCATGGGCATACAAGTATCGCGACTGGGTAATTCGTGCGCTCAATGCTGATATGCCGCTGGATCAATTCGTCACTCAGCAGCTTGCTGGCGATGAACTTGCCGGTCCGAAATCAGGCGACTATACGCCTGAGCAAATCGATCTATTAACTGCGACTGGCTTTCTGCGGATGGCTGCCGACGGTACAGGCAGCGGAGCGAATAACGACGAAGGTCGCAATCAAGTCATGACCGACAACTTGCAGATTGTTGGCACGGCACTGCTGGGGCTAAGCATCCACTGTGCTCAGTGCCACGATCACCGCTACGACCCGATCCCACAGTCGGACTACTATGCCCTGCGGGCTGTATTCGAACCCGCCCTCGACTGGCAAGCCTGGGAGGTGCCGAGCGCTCGACTGGTCTCTTTGTACACGGAGGAGGATCACCAAGCGGCAGCCGAGATCGAAGTCGAGGCTAAGCAGGTGGAAGCGGAGCGAAACGAACTGCAAGCCGAGTACATGAAACAAGCAATCGAAATGGAGTTGATGAAATTTGAGGAGCCGCTGCGGGGGCAGCTGCGTTCCGCTTACGAAACGCCCGCCGCGGAACGAAACGATGAACAGAAAAAACTCTTGTCGGAAAACCCTAGTGTTAATATCACGCCTGGTAACCTCTATCAATACATTCCCGAGTCACGTACCAAGCTGGACGAAATTGGAAATCGAATCGAAGCCATCCGCGCCAAGAAACCCGTTCACGAATACTTGCGTGCGCTGGTTGAACCTGCCAATCACACTCAAGAAACGAGGCTGTTTCATCGTGGTGATTTTAGGCAGCCAATGGACGCTGTCGCACCAGCCCCTTTGTCGGTCGCATCACCAATTGGAAACCAGATTGAGTTCGCAAGCAACGACGACTCGTTGCCATCAACTGGCCGTCGGCTCGCCTTCGCCCGCTGGTTGACGAGTAGTGAAAATCCGTTCTTTGCCCGCGTGATGGTCAATCGTATCTGGATGCATCATTTCGGTAAGGGGCTTGTGCCAACGCCCGGCGAATTCGGCCGACTCGGCACAGTGCCAACGGATCAGCAATTGCTCGATTGGCTGGCCAGCGAGTTCATCGCCCAGGGTTACTCGCTGAAAAAGCTGCATCAACTGATTTTGACGTCAACCGTTTTCAGGCAAAGTACCGTTCCGCAATCGGCCAACCCGTATGCTCGTTCGCTGCGTAGGCTGGAAGCTGAAACGATCCGTGACCGAGCGCTGGCGGCAACCGGATCGCTCGATAGGGCTTTGTTTGGCAAGCCGCTGAAAATTAAAGAAGACGAAACTGGGCAAGTCGTGGTAGATGGCCCCCAAACGCGCCGTAGTCTGTACATCCAGGTACGTCGCAGCCGACCTGTGGCATTGCTGCAAGCGTTCGACGCACCGGTGATGGAGACCAACTGTGCCAGTCGCACCAGTTCAACGGTGGCCACACAATCGCTGATGCTGCTCAACGGCAGTTTCATCTTGGAGCAAGCGGCCTTGCTCGCCGAGCGCGCCGAGAGAGAGGCGGCTCCCTTAGAAAAGTCTGTACTGGAAGCTCTGCCCAAGATTCCCCTGCCAGCCCAAAGCAATTGGCAGTATGGTTTTGGATCGTTTGACGAATCCGAGAACCGCACGGGATCGTTTACGCCATTTCCGCACTTTAACAGCGCAGCCCAATGGGCTGGCGGCGAGAAAGTGCCCGATCCGACGCTCGGTTACGCATTTCTGACGGCTAGCGGCGGCCATCCTGATGGGGCTGGAAAATCCGTGATCCGACGCTGGATTGCTCCGCTGGACGCCACCATCCAGATTGAAGGTACACTCACGCACGGATCAGCAAATGCGGACGGTGTACGCGGGCGGATCGTCTCCAGTCGCTTGGGCAAAGCCGGCGAATGGATTGCTCAACACGGATCGGTTGACACGAACGTGAAATCATTTGAGGTGCAGGCCGGAGACTACATCGATTTTGTCACCGACAGTCGCGAAAATATTACGAGCGATTCGTTCAACTGGATCGTCAGACTCTCAATTCCTGACGCTGAAAAGCCCCGCGTTGTTTCCTCGCAAGATCAATTTGCGGGTCCTGTCGAATCGACCGACTCGATTCCAGGTCAGATTGCGCGTGCGTGGGAACTCGCCTATTGCCGCAAGCCAACGAGCGATGAACTAGCGAGTGCAGTCAAGTTCGTTTCACACCAGATCGAAACCATGAACGAATCGTCCACTCCGATCCCTCAAGGTAGAACCGCCACCCGTCAATCGATGACGAACCTCTGCCAAAATTTGTTGACTTCCAATGAGTTCCTGTATGTGGAATAGCCTGCCATGAGTCTTTCTCGACGCGAGTTTTTGAACCGGCAAGGAATGGGCATCGGATCCATCGCCTTGGCTTGGTTGATGCATGCCGAGCGGGCCGACGCGACACCGCCAAGTGTTCCCAAGGGACCGGTCCGTTTCGATCTGCAACCCAAATTGCCACATCATCCGCCACGTGCCAAAGCGATGATCTCGCTGTTTCAACATGGCGGTCCATCGCATATGGATCTGACGGATCCCAAGCCCGAGCTGACCAAATACGATGGCACGGATTACCAGGGTGAAGTCGGCTATAGTTTTGTCAACGAAGCCAGTAAGAAGCTGCTGGGAACGAGGTGGAAGTTTGCCAAACAGGGCCAGTGTGGCACGGAACTATCTGAATTATTGCCGCACACCAGCGAGATTGTTGACGACATCTGCCTGATTCGCAGCATGCATACCGGAGCCAACGGACACGAAGTTAACATCCGTTACTTCCACGGCGGCATTCCGGGCGTCACGGGACGAGCCCATTTAGGATCATGGTTGCTGTACGGTCTGGGGTCCGAGACTCAACAGTTACCCGCCTACATGGTGCTAACCGATCCTGGTGGGCACCCTGTCGATGGCATCAACAACTGGTCCAACGGATTTATGCCATCTTTGTTCCAAGGCACAGTCTTGCGGGCTGAGGAACCTCGTATTTTAAATCTCGACGCACCTCCTCATTTGAAAGGCGTCCTGCAGCGGCAGAACCTTGATTTCTTGCAGATGCTCAATCGCCATCATGCGGATCGTTTTCCCGGGGCGGATGATCTAGAGGCACGGATTGCCAGCTACGAACTGGCTGCGCAAATGCAAACAGCCGCGCGCGAAGCTTTAGATTTATCAAGTGAGACCAAAGCAACCCACGAAATGTACGGATTAGATCAAGACGAAACGCGCGAATACGGCACTCGATGCCTGATTGCAAGGCGACTCGTTGAACGAGGCGTTCGCTTTGTTCAGTTGTTTCTGGCGGGCCAACCTTGGGATAACCACAGTCACCTGGGTACCGCACTGCCGGGAATCTGCCGTAAAACGGACAAGCCGTCAGCTGCCTTGGTAAAGGATCTCAAGCAGCGTGGAATGCTGGACGAAGTGATCGTGCATTGGGGCGGCGAAATTGGACGCCTCCCAGTAACCCAAAACCAGGGTGCTCCCGAGAAACACGGTCGTGATCACAACGGTCAAGGCTTCAGCACCTGGATGGCTGGTGGCGGATTCAAAGCAGGTATAACCTATGGAAACACTGACGAATTTGGCCACCGCGCGGTTGAAAACATCGTCACGCCCAATGACCTCCAAGCGACAGTGATGCATTTGTTTGGACTCAACGGCGATCAATTGGTTTATCACCATAATGGTCAAGCGCAGACTTTGACCGCTGGGCGCCATGCCAATGTAGTGACTGATATCTTGAGTTAACTGTTAACTAAGGATTGGGCGGAAACAAGTGTCGCCTTTCGCTCCGCGAAAGGATGTATGATATATAGTGAACTTTCGCGGAGCGAAAGGCGACCATCTAACTGAGCTACCTGTTTGCTAAAAGCAATTCATGCTCCTCGGGAATTGACTGATGAAGTCGTGAGGAAGACAATGGTTATCCGTTCCCGCTCGCCACGGTGCCAAACGAACGGATTGCGCCCGTACCCCTTTTGTTTGTTTGCGAGTGTAGCGTAGTGTCGGGCGAAAGGAATCGAGCGCAACGTACGCCTAGGAGATAGAGGATTCATCATGCTTCCATTTTTTGCCATGACGCAGCGTTACCGCTGGTCTTTGTCGTGCCATTTGCTACACAGATTAACCCCATTGGCCATTTCGGCGGCAGTCGTCTTTGTGTCACAAGTCTTTCTCGCGCAAATATCGAATGCCGATCAAGCACGCCCAAATGTCGTTTTGATCATGGCCGACGACATGGGTTGGGGAGACGTCAGCTTTAACGGCAACTCGAATCTATCCACGCCTAGCATTGATTCGCTAGCGCGGGTAGGTGCAAGATTTGATCGTTTTTATGTTTGCCCGGTTTGCGCTCCGACGCGAGCCGAATTTCTAACGGGGCGTTATCACCCACGCGGCGGCGTCTCTGGAGTGACAGAGGGTAAGGAGCGTTTGAATCTAGGCGAGCGCACAATCGGTGAAGTCTTCAAAGCCGCTGGATATGCTACGGCAGCCTTTGGAAAATGGCATAACGGAACTCAGTTTCCCTACCATCCCAACGCCCGAGGTTTCCAAGAATTCTACGGTTACTGCTCTGGCCATTGGGGCGATTACTTTTCGCCCCAACTGGAACGCAATGGAGAGTTGGTCCGGGGCAATGGATACTTAGTCGACGACTTTACCGATCACGCGTTGCGTTTTATCGAAAAAAATGCCAAGCAGAGTTTCTTCTGCTACTTACCCATGCCGACGCCCCATGCGCCAATGCAAGTTCCCGATCAATACTGGGATCGCATGAAGGATAAACAACTTGCCATGCATGCGAACGATGGCGACCAGGAGGATGAAGATTTTACGCGCGCCGCCTTGGCAATGGTCGAGTGCATCGATTTCAATGTCGGTCGTATCCTGCGAAAGCTGGACGAACTAAAGCTTGCCAACGATACAATCGTAGTGTTCATGACCGACAATGGCCCGAACAGCTTTCGTTGGAATGGCGGCATGAAAGGCAAGAAAGGCTCGGTGGACGAAGGCGGCGTGCGTTCACCCCTGTTTATTTCCTGGCCTGGGAAAATTCAATCCGGCAAACTCATTCTGCAAATCAGTGGTGTCATCGACCTACTACCCACCTTGGCAGAACTGGCCGACGTACCGATCCTGGGCGGAAAAACGCTGGATGGCGTTAGCTTGGCACCCCTGCTGTCTGGTCAAGCAGGCGCGATTCCGGATCGTATGATTTTTTCGCATTGGAACAACCGGGTTAGCGTACGCACGCAACAATTCCGCTTGGACGACAAAGGCCGGTTGTTTGACATGGTGCAGGACCCTGGCCAAACCACCGACGTGGCCGACCGACAACCAGCAGTCGCCGCCGAGTTGCGTTCGTTCGTCAATCGTTGGAAAGCAGAAATGCTTCCCAAACTCGTAGCCTCGCGGCCATTTACGGTTGGCTATCCTGAATTCCCCACAACCTATTTGCCCGCCCGCGATGGCGAGCCCCACGGTGCGGTTGAACGATCGGCCAAAGCCCCCAACTGCTCCTACTTTACCAATTGGAAAGAACCAAACGACCACGTCACGTGGCCAATCGAAGTGCTCGAAGGCGGGAACTTCGAAGTTGAAGTGCATTACGCTTGTCCAGAGTCGGCGGTGAACACGGTACTCGAATTGAGTGCCGGCGATGCGAAAACCAGCCAAGCGATTAGCGAAGCGCACAATCCGCCTGCCATAGGCGCCGAACATGACCGCGTACCACGTCATACGGAGTCGCTCGTCAAGGAATTCAAACCGCTGAAACTCGGGCGCATGCACTTGCCAACCGGCCAAGCTGAGTTGATGCTGTCGACTCCCTTGGTAACCGGCGATGACGGCGTCGAAGTGCGAATGGTTGTCTTACGCCGCGTTCGGTAATGCCCTATGTACTGGCGCGCACTGCAGCCGATCCTGATACTAGTCGGCTTGGCGATTAGCTACTGGGCGTTGAAGAAACGAACGGCGACCAGTCCGCTAAGTACCGAGCAAAAATCAGCGGTCGGATTGGCGGCCTTCATCGGTGCTGCCTTGGGCGCAAAGCTCCCCTTCTTATTCACTGGCGATCCCTCGCTCGGCTCATGGATATGGCTGTCCGACGGCAAGACAATTTTGGGCGGAATTTGTGGTGGCTATGTAGCCGTAGAACTAGCCAAACGGGCTGTCGGCATCCAAGTCCGAACGGGAGATAACTTTGCCGTCCCTGTGGCCGTAGCGATTGCCGCTGGGCGATTGGGCTGCTTTGCCGGTGGCTGTTGCTTTGGCGAAGTTACCATGTTGCCCATTGGAGTTCATTTCCCCTTGTCGGGTGATGCCGTTGGCACACTGCGACATCCTGCACAGCTTTACGAGTTCATCTTTCATGTCACCGCCATCGCGTGGCTGTTGCCCGCGGAACGCTATCAGTGGTGGTCCGGTCGGCGACTAACGATCTACTTGACTTCCTACCTGATTTATCGGTTCGTTTCTGAGTGGATTCGCCCTGAACCCCATATCCTGTTAGGTCTCACCGCCTATCAGCTCGCTGCTGCGGTCATGCTCGCGTGCCTGTTGTTCTTCGAAATTTCGCAGTCAAACGGTGGGCAAGAAGACAAACTACAGGCAACTCGGCGACCTACTTCCGAAAACATCAAGGCTCAGACGGAAAATCAAGCAAATGGGGATTTCAAGTCATGAATGCGGATGCAGAATATGCCAAGTCCGCCGCCTGGTCCAAAGACGACAATGGCTGCAACCGTAGCTGTCTCGGTAGGGACACGCCCGTTTTTGCGGAGTTTTTAACACATTGGCGCTGTTACCGGGTTGGCGGGTTTGACTTTCGACCGCCGAAGTCGGAATATAGAGTATTCCCATGCCGTGTCCCCATTCCTAGATCCGCCGCAAGCATCCCGAGCCAGATTCAGTGAAGCCGGAACAAGATCTGATTCGTGAAGCACTTGACGGGGTCAGCGGGTCCTTTTGTGAACTCGTCGAGCGTTTTCAAGCGCGTTTATTCAATTCCATGGTGCAAATCGTGGGCTCGGCGGACGAAGCAGAAGATGTAGTTCAAGAGTCCTTTGTCCAAGCCTACTTAAAACTGGACACTTTCCAGGGCAATAGCAAGTTCTTCACTTGGCTATACCGCATCGCCTTCAACAATGCCCTCAGTCGCCAGCGAAAACGTCGCCCCGATTTGTCGATTGAACAAAGTCGCGAAATTACAGGTACGGACCCTGAAGATCGCAGCGAAGCTCCCGACGAACGGTTGCTGCGACAAGAGCGGGTGTCGCTGGTACACGCTGGCCTGGATATGCTAACCGAAGAACACCGACACATTCTCGTGCTGCGCGAAATGGAAGAACTGTCGTATGAAGAGATCGCTGCGCTGCTCAGTATCAACATCGGCACCGTCCGCAGCCGCCTCTCCCGCGCTAGAAATCAGCTCAAAGTCCACTTGGAGGAACTGCAGGCACGGCAGTAACCACGCAATACCTGGCGATGCATCCGTGAGGACAGGGTCGGGAGTCTTTTCAGCCTAAATCGCTTAACCCAGGAGCATCCACATGTTCCTATCAGCGGCATCTCATCGGTGGCGGCGCGGCTGAAAAGACTCCCGATCCACTCCCGACCCTGTCCTGTCGACTTCAACTTCCTGAATGGCTACTCTGCAAATTCTTCAGCCAACCAGCCAAGTCGCGAGGCAATGACATTTCGAACTGCAAGTGTTGACCGGTGAAGGGATGCGTAAACGTCAAGCGATCGGAATGCAGCGCATGCCGTGGGGCACAACTCTGATCGGCAATCCTGGTGCCATCGGGGGCGATGTTGTAAATTTTGTCACCGCACAGCATATGACCGGCTTCGGACAAGTGAATGCGGATCTGATGCGTTCGGCCAGTTTCCAAACGGCAGCGAATCAGTGAATACGCACCATTGGCCAGCGGTTCGGAAGACAACACATGCGTGATTGCAGCTTGCCCTTCGCTTAGCTGATCTGATCGATCTGCGTGGGTATGTGCAGCTGGCGCTTCGGCAAGTAGACTGCCACGAATACCGTCACCGCGATCGCGGACCAGATGCGAACGAAACGTTTGGGCTTCGACGGTGCCGTGGCAGATACCGATGTACTGGCGCTCAATGGTGTGACGACGGAACATGGCAACCAACCGCTGCTCGGCTTCGCGCGTTCGCGCAAACAGCATCAAGCCACTCGTGTCGCGATCCAGACGATGCACCGGAATGACCTGCAACTCGGGCGGAAGTTTCTTAGCGTTGTGGATCGGCAACGAATGCTTGCGGCGTCCGCCTTTGAGCGACTGCTCTTTGCGGCCGCGGTTCATACCAACGGGCGGCAGCGGGGGCCAACGCAAACGTTGGATTTTTGCCAATACCGGTGGTAATAACTCTTCCAGCGTTGGTTGAAGTTGACGACGGCGAGTTGAAAGCTTGCGTTCCTGTACATGCCGCACACTTGTGACGCCGGCCGGTTTCTCAACCACGATCAGATGCTCGTCCAAGTGGGTAATTCTCAAGTCGCTCGATTGGACCGGCTTGGGCAACGGCTCCTTCCACAGTTTGACAACGTCCTTCTCGGTGACGCGGCGGGCTTCATCCAAGCACAGATTACCGTTGACCTGCACATGGCGGCCCGCGATCCATTTCTTGACTTGTCCCCACGTCCAGGCTGCGTCCAGGTCTTTTAAAGCTGCAGCCAGCGTCAGACCAGTATGTTGCGCTCGAAGGTGATAAACTGTAGAGGGCGAGGCAGAGCGTTTTGAATTCGATTTTGTCATGCTCCATTTATCGCACAAAACTTCAGAAACACAAGAATTTGAGCTGCAAAGGAAACATTCACATGAATTTCGGCAAAAACGTCGCTTGTGCCTGCATAGTCGGCCTGTGCTTGACCATGGTGGGCTGCGCTGATAATCCGGGAGCTTGGCCTGCAGAGAAAGCCGCATCATACGTCAAAGAAGCGCTTATCGAGCAAGGCGTAGAGGTCACGGAAATCAGCTTGACTCCCAAAGCGGACGGCGGGTTCGAGGGTAAAGCCAAAGAATCCAGCGGCGAAACGCTTAAATTAATTATAACACAAGACGCGGCAAACCGACGGTTGACCTGGGATGCCAAAGGCGATCGCGGCTCGTTTCTCGATGGCTCGTACGAGCTAAAGTAGGTCGATTGCGATGCCTCGCCACTACGATTCGACGATTCGGCGACTGAGCGACGGCACGATGCCTGGCGGATGGTGGACCGCGGATCCTGGAACCGACCGCATCGTGTGCGAACTTTGCCCACGTCAATGTCATCTGAAGCCCGGTGATCGAGGATTTTGTTTTGTTCGCGAAAATCGTGACCAACAAGTCGTCCTGTCGACCTACGGCCTGAGTACGGGATTCTGCATCGATCCGATCGAGAAGAAACCGCTCAATCACTTTTTTCCTGGCTCTCCCGTCCTCAGCTTTGGCACAGCCGGTTGTAACCTCGGCTGCAAATTCTGTCAGAACTGGGACATTTCCAAATCGCGGGAAGTAGCCCGTTTGAGCGAGGCGGCGGAACCGGAGGCGATTGCTGAAGCGGCACGACAGACCGGCTGTACGAGCGTCGCATTTACGTATAACGACCCCGTCATTTGGGCTGAATATGCGATCGATACCGCTCGGGCCTGCCAGGCAGTCGGCATCAAGACGGTGGCTGTCACAGCAGGCTACATTTCACGCCAAGCCCGCGATGAGTTCTTTGCACCCATCGATGCAGCCAATGTCGACCTCAAGGCGATTACCGAAGAATTCTATCACAAGATCACTTATTCACATCTCGCGCCAGTACTGGAGACATTGCGGTATCTCAAGCATGAAACGTCCGTTTGGCTTGAAGTCACCAACTTGATCATTCCTGAGGCAAATGACAAGCCAGATGAACTGCGTAAACTTTGCGACTGGGTGCTGGCGACGATTGGCGATGAAGTACCACTACACTTCACAGCATTTCATCCAGATTTCCGAATGAAGGATCGCGGGCGCACCAATCCTGATAAACTGATCGAAGCTTACGACATTGCGCGGCAAGTCGGCGTGAAGTACGCCTATGTGGGCAACGTGCACGACTTGCGCCGCCAGAGCACGTATTGCCCTGGCTGTGGGGAGTTGTTGATTGAGCGGGATTGGTATCAACTGGGGCGATACGCCTTGGATGTTGATCCGCGCACAAATCAAGGCAGATGTGGGCATTGCCAAACTCCGATTGCGGGGCGTTTTCAACCAACACTCGGAGAGTGGGGCTCGCGCCGACAACCGATACGTATTGCGGACTACGCGCCACCGAGTCACACAACCAACCCTGATTCGCTTGGTCGTCAGCAGCCCAACCAGGTTACCAGCCAGGTCCATCAAATAAAGGAAGTTTCTATGACCGATGCCACCCCGACTGCAGCAACTGCCACTGCTCCTGCGCCTCCCAAGCCGCTCAAACTCTCTTCGATCACCGGCGAACAACGCAACCTAGTTTTGAAACTAGCAGCCAACGGTGTAGCCGCGACGGTAACCGGCCAAGGTCTACAGACTCCTGCGGAAGCGATCGGCGAATTTACCAAGTCGATCGTGATGGGCGCCTTTGTCACGCTGAAGCGTGGTCCCTTGCTGCGCGGCTGTTGCGGCGTGCTTGGCAAACCGATGCAGCTAGGCGCAGCGATCAGTTCAGCCGCCGTGCGAACAGCCAAAGACGACCAGCGGATGGCGCCTATCTCACCCAGCGAATTGCCGTTTCTAAGCCTCGATGTAACACTACTTGGTCCCTTTCAAACCATCGTGGCCGAAGGCATCGGGCGCGCCGAAGCCGTGCGAGTGGGAAAACACGGCTTGATGATCCAACGTGGCAAACAAAGTGGCCTGCTATTGCCATCAGTAGCCACCGAACGCGGTTGGGATGCCAAGCAATTCCTGCAAGCCGTATGCAGCAAAGCGGGCTTGCCACTCGATGCCTGGCAGAGCCCAGACAGTCAGGTTATGACCTTCGACGGCGAGTCTATCTCTTCGACGATGGCCGAGCAGCTTCCGCTGAATCTACCCAACTCGGCCCCGCCGCCGCTGACAAACGAACAAGTCTCTGCGTACGCACAGATCGCTGGCCAAAATATCGTCGCCATCGCTACCGGTGGCACACCCAGCTATGTGATTCCTCAGCTACCGGACGAAAACGTCAATGCATTGGTGTTATCCATGCAATGGGGCACTCAACCCAACGATGCTGCGGAGGATGCCGCGCCGTCAAACGTCCAACAAGGCAACGCGATTCAGGTTTCGTTCCGCCCCGGTGTGCCGCTGCAAGCAACGCTGTTTCAAATGTGCCAGAACGCAGCGCACTTGTTCCAACAGCAACGCTTTTCGGGACAACTGCAAATCGGCCTGACCGTGGGTTTTGATCCCGCCATGCACGGTTACGGCTACAAAGCCGATCTCGAAGGCGTGGAGACGGACAAACGCGCCGTGGTAATCACCGATGCACGCCACTGTGGTTTGGCTTTTGACCCCAACAAGTCGGCCGACGAGCTGCGCGATATCTTACGACGCAATTTACCCGTCAGTAGCCGTGATGGCAGTGTCCATACTGTACAAGTCATCTCAACCATGCCTCATGTCATCAGCATTTCCGCACCCACACCGGCCTTGAACAATGGTATTCGCCCCCCTGCCGTAGCTGGCAAGTTTTATCCCGCCGAAGACGCTGCGCGCCGTGCGCTCGTCGATACACTTCTCAAAGGTGACGCACCGACAAGCTGCTCACCACTGGCCATTATGGTGCCGCATGCCGGACTGAAATACAGTGGTAAGGTAGCTTGCCAAGTTTGGAGAAGTGTCAAAGATCTAGCCCATCGTTCGCTGGTGATCATCTCTCCTAAACACACTCCGAATGGAGTCAATTGGTCGGTCTGCCCCGCCGATTCTTGGCGTCTGTCCAGCACCACTGCGTTTGCCAGCGACTCGGCCCTGGCCAAGCAGATCGCCGAGTCCGTCACGGAGTTGCAGTTAGATGCCGCCGCGCACGGCAGCGAACACGGCATCGAAGTGCAATTGCCCATCCTGGAGAAGCTAGCTCCCGACGCTAAAATCGTGGGGCTGGCAATGCACGGCGGTAGCTGGGAAGACCTGGAACAAGCCGCCAAGCAGTTCGCTGAACTGCTGAGGTCGCTCGACAAACCGCCTTTGTTGGTTATCTCAAGTGATATGAACCACTACGCGCCCGATGCTGAGAATCGTCGTCGTGATCGACTAGCCCTCGATGCTCTGGCCACGTGCGATCCTCAGAAGTTGATCGAAGTTTGTCGAGCCAACGAGATCAGCATGTGCGGCATGGTCGCCGCGGCATTCGTCATGGAAACCTTACGGCAGTTGGGACATGATTTTAAAGTCCAAGAGGTTGCCTACGCTACCAGCGCCGAAGTTAGCGGCGACAAGTCCCAAGTTGTCGGATACGCCGGCGCTCTGTTTGTCTAACATTCGAGTGTGAATACAGGGTCGGGAGTCTTTTCAGCAGCGCCGCCAACGATGAGATGCCGCTGATAGGAACTTGTTGTTGCTAATGGGATAGGCAATTTAGGCTGAAAAGACTCCCGACCCACTAGCTTAACGCGCCATAGGCCCAGGCAAGCGTAAAAGTACCGATGATGATTCGGTAGATTGCAAATGGCGTGAAACCGTGCTTGTTTACCCAGGCCATGAACCAGGCAATCACCGCCCAGGCGACCAAGAAGCTGACGATAAAGCCGACCGCCAACACACCCCACTGCTCCGAACTCACCGCTGCTTCGCTCTCCAGCACAAACTGTAGCAGCTTAAAGCTGGTGGCGGCCACCATCACTGGGATCGATAGAAAGAAACTAAACTCCAGGGCTGCAGGACGCGACAAACCCATGATTTGGCCACCCGCGATCGTGGCCATCGAGCGACTAACCCCAGGAAAGGCTGCAGCAAAGATCTGCGTAAAGCCAATCACCAGCGCCTGCTTGAAACTCATATCTTCGATGCGGAGTGTGGTTGCACGCTGACTGAATGTGCGATCAACCCACCACATGACCAACCCGCCAACGATCAACGCTCCGCCAATAACAAACAAATTTTCCAACACATCCTTGATAAATTTGTCTAATAAGAAACAGGGAATGGCCGTAACCACAAAGCTGATCAAGACTAAAGCGATCGGGTGGTTCCACCATGTGTGTCCGTCACCCGACGTCTGTCCGCCCTCCCCAGACGCCCGTTCGGGGCGAGCTGCAAATAGCGGATAACTTGCTACGAAGGCCGCGATCCGCGCTCGAAAGTAAATCAAAACAGACAGGATGGCACCTAGCTGAATCACGATCGCGAACATCTTCCAATATTCGTCGTCGCGCGGCAGAGCTAGGATTTCTTGCGTCAAACGAATATGGGCTGTTGAACTGACCGGGAGAAACTCGGTTAAGCCTTCGACGATGCCGATCACAACCGCTGCTAAGTAATTATTCACGTATTCTTTTCTAGTACGAGATCTCTGAGTTCGGCTGGCGTTAGCCGCAGTCTCCAATTATGGTTGCTGCTTTCCGGATTGCCGCCACTTTCGGTGCGAAAGCGAGGTGGCACCGGGTCCTCACTCTTAAAAGCCATCTATGCCTGACAAACGTAACGATTATTCCAGAGATGTCATCAACGTCTTGCGTGGATTGAGCATGGGTGCGGCAGATATTGTGCCCGGCGTATCAGGCGGAACGGTCGCCCTAATCTTGGGGCATTACGAGCGGCTCGTGACCGCCATCGGCAACATCGATCGACAATTGATGCGACTCCTGCAGGCTGGCAAACTGCGGCTGGCTGCCGAGCACGTCGACTTTCGGTTTCTGGTGGGATTGGGAGCTGGGATTGCTGCTGGAATTCTGTTGCTAGCATCGCTCATGCGATACCTGCTCGAGCATCAGCAGGCTTATACCTATGCAGTATTTACTGGACTGATTCTTAGCTCCAGCTACTTGGTCGCGCGACGCTTAAAGAGTTGGCGGTGGTATCATGCTCCGGTGCTAATCGTCGGCGCGGTGGTGGCTTGGCAAATCTGCTTGTTGAGTCCCGTCCACGGCGAATTGACTCCGCTCAACGCATTTCTGGCTGCGACCGTCGCGATTTGTGCCATGATTTTGCCAGGTATCAGTGGCGCGTTCGTGCTGCTTTTGTTGGGTTTGTATCACCCTATTACCGACCTAATCAAGCGCGTACTACACCTCGACATCACTCTGGATGGGTTAGCCATCATCACCAGCTTCGGCTGTGGCTGCTTGATCGGACTGCTAGCCTTTACACGACTGTTGAAGTGGTTGCTAGCCCACCGCCACGATGGCACCATGGCCTTCTTGGTCGGATTGATGTTGGGCTCTCTCTACAAAATCTGGCCGTTTCAACGTGTATTGAAAGAGACGGCTACTTTGGAATTTAAGGAGCAACGATTCGAAAACATTTGGCCTACAGAAAGTCCGGCAAGTTTAACACTTGTGATGGCGTTGGTCCTGGCAGCCATCGCTGCCACTCTACTGCTGGAGCGCATCGGCACACGCATGTCTAACGAAAAACGGGCGTGAATCACAAGGTGAGATCCACGCCCGCTGTTTATGCTCGTGCAACTTTTAATGGTGATCTGCACGAGGGGGATGACTGCCAAGGCAGCCCGCCGGCTGCCTATGGGGAATCACCCCAATGGCTGGTACAACTACTACTCACGCGATCACCTCCTTTCAAACTGGGTCCGCCCATTTCTCAACCACCAGATCAGCCTAGAGGGTTTGAGAGAATGAGTCTGAAACAAGCCCGTCACGCTGCGTTAGCATGACCCTGAAAGTCCGTGGAACAGCGATCTACTGACCGCCATCCACCTACTTTTAGTCTGCACCATTACAGACCGTGAAACAATACCAATGTTCACAAAATTTGCTCGATTTTCAGAATTCACCCCCACTTTGGGAAGACTCTTCGTTATTGGACTGCTCCGAATTGACTGCGCCTTTCTGTACGCCGATTGCCGAAAAGCGCAGGATTCCTCAAGAAACCAAGAATGGCTGCAAATAATGGCGGGAGCACATCCATTAATCACCTGCCGTTCGGCGGAATACCAGGACTCTTGAGACTTATTCAATCCGCAAAGCGACGACGAGGTCGCCCCACTCCACCAGCCAGGCAGCCCAGATCTCGCAGTCGACAAACTCGACCCATCTCGAACTATGTTTATTGGCGGGGAAATCGTCGATTTTTATCGCTCCTCAGTCCGATTCACCCTAGACAGCTTTGCAAGAAGCAAACAGGCGGTCGCCCGGATCATACCTGGCGATCGGTGCGGAATGCAGGAACGCCCTTCGTTCGATGCAACCACACCTCATCGGCGCTTGACGTGCCCTCAGGAGGAAACCTCTGTGCCACAGCTCTCGATTATCATCCCACATCAGCATGACGATTTGCGGCTTGAGTCCACCATTCTCAGCGTGCTTGAAAATCGCCCGGCAGACAGCGAAGTCATCGTCGTGCACGACGGCTCGTATTCCGATCCGTACCAGCTTAGTGATGAACTGCTGTATGTCGAAATCGGTCGCTCGCGCGGTGTCCTAGCCCAACTGAACGCTGGCGTCATGGCGGCCTGCGCTCCAGTAGTTTGTACGCTGCTTGACGGAGTATATGTGAGCCAGGGTTGGGCGGATGCGTCACTCGATGCACTTAAATCCGACGAACAAATTTCGGTGGTAGCCGTAACTGCCAACTCGTCAGAAGATCGCAAGTCAACGTACGGGATCGACGGCAGAGCCTTGGCAAGCCTAAACTTCTTGCAACGTGGGCGGGTTGACTTGACGCGCCCATCCCGCACCTGCCTTGGACCCGAGCTAACTTGCGGCTTCTATCGCACCAAGGTAATCCGGGCGATTGGTGGCTGGAATGAGAAACTTGCGTTAGCTGTTGCCGACATCGACATGGCTTGGATGCTTCAAGCTCTCGAACTACAGTGCGTCAACAGCGATGACCAGGTAACAGTCAGCCCCGAGCGAACCCGCTCGTTTGACAATCGATCGATGAAACAACTCGCCGAATTGGCGGTGGCCTACGGCGTTTCTCGTGGTGGCACGTCGGTAGCCATGAGCGATTTACTGCGAGTCTGTCTCAGCGGTCACGTCTCGCAAGCAGTTGCTTGGGCGTCAGGCATCATGAGTGCTCGAGCAACCGAGTCCGTCGCCGTGCGTCTGGAACAAGCGCAAGCTCGACTGCTGGAGCAGACCCCTGCTCTGCGCGTGTTCCCTCAGGACGAATCCCGATACCGTCGCCAAGCTGCCTAGAAGAAATCCTCCCCTGGGCAACCCGCACCCATGGCCACCCCGGATGGGGTACTTGAATACCAGGTACCGGACGCGGGACACAGCACTCTACCGGACGCAGGACACAGCACTCTGTTCAATGATCGCATGCCACCACCAAGTGCTGTGTCCCGCGGCCCTTCGAAGTGCAGTGTCGGTGCCCGCGGTCCGGGCCCTTGCCGTTTCCCTTCGGCAGCCGGGCCCACTCGATAGAAAGGAAAGCTCCGAGAACTCGGAGCACTCCAAAACGGGACAAGTGTCATTTTGGACTGCGGGGATTTATCACCGCTTTGCCCCCTAGCCCGCAGCACACAGTACCGCCGATTCATCTGTTCATCCGGATGAATGCATAGGCAGACTCGACAAAGTGCACTGTCCCCGTAGTGCCCCGAAGTCTTCCGGTAACCGGCAGGCATGGGCTAACCCGGATGGGGTAACTCACTCTGTTCAATGATCGCTGCCCCCACCAAGTGCTGTGTCCGCAAGCTGCGGCAAGCTGCGGCAAGCTGCGGAAGTTGCCCACGATGCAACCAAAAGCGAAGGGCATTGTGTCATAGAACTCTGAAATCCTTCCGGCCGACGCCGAGTTCCTTTCCGCTTATTTCGGAACTCAGCTGGAGTTCGTTTTCTGCCGGTCGGACGCTGTATTTTATTGATTCTCGGACTTTATCAACTGGATGCTGCGTTGAACCACTTCTCCTGGATTCTGCTTCACGGCATCGAGTAGTTCCTGCATCGACAGCTCAGCAATTCCACCGGTGTGCTCCAGACGCAACATCCCAATATCAGCATTCGGTGGGAACCTGGTTGTCACGGTTCCTTGCGTGTCAGATCGCAACTCTTGATCCTGAAGACAATCCAGTTCGTTCGGATATTGGAACGTCAGTCTTGCTTTTTCGGCAGGAGTACCATCGGGCAAAACTACCTGTAGCTGGACGTCGGGCATTGGCTTCAGGCGAATATCACGCCGGATCGATTGACTTCGATCCAATTCATCGGGTAGCCGAAAGACTTTTGTCTCATAACCCAACGCGGAGATTCGAATCGTCTCGCGGGTGATCTGCGGCGAGATCGGGATGAAATTGTGCTGACTCTGCGATCCATCGACCAGCCCGAACTGCCACCAACGGTTGGTTGTCGGATCCTGATAAAAAATCTCTGACCAGAAGACGATTTCATTGGTGGCGTCATCAACGATGTTGAATTCCAAATCAACATGAGGCGTCATCGTGAACGTCACCGTCAAAATGCCATCCTTGATTTCGGTTTGCACGTTGGCTCGCAGCGGTTTTCCTTGAGTGCATTTGGTCATACTGGCTGAAATGAGCGTGTAGCATGCCGCGAACTCTTGGTTCGAGGAGAGTTGTAAACATCCGAAGCTGTTTGGCATGACTCCAAAGTCAGCCACACCTGACTCGTTGGTTCGCTCGCTGATCATCTCGAACTTCTGTTCTTGGCCAGCACGTTGTGAATTTCGGTCGTAGAACAAAACGCCTGTATCGGGCACCGGTTTGCCATCGGAGTCAACCGTTTTCACAATCAACCGGGGCAGTTGAGGCTTACCGTCTGGTTGAACTGCTTGATTGACGTCGTCGTGGTGATGGTCGTGACTGGCGGACTGAGTGTGCGTTTCCGTATTACCCGCGCCAATTTCAAGGTAAGTGTTCTTTCCACTTTTGCATTCGTATACAGCTTTGGGTCCACGCAACGACATCGCCACTCCTCCGAGCGGCGGAACGCGATCGAACGAAAAGTTTCCATCCTTGTCGGTCGTGGTTCGACGAGTCGTCGTCAATCTTGGCCCACCGCGACTGAACGACCACGGCAGTGTGTCGAAATCCAAGATGATGGTTTCGCCCGCTTGCGGCTTTCCATCCCGATTCACTGTTCCCGTGACTGACGCCCATTTTTGCAATGCGACGATACCATTCGCTCGCAGCAGTTCCTCATGGGAAATATTTGCTACGCCGCTTTCGTGGACGAACAAAACGCGATACGGCTCCTTACGCTCGGGCAATCCGAACGTACCGTCTTGCTTTGAGTTTTTGACACCACCGGTGTTATGCGGTTTTACCGACAGCGTCGCATCGAGCTCGACCCAATGCCGCGGCGTGTGGGAAACAATGCTTACGCCTGACGCCGGCTTTCCATCCGGGTCAAAGACTTTCCCGCGTACCGCCGGCACGACAATCGGCTTGGGCAGCGCCTCATTGTCCTGCAGATAATTGCGTAAAAAGTCCGCCTCGTAGAGCTTGGAGATTTCCCATGGCTCAACTTTTTCGTCGCCACCGCTCGCGGTCGAATCGACGCTTCGTGTTCCGGCGACTGTCCCCGGACGGAACGCAAATCGAATGCAATTCAAAACCGCGAGATCTTCCGCACCACCCGAGTCAACAGCCAAGGTCAGTCGCTGATCGGGCTGCAGCGCGATCGGTTTCTCAAATCGAAGGACCAACTCATGGGCAGATGCGTCTGCTGAAAGCTTCGGCACTTTCCAACCGGTATCACTCAAGTAGTCGATGCAGTTGGCCGTCGTATCATCCGCCGGATTTTGAAGATAAGTACAACTGGCAAGATCGAGACTTGTGAACTTCCCTGTTTGGTCCTCGATGCTCGGCTTAACGTCGAACAACATCAACTCTTCGCCGCCCCGTCCAAACGTCGGTCCTGTTGGTAAATTGACAGGCAAAATCTCAAGGCGGATCTCCTTGATATTCGTTAGCCTATCGAATGCAAATTTCAGGCTCGCCTCTTGCCAATGCACGTCACCTTCTAGTCGCACGCTGTGGTCATCAAGGATTCTTGCGTTGACTCCGCTGGAAACAGTTACCTTCAACGGACGAGCTGAAACCCAACTCGACTGGTCGCTCTTGGCATGTTCGTCTTGCTGGGCTGCGGGATTCGCGGCGGGTTTTTTAAGTTTGGTTTCTCGAATTTGCCAAATCGCCAATGCTTCCTTCGCATCAGACTTTCCGGCGGCGAACCACTTTCCATCGGCAGAGAAGGCAGCCGCCGTCGCTTCGATCGGAAGCGTTCGCAGGCGTTCACCGGATTCCGCAGACCAAATCGAGATCGTGCGTGGCTCGCCTTTTTCCGGAAACGTTCCGAGCAATGCGAACAACTGGCTGTCGGCGGAGAAAACGAACTGCGAATTGGCATCATAGTAGCGATAGGGCGCGTCGATAGTTCGTGATACTTTTCCGGTTTGAGTATCAATCAGTTTGGCCCCTAGCATGTCGCTGATCGCGAAAAACTTGCCATCAGGCGAGAATCCGGCGCTGGAAACCAATTGGGTTGAGCTTAGCTTGACTGACGGATCAGGGTGCACTCGATTGGTATTATCGTTTCGGAAATCCAACACGAGTTGCCCGCTATCCACGTCCCAAATAGTCGCTCCGTGTTGCGATCCGACGGTCGCTAAACGCGCGCCATCCGAAGACAACGCCAAGCTCTGCACAGAGACTCGATGCTCCATTTTGACCTTCTGGATCACCTGTCCGCTGCTCATGTCCATTACGATCGCGTGCGCACTTGGCATGGTACCGCCAAGTGAGACCGATCTGCCGAATGCGATGCGGGATAAGTCGGGCGTGCCAGTCAGATGCGATAGCGAAACGGAATAGCGGCTGTCGTTCTTGATGTCATCGGGAATGTCATAGCGTTTGACAATCTCTCCGCTGGCCGCATCCCACT
Organism: Pirellulaceae bacterium; assembly: GCA_041398985.1. Lineage (GTDB taxonomy): Bacteria > Planctomycetota > Planctomycetia > Pirellulales > Pirellulaceae > Aureliella. The sequence goes on from JAWKTR010000005.1 coordinate 76,208, forward strand.
CACATATTTCACCGTCAAGCAATCCGACCACAAGCTTGCAGTCTTGTGACAGGAGCAAGTTGCTCACGTACCGCGTCCAACCCAGTTGCCAGTCCAGTTCGACTTCGCCGGTCAACTTCCGATCGTCCAGACTCCAACTGCGAACCGTTACCCGCAGACCTGCCTGATCCGATGCCGTCTCCCATGCAAGGCTAGTTAGTTGTCCGCTGTCAGCCCGAAATGCGACACTGCCAACGCCGCGATGTTCCGGTAAACGGAAAGTTTCTTTCAGCAAGGCAGGTGTAGATTCGTTGGCTTCATCGGTCGTTGGGTTCTCCTCAGGTTGCACTGCAGTCGGGCCCTCGGGTGGCTGGGTCGGGCCGCGAATAAACAGTGGCGTCCAGCCGGTGTCAATTTCGGAATCGTAGTCACCTGGAGCCGGGAAAGTTTGGTTGCCGTCTTGGTCTTTCATTTGGCGGCTGTTGAAGCGGATCGTATAACGCGCGGAGTATTCGCCCGTCGCCAGACCTTGGTTCAGCGATGGCGTGAGCACATCCAGTTCGGCAACCTCACCCGGTTGCAACGTCCAGCGAACATCGATCGGCCAACCACTGTACCAGACATCCTGGACCTTCACGTCTTCACCTGCGGCGTTTCTTATCTGCAGAAGATCGCCTTGACGCCCCGTCTCACTGACGAAGCTGATCGGTTTGTCGCTCACGTTTTTGACGTGCAAAACCGGTTGAAGCGAGATCTCCGGCAAGACGCCAGGAGTCTGTGTGGGTATGCCACTGTCGCGAGGTACGCGGATTTCCAACGCAGCCTGCAAACCATCCTTTTCCGGGCCCCAAACCAAATCCGGCTTACGAAACCCTTCGGCCGAAATCGAAAAATCCGCTAGGTTGGATGTCACTTGATGCGCCCAAAGTTCGTCGAGTTGCTGTCCTGTATCGTGCTGGGCCATCCAATCTCTTGCTGCTTCGCTCGGTCCTCGATAGCTCACCTGCACGCGATAGTCGCCCGGTGGAAGACGGTAGTCCATCGAACGCTCGAAGTTCGCAGGCGTGAGCAAACACTTCAATGATTGGCTCGGCTCAACCTTCGCAACGTACGCTCCGCGAAGGATCATTGCGTGAGACTCGAGCGTAAACTCGCGCTGCGTGCGAGCCACGGCTTCACCAGTGCCGTCGGTGAACGTGAACTCGAACAAATGCGGAGCGTAATGATTGGCGTGTAATTTACCTCTTGTTTCTTCGGCGTATGCGTCGCCATAGCGAATGTCCTTCAGATGGATCGATTGGTCACTGACATTCTTTAGTTCGACCACAAACGTGATATCGTCAGGAGATCTAAAACGCGCTACTGGAGCATTCCGATCGACGGCTTCTGCGTCTATCGACGGGTCAACGGGCACGATACGGCACACCAAACCATGCGATTCCTCGCCCCATTCGTCGCTGCTGGAGTTAGCCGATTCGTTTTCAATTGGGCCGTCGTCAGCAGATTGAGCAATGGCAACCATCGACAGCCCTCCGAATACAGCGGCAAGTCCGATTGCGCCAACGAAGCTGCGTGTCACGGCAACTCGAGGCGTGTGGTCCTCACCAAGCAAACGCTCAATACGATAGCCAAGCTGCGAAGTGCTGCCGCCGTCCGCCGCGAGCGACTCCAGTTGCGGAGCGATGTTCAATCCGCCAATGGAGGCGCATTGCTCGGCCATTCGCAGCAACGCCGCAGCGTATTCCATGCGTCCGCAACCAGCAGCCGCCATGTCGTCACAACAATTCTCGCGTTCGATGCTTACTCGTCTGCTGATCCACCAGGTGACAGGATGAAAGAACAAGAAAGCTTCAACGATGCGTTGCAGCAGATTGACTAACAAATCGTATCGCCGAAGGTGAGCTATCTCGTGACTGAGGATCGCGGCTATTTGATTTGGGTCGAGACCGCACAACAACGCAGGCGGCAGCAAGATCATCGGCTTAACGATGCCGACCACGACCGGCACAGAAACTCGATGGCAAAGTGCTACGATAGGCACTCGCTTCAAGCCTACTTGCGCACATTGTTCCGCGATGGTTCTCAGCATCTTGACATCCGTAATTGGCTCAATGGTTCGACGCAGCCGAGAACTGCCGAGGATTGACATCGAGAAGCGAGCCAACATTAACCCGACACCGACGATGTAAGCGAGTAATAAATACGGCGCGAATACTTGAATGCGCTGTAATGGTGACGTCTGGGGCTCTACCACAAGAGTTGGCGGTTCGCTCGATTCAGTGACAGACACCCCCGCATTTATGGGCGTTGCTGACGGTGGCAGAACGGGAAGGCCAGTGTTAACCATGGTTGTGATGGCTTCATTTGCAGACGCAACAGGCGAATCAACTAGAGTATTTTCGACTAACAAGAATGGCCTACGCGATTGACGAACCGACGCGAAGGTGGCGATCACGCAGATCGGTAGTGAGAAAAAAGCAACGCATGCGATCGTGTAACGAATGTTCGCCCCACGTAGGTCAGTCTCTCCGAGACTGACACTGCTTCTTTTTTTTCGACGGCGTCGCAGAATCTGCGAGTCTCGGAGAGACTCGCCTACGTGTTGAGCGACGAACAACACAAAGCCAATCACGCATGCCTGCCACAAAAAATGGCCAAACGTGATCATCAATTGCAGCGAGAGTTCAGACCAATCCATCGAGAAACGACTCATGATTTGGCCTCCCGCATCTTCTTGTTGAGCAACTTGCGAAGGCTGGCAAGTTCTTCCTCGTCCAGTTCCTTCACATCAAACAAACTCAGCATCACCGCTTCGGCAGAGCCATCGAAGACTCGATCGACCAAATCGCCAAGCATCCCTCGCGAAACATCATCCCTCTGAATCAGCGGCGAAAATCGAAAAGCCTTGCCCTGAGTCGGCTCCAGCTTCTCGATCTGCCCCTTATCGACCATCGTGCCCAGCATCGTGATCACCGTGGTATGGGCCAGATCACGCCCACCAGCAGCAAGCGCCTCTCTCACATCACGAACCGTCATCGGCTCGACATCCCACAAAACTTTCAGTATCTGCAACTCCAACTCCGTTGGATATTCCGAATTCGGTCTCGCCATCACGCAACCTCCCAAGTTCTATTTCTAGGTAACTAGAGTTTACGGGCAAAACAACCGGCGGTCAACTGTAAATCTATGGAAATAGAAATTATGTTTACATTGTCGCCACCAGTACGTTCCACGTCAGGTCGGTTTCTTGCACGTGTGAAAAGATCTTCTTTCTGCTTTTCGTTTTGCGTGGTAGCGACGGATGAATAGACGAGAATCCTTGGTGTGCAATTATTTTCCGCTAGCAAATCTAATTTGTAACATTTGGAAAATATGCGTTGGTGTCGAATCCAAAGTGCTCAAGACTGGGGGGGAATTCCGAAAAGATGAACTAGATGTTGTGAAAACAAGGCGGGGGATTGCTCAAGATGAAACTGTTTCGATTTATCAGTTTATGTGCCTGGATGATTTCCAGTTCTATAACGGCTCAGGCCCAGTTTTCTGCGAACGGATTTCTCGCTTCGGAGGAGGCATCGCCTTCGAATTCATCTTTCCCCATGCACGAAACGGTGGTGCAGGAACTCGCCACTGCCGACGACCTCAAACTGCTTCAAGAACAGATTGACGAGCTAAAAAAGAGCGAAGTCATTGCACCAGTGCCCAAGGAGGAGAAGAAAACCTATCCTGACTTCAAAGTCTCAGGGGTGTTTCAGTTGGACGCGGCCTACTTTGACCAATCACCTAACAGTCGGTTGACTCTCGGCGATATCGATGACGGGGTGGGGTTTCGGCGTGCTCGTATTGCTGCGACAGGAAACATTTCAGAGCGTGCTTCGTATTTGATGGAATTTGATTTCGCACAGGCGCAAGCTCGTTTTGTCGACGTTTGGGGGCAAGTCAACGACACCCCATTTGGCAACATGCGAATCGGTCGCTTTCGCCAGCCGTTTGGGATGACCGAATTGACGAGTGTTCGCGAACTTCCCTTTTTGGAACGGCCGTCGATATTTGCCATGAGCCCGTTTCGTCAAAGTGGGATCATGTTTTCGGACACAGCCTTTGACCAACAAATGAACTGGGCCATCTCTGGATTTCGCACCATCTCGGACAATTTTGGGAATATCTACGGTGATAATGGCGGATATGGAACGGCTGAACGAGTGACAGCGTTACTCTTGGACAAAGGCGACACTAAGATCGTTCACGTCGGGGTGGACCATAGTTTTTTGCAGCCGGCACGGGATCAGTTATTGATCGCCACCCAAGACGAAATCTTTCTGGGCCAACAACCAAATCTTGGACCATCGGGCTTGAGTGTGCAGCCGATCGTGAATGTCCCTCCGTTTGTGAACTCTGGGATTCTAAATGTGAATCATGCACATCTCTTTAATGTCGAAGGAGCGGTCTCGATAGGTCGTGCATTACTACAATCGGAGTACCGCTGGACGACTCTCGATCTGATCGGTGGATCGAGTCCTACAGTTCACGGCGGTTATCTCACCGGACGCTACATGTTGACCGGTGAAACCATTCCATACAATCGCGCTGGGGGTGTATTCGGTCGCGTGAAGCCCAACTGTCCAGTCGATCTTTCGCGGGGACAATTGGGGGCTTGGGAGATCGCAGGTCAACTGAGCATGATCAATTTGAATCCACTGGTGGGAATTCCTGGGGTGGTAGGCCCTGCTCGGCAGCTGAATTCACGCTCACTCGCTTTAAATTGGTATTGGTGGACGAATGCAAAGTGCCAATTCGAGTACATTAACGCCAGTCTTGATGATACCGTGCGCAAGGAGAGCACGACCCAAACGTTCGCCAGTCGAGTGCAATTTGACTTTTAAACCTGGCCAGATTCACTAGTTGCGCAGTTGCTGGAGAGCCCAATCGATCGCGACGCCGACGGGATCAGGCGCCTTAAAATGCGTATTCTCTAGCGCCTCGATACTGGACTTATTGCCAAGCCTGCCCAGCGTCAATGCGCATGCGTAGCGCACCGTATCCTCTTCTGGATCGGTTGTACTCATGTCCATAATGCGCGCGATCAATTCGCGTTCAAGTCCAGTCTCCTGATTGCCTTTCCAGATCAAACCTAACGCCCATATGGCTGGAATGCGCGTGGTAGGCCGCATCTTTTGAGTATTCTTGGGCACGTATAAACGCAGCATCTCATCGGCCGGTTGATACGCGTTACGCCCCAGGGCACCAAACAAGTGTGCCATGCGAAACAGGTCCGTGTCTTCCACCGGATGCGCAGCATTGTCGTTGGCCAGCCAATCGGTCCACTGAACGCAGTGTTTCAATATCTGTGACAATAGTTCTGGATCATCGACCAACTGTTCTAGCGCCCAAGCTGCGCGCACGTGAACTTCGGGCCGAGGGTGCTCAAGCAACGCGACCAACTGCGGACAATGCGATTTGTCATTTAGTCCTGCGGCAACCAGCATGGCCTGCTCGATGCCCTCGAACGCCTCGCCGCGCAAGTGGGCTGCAACCAATTCGTCGACAACCGGTCGTAAATCCGCGTTCTCAGCCTTAGCGATCAAGTGATTGCGAATGGTACGTCGCACGGTCAAGTTGCGATCGCTGAGCAAATTGGCCTGCATGCGTAGCGAGTCCGCATCGTCAACTTGCTGCAAGACACGGGCAGCTAATAACCGCAGGCTACTATCGGCGTGTTTGATCATCTGCGCCGCCATCTCTTGAGCGACGGTGGGTCGCCAAGTAGCGAACCAACGATATGCGACTACTTGGGCAGGAGCGAAAGAACCTTTCACGATCCTGTCCATCATCGCCTCTGCACCCGGCGTGTCATGATTGGCTAGCAGGTTGGCGGCAACTTGCTCCTTGAGCGTACGGTTGGAATCCAGCCACTGTGACGCCAATTCCTCCAGGCCCGCATCCGCCAATATGCCAAGTGCTCGCGCAGCGGCGAGCTTGACGGGGAAATTCGTCTGCTCATTGCGCAGCAAATCCGTCAAGGGATCTATCGCCGATTTGGCTTGGCAGGCTGCGACGCCGTCAATGGCAGTCAACTGCTGGCGCGGATCAGCCTGCGCGTCGACAAGTCGACTTAGCCAAGTCGAGAGCGCCAAATCGCTGCGCTGCGTAATCAGAACTTGCTCAACAAAATCTCGTACGGTCGAATCCTTCTGACAACTATCCCACAGCTCGTGGGCTGAGTCCGCATCGTAGAGTTTGCACCAAGCAGATGCCTGCGCTAGCCGGACCATACGATTGGATGCTCCATTGCGCAGCGCAGCCAGCAGAGCCTGGCGAGCTTCAGCCTGCTCGGTTGCGTCGAGGAATTCAGCGTTCTCCATGACATGCCGCGCTTCTTGCAAACGATACTCGAGTACCGGCGAAGTCAATCGCTGCAAGTCCACGCTGCGGTCCAAGTCTGGGAACGGCAGCGACCAGCTTGCATTCAAATCTGGATCAATTTCCCACTGGTACCCCAATGCAATGGGTGCTGGCGCGTTGAATTCCTGTGCCTGCGCCACCACACAACACAACGTAAATAGTGAAGACCCGAGTGTTAGCTGTAGATAGTTCATACTGGTTCGAAGTTTAGAATTGCTTGATTCGAGAGGGTTCTTCCAGACGACTAGTTGTAGCTCGATGTACAACTCGATGCAACGCACCCCACAAATGCTGTGCCAAGTCCGGTGCATCGCACGGATAAAAAATAAACTTGGTCGCGGGGTAGGACCGTTATCGGATTTCGAAGGTATCGCTGGCCGAAGCAAGCCCATTCACCTGAATCGTCAGCCGATGCGTACCAGGAAAGAGTCGATAGGTTGTGGCGTTGGCTTTCAGCGGGTGGCGTTTCTTGATGTTGACAGTCTCGCCTAGTTTTAGATCGAGTTGCTTCGCCTTGAACACTTTGGGCGAGAGGCTGCCGTTGGCTTTGACGAAGTCGATCACATAATCGACTAGCAAAGATTCAGTACGATGTGCGGTGATCTCGACAGCGAATTCCAGCGTTTCCCCGGCGGCAATCGACTTTTGTTTGAGTGCGATCTCGCTGACGGTTACGTTAGGTTTGGTCCGGAAGCCGAGGAACTTCATCGTCTCAGCGTGTCCCTGTTTGATAAGTGTGCGCAGCGCGTGACGACACATCCAATCTAATTCGTTAGGCCGCTGTTTTCCTTGGTCGCGCCACCGTTGCAAGGTGTCCAAGACCAGCGATGCATCGGTCTTCGCGATATCATTGAGGTGATTCGCTACGCTGCGTGTTACATACCGGGTTGTATCGGCATGAAGTTGATCCAGAAAGGGCAACGGGACTGTCTGCTCAATCGACAAACGCCCCGACCAGGGAAGGCGCGGGCGAGTCCCTTCACTGACGAGTCGGCGGACATGATAGTTGCGGTCAGCGCACCATTTGGTCAACGCCGTCAACGTCTTGTCGGGGTGAGCGTTGATAAACTGACGCACCGCATCTTCCATCGAGAATCGCTTGGTGATTTCCCGCAGCGTCTTTAATGCGACGGTGACATGCTCGGCAGCCATCCCGCGCCGCACGACAAACTCACCGAGTGGCGCGATGATAAAGTCGCCAAAATCGTCGTCGGTTTTGGTCGGGTCTAACTCTGGTGGTAGAGCGGCCATAATTTGCTTAGCCGCAGCCGGGAAATCATCTGCCAAGAATTGCTCTAGGGTTTCAGCAATGTGGACGATCCGTTGCTTTAGTTCCAGTTTCTTGAGCCTCTGCATCACCGCGCGCGTAAACTCTGCCTCATCAAAGTCAGGGACAGCCGATGAAAACTGTTGCGCCAGAAACCGCACCCGATCTGCGTTGAACAGATGGTCTTTTAAGCTGAAGTTCGTCGATTTTATCTTGGCCATTCTTACGCTCTCTCCCTGACATGGGAAAGAAATGCTGTCCGCTTTGCCGTCAGTCGGGTCGCGTCATCCGCCAGATGCGCAGGCTGAGGACTAGCAGCGCGAAAAGCGAGATTGATCCACAGACCCACCAACCATCGGGCGTCAAACTATATTGCTCGAATCCTGGCGTGCGCATTTCACTCAAAGCCATGGCTGTAGGGTTGGCCAGTAGTACGCGTTCGACAAATACCGGACCAAACGGCTTACCGCGCGCTAACCAAACTAATAGTGTGCCAGCAAAAATACTGAGTAAGACGCCATAGCTCGTTGCGGTAGCCACAGCGGTCGACCTGACGAACGCGCTCACGCACGCACTAATGCTGACCACCATCGCCACGGCTAGCAACAGCGAGACGACGACATTGCTCACTTGGCCTCCGAGGGCTGGTTGGATGTAACTCATCACCAAGTAACCTGGAAGGGTTGCGAGTAGCACCAGCAGCATCGTCCAGAAGACGCTCATTAATTTGCCGGTCATGATTCGCAGTGGTGAGATGGTGGCCACTCGCAACAATTGCCAGCCGCCGCTCTCCACTTCCGATGCGATCAAGTTGGCACCCAGACTTGGGCCAACCAGCAACATCAGCGCAATTTGCATCAACACCAGCGGGCCAGCGATTCGCTCCACACCCCAACTGACGGTACCCGTTGCCGCGACGACAACGAGCAACAACGAGACGATCGCGCACATGGAAACCAAGCGCAACAGCCAATGCAACCGGCCAAACTTACGAGTCCGAAACTCCTTGACCATTACTGGATTGAGCCACCATGGAATTCCCGCTTTACGCTGCTCGGGATCAACCAAATAGGCTAGACGTCGAAGCCAGCTTGATTTCCCAGCGCGAACGCGGCCTGCTGGTCTAGCGCGATCGAGAAGAATTGGGTCCAGTTTGCGGATGGTCAAGACGGCCAAGACGGCAGTAATCAACAGGCTGACTATCAAGAATTCCGGCCATCCGGTGCTCAAACCTATTTCGCTTACAGCAGCCTGCGAACTAGTGATTTGTTGCAGCGCTGAGATTGGACTCGCGGCAGTCAACCACTGTGCGACTGTCGCTTTCCAACTGGCCGTATTTCCAACCAGCACCAAAGGCCCCACCGATAGGACGGCCAAGGCCAGAATGGTTATGTAAGTCCAGCGCAACGCGCCATCGGTGGATGACGAACGAATACTGATCCACAACCCGACTGCCGAGTATTGGATAGCCATAACCACTAAGACCAACAAGCATGGTCCAATATGATCGACGAAGGACACACCTCCCATCGCGAAACAAGCGGCCAGCGCTGGCAGTGCGACTGAGATGAGAATCAGAGCCAAGATCACGTTACTCGCGAGCTTGCCAAAGTAGATCCCGGTCGGCGTCTGTGGCGAGTTGAGGAGCAGAGCGAGCGTGCCACGTCGCCGTTCGGTCACCAGCGACGTGGCTGGGAACGCAGGTACAAGCATCATAACCGCGATCGTTAGCGTAAAAGCCAACGGGCGGAAGACCAAGATAGCGCCTTGGCTCTCGATATCAAACGTGGCATCCGTGGGCCAACGTAGCAATACTAAACCACTACTGATCAAAGCCACCGCCAAGATAGCAGCCAGCGTCTTCCACGAGCGCAGGCGGTCCAACAATTCGCGGCCTAAGATCGGATTTTGCAACAATACTTGTGACATCACTTTTCCGTTGCTTGAAGTTTCGGATCGGCCTGTGCGTCACGCTTAGCCACGGACAAGAATGCGTCTTCCAAGTCGCCGACCACTTCGCGGAACTGAGCGACCTTCACGCCGCTGGCCACGACGGCTGATAACATCTCCGCGAGCGCATCTTCGGTGTCAGCCGTAGGAAAGCGCAGCGTTCGCTCGGGGCGGCTGAGCGTGATTTGCTCTCCCGCGACTCGATCCGCTAAGACTTGCTGCGCGCGTTCTAGATCGGCTTCTTCAACCAACTGCACTTCGTAGCTTCGAACGGGACACAGATCGCGCATCACGTCGTCGAGCGCGCCGAAAGCTCGCAGCTTTCCGCCCGTGATAATGGCTACTGAGTCGCAGATCCGAGACAACTCGGGCAAAATGTGACTGGTTACGATCAACGTCTTACCCTCTGACGCCAGTCGCAGCAGAATCTCTCGCATCTCAATTCTAGCGCTCGGATCCAAGCCGTTAGCCGGTTCATCCAGAATCATTACTTCTGGATCATGCAACAAGGTGCGGGCGATTCCGACTCGCTGCTGCATGCCATGGCTAAGGCTTTCCACGAAACGATCTTGCATGTAGGTTGCGTTCGTAATCTCGAGTACTTCGTCGATACGTTTACGACGCTGTTTGACTCCAATTCCAAATACGGATCCAAAAAAGTCCAAGTATTCGCGGACTCGCATATTGTCATAAGATCCAAAGCGGTCCGGCATGTAGCCGACAAGCCGCTTAATCTTGGAACCATGTTCACTGCAATTGACGCCTGCGATCGTAGCGCTGCCAGATGTGGGTCGGGACAAACCAACTAAGATCTTGATCGTGGTCGTCTTGCCTGCGCCGTTAGGCCCGATAAACCCCAGGATTTGTCCACGGTTCACGTGAATAGTCAAATCGTCCAAAGCGCAAAAATCGCCGTAGCGCTTGGTCAAGTTCTGTGTCGATACGACTGGGTCAGCTTTCGTCACGCGAATCCTCTAATATCTCGAAAATCGTATCAGCGAGTAAACAATAAGCCCAAAGTGTGATTACCATCATTCTGGCGAGCGCGAGCCGCGGAGGCTTGCACGAAAACCATCGATTTGCCAAGTTACGACGGTAGTAGATGCCGCGCCAGGTTGCACGTCATTTCGATCACCGACCTCCAAGTGAAAATCAAGCACTCCATCACGCGCATCGGCAAGGATCTGTGGATCGGTCAATTCCGCTCGCCAAGGAATGGAGGGGCCATCGAGCTTGACTACTTCCAGGCTTTGACCACCACCAGTAGCTTGCAGTAGGACCGTACGATGCGGTGCTTTGATATCCAGCTCCAACGTTATCGATTCGGCCTCGAATGGAAGTATTTCGCTTGGCAAGACAAATTGCAGATCCGATTTTATCCCCAAACTGATTTCCGATTTCCACTTGCCTGTCCGCTCACTGTAGACGCTGGTGCGACTCTGTTTGGAAATATCGCGTCGTAGGGCGACCAGCCCAGAAGGAACAAGCACGCTCTCACCCAATTTGGGAGGCACCAGCCGAATCGGCAAGGACACGAGGGCGGAACCCGGTTTCGCAAACCCCTCACCCGTCCACTGGCTCGCCTCCCATCGCGGCGTCCAACCGTAAACTACGCGCGAAAGCAACGGCACACGATCATCTTGGCGGAAGAACTGTTGATAGACTTCCAGACGCCGCTGCTGTTCGTCCGAGATCAGCGTACCTGCGATCCATCGATCTCCTTCGGCCAGCATGCTTCCGTCGGCATGCACGGCTGACGCACCAGAGACCTTACCGACCATTGCGGTGCCAGGAATGAAGCTAACGACAGGATCTTCTAATTCAAACTGTTCAGCAGCCTCCATGTTTGGCAATTGGATTTCCGGCAAAGCGATATGGACGCCATCGCTGTATAACTGCGCCAATGCCTGCATCGATTGCGTTGCCAAGACACCTTCTGCACGATAACGCCACGTTCCCGGTGGCCAAGCGGTGTTGTGCAGTTGCCAATTTTGAAAATCGCCGACTTCAAAACGCCTAATGCCACTTTGGACGCTGCTATCTGCCATCGCGAAACCGTCAGACTGACTGGACAGTTGCATATCGCGCTGCGATTCCAGAAACATGGCTCCCTGTTCGCGGACCAAGGCTACTTGGCCATCCGCACTGATTTGAACCAATTGCAAAGCTGCGGCTGTTTCAGCTTTGTCGCGGCGAATCCATCGCGAACCAATGAACAAGCCGCTAGCGGTCAATAGGGCAATCAGCGGAGCGATCCAACCGATCCGCCGTATCTCGCCAACCTTGGCGAGAAAGGCACCGCCAATAACAAGCAGCGCTAAGAAGCCAGCTAGAGCGGAGGCCACGATGCGCCGAGGCAACACAGGGCTGCCGATAAACTCCATGGGATAGTTAGTGCTGGCCGACAACGGTTGCTCCATTGCCGCCTCGTTGACTGCGGTTGAGAGTGAAAGCGCCCACAAGCGGTTCTTAAAATCTGTCTGTCGCTGGGCATCCGTGGACTCTGTTCCCGCCGTGATCCACGCATGACTTTCTAAGGTAGTGATTAACACTTGCCCATATCCCACATTCATCCAAATGGCTGCAGGCCAACCTTCAGCAAAATGTGAGACCGTACCACCTTCCTGGTAAACGCGTTTGAGTCTGGCGGGGCGATCGAGTGATACATGCAAGTCAGCCTGCGAAATGTTTTGCGGATTGTCAGCAAGTGCGATTTGAATCGAATTTAACTCAACTTCATCGAGTACTTCGCAGAATTGGCCGCTGGCGAGCAGCGGGCGCACGGAAAAATTAGGGATATCATCTAGCATGATCCACAGGCGACCGCCATCGTTCACGTAACGTTTAAGGGCTTCGACTGCGGTCGCGTCTTCTAACTGAGCCGGGTCTGAGACCACCGCCATACTAACGCCTTGCCAATCTGCTTTGTTCAGCGGCACAGTTCCAGGCAGTATGCTGGTCGTTGCACGGGAGTTTCCGGCTGCCACGCGACCCGCAACGACGAAATGGTTGTTGTAGTGTGGCTCCGCGCCAGGCCACATCCAATACTGCTTTCTGGCTGGTTCTTCTTCCAGCAATGAGAGGACCGTGTCGGGTGCATCGGCAATAGCAACTCGTAGGCTATGCTGCATCGGCTGACCGTTGAGATCCATGACTATGTCGCGATCTCCCTCGCGGCGCACTAGCGTCATCGTAAAGTCGACCGCTTCGCCAGCGTTTAAACTCTGTGGCACTCGAACATAGACATCGACATATTCTTCGCGGCCTGCTTCGAACACCAGCGTCCGGGCGCTCGGAAGATCTGGCACATTGGCAGCCGTCACAACCAGCGTGCCTTCCTGAGGCCTGTCGCCCGTGTTGGAAATGTGTGCCCGCAATATTAACCATGCTCCGGGAAACGGCTTCGAATGGAACGCTTTTGAAAAGGTCCGAAACCGCAGGCCCCCAGCGATCGACGACTGATCTGTCGAGGTCGCTCCTTCTTGGGCCAACAGCCAGGAATTCAAGATCAGCGTACACAGCGCCAGGAAAATTAACGTAGTTCGCAATCGCATAGAAAAGTCAATTTATCATCTTCGTGGTTTGAAGTGCATCATCGTTAGACGCGAGGCGACAGGAAAGGGTCGGGAGTCTTTTCAGCAGCACCCGCCACTGATGAGATGCCGCTGGCAGGAATATGTAGTTGTCATTGAGTCAAGCATTTAGTCTGAAAAGACTCCCGACCCTACGTGAACAGTAACGTCCGTTCAATATGGGAGCGGAGAGTTTACCATGTTCCGCAGAGAAAAGCTGCCTGCCCGTTCGTCGGCTGTGCGAAAGTCCTTGGCGACACTACTTCTCCTACGCTCTGGTCCCGTTCTTGACTCTGAGATGCACTAGCTCAAGACCGCAGCAACAAGCCGCTGCCGCGCGTGCTGGACAAGATGGGCGAATTCAGCCGTAGCCAAATCTTGAAACTCAACGCAGGTCGGATAATGCTGCTCAATCGCCCCTGTTAAGCGTTCGAGCGATTCCTCCGTTAATCGATGCCTCGAATCCAACCGTTCAAGCTCACCGGCCCGCAGAGGCAACCGAAGACGCAGACATGCTGGACCACCGCCTCCCGCCATGCTTTCGTCCAGCGAAACGAAATGCGCCGCGTCAATCGCTACTTGCGGATCAGACAGCAACCTGGCAACCAACGCTCGCGCTGTAGAAATACTCTGGCACTGCGCCGGACAAAGTAACACCGTCTCCCCAAAATGCTTGGTGTCCGTTGGCGAGAGAATTTGGCTATTGAAAAAGTAACTGCGCATGGCATCCTCTAATGGCAATTCGGCACTGGAGATTTCGATGCGTCGCAGTGGTTGCCCCGTCTGCTCAAGGAACCTCCGCGTCAAGCGATCTAGCTCTGGCTGTGCATCCAAGAATGCAAATTCATGATGAATCAACAGGTCGCGGTGGCTCGTAGCAATCACGTCGTTATGGAACACACCTGCGGAAATTGCCTGTGGATGCTGTCGGAGATAAAACGTCTGCGCGGGATCCAGCCCATGTCTGCGAGCAATTGCTTCGCATGCGGCACGAGTCTGACGTGGCATAAATCGGCTGGGCGATTCTTGCTCGCGGTCTTCGCCAAATACAAACACGTTGCAGCCAATCTCTCCACTACGATTACACAACCGCATATGATTCGCAGCTCCTTCGTCGCGTATCGGCATCAGACTGGGCAAGGGTTCATGGATGATCAACTGTCGCACACCAGCAAACTGGTGGCGGAAGTCGACAACTCTTTCCAAGGCCTCCATGCCGCGATGCCAGCTACTGACCAAATTGGCGGGCGTCACATGTAGGTTACCATCCTGGGTATCACAAGACGGCGAGACCGTGGCTGAGTTGGCTGCCCACATAAATGAACTCGAGTATGCTGCGGATAGGATATGCGGCGCCGTTTCGTAAGCAGCTTTCAATTGGTCGGCCAGGCTACCGTGAAATCCCAGCGCCGCCAGGAAGGAAAGCTGCGGACGCTCGGGCGGCAGCCAAAAAAACTGCGGAATGCCAAACCGTGAGACCAAAGCCGCTTTGTTCAAGCCAGCCAGCGCCGCGTCACGCGGATTGCTTGGCTGGTTGCGATGGACCATCGAAGCTAGATTACCCACTCCCAAACCACCAAAATGGTGCGTCGGGCCAACTATCGCGTCCACGTTGGCTTCGATCACAATGCAAATTCTCCAGGATTTGTGGCTCTCGTTTGACCTCGGCAAAAAGCTGCGTGCTGACAGGAAAGGGTCGGGAGTCTTTTCAGCGCCGCCATCGATGAGATGCCGTTGATAGGAACATGTGGTTGCTAATGGGTTAAGCGATTTAGGTTGAAAAGGCTCCGACCCTGTCACCAGGGGTTAGATGAACTTCAGACCCGGAACTGCCTTGGTGGCCTCGTTCAAGTCGTGGCTTTCGAGCGAGGCAATAGGATACGAACATAAGTCGGCAGCGAAATAGCCACAAGGATGATGATTGCCGCTCCAGCCAACTCCGCCAAAGGGCAACTTGCCACTCGCGCCAGTCGTTTGTCGATTCCAATTAATCACTCCCGCGCGCACGCGATGTAGGAAGTAATGAAAATCCTCCACACGATTGCCGATAAACCCCGCGGCTAATCCAAACTTCGTCTCTCCCGCCAGCGCAATTGCGTGATCCAGACTCTCAGCCTGTTGAATCGTCAAGAGCGGGCCGAAATGCTCGCCGTCTGCCATCTGTTGCTCTGATCCAAGGGCGACCAAACTGGGGCCAATTAGCGAAGGCGAGCGACTGTCGAGCCGGCTTTCTACGATCACCTCGCCGCCTGCCAACTTGAGTTCTGCCTGCGCGGCTAAGATTTGCTCAGCGGCCTGCGGATGAACGAGCGGGCCCATAAACGGCTGCTCTTCGTCGAGCGGTAAACCATAACGAATTTGCGGAATGAATTCCTGCAACTGCTGCAGCAATTGCTGATACGCTGATTCACCAGTTACGATTAATCGCCGCGCGCAGGTACAGCGTTGCCCTGACGTCAAATAGGCGGAGAGAATCGTCGTGATGGCCGCGCTGCGAATATCGTTCGTATCGTGAACGACCAAAGCGTTGTTACCGCCCATTTCCAAAGCCAGCACTTTTTCGGGCTTACCAGCCAGCGCTCGGTGCAGACTTAGGCCGACACGATGGCTACCAGTAAACAGCACGCCATCGACATCATCATCGGCAACGATCGCTTGCGAGACTTCAGCGCCCGCGTGCACCAAGTTGATGACGCCAGATGGAATACCAGCCGCCAACCATGCTTGACATAACCATTGCCCAACCGCCGCTGCATGCTCGCTGGGTTTGAATACGACGCAGTTTCCAGCAAGCAAGGCTGGAATGATCTGCCCGCCCGGGATATGCGCTGGAAAGTTGAAAGGTCCGATGACGAACATCACGCCGTGAGGGCGATAGCGCGTAACCGCCAAGAATTCATCCGTTTCTTGAGTGGTTGTCCACCGTCGCTTCATCAAAGCATCGATCGAGTTGTCGACTTTGGCGATGGCGGCGGCAACTTCCGTGCGCGCTTCCCACAGCGGTTTGCCGGTTTCTACGGCGATCAATAGCGCCAGTTCTTCCTTACGTTGCGTGACGATGTTGGCAAAGTGTCGGCAAATATCAATACGGTCGTTGAGCGCCAACTCCGCCCAGTTGGGAAAGGCCTGGCGGGCCGCGCCAACCGCGCTAAGACCTTGCGTTACGCTCGCCCACTGGCCACTCCATACGACACTTTCGTTGGCTGGCGACACGCGTTGCCACTGGTCAGCCTCCCCCGCAACCCAGTCACCATTGATTAGGTTCATGCCTTCCACAATTTGTTCGCTCATTACAGTCCTTTGAAAAAAAATCCCAATGCGTGCTTCGCTAACAACTTACCATTCTATTCAAAAAGCTGTTTCAAGCGCTCGCACTTTGAGAATCTGCTAGATTACCATTACAGCTGATCTCAACTAGCTATTTTTCCCGCGCACTATGATTGGTAGCAGCCGTTTCTTCGACGATCATTCCGCCCATTCGATGATGAAAACTGGGGCTGCAAGGTTTTATGATGGCCAGACGAAGCATGGATGTGGTCGTGATTGGATCTGGGTTTTCGGGCAGCTTGTTGGCTTGGATCCTGGCTGCGGCGGGACGCTCTGTAGTCCTACTAGATCGTGGTACTCATCCTCGATTTGCGATTGGCGAATCATCGACTCCGCTGGCTGATTTTCTGCTAGAGCAAATTGCTGACGAATTCTCGTTGTCTGCCTTGCGACCGCTGGCGCGCTGGGGAACTTGGCAAACCGCCCTGCCCCATCTACGAGCAGGACCCAAGCGTGGTTTTAGTTACTATCAACACCAAAGGCATCAACCCTTTCATGAGTCTGAAGAGCATGAGGCGAGTCTGTTGGTTGCGGCTAGTAACAGCGACCAACTCGCCGATACACATTGGATGCGCAGTGACGTTGATCATTGGTTCGCTCAGCAAGCGGTGGCGGCTGGTGTTCAATTGCTCGAAGGTTGCGAAATCACCGAAATTCAAATTGGCGATTCGACAGCCAACGGCAAGCAAAAATACGCTTGTCGACTCGCCACTCGACAAGACGCGCACGAAACGCTGCTTGAAACCAAAGAGATTGTGGACGCCAGTGGCGGCGGGGCCGTTCTGCCAAGGCAATTGAATCTTTCAGCCAATGATGAGCAGCTTGCAAATCACACTGCTACACTCTTCGGACATTTTCGCAATGTTGGATCGATGACTCAGTGGTTGCAGGAACATGGCTTATCGACCAACGATGATCCCTTTCCAAGCGACGCTGCAGCTCAACATCATCTATTGGAAAATGGCTGGATGTGGATGTTGCGTTTCGCAGGTCCCGCCGACGAACGCATTACTTCCGTTGGTATTGTCTGCGAGCAGGATCGCTGGCACCAATCGTTAATCAAACAAGATCGGCACCAAATGTGGAAGCAACTTGTGTCGCAATATCCTACGCTCGACGAATTGCTATGCGACTCTGAGTTGGTCGCCCCATTCGACAGCTCTCTGGGTACACCGCAGCTAGGCTGGATTCCTAGAATCAGCCGCTGTTGGTCTGTCGCCGCTGGCGAAAACTGGAGTCTCCTGCCAAGCACGGTCGGCATTATCGATCCACTCCACAGTACAGGCATTGCCCATGCTCTTAGCGGTGTACTGCGAGTCGCGCGTTACCTGCTAAAATGACTCGCTGCCTGAACGACGCCAATATGCCCACGATGTCGTGGCTGAGGTCCTGTGGATCGACCGATTGGTACATATAGCCTACATGTCGATGCGAGACAGTTTTGCAATTTTTCCCGCTGCGTGCAATTTCTACTTTGTAGCCACCATCCATTGCGAAAGGCAACTAGCGAAAGCAGGCAGCCTGCCTGACGGCTTCTTATTGTGCAATTCTCGCGAGCTCTCCGCTGAATTGGTTTGGTTCACTCACCAGCTTCAGCAACACTTATCCGATCCCAGTGAATTACGTCGCGAGGCTCTTCTACGGCGAATCGCCGAGAGACTTGGTAGATGGGACGATGTTGGCTTGTTTGAACTCAAGCTGCGCAATCGCATCGCGCATTCATCGGCACCTAAATCGTTCGAATAGTCAGCAGGTGTATCGCCACACCATGTGCTAGATTCTCTCTGGCAAATAGACCACAATTGACAGGATGTAATTCTTGACAACTATGCTCAACCCATCTTCGGAACCGAGTAGACGATGGTCCCAATTATCGTATTTGTGACGCTTGGCATTGGCTTTGTGATATTGATCGCATTTGCTATCCAAGCTGAGAATAAACGCAAGAAGGCGATTGAGGCTGCAGCGACCGAATTGGGTCTAGCGTTTACGCCCGGCTTGACTAGCGCTGATCAGAACCTGTTTCAACAGTTTGGCTTGTCGCAAATCGGCCACAGCCGAGCTGCTACGCTGGCTACTGTGGCAGACTCTGGCGAGTTGCGACTGATATTGTTCGACTACACCTATACTACAGGCAGTGGCAAGCAAAAGCAGACGCGGCAGTATCATGTAGTGATGGCTACCAGCCAGACGCTTGATCTGCCAAAGTTTTCCCTTTCTCCAGAGAGCTTCTTTCACCGGTTGGGCGATTTCTTTGGCTACAAGGATATTGATTTCGAGGATGATGAGACGTTTTCGAATCAATTTCTATTGAAAGGAGATGATGAATCGGCAATTCGAGAATTTTTTAAACCGGCACGCCGTACTGCTCTTGTCCCACTTGGACAGATCTATATTGAAACCAACCGAAACAGTTTCATTTTCTATCGAAGCGGGAAGCAACGGGACTTGGACCACTTACGATCCATGCTTGAAGAAGGTTTTACGGTGCATACCAAGTTGAGCGAAGCTGAGTAAGTTTCACTGGCCAAGGACATAGGCGAAGATCAGCGGAGCGACGATCGTTGCATCGCTCTGAATCATATATTTGGGACAATCTCTACTGAGCTTCGTCCAAGTGATTTTCTCATTTGGCACCGCGCCCGAATATCCACCGTAGCTAGTCACTGCATCGGAAATCTGAGCAAAGTAGGCCCACAATCGTGCTTCTTCATTTAAGTCTTGAATCAACATCGGCACTGCACAGATAGCAAAGTCTCCAGCGATGCCACCGCCAATTTGAAAGAAGCCCACGGGACTTGCTTGACTGATTTCCCGATACCATTCGGTCAGCATTTGCAGCTGCTCGGTACCACTTCGCAATGCCGTATGCGACTTGACCGTTCCGTCCATGACGCGTGCTGTAAACATATTCCCCAGCGTACTGTCTTCGGAACCCGGTGAAACGATTGGCAGGTTTTTCTGTTTGGCTGCGTAGACCCAACTATCTTCGATTGGGATTTGATAGTGTTGTTTGAGATCCTCCTCGTCCAGCACACGATAGAAATACTCGTACGGAAACTGGCCTTCACCTAGCTCCGCTTGTTCCTGCCAATATTTCGTCAGCCGCGATTGCATATGTTTCATCACCGATTCGGTGATGCACGTATCGGTCACGCGATTAAAACCAGCGGCCTGCAATTGCACTTCGTCGTCGACACTCAGAGCCCGCCAATCTTCGATGACTTTATAGTCGTTGTGGGCAAATAGATTGAACAGATCTTCTTCCAGATTCGCCGCTGTACAACTGATCGCATGCACTTTGTCTTGACGGATCATTTCTGCCAATGAGATGCCCAGTTCCGCTGTACTCATCGCACCTGCCAACGAGACGAGCATCTTGCCACCGCCTTCTACAAAATCTTTGTAGGCCTGGGCGGCCGCCAGTGTCTCGCGGGCGTTAAAATGGCGGTAGTGCCGCTCCATGAATTGAGTGATGTTCATACGCAAATACCGTGCAAAAAGCTGTTGTCGATGACGAGGTTAGCTTGACGAAGGTCGTTAATGATCCGCTAACCGTCCAAGGCCATTGGCATCACTACGTATGCATAACCATCGTCTGTGGTCATGAGAGCGGGAGTCGTTGAACTGGCTACATCCATCGTAAACTTGGCGTCTGGAGCTAACACTTTCAGAAAATCGCTGACATAGCGATAGTCCAATTTCATCTTGATTGGATCACCATCGTAATCGATAGGCATTTCTACCCGACTTTGACCTAGATCAGCGGTCTTCGCGGTCAGCAGCAGTGTGCCTCCGCCAAATTCAAGATCCAGACCACGAGTCTCCTGATCGGCTACGATGGAGGCTTGACGGATAACATTCAGGAACGGCCCTACGTTCATTTGAATATTGACCGAATCGTCTCGCTTGGGAATAACCTGTCGCCAGTTTGGATAACGGCCTTCGACCAGCCGCGAATAGATCGTGCAGCGACTGGTACGCAGCAGAACATCATTTCCTCTAGCAGCTATGTGAACCGTTTCTTCTTTGTCGCCAATTGAGCGTTCCATCAGTGACAGCGAACGCGTTGGGATGATCGTTGTGTTGCTGGTCGTCTCGTGACCACCTATGCTCTTGCCAGTACCTACCATGCGTGCCAAACGTCTACCGTCGGTACCAACCGCCAGCACATCTTCACCATTGAGCTCAAGCAGAACTCCGCCTAGTGCAAAACGCGAGCTGTCTGCGTCGGTGGCAAATGCCGTTCGCCTAACCATTTCACGAAATAGCCGAGCCGACAACTCATGGTACTTTTCCTCTTCAAAGCCCACCACGGTCGGAAATTCGTCTGGGTTCGAGCTTGGTAAATTGAACTCCGAATGCAGCCCTTTGACGATTGTCGCTGAGCCGTCCGACTCGAAATACAACTGCTCGTCGCTACTCTCTCGCAATATCAACCCTACTCTACCGACGTGCAGGAGTGCTTTCCCTGGCGTTTGGACATCGACGCCCTCGACATCAATGCGAATGCCAGTCTCCATGTCGGTGGCCATCAGGGTAACGCGACTATCAGTCGCCTCAATTTTTACGTTCTGTAGGACTTCCTTTGGGCTGCGAGTCAACGCTACGCTAGCTGCTAGTTGAAATGCGCCGGCTAGTTTTTCTCTATCGCAGGTAATTTTCATGACCAGCCATACCTCCTGGGAACTTTTCGTAAGTGGTTGTTGTACAAGCTGCAAGGCAAAAACAAAAGCCGGAGTAGCAAAAGTATCGCTACCGAACGTCAAGCTCAATGTTTGGCTGTAGTCTTCCAAACTTCCTATTAGGTATTTAATAAATAGTAGTAGTAGAAATGCGGACTGCCGAAGAGTTTTCCACAGAGGCAGCTGGCGACACAAACATATGTCAGAACTAGATTTAAGTAATGCAACTGACCGCCAACTGACCGTGGATAACGAGGCGGACGAACGTCGATTATTGTCACTGAAATGTAGGAAAATGGCAGGTTGCTGACATGCGGGATCTTAGACGCGTCTAGGACGTTGATTCGTGAACATCTATCGACGAGGGATCGACGAGTTTTCCACGATCGGCAGCGGGTTTGGAAGAACAAATAGCGAGAGGTTCAAAGCAGCTCAGAGCGGATGTCGTCGGCCAGGTTGGCCAGTTCGCTGTCTGTCAAAAGTAGTTGCTGTGTCTTGCGGCAGGAATGGAGGACGGTAGAGTGGTCGCGACCACCGAAGAATTTTCCAATTTGCAGCAAACTGTTCGTAGTAAACTCGCGAGAGAGTAGCATAGCCAATCCGCGAGCACGGACGACGGAAGCTTGGCGGGTGGAACTGCGAAGGTCAACAAGTTTGACGCGAAATTTCTTGGCGACTAGTTTGGCTATGGTCGGAATGGTTGGAGCATCGTGCAGGAGATGCTGGCGAGCGAGTTTGGCGACCACCGACAGATCCAATTCGCCATCGGCGGCGAGATTGTGGTGGGCTATCGTGACGATGTCTCGTAGCTCAGACACCGATAGAGCGGTCTTGGCTGATAGTTCGGAGGCGAGCTTCAACAACTGCTCTTCCGGCAGTTTGCGATCGATGGAACGAACGAAATTTCTGGTCAATTCATCACGCGTGGCATCAGAGGGTTTGGCCAAGCCAATGGAATAGCCTTGCGATAAGCGACTGGCGAGTGCGGGTTTGATGCCTTTGATCGCAGGGGCAAGGCGGCTCGTGGTCACGATAATTGGCCGCGATAACTCTTGCAGATAGTCAAGTGTCGCAGCTAGTTCATCCTGGGCTGGCGATTTGGTGGCGATGGGGTCAATGTTGTCGATGATCAACATTTTGCAGTCGCGGTGGCGAGACCGAAACGAGTCCAAGTCATCGATTTCAACAGCTTCGGCAAAGCCATTGATGAAAGCGGTACCAGTGGTAAAACACAGGGGACGCTGGTTGGTCGTGTGTGACCAGCGGACGGCGAGGGTAATCGCCAAAGCCGTTTTCCCAAGTTCTTTTCGCCGTAAAGGACGACGGGTGAGAGAGATGCCAGAGACTTGATACTTGGCTCGTCAAAAAGATACAGCAAGCCGGCATTTTCTGGTCCGACTAGATAGTCCGTCAACATCCAGCCGTCAGACAACTCAGGCAACATGCGTTTTACAGATGCCGGTCGTTCGAGCGTGATCCGCGTCACAGCTTCACTGACGGTAGTATTGAAGGACTTAGTCGCCACGATGGACCTGCGTGTTAACTGCGTAGGAGCGTTTGTGCTCGAGGATGATCTATTTTGTAGTTTGGCGGTGACGCGGTGGATAATATCGATCGCTTGATTGACATCGCTGGCCGTAGTGAACTTAGAAAAACTAAATCTCAAGCAGCTTTGGACGAGGTCATCGGGTAGACCCATGGCTAACAAAATAGGCGATGGACGACTGCTGCCACTGGAACAGGCAGACCCGGCACTACAGGCGACACCAGCCAAGTCGAGTGCCATATGGAGCGCTTGGCGGTCAGTGCCGCCAAATGAAATATTCGAGGTATGCGGCAAACGTGGCGAGGATTGGGCAATTACTTGTGTGTGGGGCAGTTCAAGCATGGCGGATTCGAATTGGTCGCGAAGTTTGCCCAGCGATTGGTAAACACCAGCTTCTTGGGCAGCTGTAATCTGTAGCATCGCCTCAGCAAAAGCCACAGCTAGAATAACAGGCTCGGTCCCAGCACGCATGCCAACTTGTTGGCCACCACCCACCAACAAAGGTTCAATGGGAATCGAGTTCAACGCGATCAGTGCACCTATGCCAACTGGACCATGCAATTTGTGAGCGGTGATGGTCAGAGCAGACAAACCCATTTGCTGCATGCTCATCGGGACTTTACCTACGGCTTGGACCACATCGCTATGGACAGGCACCGAGTAGCGTTGACAAAGCTGGCAAATGGCTTGCAAGTCGGCAAGAACTCCTGTTTCGTTATTGCCGAGCATGACACTAACGATAGCGACCGGTTCGCCTTTGAGCCACTCTTCAAGCTGGTTGAGATCATGCAAACCACCTTGGTCGACAGAAAGGTAGTGGACGCGACGGCCACACAATAGGGAATGTTGAGCAGCAGCTATGATACTAGGGTGCTCGGTGGCACCGACAATGATCGCACCGGGTCGGGCATGGCAGAAACTATGTACCGCCAAGTTGTTCGCTTCTGTGCCCCCGCTGGTGAGAATGATATTTGCGGTATCCATCCCAGCACAAGGAGCATCTACAACGCGTAAAAGGTCGGTCTTGGCGGATTCCAGCAGCGCGAGTGCTTGGCGTCCAGCGCGATGTTGGCTGGACGGGTTGGCAATCAAAGTCTGTGAGAGCTGAAGCAAACGCTCCGCAACCAAGGGATCCAGTTGCGTGGTAGCGTTGTTGTCGAGATATATATCTTGCATTTTTAGTGCTGGTCACTCAGTGTCGGTGGATCGGGCTAGGAGAGCGGCCACAGCAGCTACAAATTCGTCCTGGTCAGGTTCATAGATAGCAATTTCAAACAAGTCGGGCAATTTAGTGTATTGCTCACTGGCAACTAAGCCGTGGGCTGCAGGCCAAAACACAGCCGCTTTTTTGGGTTCTTTCGTCGACCATTGAACCCAGTAATCCGAACTCAGTTGACTGCTCTGCAAGTCCATCAATTCGACTAGAATGGCGGCACGCCCCAGGGAGGTCGACGAGTCAACAAATCGCACTAGGTCCCACCGATCTGCCGAACGATTGGCAGAATTGAGATAACCAGCGATGACTGGATCGGGAACGGAAGTGACATCATTTTGAGAAATCCAAGCCCCGCTGCGTCGCGCTGCCGAATAACGAATCGATGTGATTTGCCAGTTGGTTAGAGGGTCGCGTCGAAAATGGAAATTCCGTAGCTCCCAATTTGCAGCGTTTAACTCAGTACCCGACACTAAGGTATTTTGTGCATACATCAGTGAGCCAGCGACAGTCACGATGATGGCGATCACAATCGCCGGAAATCGGAAGCTCTTCCACCATTGGTTCCAAGTTCTTTGGTTTGAATGTGGCATGCCAGTCGCTGTGGTCGTTGAGGCGGAAGTTGAGGTGGTAGCAGGGCTCATGGAACGGCTAAACTGAACAATGGGTGGTAGGCAGCTGATTGGACGTGGTTTAGCGACGCGGTCAAAGTGGCACTGGCGACTCGTACGCGTGGAAACCTCGCTTTTTTAACTTGGTTTCATGACTTGTATTATAGAGGGTGATAACCAGATGCGGGCAAGGAGCAATCTTAGTAGAGGGATCAATCCCTACCAAAGAGGGGGCGTGGCAGCTGGACGAACGAAATATTGGTTTTTTGCGCATCAATTGGCGGGGAGTCCGTCGAATTTACACCAAAGGGGACCGCAAGGGCCGCCGATTCAGGAAGCGGATGAGGCGGAGCGTCGTCGGCGAGTGGAAGCAGTATTATTTCTGTCGCCCAAGGGGATTTCGAGCCGTAAATTGGCTAAGTTGGCTGGGTTGGCGGACGCAACTGAAGCGCGTACACTACTCCGCCAACTCAACCTAGATTATGATCGCAACGGGCGTTCTTTCCGAGTTGAGGAGGTAGCGGGCGGTTTTGCTTTACTCACTCGATCCAGTTTTGCCCCCTGGCTGCGTCGTTTAGGTTATATTCCTAACGAAATGCGATTGGGGCAGTCGGCGATCGAGACGCTGGCGATCGTGGCTTACCGGCAACCTGTCTTGCGGGCAACCGTCGAGGCAATCCGCGGAGTCGGCTGCAGTGAAGTGTTGAAACAGCTAATGGAACTCGACTTGGTGCGAATAAGTGGCCGAAGTGAAGATTTGGGTCGACCATATCTTTACGGCACAACTCGTCGATTTTTGCAAATGTTTGGTTTAAGATCTGCCGATCGGTTACCCCGGATAGATTGGGTTAACCAGGTAGCTCACTACACTGACGGGGCGACCTCAATTTTGTCATCCTCACCACTAGCAGGCACAGACTCGGAAACAAAGGAGTCCAACGTGAAGAAGAGTTTTTCTGCCACAGCACTTCTCGAAGAAGATCCATCGTTTGATGCAGATCCATTGCTGCTGGAACAACAAGTGAAGCCCGCCTCGGCCATCGATGACGATGACGACGATTTCGTCGACGATGATGAAGACGAAGATTGGGATGATGACGAAGACGATGACGATGACGAAGATGATATCGACGACATAGATGATGTTGATGATGTTGAAGACGTCGACGATGAAGAGGACGAAGTCGAAGACGCTGAAGATAGCGAGTGGGAAGAAGTCGATGACGAGGACGATGACGACGACTGGGATGACGACGACGAGGATGATGATGATTGGGATGACGACGACGAAGATGACGAGGACGAAGACGAAGACGAGGAATGGGACTAAGTAGGCGAACGGGCCTGTGTGCCGAGGTGTCGACAGCAGTCCCCAAGTCTCGATCAGGGTCGGGCTTCGATTGTCGCTCAAGCCAGCCGTCATCCGACGCTGGCTTATTTTTTTGCCAATCACCGCCCAACGTTTTAGCGGGGGCGTATCTTCGGTATCGAAAGACGCGAGACACAGGGAGAGAACTGTGCTTTCTGGAGTTTCTGTTTCATGTTTCTTGCTAAGTTACCTTGTCGTGCTGATCGTTGAGGTACTTCGGTTCACTATGCAGGTGCCCGCGCGGAAACTCTTATTGATCGGCATGATGTCCGCTGGTCTACTCGCGCACAGCATCTTCTTGTTCTATCAATTCTCAGCGGTGGCAATTAGCAGCGATAACCCGCAGCTACTCTCCAATTGGTTTCAGTGGTCAGTATTAGCGGCTTGGGCGTTGGCGCTAGCCTGTTTGGGCTTCATAGTCCGCAATCCCAATGGTTCGGTCGGACTATTCTTGATTCCGCAGATCTTGATCTTGATCGGTGTGGCGAGTCTGGTTCGCGATGCAGCACCGTTTGAACGCGAAACAACCATTACGCTGTGGCGTTCGATTCACGGTGTCAGTCTGATGATGGGGACGACTTTTATCTCGCTAGGTTTAGCCTTTGGCGTTATGTACCTGTTGCAGTCTTATCGACTCAAGTCCAAGAAAAGGCCCAGCCAGAAATTTCGTTTACCTGCCCTAGAGTTCTTGCAGTCGATGAATCGTATGACCTTGTTTGCCAGCGCAATTGCGTTGGGTTGTGGTTTTATTTCAGGAGTCGTTTTGAACTTTAATCGCGCTGGTCAGATCGATTGGTTTAGCGGCAGTATCTTGTTTACTTTCGCGATCTTCGTCTGGCTCCTGATGGCAAGCGTCATGGAGTTTACGGCAGTTGGCTCGTTAGGAGGGAGGCGAAGTGCATACTTAGTCATCGCGAATTTCTTATTCTTGGTAGTCGTGCTGAGTTTTGTGTTGTTGTCGTCCCACGCGCAGCCCGAGCCACGTGAAGAAGCAACTCGCAAGACATGGAGTATGGCTAGCGAATCTGCGGTCCAAGCCAACTGGGAGGCCGTAGTTTGATGAATTGGTCGATGGTTAGCTGGAGTCATCATCGTACGCCCATTGATGTCCGGGAAAGACTAGCGTTCTCCGCAACGCAGATCGATGACGCATTACGCAAATTCCAGATACAGTTTCCAGAAACGGAATCCGTGTTGTTGAGTACTTGCAACCGCGTGGAGATGTTTTGTGCATCGACTGAACCGGAAAAACTGCCCGCTCCACAAGAGTTGGGAAGCTTTGTCAGTGCCTATCATGGATTCGAGCGCGCGGAATTGTTCGAGCAGATGACAGCCTTGCGTGGTGGCGACGCCATACGCCACCTATTCCTAGTTGCTGCCAGTCTGGACAGCATGATCGTTGGCGAATCCCAAGTCTTGTCACAAGTCAAAGCTGCCTATGAACAGGCTTGTGGCAGTGGTACTGCCGCGTCGTTGATGCATCGCGCATTTCAACGCGCCACAGTCGTCGCCAGACGCGTCGCCAACGAAACTGAGATTCACCGGCGCCGTATCAGCGTACCGAGTGTGGCTGTCAGCGAGATCGCCACGGAGTTCTTCGAGCGTTTCGATGACAAACGCATCTTGCTGATTGGTGCCGGTGAAATGGGCACCGAAACGCTGCGCTACTTGAAAGACGCAGGCGCCGAAAAGGTTCGCATCATCAATCGAAACTCCGAGCGGGCAAACGAATTGGCTCAGCAGTTCGGTGCCAAAGCCGAACCTTGGGAACGATTGGACCCGGCGATCATCGAATCGGATTTGATCGTTTCGACGACCAGCTCTACCGAACCGATCATGAGCCGCCGATCATTTTAAAGCACTGCGGTCACGACGCAGTGGAGCTGTACTTATTTTGGACTTGGCCGTGCCCCGCGATTTTGCAACGGAGATAGCCGCCCTGCCCGATGTATACCTGTATACCGTCGACGACCTACAGCAAGTCTGCGATCGAAATATTCAAGCCCGCCAACAGCAATGGCCGGCGGCCGTGGCAATCATCGAACAGGAAACGGCACGGTTTCTCGGCGAAAGTGTCCATCAAGGCAGTGGACAAACCATTAAACAATTGCGCGAGCAAGCTCAGCGGATCAAAACGGATGAACTTGGTCGTCTGCTAGCAAAACTCAGTTCACGTGGCGTCGAACCATCGGCTCAGAAAGAGATCGAAGTCAGTTTTGATCGACTTGTTAACAAGCTGCTCCATCCGCCGCTGCAATCGCTGCGCGAGAACGCCGACTCGTCACATCATGCTACCTTGATCGATGCCCTACGTAGGCTGTTCCAGCTCAAGGACTGAGGCGCCTTAGCTTAGACGGATTGGGTAAGCGATGCGGGCTGATGAATTTTCTTCAAATTCTAGCTCGGGATGCTGCCGATAACTCCCCGAGTAGCTTTCGTTTGCCCGGCTGGCGACGAGTTCTATAAATGTTGGTGAGTTCAGGATCCAGAACTCACGATCATGCGCATGGACGCCGCACCAATCTCGATACCTGTGAATTGGGTAGGCGTATGTCTTTGGAGTGGTTTCACGCAATGCTTGGCGCATTCTTTGTAGGAGTTTGGATCATTGTGGGCCAAATCGTGGCCACTGATCGCAGTGATCTACCAACCTAGCGGGATGCGCACCAAGCCAATGATTGACACATCCAGCGCTACTGACTTACCGTCATCAGCGCTAGGTGATTGCTCTGAGCTGAGGAATATCGTGGCAGTAAACTTTCGAGTGACTTCCGCGGTGTTTGCTCAGCGCGAGTACGATCCTTGAGCCAGTGTTGCAAACAGTTGACGACATCAGCGTCCCATTGGCTTCCAGCCCCATCAATCATGATCGACACGGCTCGTTCTATACTCATGGCTTGACGATAGATGCGGCTACTGGTCATCGCATCAAAACTGTCAGCTACTGCCAAAATGCGAGCCATCATCGGCGTTGTTGGACCCTGTAGTCCATGTGGATAGCCTTTGCCGTCCCAGCGTTCGTGATGGTGTAAGATGCCCGGTAGCGCGAACTGCAGGCTGCCCAATCGCTCAATGATTCTGTAGCCAATTTCAGGATGCTGTTGAATAACGCGATATTCTTCATTGCTCAGTTTTCCTTCCTTCAGTAGGACGGAATCGGGAATGCCGATTTTGCCAATATCATGCAGCATTCCGGCCAAGTAGATTTCGTGGCATGCCGCCAACGACAATCCTAGGCGTTGAGCCAGTTCGAACGACAACTGGGCGACGCGTTCACTATGGCCTTGGGTGTAATTGTCGCGGGCATCGATCGTGCTGCTCATGGCTCGCAGCAAACCGAGTGTGAATTCGCGATTGGCCGTGTCTAATCCGGGAGATCGATGTGGCGAGTCGATGCGCCTACCGATCGTGGTCAGTTCTGCTTCGGCCAACGCAGCTCGACAATTGGCGATTTCATTTGTAAGGGAAAGAGCTTCAACTGCAATGGAGACAGCGGTGGTAGCGAGCGTTAGCGGTCCACTTTGAATGGACAGGCAGATGGTGTCTGGGACGGAAACTGTGAGCGGACAGGCCAGAACTACGAGAACCAAGCCGTTACTCAATTGGCAGCGGAGGGGCGGCCTAACGTCACTTGGCGAAACGCATTGTGCGCGACAAATCGATCATCAATAGCGTTTCCGGCTTCCCCAAGAATTCGCTAAGTTGGCTATCGGTGAGGTTGTATCGCGCCAGGCACGTACGTTCCCCAAGTCGCGCTTTGAGAAACGTGACCGCGTGTTGTTCAAGTTGATCGCCTGCTTTGCTCACCAGAGTTCCTCGGCTTTAGTACCACCAGGAACTTTCATCGGTAGACATTCGTTGCTGGGAGTCCGTAAACCAAGCCGATCGATGCGCGAACTTCGGAGTTCGTCGCTCGCAAAGTGCACAATCCGAACAATCGCTACAAGTTTTGCGGCTTGCCTTGGCAAGTCTGTCTCGCGAAGTTGCCGCCAGTCGCCGGCGACCTGCTGCGTGCTACGTTCCTGTAGCTAAGGAATGCCGCCGAATTTCCACGGGTGCATCACACCCCGCAAAGCCGGTCCATCCCGAGAGGAAAGCTTTAATAAAACGTATCTCAAGAGTCCAAGCAATGAGAAAGAGCCCCACTTTCCACCTGCGGTCTAACAGTCAACTCCATACTCGCTCGCCCTGGCTATGGCACGGCTATAGCCGCACCGCAGGCATCGAGCAGTATCGTAAGAACGAGCGGTATGCGGCATGGTGGCATACGCATTGTCAACTCAAGAGTTTGGATGAAGTCTACGCAAGTGATTGTCGCCGATTCTACTGGCAGATTCTGTGCAGCGGCGTGTTAGCTTGTGTCTTGTTTGTAGCGTTGAGCGCCAGCTATGCGGTTGGTACCGCCTTGAATTTGGCAGTATTCGGCGCAGGATGCGCAGCCTTTCTCTTCTGTATGAGTGAGCAACGCCGCCGGAATACGTGCATCGGCCGACGTCTGGCCGTCACCGTTGATTCGCCAAATTAGTCGGCTATGAACCTGCCGTTATTTTGTTGCTAAGCGGAAAATCTGCTATGCTGATCCGTCGGCGTAAGTGGATTGGTGCAGGCAACCAAATGAGGGTGAGGTGTAATCATGCCGTTGGTAAGAAAGCGTGGCTTTACGTTAGTCGAGTTGCTTGTCGTCATAGCGATCATCGGGATCTTGGTTGGACTACTCCTGCCTGCCGTACAAGCGGCTCGCGAGGCGGCGCGGCAAGTACAGTGCCAAAACAATATCAAGCAACTGGTGTTGGCTGTACACAATTATCAATCCGCGTTTCGGATTTACCCGGCCTACGCTGGCGAGCAACCACCTGCATTTGTCAACTATTCGAACCGCAGGGCCAATCCTGCCATGCGGGGGTGGAATTGGGTTTCGAAGACGATGATGTTTATGGATGAGAGGATTCGCGCGAAGGAGTGGGGACGGATGGGTTCGTCGATAGGCCCAGTTACATCGGACGAAGATCGCGCCAGTTTGGCCAACCCGTTTGGCGGTTTGTACTGTCCGTCACGGCGCCCGGCAGAGGCCTATCCGCTCATCGGATCCTACCAAACGAAATTTGGTGACATGGCGGCGCGCACGGACTATGCGATGAATGGTGGTTCGGCCACATTGGTCGAAGGATCTGAGGCCACGATTTCTGTGGAGCATGATGGAATCTGGCGACTTGGTGGCACGACGCGCCCCAGTATGCTGACCGACGGCTTGAGCAATACCTACTTGATTGGCGAAAAGGCCATGGACTCGGAAAAATACGACACTGGTACTGATTTCGGCGATCGCGCACCAGCGGCGGGATCCTTTGAACACAATTCGGCGACGGGAGCTACCGTACGCTACGCGGCGCACGAACCAGCTCGCGACCATCCGGGAAGCTGCATCACCTGCCACGGTTTTGGCAGCGCGCATGCGGTGAGCTGGAACGTTGGAATGGCCGATGGTTCGGTGCGAAATATCGCTTATGGCATCGATCTGGAGACACACCGCGCAGCCGCCTCGATTCAAGGGCGTGAGCGCCAGCGCATAAACGACTGAGTGTTTACTGCGGCGTTAAACCTTGGCTGCTGATGAGGCTAGACCCCAGGCCATTCTTCTTCTTGGGGTCGAATATTTTCTCGGGAATTTCTGCGCGGCTAAATAGCTCGGGGTCGGGACGCTGCATGTTGTCGACTTTGGACTGTGCGGACTGGCCAGGTAACAAGAACATAACCGGTGGTACTCCCGAACCACCACCGGTCATCCAAGCGTTTGTGCCTTCATGCATGAGAGTCAAGGTGCTAAAGTAGGGCGTGACGGTCACTGATTGATTGTTCTCCTGACCGCGTCCATTTTGCATGCGATAGGTCACCGTTTGCGTTTCGCCGCGACCCATCTTGGCTTCCAGATAGGTGTTGGAGGAGTTATCGAAGACCCAGCCATTGTCTTCGATCTGTTTCATGAGCGCTGTCCGCACTGGCCCATCGAATGATCCACACTCGACTTTGATGCCTACGCGATGTCCGCGACGAATAATATACAGACTTTCGGGATCGAGCGCCTCAACGACTTCGCGAACTTTGGGGCCGGGCAAGTCAACGGCACCAATGACAAATCCGTCTTGGGTTCCACGGAATTGAATGGCATAGCATAGTTTGCCAGCGAGTACCGACATGGTCTGTTCGCCCCAGGAATCTTTTTGGACTTCAAAGGTTTTGGCAGAGTAGCTCCACACGGGCAATTCGAGCGTCGTGTCAAACAGTGTTTTGCGGTCGATGAGCAACGAATGATCGTCCACCCATTCGACGATAGCCGTAAAGGGTGTGCCCACGGAATCGGCGCGATAGCGTTTGGGTTCATCGCTGCTTTCGAGTTTCCAGACGGCCAATTGCGAACGGGTTAAGATCGCCAGTAATTTGCCATCGGGACTGAAGGCGGCGCCCGCTGAGCTACCGCCTTCGACTGGAAGACTGGCGAGTGTATGCCCGGTGGCCGCTTCAACGATTCGAACGCGCTCGTCTTCTGGTAAAGCCAGATAGCGTTTGCCTGGGCTGAGTACTGGTCGAGCGTCGAAAAAGGATTCTTGCTCGAGTCGATATACTTCGCGTTCTTGGTCGGTATCCCAGACGATGAATTGGTTCTTGCCCCATTCGTGCATCACACGATTTTTGGCGACGATTGCGCCCCAATTGTCCCACGAACCCCATTTGGCTTCCGCGACGCTCTCCCACGACTTTAGTGGTGTGGCGACTTCCATAGAAGGGTCGGCTGTCCAAGTGGTTAGTCGGGGCGCTTCGTGGTTTTGGGTGTTGACTGTCAACAGTTGTCGTGAGCTGGGATCAACGGCAGTCAGTCGCTCGCCAGGCGGTAACAATTGCACGCGTTTGACTTGTCCCGCATTGAGAGCTGCCCAAATAATGCGACTGGGAACTTTACTGGTCTGATCGACGGTACCAGCCACCATCCAACCATCGCTGCCTCCAATGGGTTCCACGCGCATCAAGTGCTCAAAGAAATGGGCTCTCGGAAATGCGACACCTTTCATGGGTACGCTAGCATACGAAGGTGGCGCATCGATGGACACCGAAGCTAGGTTCTCAGCTTGATTCCAGGCAGCGGAGACGAAAGATGGTTGGCGGGTGAAGACCGTCAGCTCGGGCAATTCGGTTACTTGTGGGCCCGCCGTTTCTCGAATTTTGGCCAACATGGTTTGTTCGGTCTTACCCAGCTTGGCAATGGGTACGCTGATTTCGGTGTCATCGTCAGTCTTATATAGCAGCACTTGGTCGTCTTTGAACCCCATGACAGCCGCTCGAATAGTGAACTTTCCCGTTTCATCTTTCCAAAGCCGCATGGGACTGAGCGCACGAGCTTCCCAAGCGAAACGCAATTCTTGAACACCAACGATTTCGCGCTTTGTAGAGCCTCCCCATTCATAGTCGATGGCGACGCGGTTCCCTTCAACTGCGACGACTGTACCCGGCAACCACTTCGAAACCCAGAAGTACTCGATCGCGTCACCTTCTTTGAATCGTCGCTTGGATTGCGCCGAAGCATTCAACGCGATGTGTGAGACGAAGAAGACGGACAGCAGTAGGGTCAGCAGTGGTCTTAAAATCATGTTCATGGATACAGTCGGCTACGAATTGATTTAGTGAACCTCAGGCGCTAGCCGTGGGCTCTTGGGGCGAAGTTAGCCGTTAGGAGCCCACGGCTAGCGCCTGAGGTTCACACCGCAGTCGCGCCATGGGCTTCAATCAGCTTTAATTCCAGGGACCAACAAGTTTCTTGGCGGCCAGTGAATAGAATCCGCCAATCCGCAAGGTGTCGGAATCACGAATCGACATGAGTGGCGTGATGCCACTGGTTTGCAATGCTTCAATCATACGCTGCGTGATGAGGAATTCGCCGCAGGGATGTAATTGAGTTTCACCGTCATCATTGTAAGTCCAAACTGGCAGGCTTTCCACTTCCTGCCTCTCTGATAGGTGCATCGACCAGCCAGATTGGGAAAAGGACTGTCCTAGTAGTATTGCCGCCAAATAGGCGGAATTGCCCCACAATAGTCTGTGGCGATCAGAGATTCCAGCCACCTCTTCAAACTCAAAGGCTTCGATAGGACGCGTCGCAGCACCATACGGCAGTCGCACCATGAATTTTGGCCAACATAGCAAGATGCGATCTGCAACATCGCTGGATTTCAGTTCTTGCCAGGCGGACTGCTCCAGGAATGCGTTGAGTGCAAAGACTGGCGAGTCGACTGAGCCACTACAGCCAACGAGCGAGGTACTGGCTGATGAAAGTAACGCGGCATTGGCAGCTTGAGCCAAACGGCCCAACTGCGCAAGTAAGTGCGCGTCACGATCACTGGGCAAGCACTCGAAGCTGCCAACGACGATCGACCAATCCTCCGCGCCTGGCGTCTCGACGGTCTGTTCGACAAGCAGGTGATGCAGGGCGGTTCCGCGCAATTCAGTCGAGCTGAGCAGATCTTGGGCAATTTCAGCTTTGGAAATATCTACCAGGTGGATACTCAACTCGTGATTGGTCTCGAGCTGACGGACCAGCATGCGTAGACAACGCCAAGTAGATTCCAAGCGTTGGAATGACGGGTGATGTAAGACGGCTCGCATGGTAACCTGAATGGCGTCGTCAACGCAGCGCACTAACTCGGCTTGGCGCGGGTCGGCACCAGGCACCAAGTACGGCGAGACGATGTTCTCGATCATCCGTTGCCACTCGGATGTCGTGCTGGAACCGCTGGCATCATCCATTTCCGAAGGTTCCAGCATTTGGTCGAGCAAGCTACCGCCCACTGCATCGACTACCACGTCAGCAGACTCTGTGGCAGATTCGGGCAAGGATGTTTGCAGGGTCGAATCGCTGGAAGGCGCTGCAGAGTCGTGATTGACGCCGCGTCCCCACGCGAGCACTTCGTCCGCAGCCGCTTGAAAGCCGTCGGAGCTGTTCAGACGTGACCGCAAATCTCGCAACTTGGCAAAGATAGGCAGCGTTTCGTAAAGGTGATCGGGTTCAAAATGCTCCAGCTCGCGGAAACGAATATCGACCGGTTCCGAGTCTGGAAGGACGCGCAGTTGTACCAACTTCACATCGAGCAATTCTAGCACTTCGTCAAAATTGTCACGACTAATCTGACGGCTACGCAAGCGCTGCCCAGGGGGCGTTTGCAGTCTTTGCTGTTCGCGACCGCTAAAGTCACCGAGAATCAGGATACGGAAGGCTGCGTCTGGATCAACGGCCATGGTTCCCCCCTAACGTGAGTGTTAATCAATATTGAAGTGACAGGGTCGGGAGCCTTTTGAGCCTAAATCGCTTTCCCCATTTGCAACCACTTGTTCCTGCCAGCGGAATCACATGGGTGGCGGGCGCTGCTGAAAAGATTCCCGACCCTGTCAGAACAAAAATTGTGCAACAAAACGAAATAGTCTACGATAACTGGCTCAAGGTTGCACCTAACTCACGCTGAATCTCAAAGTTGCTCTATGGCCTATCCCAATCCAGAACCACAGTTTGACGGTGATGTAAATCGGTATATTAGCGATGAGGCAGCGGCATCGAATTGGTTTGATCGCGGAGCCAAAGCGATTTTTATCAATGGGATGGGCAACAGCGGTGCGGATCACAAAGAATCGGCACTAGTGATTTCATTGCTACAAATGTGTGAAGTCATCGGGGTCTACAACGAAAAAGATGGCTTTATTGGTGATTTGGCTCAGTGTTTGGGTGATAAATTCCAATTTGATGGCCCGTTGGCTCGTGATCCCAGCGAAGCTCTCGATCGGGCGATGAAGAAGTTGGGCGGAAGTGTCGATCGGGCTACGGCGATGGAACAAGCTTTGGCTCGCAACCCAGCCTGCCAGAGCCTCTTCCGTGTCTTGCGCGATCCCCTGAACCGCAACGCTCCGATTCATGCACACAGTCAGGGCAATCTCATTCTGAGCAATGCATTGTCCGCCGTTCAGGCTGTGGATGGGCCTCAAGCGATTATGGGCCGCGAAGTTCATTCGTTTGGTTCACCAGCGGTCAACTGGCCCAAGGGTATTCTGCACCAAGAATATGGCTTTACGTTTGATCCAGTCACTTGGCTGGCCGGTTTTGATTTTAGTTTTTCGATCTCCAAAGTCGGCGTGCATCAGTACGAAGGCGGCCGCACTCTGATAAGTCATGGCTTTAAGGTATACGCGGCTAACGATCCGGCCTTTGTCATCAATCGCTTTCGTTGGGGCAGCTTGGGCGTAACGGTTTCGATGGATGAAGATGGATTGGCCGAGGCGTTGGTTGGCATGCGTGGCAATCTGCAACGCGTTTACCCAATCTTCCAACGATTAGAGAGCAAGCACAATTCGGATTCCGATGATGTGGCTGTGTTGTACGTGGAAAAACTGCAGTCGAGCCCTCACAACCAAGTCATCGTCAATGCTCTTAAGCAGCACAAGGATCTTAAGACCTTGCTCATACGCGTCATGGAGAAGGGCTGGACGGGTTCGGACGAGCGCAAAGCCATCGATTTCTTGAAGAAGCTGTAGTGACCCTGCGGCATATCTTTCCTTAACGGCACGTCTGCTGCTTACCCCCAGCGCAAATTCCTTTTTCGGACCGATAGTAATCCGACCCGAGCAAGCTGTGTTGTAAACTTGAGTGGTAACTGTGTCTCGAACCAGAAGGATCTCACCAATATGACACTTACAAGAATTTCACTGGCTACCCTTACAGGTGCTGTAACCGTTGTCTTTTCGCTTTCTTCGAATGCAATGGCGCAATGCAATTGCGGCGGATCGGCGGCACCCATGGCCGGCGGTTACTACGATTCATTTGGGGCAGGCATTCCTATGGACATGGGTATGCAGATTCCCATTGAGGGAATCCCCATGGCACCACCTCTGCCCGAGGGCGGACAGATTATCGAAGGCGATTCGATTTATCTAACCGTTAATGTCCCCGAAAAAGCCATTTTGACCGTCAACGGCGACCCGACCATCAGTACTGGTCCAACCCGCTACTTTGTCGTCAAGGGATTGGATGTCGAGCGCGAGTATAAGTTTGTGATCGTGGCTGAAACCGCCAACGCTGCCGGTGTCGCCATGGAGCAAACCGAAACCGTCAAGCTCAAGCCAGGCTCGTCGCAGGTCGTAACGCTCAAACCCGTTCGACGTAAGGGATCCAAACCACCGGAGGACGCTGTCGACAAGGCGGACGAAGCCATCGACGAAGCGGCTGACGCCGTCGAGAAAGCTGACGACGCCATCGAAGATGTCAAAGACGGTGCGGCTGAAAAGTCCGAACAAACCGCCGAGAAGGTAACCAGTCGTCGATTACCGAAACCAACTCTTGGATTGTAGTTGGCTTCCTCAAGTTGAACATCAAGAACGCGAATAGATAATTCTATTCGCGTTTTTAATTGCCATTGGCACTAAGCAAAACACGTAGACGAGTCTCTCCGAGACGGGTGGCATTTCGCGATCAACTAACGATCAAGGAATTCCTTCAGTTGCGCCAAAGCGGCGGCAGGATCGGACAGCAGCGGCGCTATCGCGGCAACCAGCAGTAAACAGCCGCCAAGAACGAACGGCCATCCTGCCCAGGAGCGCGGACAGGCGAGCTGCGAACCCACAGCTACAAACGCTTTCTCCAAGCGCAGCCAGTCTTGGATATTGTGCAGTAGCCCAACATGGGCCACTTGGTGCACACGGGCCGTACCACTCGGCTCATCGGCTAACTGAATTCCGGAACCCGGCAAGGTCAGCACACTCCCAGTCCAGTTTGCGGCTGGATCGACTTGCTGCGCCGCCGTTAACAGACTTTCCCGAAATTGCAGCTCGTCTAATCCATACGCGATTAAACGCGGCTTGCAGCTTAACAAGACGAGCAGCAGGCCCAGCACATACAGCAAGAATAGCGCCAGCCAAACCCAAGTGTGCCACCGAGCAGCAAAGTGGTCCGGAAAGAAAAGTTGCATTGGCCCGATGGCGACCAAACCACTACAGGCGATCCCCAAAGTCAGCGTGTCGCGCCAACCCGTGGTAATCAGTGGATGCTTGCGCAAACGCAACCCACCCACCAAGATGAAATACACTGCAAGAGGTATCGCCGCGATTGCAAAGTGCAATGACATGGTCAAATCAGTCCTTCGACGGAGTTTTCGTCGGCCGCTGGTAGCATCTCTTTTTCCACGGGCGGAACAATGGCAATTACCCGGGCAGCAGCGCCGGGTTCGAACGTTCCTTGAACCGTTCTGACACGCAACCGGCCATCGGCTTCGATCGCGAATAGAATAATAGCGTCCTGGCCATGTTCCAAGCGGAATTTTTCGAGCGTGAAATTCTTCGTCAACGTTGTCGACTTTACCATTGCGCCTCGCTCGAACAACGCATCCAAATAGCGGTGATCTAAATCGCTTTGAAACAATGATCGGCCACGTCGATTTTCAGGGATGGTTTGCCAACGCCCGTGCGCTTTGGAACGGGCGGCAAGCTGGTACACGTTTTCGCGAGAAAATAGATGCATGTACTCCATCGCCGCCAGCGTGTTGACCTCGTCATTAGGGGTAGCGGCCATAAATTTACCGATGCCCGAAAGATCCAACTCTTCCTGCATGTGTTCCGACAGAATATTACCACACTTCGCAGATAACCCGGCTAATCGGGCTGCCGTTACATTTGCTTGGCTCGTATCAATCAGCATGACGCGGATTTCATGCTTTTGTAGAACTTGGGCGATTTCCCGAATCCAACGCGACGCTCCCGCGAACAAAATTCCTTGCGGATTCGCGTCAGCGAGTTTGAGCTGACGAGCCAATGGGCCTGCTCCCAGCCCGCATAGGGTTACCGTACCGAGTATTACCAAGAAAGTTACGGGAGCCAGCAAATTTGCTTTGGCAAAAATCTCGGCAGGCGTCTCGGCTGACAGCGACGCCAGCTTGAGCCCGAATACACTGGCAACAGACGCTGCCACGATGCCTCGGGGCGCAACCAAGCCGACAAAAAACTGCTCTTTGATGTTCCAGGAGTTGCCGAGGTTGGCCAAGTATACCGACAAAGGTCGCACCACGAACACCAGCAACAAGACAAACGGCACACCGAGCCAACCAATTTCAGTCAAGGCAGACAACTGCAATCGCGAACCCAGCACGATGAACAAGCAACTGATCAGCAAGACCCGCAGGTGTTCTTTAAATTCCAAGACATGCTCGACACTGACGTAGTTTTGATTCGCCAAGCAGATGCCTAGCACCGTAACCGTTACGAGCCCTGACTCCTCTTGGATCATATTGCTGACAAAGAAGACCGTTAAAGCACTGACTAGAAAGAATACGCCGTGCAGGAAGTCCGGTACCAAGTAATTGCGGAGTGCACCAACCAAGAGTGCTGCCGCCAAACAGCCCAGGACAATTCCAACCGCCAAAGTGATCAGGACAATTTTGGCCAGTCCCAAGAAAGTTGCTTCGGCCGGCTGAGAAATTACTTCGAACACCAGCACGGCCGCGACCGCTCCCACGGGGTCAATCAGAATGCCTTCCCATTGCAGAATCGAACTAACGCGGCGGTTGGGGCGGATTTGGCGTAGCAGAGGCCCCACAACCGTTGGACCTGTGACCATCAGAATCGCCCCTAGCAACCACGCCAATTGCCAACTAAAGCCCAATAGGTACTTGGCCAGTACCGCAGTGGCGACCCACGTCAAAATCGATGCGACCAAGATCAGACGCATGACGACGGTGGAGCCATCTCCCAGTTGTCGCCATCGCAGCGTTAATCCGCCTTCGAATAGAATCACTGCTACCGACAGCGACACAATCGGGAACAGTAATTTGGGACCAATGGACTCATCGACTCCAGCCAAATGTCCGAACATTTTGTCTGGCGAAATCCATAAACCCAGGCACAGGCCAAAGCCAAGCAAGAGCAAAATGCTAGGCACCTGCAGTCGCCAAGCCAACCACTGCGCGATGATGCCCAGCAGCGGCACCAGCACCAGAAAGAAGGGAAACACGTCGTGCAAGGGAATTCCTTAGGGAGGGTACAGGAACGATGGAATGATCAAGGTAAGCGAATTAGGCGAACTGGCATAGGTTCGGTTATGCCGAAGGCGCCGAAAAATTCGGTAGTGAAGCTGTCGGAGGCGGGTTTTAGGGTTCTAGAAGTCAGCGGCGGGGGAACTCTCGCGGGTGCTAACCCGATTAAGTGCTATGTTTACGCAGTCACATCAGCCCCCTTTAGCGACAAGTGCCGTCTATGACCAGCCCCACGCTCTCTCAAATTGCCGCAGCGACCGCTTCGACTGCGCGCTCGAACCAAGCAGTGGATGCGGTAACGGTTGAATCACAGGCAATTGCAACGCAGGTGCTGCAAACCCTGACGGCCGCTGAAGAGTTGATCGCTGGAGCAGAAACCCCGCTGGTGGCCGAGCCGACACTTTCCGTAGTTATTCCTGTCTACAATGAGCCGGTTACCGTTCTGGAAATCGTAAGCCGAGTGCGTGCGTTGCCAATCGCCAAGCAGATTATCGTCGTTAACGATGGCAGCACCGATGGTACAGCCGAGACGCTACTGGCATTGACCGAATTTCCTGAAGTCGAAGTCCTGCACCATGAGGTTAACCGCGGTAAGGGAGCAGCGCTACAAACAGGTTTCGAGCGCGCCCGCGGAGAGTTTGTGATTGTGCAAGATGCGGACTTGGAATACGACCCGCAAGATATTCTCAAGGTCATAGCGCCCCTGCAATCCGGTGAGAGCCAAGTCGTTTTCGGTTCACGGTATTTAGAGCAGGCCGATCAAGATCCTTCCTGGATCCACCGCTTCGGCAATTGGGCACTGACGACCATGTCCAATGTGTTGACCGGACATCGTTTGACCGATATGGAAACATGCTACAAGGCCTTTCGCCGCGATGTTTTAACCCAGATTCACATCGAGCAGTGTCGCTTTGGTTTTGAACCAGAGATCACCGCCAAACTAGCGCACAACGGAATTTCCATCCGCGAAGTTGGTGTCAGCTACGCCTACCGCAGCCATGATGAAGGCAAGAAGATTGGCTGGCGCGATTTGATAAGCGCCATCTATTGCATTGTCCGCTACAGCCTATTCCGCTAGTGCTTCAACCACATTCAAAATTGGATTTGAACGTAGCGGCTACGAGTCCCTCTCAATCGCCAAGGTGCGCGGCTGCCCTAATTCTTATTGGTTGAATTGTACACACTCTGGCGATCTCTCCGTTTGTTGCCTATTATCGTTCGAAAATTCAATTATTCGATAGTAAGCGACATTGATGGAGGATAACGTTGTCCCAGAAGAATTCTAAGACGGTCGACGAAGCAATCACACAGCGCAGAACGACCAAGGTACTTGCCGAAGTTGATTTGCCGTTGGGTGGTCATGTGCCGATGGATGAATTGCTCGCGCTGGCGGGTATGGCACCATTCCATCGAGCGTGTGATGAATCGCACCGTGGGCTAAATCGCAACGATGGACTGCTGGGCATCGAGCCCTGGCGATTCTACGTCGCCGATGCAGCCCGCTGCCGAAGACTTCGACAGCAAATAGCTACTGAGAACGCCGGGAATATTCCGAAAATGTTAGCCTCAGCCGATGCGTTGGTGCTGGCTACGTGGTTGCCGAATCCTGGTCAAGCCGCTTTAGCCGAAGGACAACTCTTTGAACCCACATTGGCTAACATGGAGCACATCGCTGCTGCTTCGGCAGCAATTCAAAATCTGCTGGTCGCCGCCACGGCGCGAGGTATCGAAAACTATTGGTCCAGCGGCGGCGTGCTGCGTGAGACGCCAGTCTTCGAGCTACTCGGCATTTCCCCGCAAGAGATATTGTTGGGCGCAGTGTTCTTTTTTCCCCAAGCAACGCATGGAGCCGAAGTTGTGGGTAGTAAACTACGCCCACATCGCACTGCAGCCAGCCAATGGTCGAGATCGCTCTAAACTGTAGTTCAAGTAGCCGCGAAGTTTCCAACCTCCCGCGCGCACAAGCTCGCCAACCTTTTTGCAGAGATCAGCGACAGTTGCCGAATTCTCGACTATTCTTTCTTCTTCAGACTCATGGTGTATTCTACCAGGTCGACCAACTGTTCAACTGTCAACAAGCGTTGTAGATCCTGTGGCATGAGTGACTTGGATTGCTTTTTCAGCCCTACGACCGTGTCCTTGTCGAGCGTCTTGTCGATTCCCTCGCTGGTGCGCAGGGTCACTGCGTCGTCGGTATCGCTAACGAGCAGCCCGACAATGGTCTCCCCTTCGTCGGTCAATGCAGCATACGTTTCGTAGCTGTGACTGACGGCGGCGCTGGGGTCGAGAATGGCTACGTACATCGCTTCGCGAGCGAGTTTACTGCCAATTTCAGACAAATCGGGACCGACATCCTTTCCTTCTCCCGCGACTTTGTGACATTTGTTGCACGTTCCGACAGTACGAAAGACTTCCGCGCCGGCTGCGACGTTGCCTCGACGTTTTACCAGCTCGGCAAGCGATGGTAGCGGTTGGCTATCGGCCGTAGCTGGCAACTCCAGGTACTTGGCTGCCTCCTCCGCGATCATCGGATTGTCTGACGAAAGCAGCACATTCGCCGCCGCGAACTTAAGATCATCTGCTAACTTGCCCTGCGAGACGAGCGTCAGCAATTGTTGCTGGCCAGCGATGCGACGACCGATGGCCATCACGGCGGCAGATCGGAGAGCAGCAGGTGCATCTTCCGCAGCAACTAAAGGTAGCAGCAACTCAGCCGTGCGCTTACCGCCAGCATGCCCAACCAACGCGACTGCTGCAATTGCACGCTCGGCATCAGCGGCGATTGCTTCTGGCGTATCGCCGGATCCTGACGATCTTCGGTTGAAAATATCGCTTAACAATTGCCCACGGTCGAGTTTAAAAAGCAGTTCGGCAGCTCGCACGCCGCTGGTCTCGTTTGCGTGCTGCAAACTGAATTCAGCTAGCTCGTCTGCTACGTCAACCAATTTG
This sequence comes from Pirellulaceae bacterium, assembly GCA_041398985.1. Lineage (GTDB taxonomy): Bacteria > Planctomycetota > Planctomycetia > Pirellulales > Pirellulaceae > Aureliella. Next base: position 119,126 of record JAWKTR010000005.1, read on the forward strand.
AAGCGCTCGATCAATTCGAAGTACTGATCGGTACCAGCTTGCGACCGCAAATAGCGCAACATGGCCGCCTTGGCAGGAGGCGACGATTCGATGTCAAAATCGTTTAAACGCAGAATGGTCTCGACCACCAGCTTATCTTTGGGATTCAAAGCCGGTGGATCTTGAGCCAACGCTGTTGCCGCGACTAATGTTAGGACCGCAGAGAACAAAACTTTTAAAGCAACCATCATAGACCTAGCAGACTCTTCAGTGCGGCTTCTTTCTTGTCACCCTCATGGAAATCAAAAGCGCGCATGTAGTGGTCATGCTGCTGGGCTTCCGTGGCGGGATTTTGCAAAATCTTGACAAGATAGTCAGCGGCATCAACGGCTCGGCTGCGCCACACGATGTCACGTCCCGCTGCCGTATTCCATTGGTCGCCGACCTTTTCCAACCAGGCAGCGAAGCAGGCATCGGGTTGGGCGTCGGCGGCAATTCCTAACGCCTCGAGATACCAGCGATCTTTGCCATCGTATTGCGTAGCCAACTCAGCCCACAGCTCCGGCATTTGGGGTGATGGGCAATGTCGCAGGGCAACACACAGCTCTCGTCGCACCTGAGGCGAGGCGTCGCGACTCATTTGCGCAACGATTGGGGCCATGTCCATCTTCAACTGGCGTGCTAGGCGAACGCCCAAAATACGAATGTTCGAATCTTGGTCACCCAGGGCACTTTGTACCGTCTTTTCACCGCGCCCATCGATCTTGCCAAGCAGCCACAAGGCGCGCGCGCGGTAGATGGGGTCATCGGACTTGGCTAACTTCTCTAATGCGTTTGCCGCTGCCGCGCCTTGGCCATGCAGAGCTTGCCAAGCCATGTAGCGCACCGCATAGTTGGGATTCTTCAGTGCTTCGATGGCTCCCGCCGTCGAGCTAAAATCGAATTTGGGAACTTGATAGCTGTCATCATGATTCTGGGGTGTGATGCGGAACAGACGACCGCGATCCAGATCGCCCATACCGTGACCACCGACTCCAGGATCGTACCAGTCAGCGACGATTAAAGAACCATCAGGAGCAATCTTTACATCAGAGGGCCGAAACCACTTGTCTTTCGTACCCGTAAGTACGTTGCGAATCTGGGCTGAGTAACCGGCTCCATCGTCGGCAATGATGTAAGCCCGACACACATTGGGACCGGCGTCGCAATGCAAGACATGTCCGCGGAACATCGGCAACAACTCGCCTTCGTAGACGGTAATCCCAGTTGGCGAGCCAGCGCCAGTCAACAGGATGTTCGGAACGACGCCAGGATCGTTCAAATGCCAGTGTCGCTGCGGAATGCTCTCGCTCATGCCCGTGCGGGGCGTATTCCAACTGGCGCCTGTCTTCTCATCCTTGTAACCGTAATTGCCAAATTCCATGACGTAATTGATGCGCACGCCTTGGTTGCCATCGTCATCGTTGTCCGACTGCCACAGTGAGCCGAACGAGTCGACGGTCACCATCCAGTTATTGCGGAAATTCCAGCCGAGCGTTTCAAATTCACTGCCATCCAGGTTGCAACGAAATACCATACCCTCTTGATAGGGCGTGCGATTGGCGGCCACTTCGTTACCGGCCATGTCGATAATCGGCTGGCCGTTCTTATCCTTGATTCGCTTACCGGAATTTCCAAAGTTGAAATACAACTTGCCGTCTGGCCCAAAGATGAAAGCGTGGATGCCGTGATCGTGCTGCGTGCCTTCGATGCCAGTGAAGAGCACTTCTTGGCTATCAGGCTTGTCGTCTCCATCGATATCGGTGAAGACCTGGACCTTGTCGCCAGCCGACACGATCACTTTATTCCCTAGGACGCATACACCGTGGGGTGAATCGATATCGCGGCCCTGATAGAAGACCTTTTCTTTGTCGGCCACACCATCCCCGTTGGTATCTTCCAGAATCAAGATGCGATCGCCTTCGGGGCGTTTGCCATTATGCTTCCGATAGTTGACGATTTCGCAGACCCACACGCGACCGCGATGATCAATATCGATATTCGATGGGCTGAGCAACTGTGGTTCGGCGGCAAAAACACTGGCTGTCAATCCTTCACCGACTTCGAGTCCCGCTAGAGCTGCGTCGGGTTCGTGCGAGCCGCCGTCCGAGCTGAATTCCGATTTGGGAGGCTGCTGGGTGTACACCACGAACTGAACGCTGCTGTCGTTTCCGCAACTTGCTTGAGAAGTACCGCCAGCGTCCAAGCCGCCACGTGCAACAAAGCGGTTGTAGCCAGCGGGAATATCGTAAGCGATGACCGAGTTCGCATGGGTACCAATCCCATACGCTACCTCGCGTTGGTCAATGCGAAGTGGATCACCACCGGCGTTCTTGTTCACGCGGACTTTTCCAAAGTCAGCAACAGCGGAATTCCACTTCAATTCGGTTAGTTTCTTTTCGCCATTCTTGCCAACCAAGCGCGGTTCGGCCCAATCGGCCCAGTCGCAGCCATAACCATTACCGCCATCTCGGACGACTAAGAAAAGTTCCTTGGCATCACCGAGCGGAACATCGATCGCAACGGCGTGCCCTTCTGTCTTCGGAGTAACGACCGCGCTCTCAAAGATTGGCTTGACGCCACCAGCGCCCGCTGGTTGGGCAGTTGCTTTCTTGGCGGGTGCCCGAGCGTTGCCTTTGGGGTCCTGGTTGGCTTCGAGCTCAGCCCGGCTGGGATCTTCGGTGTTGACTCCATCTTTGGGAATGTCTCCGTGGGCAGTCCAAACGATGGCGTTTAGGACGACCTTGCGGAAGTTCGAGTCGCCCCAATTCCAGTGAAAGTGACCACCGGTGAATCCGAATCCACGTCCGCCACCAGCTCGCTCCGCAGCCCAAGCCATGTGTTGCAACTCGCCTGCCGCCACCGCTTTGCGGACCGCCGGATTGCCACTGTGCGGTCCGTCGGGGCGGCGCATCGTATCTTCGGGTGGCACAGCCGACAGAATCGGTGTTACCCCTTGCATGTCCTTACGAAACCGCATGTGGAAGTACCACTCGTCGTTGATGTTGAATGGCTTGACGCCACGGGTGATCGGGTGGTCGGGCAATTTCTCGTACTTAGCTTCCCAGTGTGGATTCACCGACCAATTCGCTTCAAAGTAGCCGCCCATCCACTCGAGAAAAGCGTCACCCGTTTTTCCCTTGGGCGTTTCTACTCCGTAGTGAATACAGACCAAGCCCACACCGCTATCCATCAGTTTGTCGAATTCATCGATGTGCGGGTTGAGCAAGTGGCGATCGCCTCCATCGCAATATACGACGACTGCGTCCGCGCCTGCGAGCGCTTGCATGCCAGCTTCGGGCCAGCCATTCTTGATGACTTCCACTTCGTAGTTCGGTCGCGCTTGTTGCAGCGAACCAGCTAGTAGCCGACAGCCAGCGTAGTGTTCGTGCTCGCCGGGGGCGTGGCTGGGTTTGCCAGCGATAAACACGATCTTTTTCTTTTCGCCATCGGCACCCCAGAGCGTGCCGACGGGTATCAAGAGAGAGAATAAGAGCAGAGTAGCGAGTGAACGCATGAGCAGCCTCACAAGATTGAATGGTGGGGGAAGTTGGCGGTCGCCCTATTGTAACCAGATTTGGCAGTGCTTCCGACGTCCCAGCTAGTCTTTGTCTCAAAAGGGGTCTGACCCTCTCCGGGCAATCTCCTTGGGTCAGGGATTTTGCATGCCCTCCAAAGGGTCTGACCCCTTTTGAGACAAAGCCTAGTCTTTTTGGGCATCATCGATCTGTAACCAAGCTATTCCTCGATCTGGTCGATGGTTCGCTGAATCGACTCTTTGAAACGACTACTGTCGGATTCGTCGCGAAGGCGTTTCAGCTCTGGCAGTGCATCCTTGGCAGCAGCACCAATTTTCCCGAGCAGAAAAGTCGCATAGAAGCGGCGACCGCGGTCCTCGGAAGCAAGGCCCTCCAATAAGGCGGGTATCGCTTCGGGCCCAGCGTCATCGATCGCCCGAAGAGCGGCCCGCGCAGCGTCTTGGTCAATTTCACTGGCGAGCATGGCAAACAGACGTGGCACAGCAGCCTTGGCCTCCTTGCCGATTTCACCTAGAGCGCCGGCCGCATCGCGTCGTACGGCCCAATCGTCATCGTGGAGTGCATCGATCAACAGCGGTACCGATTTTTGGGTGTCGGGTTCTAGTTTGGCTAGACTCTTCAGTGCGGCTGCGCGGACGCTAACGCGAGCATCGTGCAATAGTGCGACGATGCGCTCTGTTTCAACTCCGGAATCCGGTTGGAGTTCTGCAAGCGACAACAAAGCGGCTTGAAGAGTGTTTTCGTCGCTGTCGGAAAGGCGCTGCGACAGCCCTGCAACCACTTCGGGGGCACTAACGCCAAGTTCACCGAGGGCTGTGACCGCAGTGAACCGCAATTCCGGTTGGTTATCGTCGAGCAAAGGCAGCAGCGGTAGCGCCGCGGCGTGAGCGGCTGCGCCGAAGCCACCGAGCGTTTGAGCCGCGCTCAGACGCACATCGGCATCATCGTCTTTTAAGGCGGCAATGATTGAATCGAGTGCAGTGTGGGCTCGTTCGCCCGCGTTGGCTAGGCCGCGAATTGCACTGCTGCGCACCTGCGCTTCGCGATCCTGCAGCGCTAGCACCAAAATGTTCAGGCCATCGTCAGATGAATCCACTTTGGCCACGGTGCTTACTGCAGCAGCTCGAACTGCTCCATGAGGGTCACTGGCCAGGATCCGGATTTTATTGACCGTGGCATCGCTGAGCGATTTGCAGCTGCCAAGTGCAACAGCAGCGGCGGCACGCACACTTTCCGTTTCGTCGTCAAGACAACTCGCCAATGGTTCAATGGCATGTTCAGGGACGGGCGTCATTTGGGCGAGCGCTCGAGCGGCGCTGGACCGCACGGGGGTCGATTCACTCTGCAGAGCGGCAATCAACGGTTCGGTGGCGCCGGGCCCAATGCCTCCCAAGGCTCTTGCGAACCGCTCAGCGAGCGGCGTGCCAGCCGCGCCGGCAGCAGCCCGCAGCAGCTCAGGGACAGCCTCCGGCCCCATGCGGCTGATGGCGTTCTCAATCGCACTCCCATCCTCGGACAGCGCCAGCGTAGCAATCAAAGGCTCGATCGCCGCACTGGCTTGCGAGCCCAAGGCACCCAAGGCTTGTGCAGCATAATTCTGCTGAGTTGCGTCACCACGCTTTAACTGGTCAATTAAGTTGGGAATTACGGTCTGAGCATTAGCACCAAGTTTACGCAGTGCCAAGATTGCGCCACTGCGCACGTCAAACTCAGGGTCGACTACTGCGTCAGCAATCAATTTGGCGAGCTGTTCTGGCGGGCTCGCCGTGGCTGCCACACCCACCAATGCGGACGCGCGCACTTGCGGGTCAGCGTCTTGAGTCAATTCGATCAGTTGCTCACGAATCGAAGGGTCGACGTCTGAAAACTGGGAGAAGCTGCGAGCGGCTATGGCTCGAACCGTGGCATCGTCGTTCGATAGAGCTGTAGCCAGTTGTTGAATAACGCCTGCTCCCAACCGAGACAATGACACAGCGGCTTGTCGTCGCACGTCCTCATTGTCATCCGTCAAGGCAGCTTCGACCGCGCCGGCGACTTGCGTCGCGTCCATAGTCATCCAACCGAGGGCGTCGAGCGCTGCGGCGCGCCGCTGGGCAGAATCACTCCGCGCAACTTCCAGAACGGCAGGAATCGTGGCTGAACCAATTTGTGACAACGCCCACGCAGCTCGATAGCGCCGCTGTGCGTCACGTTCTCCTAAATCTTCGATGAGCTCGGCGGTCGCTGGCTCTGCATCGACACCAATGCGGGCTATGGCCATAGCCGACTGCATCCAGACTTGCTCGTCCCGATCATCGAGTCCGCTGATGAGTGCATCCAGGGCCGGCAGTGCTGCGGGTCCAAGTTTGGCCAAAGCGTACGCGGCGTCGCGCCGTTGCTCAAGTTCCACACTCCCCAGATCTGCCGCCAGTTTCTCGACTGGTTGCGGCTCATCGGCGATGACGTTCGCGGCGCAAAGAAGGCAGGCCAAGTAACGGAGCAAATTCATCAACCGATCCGCAACGATAGTCTTACTGTGACGCATAGTGGTATTGTGGGGTTTTGCGGCTTCGACAACATAACCCAACGCATCGGGTTACGAACTATCGATCTATAAGGTCAGTTCGGACAAACGTCCGGTGCTGTCGCCAATGAAGTCAACCGGCGTACCGAAACGGTCTAGCATCGACATGAACAAGTTGCACATTGGCGTCTCTGCTCGGACTTGAACGTGGCGACCTGTATCGATGCGGCCACCGGCATGTCCAGCCAAGACGATCGGTAGGTTCTCATTGTTGTGCCGATCACCATCGCTGATGGCGCTGCCATAACAGATCATGGAATTATCGAGCAGGTTGCCTTCGCCGTCTGGTGTAGCTTTCAAACGCTGCAGGAAGTAGGACAACTGGGCAACGTGAAAGCGGTTGATTTCGCGGATCTTGGCCAGCTTTTCCGCGTCGTTGCGGTGGTGTGACAGATCGTGGTGGCCATCGGGCACGCCGATATGCCGATAGCTGCGGTTGCTGGCCGCATCGGCCAACATACAAGTCGCGATGCGCGTGCGATCGGTTTGAAAAGCTAGGACCATCATGTCGCACATCAACCGAATATGCTCGCCGTAATCGTCGGGCACCCCCTTGGGAACGGGATAATCGATATCGAGTGATAGTTTGGGTTCATCGTCAGTGCGTTCGATGCGCTGCTCAACCTCGCGGACACCTGTCAGGAATTCATCGAGCTTCTGCTGGTCGGTGCGGCCAAGCTTCGATTGCAGGCGTCGCGCGTCTTCGGCGATAAAGTCGAGCAAACTCTTCTTCAGTGCCTCGCGCTCTGCAGCGCCCGTGTCTCGCTCGGCGCGCGTGCCGTCGCCAAACAGTCGTTCGAAGACCAGTCGCGGATTCGTTTCTTTGCCCAGTGGCGTCGCTTCCGATGACCAAGAAACATTGGAAGAGTAGGCACAGCTATAGCCACTGTCGCAGTTACCCGCACTACGCCCGGCTTCACAACCCAATTCCAGAGAGGCGAAGCGCGTGGCACTGCCCGCCTGCTGCGCGGCTACTTGATCGACCGAAATACCCGATCGAATGTTTTGGCCGTCTGTCTTACGCGGTTGGGCACCAGTCAAGAACACCGATGCACTGCGGGCGTGGTCTCCGGCACCATCTCCATTGGCACGACCCTTGTCATGCGTTAGCCCGCTGATGACCAACACGTCGTCCTGTACCGGTGCAAGTGGGCTTAGTATGCGCGGCAAATCAAAACCGTAGCCTTGCTGTTTGGGGGTCCATTCTGCCAAATTAACGCCATTGGGTACAAACAAAAAAGCCATGCGTTGCGGTGGAGCAGCCATGGCTGTGGCCGCCGTGGCACGTGGTGCCAATGACTCCAGCCAAGGTAAGGCCAGTGACACGCCCAAACCGCGCAGAATCGTCCGCCGCGACAATCGACTCGTTTCAATGCTCATGATGGACTCCGAAATAGGTGGAATACGGTTTTGGTTTAGTGCTTCAACCAAACAAATTTGGGTAGTGGACGAGGTTACGAGTCCCGCGCGCCCTCTTGGCTGTTCAGGATCCTGTTCAGGGTCGGGAGTCTTTTCAGCCTAACTCGCTTAACAATTAACAACCGCATGTTCCTACCAGCGGCATTTCATCGGTGGCGTGAAGAGACCTCTGACCCTTTTCCTGTCGACTCCAAGTTTGTGAACGGCTACAAAAACTAAATAGTCAGTTGACTTCTCTCAGCGTAAATGGATCGCTGGTGACAATGGCAATGACCAGGGCGGAAAATCGGAATTCTTCGTCTTTTAGGGCGGCCACGCAGTCCTTTATGGTGCATCGATCAAAGGAGTTTAAACCTCGGCCAAGACCATAGACCAGCAGTTTCTCTGTTAAACACTTCAAAAACTGATCTTGCTTCTCTTCGACCAGAATTTTCATCAAATCGCTGGCACCGTCGAACTGCCTGCCGCCGGGCAATTCGCCGCTAGCGTCGATGGGCGCCTGGCCGTCGCTGTCACGCCAAGCTCCGATGGCATCAAAGTTCTCAAGTCCAAAGCCCAGGGCATCCATCGTTCGGTGGCAGCTAGCACAGGTCGGATTGGAACGGTGTTGCTCCATTTGCTCGCGCAACGTACCCAACGTTTCGGCACCCTCTTCCAACTCGGGGACATTGGCCGGCGGCGGTGGTGGCGGTTCGGCCAACATATTCTCCAAAATCCACTTGCCACGTTTCACCGGCGACGTTCGGGTGGGGTTTGAGGTGAGCAATAGGATGCTAGCATGGGTCAAGACACCTCTCCGACCCTGCCCCAGCGGTACACGGCGAAATTCTTCGCCCGTTACCTCGGCAAGGCCGTAGTGTCGGGCTAGCCGTTCGTTGACATACGTGAAGTCAGCGTTCAAGAATTCAAGGACGCTGCGATCCTCGCGGATCATCGTTTCAAAAAATAACTCAGTCTCGCGGCGCATCGCCGTGCGAAGCTCGCCGTCGAAGTCAGGAAACTTGTTCGGATCCGGCATCAAGCGAGACACATCGCGCAGTTGTAGCCACTGTCCTGCAAAGTTTTCAATCAGGGCAATCGACTTGGGATCGGCCAGCATCCGCTTGGCCTCTTCGGCGAGCACGGAAGGCTTGGTTAATTCACCATTGGCGGCCAATTTGAACAGTCGTTCATCCGGCATACTGCTCCACAGAAAGTATGACAATCGCGAGGCCAGTTCATAACCGTCCAACGCGCGAATGTCTGCGGCATCATCCGCGACTTCTGGTCCCCTGCCCTGCTCCACTCTGAAAAGAAAATTGGGATTGGACAGGATGGCTGCGATGGCTGTCTTGAAGATGGTCGATTCACTGGCCTCCCGCTGCCAAGCCGAGCGCATGATCGCAAACAGTCGCTCCGCTTCCTCGTCCGTCAAAGGTCTTCGAAACGCTCTGGTCGCGAATTCATTCACGTTGCGCCGCGCCGCCGCAATCTTTTCTTCCTCCGATTCACCGGTATGTGGCAGTACGCGTCTTCGCGCGGCCGTATCTTCGTAGACGCGATCCGCGATCGTCTCGGCTGCCTCCAAGTATTTTTCCAGTAGGATCGGTGGTATCGACAAGACATCACCAATGTTATCAAAGCCGTTGCCCACATCGTCCGCCGGAAATGAATCGGCGATGCGCAGATCCAAGCCGGTTAAGTCGCGAATCGTATTGTTGTATTCGGCTTTGTTGAGTCGCTGAATGGTAACGCGTCCTGGTCGCTTTTGAGCGCTACAATCGAACGAGGCTAGTTCACGTTCGATGGCCGCCGTTACCGCTATCACTTCATCGCTCGTCGGCTGCTCTTCATCCGCAGGTGGCATCTGATGATCGTTGATCAGACGCGAGATCTTTTCCCATAGTTCGTAGTCTTGCTGTACGTTGGCAGACTGTTGGTAGCGGTCCAACGCGATATCGCCTTCTGGCGCATCGCCCCCGTGGCAGCTCGTGCAATGGTTGGACAAGAATGGCACAATGTCCTGTGCAAACTTTCCGTCTGTGGCAGGCTCTTCAGCGGCGATCGCGCCGCTGGTGGTCATTAGCAACAAGCCAGCGACGATCGGCACAACCAACGCGTGAGCGAAGCGCAGCGCCCCAGGGTGAATAACTGGGATGTTCTTGACAAAAAGATACTTGCCAAACGGCATGGAGAGACCTGTTGGAACGTAGGTGGGAATGTTGCGCCATCGGGCGGCTAACAGGAGAGCCTCCCATTGTACCTACATTCAGCGAACTGCGCAACTCCTTTGGGGCTCCAGATTTCGCTAGAATCGAGGCATGCGTTTATCGGATTTACTGACAATTGACCTACGGGAGCGCGTCGAGCGGTTGCGTGGGCGTGGCATCGAGTTAACGGAGGGCTGGCCGCGGGCTTGGCAGTCGAGCGTGCGCGAATGGGTGGGAACGCGGTGGTTTTTGTCTTTCGCGGCCAATTTTTCTAACACGCGGAAATTCGTGGCGATCGCTAGTTCTTCGCTTGGCAGGCATGGCCGGTACTTACCCCACTGGCCGCAATTACTCGATTTGGCATTGCAGTCCATCGCCCGCACGTCGCAGACTCTTTTGGTTGCCCCAGGCAGCACGTTTGCGACGGCTAGTCGTGAATATGCGCAACAAGCGGCCGTGCCTTGGCTCGACCTACACTGGTCTCGGCATACGACACTAGCCAGTTGGCTGATGGCTTGCTTGGATGAATTGGAAAGTGATGTCACCTACGATTTGCGCGATCGGATTTTGGTCTCACCGCCCATCGAAGAGAATTCCGCTGCGACAAACACTCCGCTGCAGGATCGATTGGCGATTGGGCTGGCCGATCATGTTTTGGCACTTTCCGTGCGCCCACGCGGTAAGATCGAGCAGCTAATCAGCCAGCGCCTCGGCGATTCAAGGTTTCCGCTCGGTAGTTTGTTCATAGCCTTGCCCGCAGCCGAATCGCCGCCTGAAACGCCTGGCACACTCACAGCCCGCACAGCGGGGGCGAGTAAGCATAGTCCGCAATTTCGGTCTCGCCAGCGCCGTGAATCAAAGCACCGTGATTCCCCGCACTTGGATTGGCTCGAGCGTGGCGCGGTGGGCTGGTATGTATCGCCCAAACTTCTGCAAGATCGGTTACCGTTCACACACTGCCGTCACGAGACCATGCAACCTGTTCAGCAGTTGGTGAGCCCAGCGCCGCCGTGGTGGAATGATCCAAGCGATGGTTCAGCATGGCCATGGCTGACTCATTGCACTCGTGGCCAAGCCGGGCCGCAGCCGCACGAAAGTGACAATGCCTATCGTCGTCGACTGTGGACGGAGGGACGTCTGCCCGATTCACATCCCCTCTACACGTTGAACCAAATCTGCGAATCTCGCAAGTTGATCGGCAATGGACGATTGACTCGCAATTCGCAGCCAGGAGTCAGTTTCTCTGCCGTTCCACTGGTGGCGCTATTGTCGCGACGGCAATTTCGGTCGCATCTGGGGCGTTGGGATTGGGAGCCCTACGGCTTACTGGTGCACCGCGCTGCGTTGCAAGCCGCCGGTGCGCGGCCCGTTATTTATGGTGACAATTCGACTTTTGCAGGCTTGCCTGAGTCGGAGCAGCCGTATTTTCAATCCAGTGGCAAGCCTACGACAGACCACGCGATTGGTCAGTGGGCCGCTGAACAAGAGTGGCGTTGGTTAGGTGACTTGGATTTGCGGAAACTGCCACATCAAGCCGTTTGTCTATTTGTACCGAGTCAACGCGAAGCCCAACAGCTTAGTCGCCACTGTCCCTGGCCAGTCCTAGCGATTAAAGTCGGTTAGAATGATCGAGCATTTCGTTTAACGATCATGCCACAGGCGACTGCGAACATCTCGTTTAACGACTAGCTGTAGGCGACTGCGAACAATTTGTTTAACGACTAGCCGTAGGCGACTGCGAACAATTTGTTTAACGACTAGCCGTAGGCGACTGCGTCAGTATGACAGAACATGGCAGCATCCTGCGAACTCCGTCGCCTGCGGCTTGCCGTTAAACGAGATAAGGACTCCGTCGCCTGCGGCTTGTCGTTAAACGAGACAAGAACTCAGTCGCCTGCGGCTTGTCGTTAAACAACTAACAACTAACAACTAACAACTAACAAGACTATGCTCAGACCACTTACTTTGGCCACACTGATATGTTTGCTGTTCGTTTCGTCGGTTTGGGGAGACAAGCCGAACATTGTCGTGATCATGGCGGATGATTTGGGTTATGGCGATTTGTCTTGTTACGGTGCGACGGCTTTGCAAACGCCAAATATCGATCGTCTGGCTAGCGAGGGGCGACGGTTTACCAGCGGCTATTGCTCGGCGTCAACGTGTACGCCCACTCGCTATTCGTTTCTAACCGGCACTTACGCTTTCCGTGGTAAGCGTACCGGCATCGCGCCGCCCAATGCGCCGGCCATTATCCAACCGGGTACGGCGACAATTGCTTCGCTGTTAAAACAAGCTGGCTATGTGACAAGCGTGGTTGGCAAGTGGCATTTGGGGTTGGGCGGTCCCGGTGGCCCCGATTGGAATGGCGAGCTCAAGCCGGGACCACTTGAAATCGGTTTCGACTCTTGTTTTCTACTGCCGACGACGAATGATCGGGTGCCGCAAGTGTATGTAGAGAATCATCGCGTGTTAAACCTGGATCCGGCGGATCCCCTGTGGGTCGGCGATCAGCGGCCGGGCCCAGATCATCCTACCGGCCAGACCCATCGCGACAGTCTAAAGATGGATTGGTCGCATGGGCACAATTCGACGATTCACAATGGCATCAGTCGCATTGGCTTTTATACCGGTGGTCATGCGGCGCGTTTTCGCGATGAAGACTTGGCAGACAAATGGGTGGAGAAGTCAAATGCGTTTATTGAAGCCCACCGCGACCAACCATTTTTCTTGTTTTTTTCATCGCATGACATTCATGTTCCGCGCATGCCCCACGAGCGATTCCAAGGCAAAACGTCGCTTGGATTTCGTGGTGACGCCATCGCCGAACTCGACTGGTGCGTGGGCGAAATTATGCAGACACTCGATCGTTTGAAACTGGCTGACAACACGCTGGTCGTCTTCTGTTCAGACAATGGCCCGGTGTTGGACGATGGGTACAAAGACGAAGCGGTTGAGAAGAACGGTACGCATCGTGCCGCAGGCCCCTACTCGGGTGGCAAATACAGCGTTTACGAGGGAGGTACGCGAACGCCATTCATCACGCGCTGGAAAGGCAGAATTCAGCCGGGCGTTAGCGAGCAAGTGGTCTGCACGATCGACTTGGCGGCGAGCCTGGCTGCCTTGTGTGAACAACCGCTTCCGCGCGAGGCATGCTTAGACAGCCTGAATGTCTTGGGCGCCTTGCTGGGTGAAGAACAAGCGTCTGGACGCGAGCACTTGGTTCAGCAAGATAATGGTAGCAGCGGCACATTCGGCTTGCGGCAGGGAACTTGGAAGCTACAGCGGCATGACAAGAAATCGGCGCGGAATGTCAAAGTCGAGACACAGCTCGCCAATCGCAGTGTGCCGCAATACCAGTTGTTCGATCTGGCGACCGATCCTGCCGAGAGACAGAATGTCATTGCGGATCACCCGGATGTCGCGCAACGACTGCAGCAGCAACTAGAGTCCATCATTGCCAGCGGCCGCACTCGGCCCTAGACCACGTTGAACAGCTCCCGCGACTATAAATCAATCGACTGTGAGAATCTTCACGAATTTGCTCCCGCAGAAGGCTCGACTGACGGGTACGTAAGGTCCTGGAAATTCGCCTTGCGAAAATGATCGGTGTAACAACGATTCTTGGCCAATTAAGAATCCCCGATTGGACACTTGGTATTCTGTGGCGAGGCTCGCGAGGAAAAATGTTTTTTTGCCGAAATTCGGAACTCCTCGCTGATTACCACCGCCTATAGCCATAGACTGTTTACTCGTATGAAGTTGTAAGTTAGGTCGCCCATTCACGTAGTTGAGTCTCTCCGAGACTCCCGCGACTCGAAGGAGCAATTGCTTTGCTGGTGCCAGCCTCGGAGAGGCTGACCTACCTGGTGGCGATCAGCGAGAAGTGTCGATTTTCTTTACTCAATATCCCTTAGTCGTCGCAGCTTGTCAGACGTTCAACCTATGCGTTATCCAACATTAAAGCCTCTACTCTTGCTCTTGTGCTCGGCGTTGCCGTGTGCGGCGCAAAATCAACAGCCGCCGCGTGCTTTGCCACCGGCAGATGCATTGCAGAATTTGTTCGAAGAGCTGAGCAACTCGACGGCGTTGCCCATGTTTGGCAAGCTCACCGACGAGCAAGCGCGACGATTGGCGCAAATCGAAGTATCGGTCGCGAACGAACAACGCTTTGGCAAGCAAGTCTTGAACGGCTACATGGACAAGTTAAAAAGTTCACGGACGGCGGTGGCAAATCGCGGACGAGATGTCGAGTATCTGCAGACGCTTTGCAATTCACTCAAACCGCTCATGCAAAACGCAAAGCGATATCGGCAGCTTGATATACGTGTGATACAGTCGGATGCCACCGATGCTTATTCCATTCCCGGCGGGCATCTACTATTCACACGCGGGTTGTTGGAAACATGTGGAAGTGAAGCGGCTGTAGTAGGTGTGCTGGCTCATGAGTTGAGTCACCTCGATCGGCAGCACCAACTGTTGCCGCTTAAACACGCCCAGCTAAATGGCACTACACTCGACTTAAAAGATCAGATGTTGCTGCTTGGTATGGTGGCAAGGCCATTTCATCCAGAGCAGGAATCCGAAGCGGATGCGGATGCGACGGAGTGGATGATGGCTGCAGAGTATGAACCGAAAGAGTTGGTGCGCCTATTGGAGAGCTGGCAACAACGCGAAACTCAGCAAGTTCCTTGGATGCAGTTTATTCCGACTTTTGTGAAATCGCATCCCAACCCTGGGCACCGGGCTACGGAGATTCTGCGTGTCGCCGAGCGTCTGAAAGCTCGTTATCCGCAAGCAGACTTTGTGGGGGTGAATAACTGGAAGCAACGTACCCCCAGACGACCTTGATGCGTGCCGACACACCGGTCGTGGTGGAGGTCTTCGAGACTTTCGGCCGAATTACAGGGCCATACCAGGGCCGGTTAGAGTTGGAATTTGGATAAGCCTGTAACTCGCTGTACAAATCGTTGTTACCGCGCCTGATTACAATGGTTTCCGGGCCTATGCCAGTGTGAATCCTTGGCGCCCTCGTCCACAAACTGAATTGCAGGTTGATATGGCACAAGCTCCCTTGGTTCCGGCTACTTGGCAACTTCCCGACTACTTTCGCAAGCGTTTAGGTTCAACCGTTGGTCGGCAGCGGTTTATGGAGCACGATGGCCACTTGCTGCTGGTCATGCACCAAGTTCCGCTGGCTGGCGAGACGACGCGGCGGGGAGTGCTTTTTTGGCGAGACGCTGCGGGACAGTGGCAAGCCAGCAATGGAGACCCGGGCAAAGTCGCCATCGCCAATCTGCTTGGCAAATACGAACGAGCATTGGAAGGGTATGACCAACAAGAGGAACGTGCTCAGCGTTCTGACGAGTATCTGCCGTTGCTGGAAGGGTTAGCACCCATCGTGCGCTCGACGCGTAACTTGCATAACGTTCTACAGGAAGCTCGCAAAGTGTTTCCAGAGATACAAGAGTTGATCGATGTTCGCGACCGAGCTTACGAGCTATCGCGGTCCGCCGAACTGTTGAACCAGGATGCGAGAAACTCGATGGAAGTAGCGGTGGTACGTCGAGCAGAAGAGCAAGCGCTGACCAGCGCACGCATGGAGCAGGCCTCCCATCGACTCAACACACTGGCTGCCATCTTCTTTCCTCTCGCTACCTTGGGAGCTATCTTTGGAACCACATTGACGGACAATTGGACGTGGAGTCACTCTCCGCTACCATTCGTCCTATTTCTGATAACCGGCTCGCTGCTGGGAATCCTCATCGCTTTGTTTATCAATCGTAAGTAGTCGTCAATTACGAAGATCAATGCAAGTCTGTCCCAGACTTGCACTTGCACTCACACTCGCTAACCCACGCACCCACGCAGCCACGCGCTTCATACTTGAATGGAAACTCCGATGTATACCATGTTGTGGTCCACGATCGCTATTACTGTCTGCCTCAGCGTGACCACGGTGGGTACGACTAGTGCCGCTGCGAGCGGTCCCAATATTGTTTTGGTCATGGCCGATGATCAAGGATGGGGCGAGACGGGTTACTACAATCATCCCGTGCTCAGGACGCCCAACTTGGACGGGATGGCCACCGCCGGCTTGCGTTTTGACCGATACTATGCAGCCGCACCCGTTTGTTCACCGACGAGGGCGAGCGTATTGACTGGGCGCTCGAACAATCGTACCGGCGTTGAATCGCACGGCTATGCGTTGCGGTTGCAGGAGAAGACCTTAGCGCAGGCACTTCAGCAAGCTGGCTATCGTACCGGTCACTTTGGCAAATGGCATTTGAACGGCATGCGCGGTCCTGGTGTTCCACTGTTGGCCAGCGATACTCACACGCCTACCGCATTTGGATTCGATCAGTGGTTATCGGTCAGCAATTTCTTTGATCGCAATCCGCTGTTAAGTCGCCAGGGGAAGTTCGAAGACTATCAAGGCGATTCGTCTGAGATCGTGGTCGAGCAAGCCCTCGAGTTTATCGCCGCTGGTGTCCATGAAGGAAAACCGACGTTTACGGTCATTTGGTACGGGACGCCACACAGTCCATTTGTGGCTAGCGACGAGGATCGCAGCGCCTTTGCAGAACTCGACTCAGATTCGCAACATCACTACGGTGAACTGGTGGCCATGGATCGCAGCCTAGGGGCGCTTCGCGCAGGACTGCGGAAGCTGAACATCGGAGACGAGACGCTGGTCTGGTTTACAAGCGATAACGGTGGACTGCCGCGCATTGCGCCAAGTACCGCTGGCGGCCTGCGCGACTTCAAAGGCAGTTTGTACGAAGGCGGCTTGCGAGTGCCAGCCGTGATTGAATGGCCAGCCGGAATTGCCAAACCCCGAGCCACACAATTCCCCGCTTGTGCTATCGATATCTTCAGCACGTTGGCCGATATCGTTGGCCTGCCGCCCAACACCATGCTACCGCAGGATGGAATTAGTTTAAAACCGTTGCTAGACAATCGAGACGGCGTGGACGGGCGGAGGGTAAAACCAATACCATTCAACTATGCGGGCCAAACTGCTGTGATCGACAATCAATACAAACTGCTGCACGTTCGCGCCGGTAAGAACGATCAAGCAGACTTGCGATACGAATTGTACGATCTAGACGCCGATTTGGCCGAGTCGAAGAACCTGCTGGAAGAACTGCCAGAAGTGGCCCAGCGGATGCAGCAGCACATGGCGGCTTGGCAAGCTGAATTGGCCGACAGCGTGGCGGGCTTGGATTACCCTGAGCGGAAAGTCGCAGAGACACATCCGCAGCCGCGTAGCTGGACTGCCGTACCGGAGTACGAGCCATATTTTGAAGAGTGGAGCAAACGCCCAGAGTATCGCGCTGCGATCAAGAAACGTCAGTAGCCATATAGCCAACCCGTCAATCGCTCCATGGACGTAGCGTCGGGAAGCCTACATTTGCCTTAGCATCGAAGCGATTATTCATGGTCGCCTTTCGCTCCGCGAAAGTCCACCATATACACCCTTTCGCGAAGCGAAAGGCGACACTTATTTTTCGCGCGATCCTTAATCAGCGGGTACGGTGTCCATAAAGCCGATCATCATTTCTTCGAAACTTTGATCACCCCAGCGCACCGGCCGCGACGGATCGGGATTTGCCAAGTTGTATTGGCTGTTATCGTACACGGCGGTGCAAACGATGCGGGTGCCTCGCGTTAGCCGCAACGGTTGTTCCAGAATGTATTTGAGTTGCCAATTAAAATCATATTTGGGCACGTTCAAGAGTACCTCACGACGGCCGTCTGGAAAAATAGCTTCGTAGCGAAAAGCCTTGCCGCGCAGGTGCATGTGCGGCGTCATGCTCAGCAGATCTTCGTCAGATTTGCATTCGTAGGTCGCGCGGACTTCGTGATTGGCTTGCTCGGGGGGAATTTCAAAGCGCTGGTTGATGGCGATGCGCCCGTGCAGCAATTTGGTCACGTTTTCTTTTTCGGTGAAACGAAACCCAACGTAACTCAAGTCAGCTTGCTCGGTGCCATTGGGAGTGTAATGCATTTCGAACAAGAGCTTACAACCGGCTGCGACGTGAATTGCGACGCCATCGGTGAGCTCAAGTGGTAGGCTGCCGGGTGCGTATCCTGCGAGCACTTGTTCCGGATCTCGCTTGTCAGCGCCTGGAGGTATGACATACACGAGAATGTGGTGTACGACGGCGCGACGATCGGGTCGCGCCTCGGTTTGCACGATGTACTTGTCTTCATCCCAACCGGGATCAACTTCGAAATGTTTGTAGCTGACGACGCCTTCGGCCGGAACCTTGAACGGCTTGTCGCGCATCTTGACGACTTGGTGGGGCTGTTGAATTCGCCAGCCTTCCGCAAACTTGGGGGCGGGAGGTAAATCGCTGGGATTGCCTTCGGGCATGCCGTTCTTGACC
Organism: Pirellulaceae bacterium; assembly: GCA_041398985.1. Lineage (GTDB taxonomy): Bacteria > Planctomycetota > Planctomycetia > Pirellulales > Pirellulaceae > Aureliella. The sequence goes on from JAWKTR010000005.1 coordinate 137,244, forward strand.
CAAGTTTCGATCAACTCGCGTTCGCGCTGCGAAAGCCGTGCATCGTTAGCAAAACTTCCGTGCGCCGGATCAGCAAACCAGGGCGGCATGCGCTTGTCGGCGATGACTTCGAGGATAGTGTCCTCCCAACCTAACGCATCTTGGTAGCTGGTGAGCGTAAACGGAGCGATCTCGCCATCGCGATGGCAGCTGACGCAACGCGAGTTGAAAATCGCGGCGATATCTTTGGTGTACGTGACGTTACCCGTTGGTTCGACATGTTTCACTCGTCCAATGTGGCAGCCTACCGCTTCTGTCTCGGCCACTGCGATGTCTTTACCCTCCAGCAACGCTTCGACGGCCATGGCCAGTTCTGGACTCACGTCGCGCTCACGAGCGTAGCCGACGCCGTATTGGTCGTCGATCCTGCCGTGGTAGCGCACTACGCGCCGGCTGTCCAGCAAGAACACCTCCGGAGTTCGTTGAGCCCCAAATGCATCGGCGACCCGATTGCCGACGTCTTTGAGCATTGGGAATTCAATTGCGTGTCGATGCACATAGGCTGCTACTTCGGTCAAACTATCTTGCGAATTGGAGTTGATGCCGATGATCTGTAGGCCGCGTTGGCCAAACTGCTGCTGCAACTCGACCAGGCGGGGGCCGTACAGTTTTGCCAGTGGGCATTCCGTCCCCAGGAAAACAATCGCTACGGCTGGGGATTGCTCAAAGTCGCTGAGCGAAACGGGCTTGCCGTAGCAATTGTCTAAGGAAAAGTTGTCAATGGCATTGCCCAACCGCGTCGTTACGTGTTCCGGCGAGTCGCCTTCAGCGGCCCGCGTCGCAAGGCTGCCGCCGAGCAACGCCCAGCTACACGCAATCCAAAACATCTGAAATCGCAGTTTTCGATCCAGCATCAACATATCCTCAAGGGCTTCGTTTCGTCCAAGTGACGATCAGCGAGTCGTGTCACATCTCACAAACGCATATTATGCTCGATGTTCTGTTCCAATGCACTAGGAATTTACCGAGTTGTGTATCCATATCGTTTTGTAACCGTTCGCGATGTACCGACTTGCGTGACAGGGTCGGGTGTCTTTTTAGCCCAAGTTGCTCAACCCATTGTCAATTACACGTTCCTACTGGCGGTATCGCATCGGAGGCGGGCGCTGCTGAAAAGACTCCCGACCCACTCCTGCCTCTGGTCGGGCCTGTTGCTGCGGCACGCTAGCAAATGCACAGGCCTAGACTTGAGACTCGTCGAGAATGTAAATAGGCACCAGATGTATTCGGAATCCGAATCCCAGCTTTTACCCGGTGGTCTGTTTTGAAGACGAAATCGTTATTTTTTTCGGTAGGTGAGCCCAGTGGCGATCTACATGCAGCCAATCTAATTCGCAAACTGCAGCATGCGCAACCACGTCTGCAGTATCGTGGATTTGGGGGCTCGCGGATGAGTTCCGCAGGTTGCGCATTGGATTTTGAGCTGACTAATTTGGCGGTCGTGGGCTTCGCGGAAGTTCTGCCCAAATTGCGCGAGTTCTTCCGTGTGGCAGACATAGCCTCGACCGTATTTGACACTGAACGGCCCGATGGCGTGGTACTCGTCGATTTTCCTGGCTTCAATTGGCATATTGCGAAGCGGGCCAAACAGCGTGGAATTCCCGTCACGTATTACTTGCCGCCACAACTCTGGGCTTGGGGAGCTTGGCGAATCAAAAAGATGCGGCGCTACGTTGATCAAGTACTGTGCAATCTGCCGTTTGAGCAAGAGTGGTACGCATCGCAAGGCATGCAAGTCGAGTATGTCGGCCATCCCTTCTTTGATGAAGTAGCCAACCATCGCTTGGATGAAAAGTTCATGGACAAGTGGCGACATGATAGTGTGCAAGTCGCGGTGCTACCTGGCTCGAGAACTCGTGAAGTGGAAAATATTTGGCCCATGCAACTAGCGGCCATTCGTGAACTGGCCAGTCGACATCCTCGGACGCGATTCACGGTTGCTTGCCTGAAAGACCGTCACTGTTTGTGGTGTCGCAATCAACTTCGCGAAGAAGACAACCAGCTTGATATCAATTTCTTTGTGGGTCGTACGAGCGAGTTGATCGAGTTGGCAGATTGTGCTCTTATGAAATCAGGTTCGGTGAGTCTGGAAATGATGGCCCGGGGAACGCCAGCGGTTGTGGTTTATCATGCCAGTCGCATGTTATACGCCATCGCACGCCGTTTGACGAATATCCAATCGATGACACTGCCTAATTTGATCGCGGGCAAGACCATCATGCCTGAATTTCTCGCAGTCGGTTCAACCGGCATGGCGATCGAACAGTCCATAGCGGCCATGGACCGCTTGATCTGTGACGCTGATGAACGCGAGCGACAGCGCGAGGAGCTGCGTTCGCTTGGCAACCATTTCGTTCAACCTGGTGCCAGTGGTCGGGCGGCCAAATGCATTTTGAAGCACATTGGAATGCGGCCTGAAAGGCTGGTAACACCTGTATCCGATATCGGACTCCGCCGCGTGGCGTAGTTCCCCTGGAGTGCGGCGATTCATCGCCGCTTTGGTATTAAGACGATCTTGGGCGGTCGTTTGTATTAGCCTTCGGTGATCCTGGGTTCGGTCCGCTGCCTTTTAGGAGTGCGGCGATTCATCGCCGCTTTGGTATTAAGACGATCTTGGGCGGTCGTTTGTATTAGCCTTCGGCCGGTGATCCTGGGTTCGGTCCGCTGCCTTTTAGGAGTGCGGCGATTCATCGCCGCTTTGGTATTAAGACGATCTTGGGCGGTCGTTTGTATTAGCCTTCGGCCGGTGATCCTGGGTTCGGTCCGCTGCCTTTTAGGAGTGCGGCGATTCATCGCCGCTTTGGTATAAGACGATCTTGGGCGGTCGTTTGTATTTGCCTTCGGCCGGTGATCCTGGGTTCGTTCCGCTGCCTTATAGGAGTGCGGCGATTCATCGTCGCTTTGGTATAAGACGATCTTGGGCGGTCGTTTGTATTTGCCTTCGGCCGGTGATTCTGGGTTCGGTCCGCTGCCTTATAGGAGTGCGGCGATTCATCGCCGCTTTGGTATAAGACGATCTTGGGCGGTCGTTTGTATTTGCCTTCGACCGGTGATCCTGGGGGTGGTCCGCTGCCTTATAGGAAAGCGGCGATGAATCGCCGCACTCCATAGGAACGTATACTGATGGTTGTTGTCGAGTTTTTAGGAGTTTTGTATGTCCATCCGTCTCATGTCTCACAATCATCAGTGGGGGCAGGAGTTCTTGCAATCCCGTTCCATGTTGTTCTATGCCACCGATGGCTGGCTCAACGAGGTGCGGCATATCGGTGGCACAGCTCTACCGGAGATGGTGACTCAGCCCGTTATTGATATGCTGGCGGGCATGGAGGACATACGCGGCCTAAATGCTGCTGCAGAATTGATAGAGGGATTGAATTATCAGCGCACGCCCTCTCCCGAATGGTGTCAAAATGAATTGGTGGCTATGCTGCAGAAGCCGCGGGTGGGTGAACCGACCCATACTGTTCTAATCGCGCGTAAAGATGGACCGGTCTGGCAGCATTGCCTGGCCGTTCAAGAATTCTTAGGAAAGAATTTGGCTGAACGTCAGCGCTTCGAGAACTTGAAACGCGATCACTTTCAGCCCGGTTGCGCTGCAGAGCAGGAGTATGCGATTGCCAAGTCGAGATACTTCCATGAGCTAGCGCAGCGGATATAGACATGGATGACGGCGTATGTTGACAACCAACTTCCACGAAACAGAACAACATGACTATAGCTTATTTCGATACTAGCAGCGGGATCGCTGGCGATATGACGCTGGCTGCCCTGGTCGACGCTGGGGCGGATAAGAACTATATCGAACAGCAAGTGAAATCGTTGGGACTACCCAATATACATTTGCGATTCACGGAAACCGAAAGGCATTGCTTTCGTGCATTGCGACTGGATATCGAACATCCGCCGGAGCACGCTCATCGGCACCTAAAAGACATTGAGCAGATGCTGGCCGGGAGTGGACTCGGGGCCAGAGAATGCGATATGGCTCTCCGAATTTTTCGTCGCATTGGCCAGGCCGAAGCAAAAGTACACGGTACGACCATCGAAAAAGTTCACTTTCACGAGGTTGGCGCCGTTGATTCCATCGTCGATATCGTAGGGACGGCTGTCGCACTCTGTCAGCTTAACATTCGCCGCATTGTCGCTTCTCCCACGCCGGTGGGCACTGGCACAATTTACATTGCACATGGCGCCGTTAGCGTGCCAGCGCCAGCTACCGCAGAACTGATGCGAGGAATTCCAATTCGAAGCAGTAGTATCGAGTGTGAACTGACAACACCAACGGGTGCAGCCATCCTAGCGACTTTGGCAGACGGCTTCGGGCCCGTACCCGATATGCAGATTCAACGGATCGGCTACGGCGCTGGTCACAAAGAATTATCAGAGCAAGCGAATGTGCTCCGCGTGTTGATTGGGAACCCGCTGCATTCTGATCGTGATGAAGTGGTTGTCTTGGAGACCAATATCGACGATATCAGCGGCGAACAACTGGGATTTGCGATTGAACAATTGTGGAAAGTCGGCGCGCTGGATGTGTTTACAACGGCCATTGCGATGAAGAAGAATCGTCCAGGCACGTTGCTGACCATTATTTGTCGTCCTGAACAACGTGGGCCGCTGGAGGACTGTGTGTTTGAGCATGCTGGTTCATTGGGCATTCGTCGCACGCAAATGGCGCGGCGCAAGTTGGCCCGAGAGATTATCCGAGTCGCTACGCCGCTGGGAGAAGCCCGCGCGAAAGTGGCTTGGGGAAATAGTGCCGGAGCGCGTATCTCGCCGGAGTACGAGGACTGTCGCCGACTGGCTGTGGAGTCTGGTCGTAGGTTGGAGGAGGTGTTTCAAGTTGTTCGTGATGCCGCTCAAAAGAGCTTGGAGAATTCGTCGTTCACCCGACCGCAACCTCACGATCACAGCCACGATCATTCGCACGACCATAGCCACGACCATAGCCACGATCACTCCCACGATCACTCCCATGACCATCATGACCATCATCACAGTCATGATCATCACGACCATCACCATGGCCACTAGATACGGCAAAGCGAATGCTCTGGCTAACGTCTGCAGCCTTAATGGCCGAATGAAACTGGGAGGTTCTTGCTTCGCCGCCCAGAATGCCGAGTGAACGTGCCAATTTCAGGTGAAAACTTGCAGCTCTTTATGCGGATTGCCGGTCTCGGCATCATCTGCTGGCTGTTGATCCGTAGTCGCGGCAAGAACCGGCGGAGGGCCACGCCAGCGGTTAAAGTCGCCGAGCACTTGAAGCACAATTCCAACGCGGCCACCCATCAGCAAACATTCACAGGCACTCAGTCGCTGGGTGCGCCCCACGAAGTGCTAAAATGGCAAGTCGAACTGCATGACTTGGGACGTGAACTGAAAGCCGAGTTGGATTCAAAGCTCATCGCTGTGCGGGCCATGACGCAGTCGTACGATCAGGCTACGCAACGTCTAAAATCCATGATTCGCGAGGCTCAACAAGTACACTTGGGGCCGACCAGTCCCTTGGCAATTGCTCGACGGCTGGCCGATGAAGGCTGGTCGAATGCAAGAATTGCAGAGATTTTAGGCCTAAATCTGGACGAAACCAAGTCTCTCTTGGAATTGCCTCGCCCCAGTTCCGACTTGACGCATCCGAGCTCAATTCGCTAGTCTTCATGCTGGGTAAACCGTAGCATAGGCTTCCAGGCTGTGGCACGACTACAGCCTGCCGTTTCACCAGAATCACATGCTACCAGGATGCACTGTCTTTAGACGAAGAACGAATTCAAACAAACGACTCGGTCAAGGATGGCCATAATGATGCAAGGTAGCACGACGCACGAATTCCCAGTACCACTACTCGATGTCAGCCGCGGCAACCAAGAGATTCGCGACGAAGTGTTGCAAGCTTTGGCAGATGTCTACGACAGTGGTCGGTTTCTACATGGTCCACAAGTCGTGGAGCTTGAGCAACGGATTGCCAGGCTCTGTAATTCAAAACATGCTATCGGTTGTGCATCGGGTAGCGATGCATTACTGCTAGCCATGATGGTTTTGGACATCCAGCCTGGCGATGAGATTATCTTGCCGAGCTTCACTTTTTTCGCGACGGCGAGCTGCGTAGATCGTTTGGGGGCCAGGATCGTTTTCGCGGACATCGACCCGCAGACGTTCAACATCTCGGTCGACGATGTGGCTGCCAAGATTACGCGCCACACGCGGGCAATCATCCCAGTTCATCTATTTGGCCAGGCGGCGCGCATAGATTCGATCTGCAATTTAGCCAATCGGCACAACATTGTGGTCGTAGAAGATGCTGCCCAAGCGATTGGTGCCGCTTATCACGGTCGTCCCGTCGGTAGCTGGGGGCAGATGGGTTGCCTAAGCTTTTACCCGACCAAGAATCTGGGCGGTTTTGGCGATGGTGGTATGCTCACCGCGCAGTCGGATGTAATCGCTGATCGTCTGCGACTGCTGGCTGCCCATGGCATGCGACCACGCTACCACCATTCGGAGGTCGGCATCAACAGTCGCTTGGACACCATGCAAGCCGCGGCACTGCTCGTCAAGACGCAACGACTGCAGGCCTACACGGCAGCTCGACAACAACACGCTTGTCGCTACTTTGAGCTGTTTGAAGAAGCTGGTCTAACGACGGGCCAGTCTGGCGAAATCGCTTTACCTTACTGTGATCCCGCAGCTCACCACGTGTGGAATCAGTTTAGTATTCGTGTGCCGGCAGCTCGACGTGACGACCTGCGCCACTATTTATCGGAGCGTCAGATTGGAACGGAAGTTTATTATCCGATTCCACTGCATCAACAAGTCTGTTTCCGTCACTGTGGATACACGACTGGCAGTCTGCCAGAAACCGAGTTGGCCGCTAGGGAGATTTTGAATCTGCCGATTTATCCTGAGCTGACCGCTGCCGAACAAGAGCAGGTCGTCAAAGTCATCGCACAGTATTTCGAGGTCGCGCAGAACCGAGCCGCCGCGTAACGTCGCTGCTGCTTATTCGATCCGTTTGACGATATGCCAGCCGTACGGGCTCTCCTGCTCATCAAAGGCTGCGAGGCCGAATTCACCGACTTGCAGCGGGAATCCGACATTGCCAAACGCGGGAACCATACCGCCTCGCGCGTAAACTTCTTCAAAAAGGGTACCGTTGGCCGGAAATCCGTGGTTGGCCATCTTGTAGATGCCCGGTGGACTATCGTCGGTGTACTTGCGGATCATGGCTTCAAAATTTTCACCAGCTTTGGCCTTTTCGAACAACTCGATCGCCAATTTCTCGGCTTCTTCCTTCGAGCGAGTGGCTTTCGTGCCGGTACCGGCAAACGCAATTAAGCAGTGCTGAACTTTGATATAGGCAGGTTCGCCCGACTCGGTAGTCAAATTCTCGGTTGATGCCGCGGCGACCGTCTCGCCAGATTCGGCGGCTATCACATCTCGCGGCTCTTGCATGCCTTTGCATCCGTAAAGGCTTGCCGTAAGCATCAATAAGCCAGTTGCAAAAACGTATCGCATGATTCTTCCTAGTTAAAATTCTTGCCGATGATCCAATTCGTGGGGATTGCAGGTGAATCTCGAGTATATGCAGGAATCGAGACTTCGTCCACGCTTACGATGGCGGCGAATTCATCGACTAGGCGCGGAGCCAATGGCGGTGGCATAGGCGGTGGCGTAGTTTCGGCAGTGCGAAATGCTGATCATCATGGTGTGTATGCCCTGTTCTTGGCTAATCTGCAGGGCGATACCGTCGAGCACAATATTGGGTTTTCCACCTTGTTGATTGATGACTTCGATGTCGGTCCACTTAATGCCATGCGCCCAACCTGTGCCTAGCGCTTTCAGCACAGCTTCCTTGGCTGCCCAACGGCCCGCATAGTGTTGATGGGCGGCCTTGCGACCGGCGCAATAGTCGATTTCTTGAGGCGTATAGACGCGCGTCAGAAATTCTTCACCATGTTTTTCAATCATCTCCGCGATGCGTGCGCATTCGATAATATCCGTGCCAATTCCAATCACGGCACCGGAGAATGCAGGGTTAGGTTGGAGAGGGGGATTGTTCAACGGGCTCACGCACGTGCTTGAAAAAAGGGGCTTGGGATAATCTTAGCTAGGTCGTGTATTCGGAATTAAAATGCACGTAGGCTGGGGTCAAATCGCTGGTCCAATGGGTGCAGCATCCTGGGCCACGACCGACTCGCAAGTCGATTAACGTAGTGTGGTTTCCACGGATCGAATCGCTGGCCTGCTTGGCATCGAAGCTCAGTGGTTCACCGGATTCAAACAACGGGATGTGGTTTACTCTTAAGCTTAATTGTGCAGTCTCGATCGGCGCACCGGCATAGCCAGCCGCGGAGACGATTCGCCCCCAATTGGGATCACTGCCGTAGATGGCCGTTTTTACTAAGTTGCTGCTGGCGACGCAGTGCGAAATTTTTCGAGCGTCGGTATCCGATTGAGCTCCAGAAACGCGGACTTCAATCAAGTGAGTCGCCCCTTCCCCGTCCGAGGGAATTTGTTTCGCCAACTCGATACACATTGCTTCCAAATGAGCGGCAAAGGTCTGCAGCTCTTCACCAGCTAGCGGTTCACCACCACTGGCTCCGTTGGCAAGCAGCAGCATGCTATCGTTGGTACTCGTGTGGCCTTCGACGCTGATGTTATTGAAGGATTTGTTGGCTGCCGCAGTCAGCACCTCTTGGGCTTGTAGCGATGCCAGTGGAGCATCCGTGGTAACGCAGCAGAGCATGGTCGCCATATTGGGACCGATCATGCCTGCGCCTTTGGCCATTCCGGCGATAGAAACCGTTCGGTCGCCTATTTGGCATTGTCGCGTTGTGATCTTGCGACCTTGGTCGGTGGTCATGATTGCGTCAGCTGCGTCGAGGTACGCTTGCTCGGTCGCGGCAAGCTGTCTAGCGGCCTGGGTAATCCCCGCTGCAATCTTATCCATCGGCAGGAAACGTCCGATCACGCCCGTGCTCATAACCATGATCTGCTCAGCCTGCAGGGTTGCGTCCGCTGCTGGTAAGGCTGCACGGCTTTCGGCTAATAACTCGCACATTCGCTGTGCATCCGCGTCACCTTGCGAGCCGGTACACGCGTTGGCATTGCCGCTGTTGATCACAATGCCGCGAGCATTGGCCAGCGGAGTTCGGTTCCGGCACAGGATGACAGGTGCCGCAACGACTTGATTCTGTGTGTAGACACCAGCTGCGACGGCAGGTACGTCAGACCAAATCACGGCGACATCCTTCGTGTTTGGTTTCGCTTTGATGCCACAGCTCACGCCGGCAAATTGAAAGCCCTTGGGCAGGAAGGTACTCACTGTGTATTCAAACTCCGATGTTAGGAACACGGGCTCTGGTCTTCACGGCCACTAGACTGTGAAGAGAGCAACTAGGACCGCAAATTAGGCTATAAGAGGCTGGTGCTTTCATCGTAACCGAACATTAGATTCATGCATTGGACGGCAGCGCCCGAGGCACCTTTGATCAGATTGTCCAGCGCTGAAACCAAGATCAGCCAACCGCCGTTTTCACGGATGGTGATGTCACAATAGTTTGTGTGAGCGACGTGTTTGGTGGCGGGTAAATGCGAACATACGCGAACGAAGGGCTCATGTTCGTAAAACGCTGACAAACACTCGCGAGCTTGGTTGGGAGTCACACTGTCGTTGGGCCGCACGTAAATGGTTGACAGGATGCCACGATCCATGGGTACCAAATGGGGTGTAAATATCAAACCAGGCTGCACACCAGTAAATCGTTGCACGATGTCGATGATTTCAGGCTGGTGTCGATGGGTACCGACGGCGTAAGCTGCGAAGGACTCGTTTGCTTCGGAATACAAATTGCCCAGCTTGGGCGTGCGGCCCGCGCCACTGACGCCACTCTTGGAATCGATAACAATTCCATCCGCAGCGATCAAACCAGCTTTTACGAGCGGGGTAAGCGGCAGAATGGCACTAGTTGGATAACAGCCAGGATTGGCGACCAAGTTGGCGCCGCGAATCGACTCGCGGAACAACTCGGGTAGTCCATAAGGAGTATCGCCAAGCCGCCCAGCGTCAGAGTGTTTTTCGCCGTACCACTGTTCATATAGTTCTGCGGTGCTCAGGCGATAGTCCGCGCTCAAGTCGATGACCTTGCAACCCGCGGCCAGAATGCGTGAGACGATGGGTGCCGAGGCACCGTGTGGCAAACAACACATGGCCACGTCACATCGCTCGGCGATTTGTTCTGGCGTCAGATCCTCAACGACTTGATTTAGGCGTTGGGTGAACTGTGGATGCATGTCGCTCAAAGTCGCTCCATCTGCTTGGCGACTCGTGGCAGCAGTAATCAGGGCATCGGGATGACGCACCAGCAGCTTGATAACCTCGATTGCCGTGTAACCTGAGCAACCGACGACTCCAACTCTTACCATGGAATTGACTCAATGAAAATAATCTCAGCGGGATAGCGATTTCACCTGGCGCTATTCGTAAGTTTTCATTGTATCCACGTCCTTGCAGGCGGATAGGAGTTGACAATTTGGAGTGCGACGATTTATCGCCGCTTTGTTATAAGTTATAAGACGATCCGGTAGTACGCTTAGATTGGTTGGGTGCTGGTTGGGGTGCCGGAGTGTTGGCAGTTTTTTCTTGCGTGGTTTCTGCCGGAACGAATCCCAAGGATGGTGTGTATGACGCTGTAAAGCGCAGTGTTTTCCTAGTTCGTAATGCACGCGTATTGGCACACGCAGATAAGAAAGCTCCGACAAGTCGGAGCTCCAAAGTGTGGGAGCAGTCAAAATTTTGACGTAGGTGGAATGTCCGTAGTCGGTAGTTTAGACTTCGAATTGCGGACGGTTGAGCTGCCGTTGCTCGCCGGGGGTTTACTTTCTGGAAGGGAACGTCTCGTTATGACGGGTGCTGCTTGTCGAATGCCTTTGTTTCTCAAGACTATGTTGTTGATGCTGGCAGTGAGTTTTATGCAATCCAGTAATCTGTATGGCCAAACGGCCGACGTGTCGCGTTTGTTTGCTTACGTTGGAACATTCAGCTCGCCATTGCAAGATGTTTTACCAACGCAAGTTGATTTGCCACCAGGCAACGGGCGTGGTATCCACATCTTTCAAGTGGATCGCAAATCGGGCGGGCTGTCCGAGGCGGGTGTGTTCGAGATGGGAACCAGTCCTAGTTGTCTGGCTGTCAATTCGGCGAACACTTGTCTGTATTCAGCCAACGAAACGGATCGACTCGACGGCCCCGCCGGAGACGAAAAGCATGGTAGTATCAGCGCGCTGTCCATCGATCAAGCGACTGGGCAACTCAAGTTATTAAACACCGTCGATGCAGGTGGTGCAGGCCCGACTTATGTGAGCCTACATCCGTCCGAAAAATTCCTGTTGGTCGCCAACTACTTTGGCGGGTCGGTTACGGTCTTGCCTATTCAAGACGACGGGAGCTTAGGGGCGGCTGTCGACACCAAGCAAGACGCTGGAGAGCTTGGGCCAGTGCGCGCCGCCCATGCGCCGCCCGGTAGCTTTGCGATCAGTGGACATGATCGAACCCATGCCCACATGATCGAGGCAGACGCGACCGGGCGATTTGTATTTCATGCTGACCTGGGCTTGGACAAGATTTACATTTGGAAGTTCGACACGCAGACTGGCTCGCTCACGGAGAATACTCCGCCGAGCGTAAGCCTGCCTGCCGGCGACGGGCCAAGGCATTTTGATTTCCACCCAAATGGTCGCTGGTTCTACTCGATCCAAGAAGAAGGATCGACGGTTGCCCTCTTCGACTACGATGCACAACTCGGGCAACTAAGTGCTCGACAAACTATTTCGACATTACCAGATGGTTTTGCTGGCAGCAATTTTTGCTCGGAGATCTTGGTATCGCATGATGGCAAGCACTTGTATGCAGGTAATCGCTTGCACGACAGCATCGCCATATTCTCGATCGGTACGGACGGCAAGCTAACGTGGCTCGGGGAAGAATGGACGCGTGGGAATTACCCCCGAAGTTTTGCCCTCGATCCGCTGGGGCAATTCCTCTACTGCTGCAATCAGCGAAGCGACAATATTGCGGTTTTTGAGGTAGATCGGCTAACTGGTGGACTCGCTTTTACTGGCCAGTACGTGCCGGTGGGCAATCCCTCTATGTGCGTTTTCGCTCATCTGAGTGTGCCAAAGTAGTTCTTCCCTCTGTAGTCCCATCCAACGGAACCTACCGGGAAAACCGTTCTAAAAACGGGTTGACTGGGTGATTATTGGCACAGCCGCAGACTCGCACGTGAATAGGCATTGGAATTGCGTAAGGAGATGGGGGCAATCTCGGGTCGAGGCTGTTTGGTGGACTGGTCGAGGTTAGCAGCCGAGACTGGTCGAGTTGGATTTCTGCGGGTGTTGAAGTGAATATGAGCGACGAATTGACAGAGTTGGACTTGCTGCTGGTCGACGACGAAGCTGATTTTCTAGACTCTGCCCAGCACTACTTTGAAAAACAGGGTTACCACGTTGTAGCGGTAGCAGATGGTCCTTCGGCACTCCAGGCCAGTCAATCGCAGCAATTTGATGTAGCCGTGGTTGACGTCCACATGCCGGACATGGATGGCGTCCAATTGTTAGCTAAATTGCGAGCTGAGGATGAAGCGTTGCAAGTCATCATGTTGACTGGTGGTGCAACTGTTCCCACGGCGGTAGCTTCGATGAAAGCGGGGGCTGTCGATTACGTGACCAAACCGATCCGCTTGGTAGACCTGGATCGCTTGATTCAAAAGTCGGCGCGAACCTCGCGATTGCTGCGAGAGAACCAGCGACTGCGCACCGTGATTGCTCGTTCCCGGCCATCGTCAAACATTGTTGGGGAATCGCCTGCGATCCGCAAAGTATTGCATTTGATTGAGCGTATTGCCCCCAGCGATAAGCCCGTTTTGATTGAGGGCGAAAGTGGAACGGGCAAAGAGCTGGTGGCGCGGGCCATTCACACGGCCAGTTCGTTGGCGTCCAAGCCACTGGTAGTCATCAACTGTGCGGCTTTGCCAGAGTCGTTGCTGGAGAGCGAATTGTTTGGCCATGAGAAGGGAGCGTTCACGGGTGCGATCGCTTCCAAACCTGGCCTATTCGAGATGGCCGATGGTGGCACGCTATTCATCGACGAATTTGGCGAATTGGCTGGTTCGTTGCAAGCCAAGCTGTTGCGTGTGTTGGAGGACGGATCGATACGCCGCGTTGGTTCAGTCAAGGAGCGTCGGGTGCGTGTGAGGCTAATTGCTGCGACTAACAAAGACTTGAACAAAGAAGTTACCGCATCGCGCTTCCGCGAAGACTTGTACTATCGCATCAATGTCCTGAGTATCAAGCTGCCTCCGTTGCGCGAACGACATGGCGATATTGGCGTCTTGTGCGAGCACTTTCTGGGGCCTGAATGGAAGTTGACTGAGGAAGTACGTGAGTTGTTTGAAGCCTATGAATGGCCGGGCAATGTCCGACAGCTTCTCAATGCGCTTGAGAGAGCCAAAGTGCTATCGGGCGACACGGGTACGATTGCCGTCGACGATCTACCGCCAGAGTTGGTTGACGCCGAACCAAAACTTCTGCCCGCAGTTGGCGGTTCGATCGATTTGGATGCGCTCAATCGCGCCCACGTGTTATCCGTTTTGAAGCAACACGGTGGCAATAAAGCCAAGACGGCTCGAGCGCTGGGCATTAACCGTCGTTCACTCTACCGTTTGCTTGAGAAATACTCTGATTCTCACGGTGCCGTCAGCCCCACCGGCTGACTCTTTGACGGTGCGCGTATCTTCGCACCCATTCAGCGGCTATACTCTTGCATGGCGTAACCGTTCACGATGTATCGGCTTATGTGACAGGGTCGGGAGTCTTTTCAGCCTAAATCGCTTAACCCATTAGCAACCACATGTTTTTCTCAGCGGCATCTCATCGGTGGCGGCGCTGCTGAAAAGACTCCCGACCCTTTCCTGTCGACTTCAAGCTCGTGAATGGCTAATGCATGGTAAATTGAGGCAGAACGGATTGGGAAGGCGATCCTGTCTCAGTTGATGTTTGAGTTTCAGTTTGAGTTCATGTGAAGCTAGCGCGGGAGGGGTCGCAAGTTGAGTGAGCGGGGTATCGAGCACGCTGGCGAAGCAAAGAGCCGTAAGGCATCGGTCAAGCAATTCGCGTTCACGGGTTGCGTGTTGTTGTGCGTGTTAGCCGCGTTTGTTTTTCCCCAAGTCTTCATTCGATGGGGCTCGATCGAGTTAAAAACGTTTATTTCACCGTTAATACAGATCATCATGTTCGGCATGGGCGCTACGCTGTCGCTGGCCGATTTCGCTCGAGTCCTAAAATTGCCCTGGGCGGTCTTGGTTGGATTAGTGCTGCAGTTTAGCGTTATGCCACTCACGGGTTTGTTGTTGGCCAAGCTGTTCGGCTTTGAACCAGCCGTGGCGGCTGGCGTCATCCTGATTGGTTCGTGTCCTGGTGGTGTCGCGTCGAACTTAATGACCTATCTGTCGAAGGGTAACGTGGCATTGTCGGTAACGATGACGGCCTGTTCGACGCTGGTTGCCCCTTTCATGACGCCGCTGCTGATGTCGTTATTGGCCGGCACTTTTGTCGAAGTTGTGTTTGTAGATTGGGTCGTCAATATTCTGAAAATTATCATCGTGCCCATCGCTGCTGGCTTGATCCTAAACATGGTTCTTCAGAAAGCTAAAATGCGCGGTGATTGGCTTGATCGCATACTCTCTTTGATTGCCATGGCTGGAATCTGCTTCATTATTGCCATCATCATTGCTGGTTCGCGAGACGAATTGTTGACGATCGGTGCAGCTTTGGTTATGGCAGCGGTATTGCATAACATGATCGGCTATGCGCTCGGCTATTTTGGTGCGCGGCTAGCTGGTTTGGATGAGAGCAGCCGCCGTACAGTGGCCATCGAAGTTGGCTTGCAGAACGGTGGCATGGCAACCGCTTTGGCGATCAATACGCTCAAAGATCCGCTGGTTGCGCTTGCTCCCGCCATATTTGGACCATGGATGAATATTTCTGGGTCAGTTCTCGCGTCGTGGTGGAGCAATCATCCGCCTAGGGATGCGCCACAATTGGCCGACGAGTGATTAGACTGATCTCCATTCGTAACTTCTTTCCCAGTGGTTTTCATCATGTGCATTCAGTTACCAAGATTTTTGTCTGTACTCGTACTTGCCGTAACGGTAACACCTGGGTTGCGAGCCGAAGATGCGGCTCCCGTCTTTAAGGACGGCGAGGCCCAGATTGTGCCAGCCTTTGCAGACCCGGAGTCTTGGATTCGTCACGATTTGTGGGTGGAAACCGAATTTGATTCCGATCGCGATGGAAAAATGGATCGCATGCATGTGGCGGTAACTCGCCCGCGCCAAACCGAGTACGAAGGCCTGAAATTGCCGGTCGTCTACGAATCTAGTCCGTACTTTGCAGGTACTGGTGTAAATTCACATGAATATTTTTGGGACACTCGACACGAAATTGGCGCAGAGCCTCCGGAGCGCAAGCACTTTCCGCCGGTTAAACTTCGTACGACACGCCCAATCATTTCCAAGTCGCAAACGGTTGAGTGGATACCGCGTGGTTACGTTGTTGTGCATTCATCCTCGCCAGGTACAGGGCTTTCCGAAGGCTGCCCGACGGTAGGAGGCGATAACGAATCGTTGGCACCCAAAGCAGTCGTCGATTGGCTGTGCGGTCGCGCCAAAGGATTCTCAACCGTCGATGGCGATGAACCCGTCACGGCCTATTGGTCGACTGGTAAAGTCGGTATGACGGGCACGTCTTACAATGGCACGATCCCATTGGCTTGCGCCACCACTGGCGTTAATGGGCTGGAGGCCATCATTCCAGTGGCTCCCAATACTTCCTATTATCATTACTATCGCTCGAACGGATTGGTTAGACACCCCGGCGGTTACTTGGGTGAAGATATTGATTTTCTCTACGACTATATTCACAGCGGCGGCGACGCGGAGCATCGCAAGGCATGTGACTGCGAGATTCGCGACAAGGAAATGGCAGAAGGCTTCGATCGAATATCGGGCGACTATAACGAGTTTTGGGCAGGCCGAGACTATCTAAACGATCTGCAACCGCTCAAAGCTGCCGTACTGATGTCGCATGGCTTTAATGACTGGAACGTCGTGCCAGAACACAGCTATCGCATTGTGGCTGCGTTGAAGAAAAAGGGAGTGCCGGTGCAGATCTACTATCATCAAGGCGGGCATGGTGGACCTCCACCGATGAAGCTAATGAATCGCTGGTTTACCCGCTACTTGCATGGCGTTGAAAATGGCGTGGAGCGGGACAAGCGAGCTTGGATTGTCCGCGAAAATGCCAAGCAAGACGAACCCACAGCCTATGATGACTATCCCCACCCAAACGCGAAGGACGTGAAATTGTCTCTCGAGGGAGGCGCGCCGGAACTAGGTAAGTTAGTCATTGGGACCGCCGAAAATAAGTCTTCTACCGAGACGTTGGTCGACAATTTTTCATTCAGCGGAGCGATGTTGGCCCAAGCGGAATATACGCAGCATCGACTGATGTATGTCACTCCCAAACTGACTAAGCCGGTACACATTTCGGGTTTGGCTTCGATCACTATTCGCGTGGCCAGCAACAAGCCAGCGGCTAATCTGTCGGTGTGGCTCGTTTCTTTGCCATGGAATACGAATCGCAACACCAAGATCACGGATAACATTATTACCCGCGGATGGGCCGATCCACAGAACAGCAAGTCGTTAACCGAGAGTCAGCCGCTGACACCTGGCGAATTTGTCGAATTGACCTTCGAGCTACAGCCGGATGATCAGGTCATTCCCAGAGGGCAGCAAATCGGACTGATGATTTTCTCGAGCGATCGCGATTTTACTCTTTGGCCGGAGCCCGGTACCGAGTTGACCGTTGACCTGTCGGCAACTTCGCTCAGCTTGCCAGTCGTCGGCGGCAGGGAAGCGCTGAAAGCCGCGTTAGAAGAGTAAGGAAGTTGGACGTCAGCATGGCGCCGACGTCCACGACTGCGCGGTTAGATGGACGTGCCAAGCTATGCCACTGGTGTACTCTGTACAATCCTGTTGGACAGAGTACCAATGTTGGTAATGCTGATATCGACGACGTCATCTCCCGCTAGCGTAAAATCGCTGGTTGGAACGATGCCGGTACCGGTTAGTAAGAAAGCACCAGCGGGGAAACTGTTGTCGCGGCCCAGCCACTGCACCAAGTCTTCGAAGGTGCGAGCCATTTCACCGGCCGACGTGGATTGCTCGAATACGACTTGGCCCGCCCGCGTGATCTTGAGTGCGATCTCGATTTGCGCACGTGGCGGCATGTCGTCCGCCAACGTGATCCACGGGCCAAGCCCGCAACACTCGTCGTACATTTTAGCTTGTGGAAGATAGAGTGGGTTATCGCCTTCGATGTCGCGGGAGCTCATGTCATTGCCGATCGTGTATCCGACGATCTTCAAACGGGGCGACAGTACCAAAGTCAATTCGGGTTCGGGTACATTCCATTTTGCATCGGCACGAATACGCAAGGCTTGGCCGGTCCCGCGCACACGGTGCGGTGTCGCCTTGAAAAAAATCTCAGGACGAGCGGATTGGTAGACGCGGTCGTAACAAGAAGCAGCGGCTTCCGATTCTTCCATCCGCGCGGTCTGGCTGCGTTTGTATGTCACGCCAGCAGCCCACACTTCTTGGGCATCGATGGGCGGCAACAACTGAGCTTGGCTGACCGGTATCCGTTCCCCAGTGCCAGGCAGCCCAGCGACTGTGTCAGCTACG
Source organism: Pirellulaceae bacterium (assembly GCA_041398985.1). Taxonomy (GTDB): domain Bacteria; phylum Planctomycetota; class Planctomycetia; order Pirellulales; family Pirellulaceae; genus Aureliella. The sequence goes on from JAWKTR010000005.1 coordinate 155,081, forward strand.
TCGTCCGCCGCCAGTAGCATCGACAACGAATTGTAGGGACCGGATGCCAAGTCTAGGATTTCGATCTGATCGTCAACCACTCGGCCCACGCTGTGAAGTCCAACAGAGTTCAGTAGTTTACAAAGTTGCATAGTTGTTGATTGAAAGAGGTTGAGTCTATAGATGTGCTTCGGTTCCGGCTGGATCCCTGACAGAATTACAGGGCCCTATAGCGTAACCTGACGTGTAAGTTGTGAATGTGTGCCAGGAGCATGATGTGCTTTGCCGCTGGTCTTTTGGATTAAGCGGGATTAAGCGAGGGCGTCGTGAGGGACTTCGGGTTCGTTGGCTTCATCGGTGGTATTCGCATCCGTTTTGTGTTTGCTGTGACGCTTGTGTCGTGGCGGGACGACTTCACTGGCCAAACCTAGCTTTTCGAGCAACTTGATTTCGTAATAGCTAATGTCAAACTCCCACCAGCGGTGTTGCACGGTAGCCGCCGAGGGATCTTCATGATGGTTGTTGTGCCAGCCTTCGCCAACTGTCATCAGCGCGACAAACCAATTGTTGCGGCTGTCTTCGCCGGTTTCGTAGTTAGTGTAGCCAAACATATGGCTGAGTGAATTTACTGAAAAAGTGATGTGCCAGACGGCGATTACTCGCATAAACACGCCCCACACAACCATGCTCGATCCCAGCTGTATCGCAGCGCTCAAGTTCGTCGAAAACAAAAGGCTCAGCGCCATTCCAAGCACAAAGAAGACTGGGATCTGGCCAAGCACAAAAATGAATTGCCGAAACGGATTGGTCTCCAGCTTCATGTAGAACGGGTCGCGCAGCAAGTCCTTTGAGAATTTTTCGAGACTGGCCACGCTGTAGGTCTGACGATTAATGAACATTAGCCAGCCGATATGCGACCACCAAAATGTTACGCGCGGGCTATGTGGGTCTGGGATTTCATCGGAGTGCACGTGATGCATGCGATGCACCGAAACCCACCTCGCGGGTGTGTCTTCCATCGAACAGATTCCCAAGATAGCAAAGCAATACTCAACCCACTTCGGTGTCTTGAAACTGCGATGCGTCAGCAGTCGGTGATAGCCAATCGTTATGCCTTGGCCAAACACATGGATGCCAAGTATGAAAACGATGAAGGAAGTCCAGCTAAACAGGTAGGGACGCAGTTCAGCTCCGCCAATTGCCAAGGCGAACAGCGCTGCTAGGCCAACGATATGTACGTAGACAATCGTGATAGCGTAGGTCCAATTGAGCTTGTACGGAATAACGCTGGGTGGGACCGGATTGTTCATTGAGCAAACTTTAATTCGGAAGGGGCGGCAACTGCGATCGTAGTGTGTAGGCATTGAGCCCTACTATTGTCCGCAGCATGTTAGCGTGATTGTCCCCGCAGACAGTGTTTTTGCAAAGGCTGATTCTGAGATTGGACATGAGGTAGTGGAATTTCGAGCGGTTCATAGGCTAGTCAAAGTGTGGCAAGTGTGCGGATTCGCCGCAGAACAGGATCAAGCATGTCTGGCATTGGGCCCATTGCATAGGCAAGTGTTTTCCAAGTGTCTCGCTAACATCCCCAGAATGTGGCCAAGTCGTTGTCACGGGGTCTTGTGACCGAAACTCTGTCGCGTTTGATGAGTTAGAGTTTTTATGGTGCCTGGGCAACCGAACCCCGAGGAAAGGCTTCCGTGACGTAGCCTACGCAGGGAAGTATAATATGGCCACCCGCAAACAATGGCCGTTAGCCGTTTCGTGTGCAAATGCCGCGATTTTGGAGGCTGGCCGCCGATCCCACTTTTGATCCCCATCAAAACTGCCACCAAAACATCCCACCTGCTGAAAATTCTCACCATTTCTCCGTTTTGCTGCTACTGGAATAAGTCAACGATTCGGGGGATACTAACGCCTTAATCGTCGATCGAATTAACTCAGCCAGCGGCAGGATTCAGGCAGTCCTCCAGAACGGCTCAATTTCAATCCCAGACTTTTTCTACACGAGGCTTCCTAGAATGTACTTAATCAACGTGCTCGGCCGCCGACCACGACCGAGAACAGCTCAGAAACTTGGGGCTTGCTTTCTCTTCCTGGTGACGTTGACAACGGGCGGTCTCATCGCTGCTGAGCCAGCGGATTGGTATCAATGGCGTGGTCCCGAAGGCAACGGCATTTCGCGTGAAAAGAATCTGCCAGATTCCTGGTCTCCCAAGGGTGAAAATGTACTGTGGACCAACGAAGAACTGGCCACCCGATCTACACCGATCGTCAATGATGGAAAACTGTACATTGTCAGTCGCTATAAACCCGAGACGACTGAAGAAGGCGAGCAGTTGGTTTGCCTGAATGCCGATACCGGCGAAGAGATTTGGCGTAGCGCACACAATGTCTATTTGTCGGACGCACCTGCCGAGCGCGTTGGTTGGTCGAGCCCGATCGCCGATCCAACGACCGGCAATATTTACTGGTTAGGCTTGGGTTGCCAGTTCATGTGCTTAAATGGCGAGACCGGCAAGGTCATCTGGGAGCATGCCATGAGTGAAGAGTATGGCATGCTCAGCACTTATGGCGGTCGTACCAATTTCCCCATCGTATTTGATGATTTGGTAATCATCAGCGGTGTAATGACTCAGTGGGGTGATCAAGCGGTTCCTGCGCATCGTTTCGTAGCGTTTGATAAGTCCACTGGCGCCGCAGTCTGGTTTGCTTCCACGCGACCCAAGCCAGAAGACACGACTTATAGCACTCCCTTTTTGACGGTTCTGAATGGCCAAGCCGCAATGGTTTTTGGGGCTGGTGATGGTTCCATGTACGCGATGCAACCACGCACCGGAAAGACCATTTGGACTTACGATTGTTCCAACCGAGGTATCAACACGCCCCCGCTCGTCGTTGATGGAGTTGTCTATTGCGGTCACCGTGAGCAGAATGCGGCAGACCCGCGCGTGCTGGGCGCGATCTTTGCCATCAACGGTGATACGGACAAGGCAGTTATTCCTGAAGCGGATTTGAAATGGAAGATTCCCGCGCACAGCGTCGAAGGTAGCCAGCCTGTGCTGGTCGACGGGCGTCTATATGTAGTCGAAGATGGTGGTACGCTCGATGTGATTGATCCCGAAACAGGCGAGATCATCGCCAGCAAGAAGGTCGGGCGAAGACCTGGATCTATCGTCTATGGCGATGGAAAACTCTATTGCTGCGAACAAACCGGCAACTTTTGGATCCTGGAGCCGTCGGAAGATGGCGTCAAGGAACTGAAACGCATTCGTATGTCCAGTGGCGAAGAGATCCTAGCATCGCCCATTATCGCGCGTGGGAAGATCTATCTGCCCACCACCAAGAAACTGTATTGCATCGGTAGCAAGGACCGCGAAGTTGCCGCGGACCCCATTCCAGCTGGACGCCAGGAAACGCCTGCCGGTCAGGATGATGCGATTGCCCATATTCAGATTGCTCCAGTCGAAGTCATGTTGGCTCCAGGCCAATCGACGCCATATCAAGTTCGCGCGTATAACGCTCGTGGTCAGTTTCTGAGAGTTGTAGACGATGCGGAACTCACCACGACAGGTGGCCAGATTGCCGCTGACGGGAAATACACAGCACCGGTTGCCGCTGAACATCAGGCAGTGAGCATTACTGCCAAAGTTGGCGACGTTACCAGTACGGCGCGAGCGCGTATCATCCCTCCCTTGCCCTGGCGATGGGATTTTGACAACAAAACGGTGCCTTTGACATGGATTGGTGCAGCCTACCGCCATCAGCCAAAAGAAATTGACGGAGAGCAAGCGCTGATCAAGATCGATACGATTCCCAAAGGAACACGTAGCCAAAGCTGGATGGGCTGGACGACACTGAGCGACTACACCATCCAAGCTGATGTGCGGGCGACCGCCAACGAAGAAAACGGACGGCGCCCCGATATGGGCTTGATTAATCAGCGCTATACGCTGGACTTGATGGACAAAAACCAGTTGCAAATACGCTCATGGACCTCACGGGTCGAACTGCGCTTCGCCAAGACCGTGCCCTACGAATGGTCTGAGAACCAATGGTATACGTTGAAATTCCAAAGCGAGAACCAAGATGGAAAAGCAGTTCTGCGCGGTAAAGTGTGGAAACGCGGTGAGGAGGAACCCGCCGAATGGACTATCGAAGCCGCCGATGCTGTACCCAATACAACGGGCAGTCCAGGACTGTTTGGCAATGCCCAAGTTACTGAATTCTACATTGATAACGTGAGCGTTTATCCCAACCAGTAGTTGCGAGCTGACGAACGAGAATGAAACTACCGTTGCGCGGAACTCGCTAGAGGAAGGCAACGGATAGAAACAATAAAAACTTACCATCCAAAACTGAGGTCATATCCTATGAATTTACGTATCGCTTTGTTGGCAGGTTTAGGCTCGCTGGCCGCCCTACCCTGCCTGTCTGCATTTGCCCAAGATCAATACGACGCCGTTGCCGAGGTGCGCAAGCGTATCGACGAACTCAAAGTCGGCAAGCATGACTGGCCGCAATGGGCTGGGTCACATTTGCGCAACAGCGTAACGGACGAACCCAACGTGCCCACTGAGTGGAATGTGGAAACCGGAATGAACGTTCGCTGGTCGATGCCCCTGGGCTCTGAAACATACGGCAACCCTGTAGTGGCTAACGGCAGGCTGTACGTCGGAACGAATAATGGCGCCGGCTACCTGGCGCGCTATCCCAGCGACGTCGATCTGGGCGTATTGCTGTGCTTCGACGAGAAGGACGGTACGTTTCTGTGGCAACACTCTAGCGAAAAACTTCCGACCGGACGTGTTCACGATTGGCCCAACCAAGGCATTTGCTCGGCACCGTTGATCGATGGTGATCGACTGTGGTATGTGACCAGCCGTGGCGAAGTGGTCTGCTTAGATACCGACGGTTTTACGGACGACGAGAACGATGGGCCCGTCAAAGATGAACCGAACGAAAACAAAGATGAAGCCGACGTGGTGTGGCGCTATGACATGATGAAGAAGCTGGCTGTATCACAACACAATATGTGCAGCTGCTCGGTTACTTGCGTGGGCGATTTGCTCTTTGTCAACACATCGAACGGTGTCGATGAAGGTCACAAGAACTTGCCGAACGACAAGGCTCCCAGCTTCCTGTGCATGAATCGGAACTCGGGCGAGCTACTGTGGAGCGATAGCTCTCCTGGTGCCAACGTATTGCACGGTCAGTGGTCATCGCCATCTTATGCAGAATTGGGCGGAGTCGGCCAAGTACTGTTTGGTGGCGGCGATGGTTGGCTCTATTCCTTTGATGCCCAGGGCGAAGATGGCAAAGCAAAGCTGTTGTGGAAGTTCGATTGCAATCCAAAAACATCGCTTTACTCACTGGGTGGTTCTGCGACGCGCAACCACATCATTGCCACCCCGGTGGTCTATGACGGCCTGGTCTATGTGGCTGTCGGCGAAGATCCCGAACACGGCGAAGGCGGCGGACACTTGTGGTGCATCGACCCCACAAAGCGGGGCGACGTAAGTCCCACGTTGGTCTATAACACTGCAGCCCCCGACAAACCGATCGAACATAAACGCTTGCAGGCCATGGTTGAAAAGGATGGCGATTTCGAACGCGATAATCCTAATTCAGCCGCAATCTGGCATTATGTTGGCGAGAACCCCGAAGAATTCGAGCAGACCATGCACCGCACATGCGGCACCGTGGCTATCAAGGACGACTTATTATTTGTCGCCGACTTCAGTGGCATGTTCCACTGCCTTGATGCCAAGACCGGCAAAGCGCACTGGAGCTACGATATGTTCGCCGCTTCGTGGGCTTCGCCTCTGATCGTCCAAGACCGCGTGTATATCAGCGACGAAGACGGCGATTTGGCGATCTTCAAACTCTCGCCAGAGCAAGAAATGATCGCGGAAATTAACATGGGAAGTGCGGTCTACACGACACCAATTGCTGCCAATAGTACTTTGTACGTCGCCAACCGAAATCGCGTGTATGCCATCGAAGAAGGCGCTCAAAGCGAAGTGGAAGGTGGCGCCCAGTAGACCTAAACCACCGAACCCTCTCTCCGAATTCTGGGGAGAGGGTTGCTTTAAGGCGAGCGGCAGATGAGTTCTTACCTGCCGTAGTAGATTTCGCCAGAAATCCTTCAAGAAAAGGGAATTCTGGTGAATTCCACTACGGTAACTTTTCACCTGCCGCTCGCCTTACTGTGATATGGACGCAATGTTAGTCTCTTGGCTTCCGTTCTTTCAGTGCTGTTGTGTGATGGAATTATGAAACAAGTCATCGCCATCATTCGCCCCTATCTGGCTGAACGCGTGCTTGAAAATCTACGTCTCGCCCCACTCGAAGCTCTGATGGTGCGCGAGGTCAAGGGCTTTGGTCGACAGAAGAGCTATCTACAGGACTACAAAGACAGCGAGTACGAACTGGCGTTCTTGCCGAAAGTCGAAATCACGATGTGGGTTGAGGACTTTCGTACGGAAGAGGTGATCAAGCGCGTCACCGATGTAGCTCGCAGTGGTCGCATGGGGGATGGCAAGATTATGGTCCTGCCATTATCCGTGATCTAAGAGTGCGTTTTTCTGAATGCGCATCGATCAGCGAGATTGTCGCTCGATGTGTTATTTTCACCTGTCCTGGTCTATAATCTACGCTCGCTATGTGTTCGTTTTCGGTTGAACACCTTTTACTCCCCGGCGAGGAACCCCACCATGACGTTTCGCAAAATGATCAGAGGCCTTCGATCAAGGCAAGTGCACCTATTACCTCGTAGCCAACGTAGGCGAAAACTTGGCATTGAATCATTAGAAGGTAGGAGATTACTAGCGGTAACTGTTGGGATTTATGATGAGAACGTAATTGCGGCCAATACCGTTGATTTTGTCGCAGCGGGTTCCACCGTTACGAACACCGAGTTTGCGACGGATGTCGCCAACGCATATGCGCAGAATCGTGGCGGAGTCATCGACGGTTCGGTCCTTAGTGGACGGTATGAGTTCGGTGCGGCCCTGAGCAAGAGCATTCCTTTTGCGCCGACTTCGCCTCAGACAAGTACTTGGGGAATTGGGGCGCCTGGTAGCAATCGTACGATTTCGGGTACAGGAGCATTTGCAACAGTAGGGGTTTCGGGGCCTGCGAGCTATAGTTCGACTACCTTTGCATTCGGGGCAATTTCCGATGGAAATCCGAACGAACATGTCGTCCAAATCGGAATCACGGCTCTCTCCTTGAATGGCCGTGACTATGGCGTCGTCACAACAACCGCGCACTTGTCGGGCGGTGGGGCGCTTGAGGCTTCCCGACAGATTTCGGAGCCCAATGGTCAGGGTGATACATTCTTTGGGTTGTCCGCTCCTGCAGGCGAGTACATCACTGGGTTTACGATTGGATACGCAGGTGCTGTAGCTAGCCCCGACTTTCGTTTGTGGTTTGACGACATTGGATTCATTACTGATGTCGTGACGCCTAACCAAGCCCCTACGGCAGAGAATGACATGTACACCATATCGGAGGATGGTGTGTTGAATGTGTCAGCGCCAGGCGTTTTGATCAATGACAGCGACCCTGACGGTGACCCGCTCAGCGCGCAACTTGTTAGCGGCACCAGCAATGGAAGGCTTGATTTCAATGCGGATGGTTCATTCATTTATACGCCAGACCCCAATTTTCATGGAGTCGATCGATTCGCATATATCGCTTCGGACGGCAACCTTTCAAGCTCTCTGGCTGTAGTGCGAATCGATGTGACTTCTGTCAACGATTCCCCGGTGGTGAATAGCGACACATTCTCGATAGCGGAGAACTCGCCGAACGACTTGGTCGTAGGCACGGCGGTCGCTACTGATCCCGATGGCGACGAAGTTACGTTCGCGATTGTCAGTGGCAATACTGATGGAGCGTTTCGCATCGATCCGCTGACCGGGCAGATTCGCGTCGCAAACACGGCAGCACTCGACTATGAGACCACTCCAGAGTTTAACTTGGTCGTTCGTGCAACTGATAGTGGTGAACTGTCTGGCCAAGCGATCGTGACCGTAGTGCTCACGGACGTAGTGGAGACAACAGTCGTTCAGATCGACATCAAACCCAATGACTCTAGAAACGCAATCAACGTTCGCAGTCGAGGTAAGGTTGAAGTTGCTATTCTGTCCTCCGTACTTTTCGATGCTCAGAGTGTGGATGTTGGTTCACTGCGGTTTGGTCGTGTTGGCGACGAGGACTCTTTGAGCCGAAATCCGTCCAGCGGAGAGCCGAGATATGATTTGATCGATCTAAATGGCGACGGGCTACTCGACTTGGTAGTTCGCTTTGAGCTGGAGTTGACCGGGTTCAACGTGGGAGACACAAAGGGAGTCTTAAACGGACGCACAATCGCTGGCGCCGCGTTCCAGGGTGAGGATCGAATCACAACTAAGTAAGCCAGCCATGCGTGCAAATGAGTTGTGTAGCGTGGTGAATTATCAACAAAGTCTTCTTCGGCCTAGGTCCAAGCTAGGCCGAAGATCAGGCTGCTGCGTAGACCCCTGACTACATGAGGAGCAGTACTGTGAGCATTGGCAAGTAACGATAGAAGTCGAATGCAATTTCTCTGCCATCCTGCGTCACGAAGCAGCGGTGACAGATGTAGCCGTCCCTTTCATTGGGAGTGGCTCTCCTACGAAGAATGCAAATTCTAGCTTGACTCCAAGTAAGCAATCAGTTGTAGTGCGACTATAATTGGCAAGTTTCCATTAAGACTTGGAACGCCTTTCTCAAGCAGATTTTCTTGGCTCTTTCCAAGCACTAGACCATATATCGGGAAAGCCTCGTTCATTGGAGAATTATCGGATGCGGAACATTCGCATGTTTTTTTGCTTTTCGTTTGTCTTCGTAGGTGGATGGTGCGTCCATCCAGACGTGCGAGCGGACGTAATCGTATTCAACGACCGTCAACTATGGTTGGCCGCCGTGGACCAAACCACGATGTTGACGGCTGATTTTGAGGATTTCACGCAGGATGTCCGTTTCGTTCCGGCGCCAACCGGAGTTGGGACAGTTGATGCGGGACCATTTTCACTAAGTGCAAATCGTATTCTTTCCTCGAGTGAGACTTTGCTCCCCAACCGCGTCGACGTTGCACCCTACTTTGGATTTAACGACGCGAATTCAAACTACGCTTACATTCTAGTTGAGGGCGATAATAACCTGCGAGTCACACTGACCTTTGATACTCCTGTTCTGGCGTTCGGAGCTGATTTTGATCGTGTCGATGGAGGGCCTGGCGAATCCATGGATTGGCATCTGAACGGTAGCGGTTCACCCATTCTGCAAGTTCGTGACGACGACGGATTTTTTGGATTCATCTCGACTGGTGGTTTGGTGAATGGCTTCGAATTTAGGGCTAGGTTTGCAAATGGAGGAAATGGTGGAACGGGAACTGGGATGGACAACGCTCTTGTTGCGTTTGGTCTCACATCTGTGCCGGAGCCATCTTCAGCGTTGCTTGTCATTGCCTCGTTTGGGGGAATGCTGTGGCGACGGCAGAGAAGTTGAAGTGATACCAATGTCCGCCACGTGGAGACATGGATGCGCGCCTTTGGCGACCAGGAGGCGGTGAAAAGGCGGGGTGTGGCCTGAGTTGTTCGAAAGAACGATACCTGTTTTGGGGTGAATGGCTGCCGCGATCGGCTACAATGGAAAAAGTAGAGTTCCCCGATCCTCTTTATCCCACCCTGTATTTCCCTCCTCATGGTCGCTTTCATGGTCCATTGCGTCTTTTTTACTTCGGCCAGATCTAGGATCTTACTTTCGGTGGCTGCATGGCTTTGTGTCAGCCCGCTTCTGGCCCAAGAGAGTCCTATCGATTTTGATCGCGACATCCGCCCGATCCTGTCGGATCATTGTTATAAGTGCCATGGTCCCGATGAAGAACAGCGACAGGCTGGCCTGAGGATGGACCTGCAGCAGTCTATACTAGAAGTGGGCGAATCGGGGGGCATCGCCGTCGTGCCGGGCAAGCCGCATGAAAGTGAAATGCTGCGGCGCATACTCTCGCGCGACGCTGACGAGCAAATGCCACCGGCTGAAGAGGGTAAGGCACTTAGCCAAGCTCAGATTCGCTTATTGACACAGTGGATCGAGCAAGGTGCACGGTGGTCCAATCATTGGGCCTTTGAACCCATCCGCCGTCCGATGGTGCCGAGCGAACAACTGGCTGCGGGCCAAGTGTTGAATGCCATCGACGCGTTCGTTTTGCGCGGGCTTCATGGTCTTCAACAGACTCAATCTCCGCGCGCGAGCAAAGAGCAACTTATTCGCCGGGTTTCACTAGACCTCATCGGCTTGCCACCGACGATTGCCGAAGTGGAAGCCTTTATCGGCGATACCTCCCCCGACGCGTATGAAAAGGTCGTGGATCGGCTCCTCAACAGCCAGCACTTTGGAGAGCGATTGGCGGTGCCCTGGTTGGACTTGGCGCGGTACGGCGATACCAGTGGTTACCACAACGACTCGTTGCGCGATATGTGGCTGTGGCGGGAATGGGTCATCGGTGCATTTAACGACAACATGCCGTTCGACAATTTACCGCAGAGCAACTCGCCGGTGACCTTTTACCTGACGCCACGCTGCAGCAGCAAGTCGCAAGCGGATTTCATCGGAATGTGATGACTAGCGACGAAGGCGGTTTGATCGACGCGGAGTATCGCAATCTGTATGTTGTTGACCGAGTAGCCACCACGGGCGTGACTTGGCTGGGAATGACGGTTGCCTGCGCCCAATGCCATGACCATAAGTACGACCCGATCACACAACGCGACTTTTATCGCTTGTACGCCTTCTTCAATAATGTTCCCGAAAATGGCAAGGATGGTGTGCGGGATCGCAATCCCAAACCGTTTCTCCGCGTGCCTACGCCAGAGGACAAGGTCAAACTGGCGCAATTCGATCAGGAAATCACACAGATTGAAGCGGAGCTGGCCAAGACCAAGAGTGGGCTGGCGGAAAAGCAAGCCGCATGGGAGCAAGAATTCATCGCAGTAAGTGCGACGGCAGCAATGCCTCAGCCGTCGAGCCAATTTGCGTTGGATGACTGCGGCGACGGGGTGATCGTGGACGAATCAAAGCCCATTTCAGCAATCGCTCACGGAACAAGTGAGTTTGTGGATGGAGCGGTTGGCAAAGGCTTTCAGACAGCTGGTAGCGCTTGGTTTGAGTACGGTGATCATTGTGGATTTACCAAAGACAATGCGTTCAGCGTCACGGCATACCTGTCAGTTACCAAGGCCGGTGGAGCTCCGCTTGGGAAAATGGATGATCCCAACGGTGCGCGTGGTTGGGATATCGAATTCCATGGCCTGCGTCCTAGCGTCCACTTGATTCATCATTGGTCGAACGACGCAATTCACATTCAAGCCGATGCGGACTTTGAAGAAAACGTCTGGACGCATATTGCCGTAACTTACGATGGCTCAGCCAAAGCTTCTGGTCTCAAGCTGTACGTGAACGGTGAATTGGCGAAGACGAGCATCAAGCTTGATAGCCTCACTGGTGACATCACCAACTCCGTTCCATTTAGTATTGGTCGTCGTGGACCCTCGAGTACAAATTTCAATGGCATCATCGATGATGTGCGAATCTTCAATCGAACCCTGACACCAGAAGAGATTGGATCGGTTGGTGCCTCAGAGGCGCAGCAGATTGCCAAGCTGCTAGCCCAAGATCGCAGCGAAAATCAAAAGAAGACGCTCGAGAATTTTTTTCTGCGGACGCAAGTGCCGCAATTGCAAGAAATGACAAACTCGCTCAGTGAGCTGCGCAAGTCGAAACAGGACTATGAGAATGCGTTGCCCAATACGATGGTTATGTCCGAGATGGACAAGCCGCGAGATACGTTTATCAAGATCCGCGGCAACTATGATCTCGACGGACAGCAGGTGAGTTCTGGTGTACCGGCCTTCTTGCCGCAAATACCAGCGGATGGAGATCGCAGTCTGAATCGGCTCGACTTGGCTCGTTGGTTGGTGTCCCGCGACCATCCACTCACAGCTCGGGTGGCAGTCAACCGTTGGTGGGCGATGTTGTTTGGCACTGGGCTGGTCAAAACGCTCAACGATTTCGGTTCGCAGGGAGAACGCCCAAGCCATCCAGAGTTGTTGGATTGGTTGGCGGCTGACTTTATGCACGATTGGGACGTGAAGCGGGCCATCAAGCAGATTGTGCTGAGTGCGACGTACCAACAATCGGCCGAGGTTTCGCCCACGTTGTTGGAACGAGACTCCGAAAACCGCTGGTTGGCCCGTGGCCCCAGGCAACGGTTGGACGCAGAATTTCTGCGCGATAATGCCCTTGCCATTGCTGGGGTTCTCAACCCCAAGATCGGCGGCAAGAGTATCAAGCCAGCTCAGCCCGCTGGTACATGGGAGATCAATGAAATGAGTGGCTACAAGTACGAAAAGTCCACGGGCGAAGATCTGTACCGTCGCGGCCTTTACGTTTATTGGAGACGATCAACTGTCTATCCTTCGTTTGTGACGCTGGACGCGCCGACTCGCGAATTCTGTGTGGCTGCGCGGGCCAAGACGAGCACGCCGCTGCAATCGCTGGTGTTAATGAATGACCCGGTTTTTGTAGAAGCTGCTCGCGGGCTTGCGCAGCGGGTGTTGTCGGTCGCGGACTTGGACGATGCGGCGCGGGTCACGTTGGCTTGGCGCTTGGCGCTCGCGCGGGAGCCATCGGCGCGCGAGCGCGAAATCCTCATGCAAACTTTGGATAGTCAGTTGGAGACGTACCAAGCGGACCCGGAGGCGGCGAAACAGTTGATTTCGGTCGGCGACTTGGCCAGCCCCAATGACCAAGACTCTGCTGAGTTGGCCGCTTGGACGGCACTGAGCAACGTGATTCTTAACTTGAATGAAACGATTTCCAACTGACGCACCCCCGCGTTCTCGGTGGGCATTACCCGATGGCGATCGGGATTGGGCCTCCTACAATCGCATACTTGAACTTGACAGAGCATGAGCCATGCAAGATATCCAACCGTTTCATGTGGCCATCCAGCGCCGCCGTTTTTTGCAAAATAGTACGACGGGTATGGGCGCTTGGGCGCTTGCCTCATTACTCAATCCGGCAGCGTTTGCAAGCCAGACTCCACCAGTCGCGGGGGCTCTCGGAAAACTACATTTTGCTCCCAAAGCCAAACGTATTATCTACTTGTTTATGTCTGGAGCGCCGTCGCAACTCGACCTATTCGATCCAAAACCAAAGCTCACGGAGATGACCGGAAAGGATCTGCCCGACAGTGTACGCAATGGACAGCGGATTACGACGATGACTAGCGGGCAAAAAAATCTATTCTGCGTGGGCTCGCCATTCAAGTTTAGTAAACATGGGAATGTGGGCATGGACATTTCCGAGCTGTTGCCGAACCTGACCAAAGTTGTAGATGAATGTACTTTCGTACGCTCGCTGAATACCGATCCGATTAATCATGATCCAGCCGTAACTTTCTTTGCAACCGGTAATCAACAGCCTGGACGGCCGGTTATGGGGGCTTGGCTTGCATATGGTCTGGGTGGCGACAATGCCGACCTGCCGGCATTTGTCGTGTTGACCAGTGGGGGCGGCGGACAAACGTTGCAGACCCGTTACTGGGGAAGTGGCTTTCTTCCGTCTCAATACGGTGGCGTACAGTTTCGAAACGCGGGGGATCCTGTGCTATTCGTCTCTAATCCATCCGGGATCAGTGGTGATGGACGGCGACAATTGCTCGATGCTACCAATCAACTCAACCGAATCGCACTCGAAAGGTTGGGAGATCCAGCCATTACGGCGCAAATCGAAAATTACGAACTGGCATTCCGCATGCAATCCAGCGTGCCCGAACTGACAGACTTGTCGCAGGAATCCCAGGAGACACTTGATTTATACGGCGCAACGCCCGGCAAACCTTCCTTTGCAAACAACTGTCTGCTAGCCCGGCGAATGGCCGAGCGAGGCGTGCGATTTATTCAACTCTGTCATCGCGATTGGGATCACCATGGCGGATTGCCAAGTGGCCTGCCTACCAAGTGCCGAGAAACAGATCAGGGAGCCGCTGCCTTGGTTATGGATCTGAAGCGTCGTGGCTTACTTGATGACACCATCGTGATCTGGGGCGGAGAATTCGGACGTACCGCCTACAGCCAAGGCGAAATCAAACCGGACAGTTTTGGTCGTGATCATCACCCACGGTGCTTTACGGTTTGGATGGCGGGCGGCGGCATGCGCCGTGGCTATGTCCATGGAGAAACTGATGAATTTGGCTATAACATCACGCGCGATCCGGTTCATGTCCACGATTTGCACGCCACCCTGCTCCACCAGCTCGGCGTTGATCATAAGCGATTGACTTATCGACACGAAGGCCGCGACTACCGATTGACCGACGTCGCGGGCAGCGTTATTCAGCAACTGATTTCGTAAGAACAAGGATAAACGCGAGCCCTCCGACAGCCCGCTTGCGCCGTTCCGCTGCATCCGCAACACACTTCATGCACAGCCTAGAAACATCGCACCCAAGTTACCGCGGGAATAAAATGGTTCTACGTCTCGCCGCGTTTGTATTTTGTCTGTCAGTGGGCTCGCCGCACTTACTTGCGCAAGCAAGTCGTTCGATCCGTTTGAAGTCAGAGATTACGCAGGTTCAGCCCATGACGGGTATTGTCTTGTGGGCCGACAGCGATGGTGCAGTCAACTACGCTGATGCTATTGCGTTGGAGTATCGTTACTGCGGATACAACGAAATTGTCAGCGAAGACGGTACGTACGATTATGGTCGGCTAGATGCGATTCTCGACGAAATCGCAAGTCGAAATCACCAGGCAGTACTGCGGTTTTATTTCTGCTATGTAGGCCAAGAGACGACAGTGCCGGACATCATTCGCACTCGCGCCGATTACCAAGAAACGATCGGGACTAGCGAGCGCAAGCAGACGCATTTCTGCGATTGGAGCAACGCAGCGTTGCAGCAATTCACACTCGAGTTCTACAGCAAGTTTGCTGAGCGATATGACCACGACCCGCGCATTGCATTCCTGCAAACCGGTTTCGGCCTATGGGCTGAGTACCACATATACGACGGCCCTCGGCAGATGGGCAAGACCTTCCCAACGAAGGCTTACCAAGAGAAATTTTTGCGGCACTTAGACCAACAGTTCAAGCAGCTTCCCTGGTCGATCAGCGTCGACGCTGCTGATTCCGAGTACGCGCCCTTGGAAGACAACGCAGAGCTACTCGCTCTTCAATTTGGTGTGTTTGATGACTCATTTCTCTGCAAGCCGCACCCCAAGGAGAACGCGGTCAATTGGAAGATTCTTGGTAGCGATCGCTGGCAGCGTCAACCCGGTGGTGGCGAATTCAGCTACTACAACAATCGCGATCAGAGGCAAGCTCTCGCGGCGGCTGGTCCTAACGGCGTTTCGTTTGAAGCGGCCGCCAAGCAGTTTCATATTAGCTATATGATTGGCAACGACCAGCCGCGTTACCAGCCCCTCGAGCGCATCAAGTCCGCAAGCGCGGCATCGGGCTACCGCTTTCGCGTGACCGATGTAAAGATCAAGGGCGATGAATTACTAATTCGCGTCACCAATGATGGCATCGCTCCCATTTACCGCGATGCATATTTTGCTGCCGGCAAGAGGAAATCAGCAACCTCTTTGCGTGGCCTCCTGCCAGGGAAAGTTCTAGACTGCTCAATTACCGGCATCACGCCACAGGACCTCCAACACATCACCATCTACAGCGACGCCATCCTCCCTACGCAAATCATTCAGTTTGAAGCAAACCTACCGTAGACCCACTATTCAAACCTGTACTCAAACGGAAGTAATGCTGCTTCTGTAAGTCGGTCAAATGCGGCAAGTTGTGATACAAAATTGATCACTTGAACTGTGGCTGCAGGCCCCGCTACATCCACGGCGCGGGAAACCTGTGCGTCAGTTAAGACAACTGGCGAGGTGGCTAGATTTCGTGCAAGGACGAATAGTGCCTGTTCGCGTTCGGTAAACTGTTCGCAGTTTCCATCGAGTTCAAAGATTTCCTCTTTAGACAGTGTTAGGTCACGCAGTTGCTTCCACGCATGGGCAGTTGCATACCAAGCTCGATCTTGTCTGGCAACGATCCAACGCAATTGTGCTTGGAGTAGCGGCGAGAGCTCGTCATTGCTGCCGGACCCAATCAGAGTAGCGCTACGGCGTTTGCCTTCCAAAGGAAAGTTGGCCAGCAGACGCAACCAGTTCGTGACTTCCATATCTTCGACGCCAAGTATCGTTTGTGTATCGGCAGCGTCTACTAAGGGAAAGCGTGGTTTGCGATGGACAACCTGCTGAAGCTGATCAACTACGAACGCTGCTTCTTCGAGTGAAGCTCGCCTGGCAACCGTCTCACCGAGCGTCTGATCTTCGTTGATCTTTGTTGAGCTTGTTGCAACAGTAGTTGGTTTGTCGAGAAATTCTTGCGGCGTTGGAGTGAGATAGGTGCCACGTGAAAGACGGGCTATGCTGGAGGTGTCCAAGGCTGTCTGCTGACTATCTAGACGTGAGTAGCCGCCTTCATCAGCATTCTGCGGTACACCTACGCCCTCTTTCCAGCGGTTAATCGAATTGTTCCAGGACATCGAAAGGCACATCTCCAGAATCTGCAGTGGACTGAAATGCTGTCTGAGGTCTTGGAAATCTCGATCCTCTAATAAATGAGGTTCGAAGGTGAACTTGCGCGCAAAGGCGAAAGCCGTTCGTTCCGCTGGTGTAAAGGCGGACCAGTTACAGTCAAGGGCTGCAATTTGTTCCTCGGATCGACCCGCACTTAGTAGCTTGGTTTCTTGATGCCCGAGACAGTACTGACAATTGTTTGTTCGAGAGACGATCCAGAATAGCTCTACTTTGAATCCGTAGTCGAGCGTCATTTGCGGGTCTTGTTCGCGCAACCCAACCCCGCGTCGTCGCGGCTGCCCTGACGGAGCTTCGCCTAGATAGTGGTACTTAAGCCTTGCTTCATAGCTTTGGGCACGGTCACCAAGCAGGCTTCGATCTTCGTCAGATAACTCAGGTAGTGGAATACGGGGTGTACGAGATTTTACGTCTTCTATCAGCTGTTTTAAGGCCGGGCGAGTTAGTGGTGTAGGACGGGGCGCATCGGCGGCGTACTGGCGGCCCTGCGCGGTCGCATGCCCAGCGGTAAATAGTGCCCAGCCAAGTGCGAGGTAGTTTATATATTTCATGGATATCTACTTTCAGAAAGTTCTATTTGGTTTGTTGCTGTTCACGAACTTGGAGTCGACAGGAAAGGGTCGGGAGTCTTTTCAGCAGCGGCTGCCATCGATTAGATGCCGCTAGTAGGAGCATTGGGTTAGCCTATGGATTATGCGATTTAGGCTGAAAAGACTCCAACCCTGTCAAGCAAGCCGACACTTCGTGAACGATTACTTTGATTTAGCTGAACCGGTGGCGGCGCAAGTAAAACTGCATCAGTTACTAGCACCGCATCAGAATTCATTTTGTCGTCGTTGGCGGAAAACCCACGGCTCCGACTAGCGAATGCCATCCATTATTAAAAGTCCTGCTCTTGTCTAGCGATGGTTATTGCCGGTGCTGTCGAGATCAGGTAACAGACGACATATTTGCGCGCTCGTTCGCTAGGTCTCTTACACTCCAGCTCGACCTGAACGCGCACGTTCGGACCGTAGGGTTCGCTATCACCGATCAACTGATAGTTGATCAGTTGGAAACCGTCCTGCCAGAGTTCATCAGAAACATATACTGGCGGACTGTGACTTAATTGATCGTCAACGGTTGCTCCAGATTTCCATGCATCCAAAGTTCTACTTAACGCAGAGTCGGCAGCACTTAGATTGGAGATTGGTACGACCCGTTGGCTACAACCTGAAGTAGCTAGACAAAAGGAGATCACGAGAAGCTGCAGCCACGCTTCTTCCCTGGTTGGAAGTACCAATCGATCTATTGATTCAACCAAAGACATCACTCGATCCCTTCGATGATTACTTCACTGCCATTGCGGCTTCCGATAGCTCTCCATGTCTTGAGGTCCACGCTTGGGGAGTAGAAGGCAACTGATCCGTCGCAACGCGATACCAAGACGCCACCGGTGTGGTAGCTTTGGGCTGCCGTTGCAATGCGACCGGGGGGAAACATGCACGAGCGAGCTTGTGGCGGGAAAGCATGGAAATAGGCCGTCGTAGAATGGTAGCCATTCATCCACGGTGCACCGACGTCGCTGACGCGTTGGAAAGAGAGATCTGTCGGGTCAATGGCCTCACAATCGGTGAAAGCTTCATCGGAGTTGGCCGGGTGGGTCTTTGGCCAGAACGTGTCGGTCGGGCTAGCAATCGCATTGCTAAAGTCACCGATGCCGTGCTCGCTAAAGACAGCCGTGTTGGATGTGCCGTCTGTGATATCTCTGAAACCTAGATACAGGTTTGGAATCAGTACTCCGTTTGGCGTGGGCATCCCAAAGTTTGGATCACTGGGATTGGTTGGAGGTAACCCCCACAAGATTCCTGAACCTTGGTTGCTCCGGTAGTTCGTCGATCCCCATCCATACGGCACCGAAGCAACGGGATCGGAAGGACAGTGGAAAACCGGAATTTCAGTTCCCGCAGGCACTGAATTATTGGCATGGTCCCAAGCCACGTTGTAGTCGATCAAATTGCCAACGTTGCTCTGTTCGATAAATGGCAACAATGAAGAGTGGGGCGAGTGGCGGAGGCTATTTCTACCTGCAGGAAACCGCTTGTAAGCTGACTCATAGTTGTGTAAGGCTAGGCCAATCTGCTTCAGGTTATTGGAGCATTGCATTCTCCTGGATGCCTCTCGGGCGGCCTGAACTGCAGGAAGAAGTAGCGATACGAGAATGCCAATGATGGCAATTACCACCAGGAGCTCAATCAGTGTAAAAGCGGAACGCAAACTTGAGCGATTTCTTGTATTAGACGTATATATGGACATGACAGTACCTTGGTATTTTGAGCGATAAGCGGAATAAGAGAATGTCTGCACACAGCTAGGCGTGTCGCGCAGGAAAATACGCGTGTATCTGCATCGACTGGCAGGTGCATTTGTCGTTTCGTGTGTTGTTGAGCGGTAAACGGAGTTGTCTGAGTGCGTAGCTCAACCCCGGCCGTCAATCGATCGAAACTTCAGCATGCATAAGCCAGCCGTGCGCAACACGAACGCATCAATGATGCACTGAGCTAGATGGTGCGAAACTCGCAAGACTGGAAATAGATAGGTGCGCTAACACCCGCGTGGTGGTCGGAAGATTCCGCCGAGAGATACAGCAACGGTGTGCTGGTTTTGAGAAGCTTGTAAAGGACTGAAGCTGTCGGGCACTCCAAGACGGCAAACTTTACAGACCGCTGGAGAGCTTCGCTGTCGCTCAATACTAATTACAGGCGTTAACGATGTCGGATTATTCCGTCTCTGGCACCCCGGTCCCTTGCATGGCCCCAAGTCGGCCTTGGCAACATATTTGAATTGGCCGTACTCATAGACGACATGCACGTTGCCCCGCTGCTGGATGAAGCCTTGCTCGGTGACAACTAAGCGTGAGGCTTCTTCGCTCGTAAGATATGTACCGCCGTTCTCTCCGTAATGGCACCCTGCGTTCGTACGCGCAGTTGAGCCGATTGTCATGCAGAGGAACAAGATCGAAAATCGAAATGCTCCTGAGACTGGCCAATCGGTTTGTGAGAAATGGCGAAGCATTTAAGTCAGCGATACGATTGAGAATCTGATGGAATCTCTTGCGGTGAGAAACGCACCGCAATCACTAGGATAACGAATACAAACGTCCGGTCAAGCTTTTGGCACGCGAAAGACTAGGAAAAGGGTGACGGGCGACGTCGCTCTTGCATGGCAGACAACAGCGGTTTGAGGGCCGTGGCGCTTTGCATCTGGCCAAGCTGCCCCCTGGCGGATCCCACTTGGTTCAGTGCCTCGAGCGCTCCCAGAGCTTGCCCATCCAACTGATAAAGTGAGGAATGTTAGGGCCGTCCGTGTGACCGCCATCGTGTTGACGCCAGGCTAGTTCTCCGTCGACCAGCCCCTCGTTCACAGGCGGCATCTTCTCGGCCATATAGTCATCGCTACGCCCCAGGTCACGGGCGCCTAGTAAGCGGAAGGCTGGCTGGGCGGCGATGGTGGCCATAAAGCTGCCTTGCTGATCCAACCAGAGTGCATCGCCCTTCTCCGGTATTCCATAACTGATAAACGTCGGGCGGGGAGCACACAGTGCAATCAACATGTGCGCATCGACAGGCAAGTCGCTGGCATTCATCGAGCCAAATCCAGACTCGGCGGTTCCATATTTCAGGAAGTTACCTGCCATCCAGTGATATTCCCCCGAGCCGGTCAAGTTTTCGACGGCTTCACCAAAGTTACGACGATAAAGACTTGCACCCCCTTCGCCGGATGATCCTACTAGCACGGTCGCAAAACGCTGATCGAAGGCCATCGTTACCAAAGCCGCTTTGCCATAGCGCGAAACGCCATCAATGCCAACGCGTTTGGCATCGACGGTTTTATCGCTTTCCAGATAGTCCAATGCACGCGAAGCTCCCCAGGCCCAGGCTCGCAGTGACCCCCACTGATCTGGCTTGCGCGGTTGCCCCTTGTTGGTCAGGCCGACAATTCCTCGGGTAAGACCACCACCGGTTTGGCCTGCCGGGGGTGGAGGACCGAACCGCCGCGGAGACTCGCCACCAGAGTCGGCTTGAATACTGTTGGCATTGATGGTGGCATAGCCCCAGCCCGCTTCGACCAAGAGTTGAGTTTTGGGAGGAGGGCCGCCTGCGCGGGCACCGAAACCACGGCGACCTCCAGCGGCAAGGTCCTCGCCATCTGGTCCCCACATCGTGAATCCAAACATCATCAATACCGGTACGGGGGCTGTTGCCGCTTTCGGCGTCACGACCGACATCATCATGTTGACCGAAATTTCAGGGCAGCCGGAATTGTCGACTCTGCCGACAAGGCGTCGTTCAATGACCTCGGTGTCGCCTTCTTGCCGTTCAATGGTCTTTAACACTTCCCAGGTGACGCCAGGTACACCCTCAGGAACGCGCCCAAGCACTTCGCGTTCAAAATCCTCGACGATTTCTGGCCTGCGTTGATTCCACCACTGCTCCGCTGTAGTTACCTGCGTACCATTCTTGAGCCTCATCAACTCGGGCAATTCGGGATAGGGATTGGCCTGGGACTCGTCCGTGTTGGCCGCATTGGGATTCTCTGGGTTGCCGCTTGGCCCCGGGCGTAACTTGGTAATCCCCAATTGCTCCATCATGTTCTCATGATCTTGCTGAGTCGAAAAAACCACGGGCTCGCCCACCGGTGGCTTGGCTTCGTCGGCTTGTGGAGTAGACTCCTGCGCAAGACCAAGGGTATGAAGTAGGGGAATCATGGCTAAGCTAAATACAAGTTTGCGAAGCATACTTATCTCCATTGATAATCTTAGGAAGTTCGAGCTGTTATCCCGATTGGCATACAGAAGAGAACAGAGAGAAGGTTATTCGCTGGCCGCAAGCGACATAGCGCTGAGTCAACACTGAGAAGGAGAGTAGCCAGCCTTCTGTGGCCAAATCTTGTCCCGCCTATTTGACTAGACTTGGCTCGCGAGAATACTTGTGATGATAGCATGCTGTTGAGTCACCTTGACCAGGCTGACGGGAAATTCGTTGGATTTCGATACTGCTCTTTGATCGCTGGTACCTCGGCAATTCGCAATGGGAGTTTACCTGCAGTATCCTGGTATACTTCACGCATTGTGATTGGCGAACTGCCGAAATCCCTAAGTGGATATGTTTCCGTGAGAGCTTTAACGCTAATCCCGTTGCTGGTCGAAATGCCGCGATTTCACTACGGTTGTCTCAAAAGGGGTCTGAACCACTCCGGGCAATTCAGGGATTTTGCATGCCCTCCAAAGGGTCAAACCCCTTTTGAGACAAAGCCTAGTGAGAGAACCAGGTTGGGAGCATGCCGTGCCAAATGACGACCAGACTACAGACCATGAGTACTCGAGTGGCGATGGCGACAGTGCAGAGTTCACAGTGCCGTCGAATGATGCTTTAAAAAGGCCTGATCGCAGCGGGTCGGATGAGGCAACTCAGAATTTTAGTCAGCATCAAGAGACCTCTGGAACTACGCTTGGTGGAAAATATCGGTTGTTCGAGCGCGTGGGCGAAGGTGGGATGGGTACCGTCTGGAGAGCCCAGCAGCTCGAACCAGTAAAGCGTTTGGTAGCAGTCAAGCTGATCAAGGCGGGCATGGATTCGAAAGCGGTTCTGTCTCGCTTTGAAGCTGAACGCCAGGCGCTGGCTGTCATGGACCACCCCAACATTGCACGCATCTACGACGGAGGAGTTGGCGCATTCGGTGCACCCTACTTCGTGATGGAACTAGTCAAAGGAGTTTCAATCACGGAGTTCTGCGATGCGCGCAAACTCACGCTACGTCAGCGCCTTGAACTCTTCATTCCCGTTTGTCAAGCGATTCAGCATGCTCACCAAAAGGGCATTATCCATCGCGACATCAAACCGTCAAACGTCTTGGTAACGATGGTCGATGATCGCCCCGTTCCGAAAGTTATCGACTTTGGGGTAGCTAAGGCAACTGGAGCGGGCCTGATGGAATCGCTGGAGAACACCGGTGTGAACCACGTCGTGGGGACACCTGAGTACATGTCACCGGAGCAAGCGAGTCTGAACAGCCTCGACATCGACACGCGTAGCGACGTGTATTCGCTGGGAGTGCTCTTGTACGAACTCCTGTCCGGTAGCACGCCTTTTGGACATGGCGAACTGAAGAAGGTCGCGATGCTAGAAATTCTGCGTATCATCCGCGAGGAAGATCCGCCGCGCCCCAGCCTGAAGCTCAGCACTGCTGGTGAATTGCCTAGCCTGTCGGCGAACCGAAGCATGGAGCCGAAGTCGCTAACGAGCATGCTGCGTCTGGAATTGGATTGGATTGTGATGAAGGCCCTCGAGAAGGACCGCGCACGACGCTATGAAACGGCTAATGCCTTCGCTTCCGATATTGGCCGTTACCTAGCCGGCGAAGCAGTGTTGGCGCATCCACCCAGCCGAGCTTATCGGATCAAGAAATTCCTACGTAAGTACAAGGGACCTGTCCTCGCGGGTTCGATGGTGTGGCTCGCCTTAATCGCAGGCGTCATTGGAACTGCCTACGGACTTGCGCGTTCCAATAAGCAACGAATCCTTGCGCAGGAGAACCAAAAATCCGCAGAAGAGAATCAGAAGATTGCGGAGGAGAATTATCAGCTTGCACGAGCAGCCGTAGATCGCTATCTGACGCAGGTTGGCGACAATCAATTGTTAAACGAACCTCACATGGATGGACTAAGGCGCGAGTTGCTTGAATCTGCAAAGGAGTTCTACACTACCTTTGCAGAGAATCGACGAAATGACCCTGCCGCTTCGTTGGATCTCGCTTCGGCTCATCGAACTCTTGGAGAAATATCCTGGAAGATAGGGCAGCACGAACAGGCAATCCAAGAGATCGAAGCAAGTCTGAGCGCCATAACAGTAGCCAACTCCGGTGAGCTATTAGCCAGTGAACTACCAGCCAGTGAACTATCCAGGGAGTACCTCCAGGCAGCCATCAGGCTAGCGTCCTATTTTCTACAACTTGGACGTTTTGACGAGTCACTGAGTGTTCTAAATAAGACGTTGCATCAAGCCGAGCGACGACGGGTAGCAGAACCCAAGAATGCCGAACTCTTATCGCAAATAGCTGGTCTTTTGGAACTGCGAGGAACTGTCTACCGTCACCAAAACAATGCAGTGGAGGCGACGGCAGATTTTCAGCGCGCGCAAGATATCCTTACACCTCTGAGCGAACAATTCCCGTCCGTTCACCACTATGCTCGAGACCTAACTGGCATATATACCCATCTCGCTCAGCTTGCCTATCAAGAACATCGAGATGGCGAGGCAGAAATGTTGCATCGCAAGGCTCTCGTGATCCGGCGGTCCATTTCATCCCTTGAACCGAATTCCGTCGAGGCGCAATCGGGTTTGGCGGTTTGTTTATCCAATCTTGGCGGGACGTTGCGACGTCTGAACCGCCTCGACGAAGGCACCGAACTACTCAAAGAAGCGGTGGCGACATCTCGCCAGTTGGTTGAAGAGCATCCTGAAATACCGACCTATCATAAACTGCTAGCATCGAGCTTGGCGAACTTATCCGTCATCTACAAAGTCGCTAACGAACAAGAGCTTGCCAACGAGGCCAACGAAGAGGCGATCCAGGTACTCAGTCGACTTTCCAAGCAGTTTCCCTCAGTTGTCGATTATGCGCTTACCTTGGGTATCAGCGAAGGCAACGAAGGGAATAGCCGTCTGAGCATGGAACAATTCGCTGAGGCCATCGATTGGTATGAACGTTCCAACGCAACCATACACACGGTACGCGAAAAATCGGATGATCCGCGAGTTGCCCAAGTTATGCGGAACAATCACTGGGGGCGGGCCGACGCTTTTATGGCTCTGAAGAAGTTTGCTGAAGCGATTGTGGCATTTGACCAAGCAATCGCCCTTTCAGAAGAAAAATTTAAACCTGAGTTACGCTTAGCCCGAGCAGTGGCCACCGCGCGGTCCGGCGATTACCTATCCGCCAGTGCGGTTGTCGAATCAGAAACGGCGAGTGAAACAGCCGACAGCGTCACATGGTTCGATGGAGCCAAGGTCTTGGCGATGTCTGCTGAAGCTGCATTAGACGATCAAACGCTCGCTGAAGAAGTTCGCGTTTCTACGAGTGATGAACTGAAAAGCAAAGCCATCGAAGCGTTGCTGAAGGCGGCTGAATTAAATTACTTCAAAAACGAACGTTCCCTCAATGAACTCGAGCAAGCCGCCTTTGCATTGCTAAGTCAGCGAGACGATTTTAAGCAACTGGTCATGCGGCTGACCGAACGCCTCGCCAATCCAGGAGAGACGCCCTGACCAGGACATTTTCATATGACGTCTTTATTGAAGCCTGTTCTAAGCGCCATTCTTGACGACTATGCCCTGCCCCTCAACGGCCATCATGGCGTTGCGCATTGGGCCAGAGTGCTCGAGAACGGTCTCCGAATGGCAATTGAGACTGGAGCCAATACCAACGAATGGGGCATCGATTTGGAACAGGAAAGAATGCGGTGAGCGCTCAACTACTTTTGGAAAAGCTATTACTCGTCTGATGTTTGATTGACAATCTCTCGGTACGCAGGCTTGGGATGGTTGTTCGCGTCGAAAATCAACGGATGCTGTCCAAAACGCCATGTGCGACGATCGTTCAGCCCCCAAAAGGTGACGCGTTCGATTACATCCTTGTGTTTTTGAAAGATCGCAAACAGTTTTCCATAAGCCTCGGCCTGGGCGTTTAGATCTTCGACCGATGGCGGCTCGCTGTTGCCACCACGCCGGCGTCCAAAGCCGCCACCAAATTGCCCTCCGGACGCTCCGCGGATCGTAACGTCCAACTCGGTGATGCTAACTTTTAAACCCAGTGATGCGTAATCTGAGATCGCTTTGTCGATGTCGTCATAGGGCACGCTGCCAGTTCGCCAATGGCCTTGAATCCCAACCGCGTGAATCGGCGCGCCATCGTCGATTAGCCGTTTTAACAAGACCATTGAACTGGCATGTTTGGGACCGGATTCGATGTTGTAGTCGTTGTAGTACAGGATGGCCTCGGGGTCGGCTTCGTGGGCGTACTTAAACGCCAACGTCAGGAATTCTGGCCCAAGTGTTTGCAACCATTTCGAGTCACGTAGATGTTCGGTTTGCCCCGTTTCTGCGTTTCCACCATCGCTGATGGCCTCGTTGACGACGTCCCAACTACGAATCTTGCCCTTGTAACGACCGACCAGGTTCAGAATATGATCTTTCATGCGCTGTGTCACTACTTCACGGTCGCCGCCGCTGAAGAACCAGTCGCGGGTCTGCGCGTGCCATACCAGCGTATGCCCATGGACACTCATATTGTTGTTGGTCGCCCAATCGACAAGCGCATCGGACTGCTCGAAACGCCATGTATCCTCTTCAGGGTGAACTCGCTCTGGTTTCATGCAGTTTTCGGGAGTGACTGCGTTGAAATGCTGGGCAGCCAGACTCAATTCTTGTTCCGAGTAACGCGCCGGATAATCTCCAGCGGTTCCAATGCGGAAGGAACTCTGGAAAGCGTCTTTGATAATACGATCGATGTGAACTTCGACTACCGGCGCTGCTGAAACGGGTTCAGGTTGAGGCGAGTTCGTTGATGCGTCTACACGAAGCAAGGACAGCATCTTTTCCCCATAGCGACTGCCGAAAATCCTAGAGCCCTCAGAATTGAAGTGCAATCTATCATTCGTCGGACAACCCGCAGATGAAATGACATGCGCATTGGAGATGGTCTTGGGTAGCTCCGCCACAATTTCGTTCATGCTGGCGCACTGACCTTGCTGGTCAGCATTCACCATCTCACCGGCTAGCAGCGGAACCTCTTCAGGTTTCAAGTTCAAGTCCTGCATAAGGTTATCGTAGACCGTCTTGACCTTCTGTGGCCACGCTTTGTCACCCGTATTCGACTCGCCTTGATGCAGGAGTATGCCTTTGATGACGCCATGCTGTTGAGCTGCCTTGCCCATGCTGACAAGGTATTCGTATGGGTTATCTCCGTAGCCTTTGACAATGTTTTTCATCCAATCGCGCTCGTTCTCAATGTAGGACTGGAACGAGTCCTTATCAAATAACTCGATCTTGCAGCCAGGCACAGATACTTTGATCACGCCAACGCGTACGTTCTTTGGAAGTCCAGCTACTAGAGTCTTGCCGAAGCTATCGACCATACAAATACCGCGGCCACGAGCGGCTAGAGGCGGAATAGCGTGATACCAGTTGTTTTTTTCCCATCCTCGATCGGCGTTATCGAAATCCGCTAGAACCAAGAAACGCTCATCGACTTCTCGGTCGGTATCATCCATCCGTCCGCCACTTTCCATATTGGATTGGCCAAAGCATAGATAGATATGAAAATTCGGATCGACCTCAGCATTCATCTTAACCGCGGTTTGTTTCTGCAGCGAATCGCCGATTGGGGCCGATGATCGCGCGCTTGTTGCATCGGTTTCCATTTGTGCTGCCAAACTTGTTCGGCTAGCGGTTGCCTGTCCGCTACCGAATTCGCCGACTTTGCGTGTGAACTCGATCGAGTTGCCAGAGATTTTTCCGGTGAACTCGATGCGAATCTCGTTACCATTTAAATCCAACGGCTCCCAAAACGAGATTTCGTCACCATCAAATTCAACGTCACGAAATTCGACTTGTCGCGTCCTATCTTCAATGGCCACTTGGGCAGAAGCGGTCGGACTTTGACCGTTACGACCGAAGGTTATCGTGTATTTCTGCAGTCCGATCTGTGTGTCGAAGTCTACTTTCCAAACTCCGCTTAGTTTGTCTTCAGGAGCGAACAGCAGCGGTGCGATTTCGCGCAGACTTCGACGCCAAGTTTGCCATTCATGGGCGGTGTCGGGCGAAACATAGTAATGGCTGTTGATGCCTGCTTCCTTGAGGGCCTTGGCGTTGGCTTCTGGATCGCCGCCACGTCGTGGGCCTCCTCCACCAACTTCCTTGCTGCCATAACTTACAAAAACTAGCTTGACTTTCTCGGTGAAGCCGGCGGTGTTATTGACATCCTCCATCGTGATCGATCCGCCACTAAATAGGCCGATGTGCGAAAACATGTCTAGGTTTCGCAGCGTGATCAGCTTCGTCTCCATGCCGCCCATCGATAGACCCGCCATGGCTCGGTTCGGTTGATCGGTCAGTGTGCGAAAGTTGGAATCAACGTAGGGAACCAACTCTTTGACTAACACGGTTTCAAAATGAGTGATATCAAAATTCCGGATACCGCCCCATGCCCGTGTCGTTGGTCATACCGTAGGTCATGACGATGATGAACAGCTGAGTCTTGCCCTCGGCGATCAAGTTGTCCATGATCAAGCCCGCATGACCTTGCACGCTCCAGCCGTATTCGTTTTCCCCCCAACCGTGTTGCAAGTA
Source organism: Pirellulaceae bacterium (assembly GCA_041398985.1). Taxonomy (GTDB): domain Bacteria; phylum Planctomycetota; class Planctomycetia; order Pirellulales; family Pirellulaceae; genus Aureliella. The sequence goes on from JAWKTR010000005.1 coordinate 183,135, forward strand.
CAAGACTGGGTAGCGCTGGTCTTGGTCGCTATCGTAGCCCGGCGGAGTGTAGACGAACGCGCGACGATCCGTTTGCGTGCTTTCGGAATAGAAGAGTATTTCGCGCATCTGCCCGTGCGGAACCTTCTTGACAGCGTAAGAGTCCTTATCCTGTGCGGGCACTTCGACACCGCTACCCCACCGCATGGCACCAAAAAAGTACTTGCTGTTTGGGTCTGGAACATGCGCGCCGTCGATGATCAGTTCGTAGTAGTGGAAACCTTCATCTAGCTTGCGAGTGTAGCCCGTCCAGTTTCCTTGGTCGTCTTTGACAAATTCGCTGCTGTCTCGAAACGTACACGAGACACTCTTGGCGTCCGGGGCGTGAACGCGAAATTTAACTCGACCTTCCGAGTTGACTTGCGGGTACTCTTTGCCGTTCTGATTCGTGCTGGCGGGTTTCCAGTCATCCACTGGAGCAGCTTTTGGCGGGGCAGCATCTTGGGTATAGCCAGGCGAACCGAGCAGGACCAGCATGCAGAGGCATGAAAAGAATCGTAGGTACATGAGGATTTCCTTTGACATCGTGTTTGTCGAAGCAGGTGAAAAGACGCTCGTGAAGAGTTATGTATCGTAAGGGGTCTGAGGAGTAGTGACTGGATAGTGATCGAGGTTACGGCTTCGGCGGAGTTCTAATCACCGCAGTAGCTGGAGCTGCCGGGTAGCTCCACCTCAGTTCATCGACGGCTACGAAGCCACCGGGTTGTGAGCCGCTGATGTGCAAGTAAGCGATATGTTTCGCGCTGACGGACAGGTCAAAAAAGGGAATATGCTCCTCAGGCCGTTTACGGACCGGTACTTGGTCGAGACCGGCTTGGGCGATCAAGTTGCCTTCGGCGTCGAACGCTTCCACAAGTGCCGCACTTGTTGTCGAGCCCCACAGAGTGAGCTTAACTGTCTCCGCAGGGCGTGGAAAAGTCACGCGGACTGGAATCGCCTCATTGGCCATCGCATTGAGGATGCCCTTGCGTTGAGTACCCAAGTGAGGGAAGAACATGACGCGGCCTTTGGCTTTGCTCTTCGTCGGCGCGTGCGCTAATTCAAACACGACGCCTTTGTCCTCCCATTGAACCGTCGGCTTGCCAATTTCCGCCGACTCGAAATCGATAAGGTTTTCCTCGGCAATCACTAGGCCGGCAACCGACCAAGCCATCCATAGCGTCAACGGTGCTCTGAATATGTTCAGCACTAGATCATCTCCAGTCCACGCATGGTACCGGTTGAGGAGGCAAATTTATCTTGTTCTATGCCCATCCGCTGCAAAATGGAAACAAATAAATTGGGCAGCGGATAATTCTGCTGTTGATCGAAAGCCAGATGCTGGCCATGCCGGAAGCCCCCGCCGGCAAACAACAATGGCATATTGGTGGTCGAATGCGCGTTGGCATCGCCCAGGTTGGAACCGTACAAAATCATACTTCGATCAAGCAGTGATTCACCCTGTTCGCTGGTACTCTTCAGGCCAGCGAACAGGCTTGCCAGCAGTTTCATGTGCTCCTGGTCGATGATCCGTAACTGCGAAAGTTTGTCTTCTGCTTTTCCGTGGTGGGACAGATTGTGATACCCATCACTGATCGTAGCCCCGCGAATTTGCACAGCAGGAGTGCCGACACTATTGAGCATCAACGTAATAGAGCGAGTCGAATCCGTTTCGAAAGCCAACTTCGCCAGGTCGTACATCATTCCGACTTTGGCCATGTACTGCGCGGGATCCGATGCATCGATCGGCTCTTGAACATCCACGACGGGCTTAGGTTTGCTTTCCCATTCTCTTGAAGCCAGCAGCCGTTGCTCGAGATCGCGGACGCTGGAAAAGAACTGATCCAAGCGTCCTCGATCAAACTGGCTGGCATCACGCTGCAAATCGCTGGCTTGCTCGGCCAACGTGTCCAAGATACTGCGGCCGGTATCCAGCTTGTGGATCTGCGATTCGATTTCCTGCGGACTACCCTGTAGAAACAATTGCTTGAAGAGATTCGCTGCACTCTGATCCGGTGGAATTGCAACACCTGTGCCAGTCCAAGAAAGGCTGCGGCTGCCAGTGTTAACGGCCAGGGTCAAGGAAGGAAAGCGTGTCTGTCCACCCACCTGTTCGGCGATATGCTGGTCCAGCGAAATGGTGTTTCGAAATGAGCTGCTGGCGGGATGTGGGGCGGCAGTCAAAAAGCTGATGTCGGATGGATGACCACCATCGACATTCGGATGAGATACGCCGCTGAAGACCGTGAAGTCATCGCGGTGTTCTTGCAGCGTGGCCAAGTAGGGCGATGACTCGTAGTCACGCCCCGGCTGCTTGGGAAAGAAGTCTTCGGGCAACAAGCCAAGATTGTTGCAGATCCCAAAGAAGCGCTGCGGACCGGCTGCGCTCGCGCTGGCGGCAGACTGTACTGTCGCTGTCTGTGCGAGCGCCAACTGTGTGCGAAGCGACTCCAGCCACGGGAGCGCCAGTGCAACACCAGCCGTACGTATGAAACCTCGGCGAGAGTAGCTATGCATCGAAAGTGATTTCATGATGAATACCGCATTTTCGCTGAGACTACTTGTTGAGAAACAATTCGCTTAGGACTATTTCATGGATCAAGCTTCGTACGCCGAATTCTGTCGCGGCTGTGTCCTGCAAAATTTTCTCGATCGTAGCATGATCAGAAAACGAAATGGGTGCACCGGTCGCGTAGATCGTTAGCTGTTGAGCCAAATTGCGGGCAATTCTCCGTTCGTCCTGCAGAATCAAACGCTTCAAGTCGTTAATGTTCTGAAACTCACTACCATCTTCTAGCGTTCCCGCACAATCAACTGGTAGGGCATAGTGGAAGGTGAAGGCTTGACCACTCATGCCAATCCCAGGTTCAGCCGGAACACTTTCACTCACTGCCCGATAACGCTCGCGGTAGCCACCCATGACGTCAAACGACTCCAGGGCGAGCCCCGGTGGATCGATCTTGACATGGCAGGCAGCACACGCTGCATCGGCGCGATGTTTCTCGAGCTGTTGTCGAATGGTCACGGCACCTCGGATATCGGGTTCAACCGCAGGCACAGAAGGTGGTGCCGAAACTCGCAGGCCTAGTATTCGTTCCGTAATCCAATTGCCGCGTACGACGGGAGAGGTTGTGGTGCCGTTGGCTGTGACTTTTAGCACGCTTGCTTGAGTCATCAACCCTCCGCGGACACTGTTCTCTGGCAGAGCCACCAGTCGCAGGTTGGCTCCCGCAACATTATCAATTCCATAGTGTTGAGCCAAACGTTCATTCAAAAAAGTGAATTCGGAATCGACGATATTGCGGGTTGGCAAGTTGTCGGCAATCAACTTGGCAACGAATAAGCGAGTTTCCTGCAGGGCAGCTAACTTCAACGGATCGTCTAATTCGTAATCATTGTAAAGTGTCGTTGAAGGTGAAGTGTCGTCGATCTTTCGTAAGTCCAGCCAATAGTCCGTAAATGAATTCACAAAACGTTGCGACCTGGAATCGTTCAGCAAGCGTTCGGTTTGAGCGCGAAGCACGGCTGGGTTTCGCATTTGCCCTTCGCCCACCAGGCGACGCAGTTCAACATCTGGCTCGGAATTCCACAGGAACAGCGCCAGTCGCGAGGCAACGGATGCATCGTCGAGCACTCCTGGACTTTCATCGATAAACAAGAAACCCGGCGACGAGAGGATCGCGGTATAAGCGGTAAGCATTGCTTGCGTAAAGCCAACACCCTGCCCTACTTCGTGCTCATACAAATCTAAGAACATCTGTGTGTGTCGCGGGTTGACCGGTCCGCGGTAACAGCGCTTGAGAAAGGACGCGATCAGCCGTTGAGCATCCTCGTGTGGATTTGCGGTTTGAACAGCAACCTTGACATCCACGTTGCTGGGACGACCGAAACCGCGTCTGGGTGGACCGCGCCGCCCAGGTGGAGAACCGTCGCGTGGTGGTCCGCCACCTCTAGCCGAAGTCGGCGATTCAGCAGGATCATTCAGCAACCGCTCCGGAACTTGTAGAGTTACTCCGGTCGCTGCCCGGTCATCGATTCGGACTAGCGGTAAGTCACCAAAAAGCAGTTCGTAGCCCTTCGCCGTTTGCTCATCATCCAAGGGACCTTCGACTTCCATCCACTGGATTGCGTAGCCTGGCATGCCCGACTCAGTAGCCAGTGGATTGACATACTGTTCGTCGGTGCCGTTGACGCGGGTCCGAAATAGCCGCAATCCGTCGGTTTGAATCACTTCGTTGGCAACCAGCTCAACCTCAATTTCAGCTTCCGTAGGATCTATGCCAAAATCAAATTCGCCTAACGGACGGCTCTTGCCGGAACTCTGCGCATACACCCCAATCGGCTCGGCGCGACGTCCTGGCCAGACTTCATCCGCATTGGGGCGATGCCACAACGGCAAGTAATACACGGGCGCTTTTTCGTCTCCAAAACCTTCGAAAAACCAACGCCCGATGCCTCCTCCGCTGACCCATATCGAATAGCCTTTGAAGCGTAGCCGATAGGTTCCAGAGGCAGCCACGCGAAATTGCCCCCAACTGTATCCGCCCGCATCGCTAAAGATACTGGAGACACGACCAACTGCCTCGCGCTCACGTGTCTCGGGCGAAGATCGCGGAGCTTCGCCGCGCCGCACATCGGGCTGTGCGTGAGCGTCTAACACTGGGAAAGAATGCCTGTCCGGCAGAGTGGAATTCTCGCGCGGCCAAAAGTTAAAGGTCAGCGAGAATTCGTCGCGAGCGTAGTAGCGCTTCGTCGTCTTTTCAGGTCGCTGAAGTTTCAAGATCAATGCCTGCTGCAAGGCATGTTCGGAGGCTGACATGTATCGCGACAGTTGTACGTGGGATACGTCGAGCGCTTCACCGAGCTTATTGTAGCGGTATCTCTCGCCATCCTCGGGCAACATATCGCGCAATTGAATCCATGGCAGATTCAACAGGTCTCGCAATGAGTTCTCGTATTCATCACGATTTAACCGCCGCTTCATCGCTCGTCCATTGGCGGCGATTCGCTGCCGGTCTTGTTCTTCGAGCAGCCCTTCTAATGCGTTTTGAAAAGCGGCTTTCGCTTCTTCACTTGGCTTTACTTCCGTCTCAGGTGGCATCTCTCCGGCGGCGATCCGCTCGAACATGCGCACTCGCGCATCAAAGGCTGGACCGTTGATGGCGTTCCAATCTAAGCTGGTCACGTCCAAGTTGCCTTCGCGATTGTCAGCGTCGTGACAACTGACGCAGAATTTGTTCAGAAACGCGTTGACAGCAGTCGGAGCTTCCTGAGCCTGAGAAACACTGACCGTCGAGATCAGGCAGGTCGTTAACAAGGATAGGCAAAGCCAGTGAGGTAACCATCCGCCAAAAAGTTTCATAGGCTGTGAGCCTTGTACTAGTTACGTTTTATTTCGAGAATCAGTCAGCTCGCTTCACGGAAAATTCTTCGGTTGCGAACTCACCTACTTTGCGGGTCAGTTGCATTTGATTGTCGACGAGTTTACCCGTATAGCTGATTGGCAAGTCGTTGCCTTGAAATTGCAGAACTTCATCGAACGAAACTTTACCATCAGTGAACTTTACATTCGAAAGTTTGCTCGTGTGCTCCTCGCCGCTGAGCGTCATAACTGCCGAGCCGCCAATTTGGCCATCGTCGCTCTCAATTGTGAACACATAGGCTTGGTCGCCGATTTGTGTGTTAACCGTACCAATCCATTTTCCAATTACCGGGCTGCCCGCGCTAGCGTTTCTGGCGGGTGCGTCTTGAAATACGCTTTGCGCGAACCAATACAGGCTGCTGCTCCAATGCTGGGGGTCGTGGCCGTGGCCATCGACATGCCAGACATGTTCGATCTTGTGCTCTTTCAAGAATTTATGCACGTTTTGGCTAATGCGAATCAGCCCGTCCTTGTTACCACAGGAGATCCACAGCAAATTCAGTTTCGATTTAGCCGCCTCGACGTCTGGAATCAGCTCTGCGGCTGGTTTGGTGTTGGGGGCTGCAGAGAAAGGGCCGACCCAGGCGAACGTGTCCAGATTGCCCAGTCCAAAGTTAAACGACTGCCCGCCACCCATCGACAGACCAGCAATCGCTCGCTTCTCGCGGCTGGTATCGACGGAGTATTTAGCTTCGATGGCCGGGATCAGATCGTTAAGTAAGTCTTTCTCGAAGACCGCAAAAGCTGGCGCGCTGGCCATCACGTTACCTTCAGCACGGTCGTTCTTCTGAGCGCGTCCATTGGGCATGACCACGATCATGGGCACGGCTTTGCCTTCCGCGATCAGGTTATCCAGAATCAAATTTGGTGATGAAAAGCGTTGCCATTCTGTTTCGTCACCGCCAATCCCATGCAACAAGTAGAGCACTGGGTACTTTTTGCCAGTCGTATAACCTGGCGGCGTGTAGACATTCATTTTGCGAGTGGTGCCGACAGTCTTGGATTCGTACTCGACCATCTCGAGTTTCCCGTGCGGTACGTCTTTTTCAGACTTAAAGCCTTCCGGAGGCGCCTCGTAGACAGCCACGTCGTCGGGTCCAAGTTCGATTGGACCGCCAAAACCACCGCGTCGTCGCGGAGGCGCTGGCGACTCTTGGGCTGGCGCTGACTCCGTATCCGGCTTAGCTTGCGTTTGGGTGGCATTCGCCTCTTGTGCTGAGGAATAAGGTGTCAGACCGCCGTGCACGATGCCGGCGATCAAGAAAAGAGTCGTTCTGAGTTTCATAGCGATATCCCCTTGAAGTTACAGAATGAATGTAACTGTTCACGATGTACCGGCTTGTGACAGGGTCGGGAGTCTTTTCAGCCCAATCTTCCTCAACTCACTAGCAACCGCATGTTCCTACCAGCGGTATCGCATGGGAGATGGGTGTTGCTGAAAAGACTCCCGACCCTTTCCTGTCTGATCCGAGTTCGTGAACGGCTACGAATGAATTAACGCCCAGCTGCAGGTTTGTGGCTCGTGTCCGCCGACTCGACGGTTACAGCAAACACCAGCGGAGTCGAAAAGTCTTCGCCTTTTGCAAACTCTATGCTGGCAAGTTCCCGGCTGCCGTCGATAGGAAGCTTGATATACCGCACTTGTTTGCCTTTTGCGTCAAACGCATACGTTGACTCGGGTACATCGACGCGTTCGCGGTAGTTGGCGATGTGCTTGCCGTTGACCAACTCATGCTCCACGGTCGATCCGTCCGCATATTTGCAGCGCACAATCAGACTGACGGATTCGTTACGGTTCAGTGGGAACCCAAACGAGGCAACTCCCCCCAGTATATGAATTGCGGATACCTTACCAGAACAAGCCAGCGTGGTAGTCGAAGGGAAGGACGCAGGGCGGCGACCGCGGGCGGTTTGCAGAGCGATCATGTTCGGCACTCGACCTTCCGCCGGATCTTGGATTTCAAAGGGCACACCTTCCACTTCGATTGCGCCATAAGAGTCGAGTTCGATTTTGTCGTTCTCACCACCTCGAAAGCTGGGCAATCCAACGGGTCCACTCAACGTGGCTGCGTTGGTAAGTAGCAGAGGTGTATACTCTCCGCGCTGGTTGAGAAAAGTAAGCAAGTCAGCCATTTCTTGCTTGGTAATAGAGCCCTCGAAGCCTTCCGGCATCAGCGACTTAGTCGATGCAGTCATTTCTTCGATGTCTTCGCGCAAGACCTGCTGCTCTTTACCCTGGGTATCAATCAAGCGCATGGAATTGGCAGACTCACCCGCCAACATGCCTGAAACGACGCTGCCAGTAACCGTCAAAATCTGATAAACGCGAAAGTTGTTCTCAACGCTCCGCGACGGGTCGAGCACATTCATGAGAATCTCAGCCTTGGGATGAACCGCCATGCCCGTCAGGTTCGGTCCAATGGCTACACCTATATCACCGTGCTTGTGGCACTGAGCGCAATTTTTCTTGTAGACCGCGATTCCGTTCTGCGAATCCCCCTGCATTTCGGTCACGGGCATCCACTCGTCCAATAACGCTTGACGGTTGGAGGCAACTGCAGCCCCTTTGGATTCCATTAGTTCCCTGGCACGGGACGCCAGTTCACGTTCGGGATGATTCAAGATCGCTTGGCGTTGATCGAGCTGCAGATCGGTGAATTGCACTTTGCCATCGGAAATAGCGTTCAATAGAACTTCAGTCGAATCCGCGCGGGCGAGCAGCAGCGTCAGAATGCTGCTACCAAGCTTGGGGCCTAACTTGCCACGCAAGTCGAGCAAGTGTTCAGCTAGGCCGTCGACCCGTGCGGCTTTCAGAGAATTCAACGCTTGCGTTCCAACTTCAGGCGGCAATTGCGGAGTGAATAACGCGTCAATCGCTTGCGTGATTCGTGTGCTGGCGGGGGCCAGCCGAATTGCTTGATCCCAGGCGACCAGCCGATCATCGATCTTCTCGGTGGCATTCAGGGCGGTGTCGAACAGATCAGATTGGATGCTAGCAACTCGCGCATCCAAATCGGCGACCGACCATTTATCAGCGACAGCTAGTATGGCTGCTTTGTTAGCGACTGGCACTTCTTCAGCCAGAAAACGCTGGCGTAAATGTTGCTGCGCCTCTTGGGGTAATGCGAGTGTTAGATCGCGCGGCCAGCCCTTGGCCAGTCCCTCCCAGAGTGAAACGGCTAAAGCGGAACTGGCGTCGATATGGAGTAGTTCGGCAATGTCACTGGCTGTGGGCTTACTCCGCGCAACGTGTTCCGCCAACACGGCAATGCGTGAGGCAAGTTCATCGCTCTTCGGTTTGGCAGCTTCTGCCTTGATTAGCGCGACCAGCGTATCCACAGCATGCATTGCACTGGCAGCCGTCCATGCATCGAGCAGAATGTCGTCTGCGGTAGCGCCAACGATAGCAGCCAGCGTTTCGCCAGACACTTCGCCAGCACCATCTGCGATTCGCAGTAGAGCGGTGAGCTGCACACGCGGGTCGACGTCCTTGAGCAAGCCGGCACCAACCGCCAACTTAACTTGCTCATCAGCGCAGAAAGATACAGCCGCGTTGCGTACGGGGCTTGACGGATGCATAAATCCCTTTTCGCAGGCAGACGCCAGAGCAGAAGCCGCCTGGTCATCGCCATGGTCGGCTAAGCCAGATAAAGTCCAAATCGCATGCATGGCCGCCGGGTTGAGTCCAATTTCGTCGACCTGTGGGTTGTCGACCAAAGCGATGAGGGCCGACAGTGTGTCTTGATCGGTCGCGTTGCGCTCGACCAATAATCGCTGAGCCGTGCGCCGCCAAAAAAAGTTTGTATCTTCCAGAGCCTCGACGAGCTGAGGATTGGTGGCCTTAGATAATTGAATTGTATGGGATGGAACTTCCGCCGCAGTCGCTCCATGAATCAAACGATAAATTCTGGCAAATCGCTTGTCGCGCAAGTCGCTTTCATAGGCAGCACCTTTGCCAGTCTGAAAGCCGTTCGGAGTCGGATTGTGCTGGATGATGTAGTTGTACCAATCAATGACCCAAACATTTCCATCGGGGCCAACTTCAGCCATGATCGGTGAGTTCCAATCGTCAATGCCAGCGATTGCATTAAACAAATTGTTGCTTTTGTAACCAGCACCGTCTTTCTCGAGCACGAAGCTGCCTACAAGGTGACCAGTGGGCTCGCATACCAGTTGAATGCGGTTCCACCAAGCATCGGGATAATTGCGAGCCGTATACAATGCCGAGCCCGCCGCAGCGGTGTAGCCATCGTGCCAGTCGACTTGACGGATCTTATCGTCGAGAGCCTGGAAGTTGTGATTGGGGGAGATGCGCTCTAGCGTTGTTGGCGACCAGCCAGCCACTTGGTCGTAGTATCGGTTGGGAATAGGCATATGAACGCTTGGGCAACCATTGGCGGTCGAACCGAACACATATCCTTCTTCACTGAAGCCTAGCCCCCAAGTGTTGTTGTTAGTTGCGCGAATAAATTCGAGTGCATCGACTCGGATCGTATTGTCATTAAATGCATCGGTAGGCGTGTGCGACACGCTGCCTGACGCGTCGATGGCAAAGGCGGGAGCGGTCTGGTCGGCTGCACCGGACTTGACTTTGAATCGCCAGAATCCTTGGCGGAAGCGCATCTGTGCTTCGCCATTGATCACGGGCTCCGAATTGTTATAGCCCTGCATGGCCCAAATCCAGTTGTCGGGCCCGTATTGAAAATTACTGACTCCACCGTGCGTATCCCCCATTGCCCAGCCGGTGATCAGCTCCTGACGAAAGTCCGCTTTATCATCGCCATCGATGTCTTTCAGGTAAACGGTAACTTGACCATCCTGCACGATCACGCCACCACGGTAGCAAACCAGTGTCGAGGGAATGCTCAGATTTTCGGCGAACACCGTAAACTTGTCGGCTTGGCCGTCGTTGTCCGTATCTTCACAAATCTTGATGCGGTCGCGTCCACGCCCAGATTCTGTTTTCAGCTCGTTTGGATAGTCCAGTGTTTCGCAGATCCACAACCGGCCGCGCTCATCCCAGTTCATGGCAATCGGCTTGCCCTGCAAACCAGCGAGACTGGCTGATGCGTTGGCAGCAGCGGGCCAGTTTTCGTTCGACTCTTTCGCCCATAGTGAAAGGCCAAAACCTTTGGGCAATGAGTATGCTTTGATCGACTCTTCGGCCGGTAGTGGGTCTTGCATCAGAGTCAGTGGCGCGTCTTGGGTTCCCCATTGAGCTCCAGGTGTATAGTTGGGAATCTTAGCGCCACGTCTGTGAACTTGAATTGAGCCTCGTCGATTGTCGGCGGGCTCATCTCAGGGACCTTGAACTCGCGATTGGGCCGATCGTCTTGTTCGTCCATTGCCCAACTGGGAAGTGTCGATACCGCGAACAGGAGTCCGGCGGCGACGTAAATATTGAAGCGAGACAACATGATTATCTATCCAATTTCATAACGTCACGAATTTGTGGGAGCATCAGCGACGATCTATCGTTCCAGCTACAGCGCCGCGAAAGGCTCTGCTCTCGTCGAGGCAGACTCTCCGGCAATTTCCAATTACGCAAGCGTCTCCAAGAGAGGTATTGGCAAGAAAAGAAAGCTCTGAATTGGTGTGCTGGAACTTATCGCTTCGAGTCGTGATTCTAACGCTAGGAACAGTGTATTCAATGAAGAATTGCGCAGCTTAATAGAGGAATTTCACATTGTACTGGGCGGCCTGGCAGGGAGCATCAACCGTGACGCACTACGCACAAACCAGAGTAGGTGGGGACGCCTTTGACGGTTTCGCACCATCAGGAAAGAATAACCTGCGAGCGGTTGGCGGGTTCCGCACCCTAAATGTGGTCAACTGGGCGTTTGTGGGGGTTGAATTTACTTTAATGCCATTCAGTCGCGAAACGGCTTGCTTTGCGGGCTGGGAGTCGAAGCACCCTTCGAGCTTACTCGCCGATCGTTCGCTGCTCTCGTCACTAAGGTTGGGTAACGCTGCGGACTTACAGTCGCTAGTAAAAAATGGCATGCATTGCGACGCGGTGGCTGGGACTACTAAGCTCGCGAGCGAGCGAGTACACTGTTGACCACGGAGTAATTTCACGTGGAGAAACGGTCCTTTGCCTGTCAACTTCCGCTACACTAACGAGGGTTGCTTAAGGCTGATCTGCACGTCGTCACCGACTTCGTCGTCGTAATCTGCATGTCGCGGGGCCATTTGGTGCCGGTCTTGCCAAACTTTATCTCCTGCACTTTTCCTGGTTTCCTCGAGAGGATTCAAAATGACTTCCAAACGATCAGTTAGTCGTCGCCGTTTTCTTCAGACTTCAAGTGCCGCTACCGCAGTTGGCGTTTTTATGGGAACGAGTGCCGTCACTCGTGGTCAGGACTCCCCCAATGAACGACCAGTTTTCGCGACCATCGGATTGCGAAACCAAGGTTGGACGATCACGGACAAGTCGACGAAATTCGCGGATTTTGCCGCCTTTGCAGATGTCGACGCGACCGTATTAGGTGAAACAAATGCGAAGCTCGAGAAGAAGACTGGTAAAAAGGCCGATGGCTACAAAGACTACCGCGAGGTACTCGATCGGAAGGACATCGACGCAGTCATGATCGCTACTCCTGATCATTGGCATACCAAGATCTCCGTCGAAGCGATGTTGGCTGGCAAAGATGTTTATTGCGAAAAACCGCTAACGTTGACCATTGATGAAGGCAAACTGATCGAGAAGATCGTCAAGCAGACTGGTCGAGTCTTTCAAGTTGGAACGATGCAACGGACGGAGAACGACCAGCGGTTCCTCAAGGCGATCGCGATGATCCGAGATGGCCGCATCGGTGAGCTTCGCAAGGTAACATGTGGCATTGGTGGAGCCACTGGTTCGCCGGTGATCCCAGCTATCGAAGTTCCCGAAGGTCTAGATTGGGACATGTGGCTCGGGCCAGCGCCCGAAGTGCCCTACCGTGCGTTGCCCGAGATGCGAACCGGTTACGGTGGGGGCGTACCACTCTTCACCAATTGTCACTACGCATGGCGTAATTGGTACGAGTACTCTGGTGGCCAGATGAATGACTGGGGAGCTCACCACGTGGACATTGCTACTTGGGCTTTGGGGGCGAGCGAAACCGGACCCAATAAAGTGACGCCAGTTAGCTATTCACTTCCAGTGGATTATGCGAAGGGTTATCCGCAGGTCGCCGATAGGTACAATTCGCCCACAAAGTTTGAGATCCACGCGAACATGCCCGGCGATATTCCATTGATCATCACGAGCGAAGGAGATAATGGAATTCTGTTTGAAGGAACAGAAGGACGGTTTTTTGTTAACCGCGGAAGACTGGCTGGTAAGCCCGTTGAGGATCTCGAAAGCAATCCGTTACCTGAGGATGCCGTAGAAAAAGTTTACGGCGGTCCGGTAAGCGAAAATCACACTGACAACTTCATTGCTGGAATTCGCTCGCGCGAGCAGCCGATTTCGGATGTCTTTACGCACAATCGAATGCTCGAAACGTGCCACTTGGCAAATATCGCTATTCGGCTTGGGCGTGAATTGAATTGGGATCCAGCCAAGCGTGAGATCATTGGTGACGAAGAAGCCAATGCGTTTCTTTCCCGCGAAAGTCGTAAAGAATACGCGATTAATATGTAAAGCAGCGACCCATGGACGCGTCTCTCCGCAACGATCTCACATTGCGGAGAGACCGCCTTCCACTACAAACGGAATGAGGCTCCGTCCGCGTTATGTTGAAGCCTGTCTGGACCACGCTAGGCGTGTCTCCCATCGACCACGTTTATGTGGTTTGTAGCTGATGACGCGAAAATCGGTTGCACTGCTGATAGAAACTTCCAACGGCTACAGCCGTGGCTTGCTCGAGGGTGTGATCGCGTATACCAAGGAGCACGGAAACTGGTCCGTTTACCTGACGGAACAAGAACGCGGAGCTCCTCCGCCAAGTTGGTTGAGCGGTTGGGCGGGTAATGGTGTGATCGCCAGAATCGAAACCGATACGATTGGCCGACAACTAAAGAGATGCGGTGTTCCAGTTGTAGACTTGAGCGCCGCGCGACACATCAAGGGAATCCCGTGGGCGGACACTGACGATGAAGCAATCTCACAGCTCGCGGTAGAACATTTTGTGCAACGCGGATTTCGCAATCTTGCATACTGTGGCGATGCCGGATTTCAATGGTCGGCGGAGCGTTGCTTCTACTTTCGAAACTTTGCTCAGACCGCTGGATGCACTTATTTTGAGCATCAATCAGTTGCGCGTTATGACGCAACCTACAATGCCTTGAAAGAAAAACGGCGGATCATGGATTGGATCGTGGCTCTTCCACGTCCTATTGCAATCATGGGTTGCTACGATTTCAAAGCCCAGGAGGTGTTGGATGCGTGTCGCCAATTGAATATTGATGTACCGGTCGAAGTTGCTGTGCTGGGCGTGGACAATGACCGCTTGATCTGTGAATTGTCGGAACCGAAGCTTTCCAGCATTATTCCCGATACAAAGCGGACGGGCTATGAAGCGGCAAGTCTACTCGATCGAATGATGTCTGGCGAAACCGTGGCCGCTGATGTGCCGCTAATCACGCAGCCACTGGGAATTCAGCTTCGCGATTCAACGGATTCGGTAGCTATCGAAGATGAAGAGGTGGCTTTGGCGCTACAATTCATCAGACGGCATGCTTTTGCCAACATTAGGGTGAAGGATATTCTGCAAGATATTCATATTTCGCGGCGGGCGCTCGAACATCGGTTTAGTAAATTGGTTGGACATACGCCCCATGAAGAGATTCAGCGCGTCCGCATGAATCATGTCAAGGAACTGCTTCGCGACACAGCACTGACGGTGCATCAGATTGCCGAACGTATGAGTTTCGAGCATTCCGAGTATTTAGGAGCCGCCTTTCGCCGCGAGGTTGGTCTGTCCCCTGGCGAGTACCGCAAGATGCACATCACTCCCAACTGAATTTGTAGCCGTTCACGAACTTGGAGTCGACAGGAAAGGGTCGGGAGTCTTTTCTGCGGCGCCCGCCACTGAGGAGATGCCGCTGGTAGGAAAATGTGGTTGTTAATGGGTCAAGCGATTTAGGCTGAAAAGACTCCCGACCCTGTCACACAAGTCGACACATCGTAAACGGTTACCTGAATTTTGGACAACTCATTGTTTCGACCTCTAGACGGTCGGGGATTTACGACTCAACCTGAGGCGAACCGTCTATTCACTCTGGATGCTTTCGATCATGAACAACCAAACTCTGGCCATCAAAAAATTTCGAGCGGATGTGCTCAAGGGGCTTGGCCGCCGACAGAAAACGCTACCGTGCAAGTATTTCTACGATGAAACGGGCTCGCGCCTGTTTGATGAAATCTGTGAGCTGGACGAATACTACCTGACACGAACTGAACTCGCGATCATGCGCGACAACATTACGTCAATTGCCACTCAAGTGGACCGGGAAGTAATGTTGGTTGAGTTTGGTAGTGGCAGTTCGACCAAGACGCGAATTCTGCTGGACGCCCTCATCGACCCTATAGCTTATGCGCCCGTAGATATTTCCGAAGAATATTTGCTTAGCACAGCGGAAGAACTTCAGTCCAGTTATCCAGAAATTGAGATTCTACCAGTGGTGGCCGATTTCACGACGCCGTTTTCGCTGCCGACTCCGCAGCGGGAGTATTCTCACGTAGCGCTGTATTTTCCAGGATCGACCATCGGCAACTTCGAGCCAGATGAGGCGGGCATGATGCTTGAGACCATGTCGAACATGCTGGGCTCGCAGGGCGGATTGCTCATCGGAATTGATCTGCGCAAGGACGTCGATACGATCGTCGCTGCCTACGATGATGCTGAGGGAGTGACAGCAAGGTTTAATCTGAATCTGCTCTCTAGAATCAACCGAGAGCTAGATGCAAACTTCGATCTTGACCGTTTTTCGCATCAGTCCGTTTACAATGACCATGCACACCGCATCGAAATGTCCATCGTTAGCTCGGAGAATCAGTCGGTTACCATCGGCGACGAGGTGTTTCATTTTGCGGCCGACGAAGCTATTCTGACAGAGTATTCTCACAAGTACAGTGTTCAAGAACTTGCGAAGTTGGCAGCCCAGTATGGCTTCAGCTTGCACAAAGAGTGGACTGACGAAGATTGTTTATTCGCCGTATTGCACTTGGTGTTGGAAGCAATGGAGACATAATCCAGTATTCGCCTAAGTTTCTTGCCCAGGGTTGTGTGCCCCAACAGGACTCCAAATGAGTGTCGCCGAACTGCAAATTGTCGACCGGCTAAAGCGAGTTCGCGAGTTTACCGATCGGATCACGCGGCCGTTGTCGGCGGAGGATTGCATGATTCAATCGATGGAGGATGCAAGTCCTACGCGATGGCATCTAGCCCATACGACTTGGTTCTTTGAGGAGTTTGTGCTCAAGCGGGACCCAAGTTACCGTGAATTCAACCAACAATTCGCCTATCTTTTCAACTCTTACTACAACGCTGTTGGTAAGCAATTCCCTCGGCCTCAACGAGGAATGATTTCGCGCCCCAACTTGGCAGGTATACGCGAGTACCGACAATACGTCGATCAAGAGCTCGTAGATCGCTTGGAATCTCCCGAGTTCCTTCGTCAACATCAAGCGACGGTTGAATTGGGATTACACCACGAACAACAGCATCAGGAACTGATACTAACCGACATTAAACATGCGCTAGCTGCAAATCCGCTGTGGCCGGTCTACGCGGCGGCTCCATTCGCTCCGGGTGAACCGCTCGATGATTCGTTTATGGAATTCTGTGAGGGCCAATATCAGATTGGGCATGATTCAGAAACATTCTGCTACGACAACGAGCGTCCTTGCCACACGGTCTTCTTGCCCGCATATGCAATCGCTCGAGGTTTGGTCACTTGTAGGCAGTTCATCGAGTTTATCGACGATCGAGGATACGAGCGCCCCGAATTGTGGTTGTCGCTTGGTTGGAATGCAGTGCAAGAATATGGCTGGAAGGCACCACTTTACTGGATTCAACGCGCGGGACAATGGATGCAATTTACGTTAGCGGGGCTGACTGAAATTAACCCCGATTGGCCTGTCTGCCACGTTAGCTATTTTGAAGCTGATGCGTTCGCGCGTTGGGCGAACAAGCGTTTACCGACTGAGTCAGAATGGGAGGTTGCCTGCCAAGCAACGGGCTGCCAGGGCGTCGAAGGTGGCCAGTTTGCGGACTGGTTGTTGGGCGACGGACGAGCGGTTCATCCTACATCTGCGTGCGCTGGATTCGGTGGAGCAGTTTGGCAGTGGACGTCTAGTAGCTATCAAGCCTATCCCGGCTACCGCCCTCCAGAGGGAGCGATCGGCGAATACAACGGGAAATTTATGTGCAACCAATACGTGTTGCGTGGTGGAAGCGTAGCCACATCTTCGTCACACATTCGCCCGACCTATCGCAACTTTTTCCCGGCAGAAGCACGCTGGCAGTTTTCAGGAATCCGACTTGCCAATGGATACTAGAATTCGGCAGGCTTGAGATCCGACGGGCAGCCTTGCAGCGATGCGCGACAACCAAACAGCGTTGCCGCAAGAGGCCCTTGTTGGACAATCTGGCTCATGGTGTGTTTATGGGTGTAGCTATTTGGCAGGCCACAACTCATACTCTCTTACTACCGGTTGATCGAGATGGAATACCCCGCCAAGCTTGATTGTTTACCATTGATGACATTTTTTGGGAATGGAAAACACTATGCGCTTGACCGCTTGTTCTTTGCCCTTGGCCTTGGGTAGCTTGTTCTTTTTCGCTGTCTTCGGTTGGCCAGTCGGTGGATACGGTGGACCAAGCGATGGTCGACAAAATCAAACAGGAAGGACTTGAGCGATCACAGGTCATGGAGACCATTAGCTATCTTACTGACGTTCACGGTCCGCGACTGACGGGTTCGCCTTATGCCAAGAAGGCAGCCAATTGGACCTTAGAGCAGCTTTCGGGTTGGGGCTTGGAGAATGCTCACTTGGAATCCTGGGGACCATTCGGACGCGGGTGGACACTGGAGAGTTGCAGTGTGAATATGGTCGAACCCGTCTATTCGCCCATCATTGCGCATGTGAAAGCCTGGTCACCCAGCACGACACGTTCGGTGCGCGGCGTCCCGATCTATCTGGACGCTCAAACGCCTGAAGAGTTAGAGCAGTACCGTGGAAAACTAGGTCGGGCCATTGTGTTAATTAGTCCGCCACGGCAATTAGAAGCGTTATTCGACCCGCCCGCGAAACGCAAGACAGAAGAAGACCTCTTGCGTTTGGCGAACGCCAACCCGCCTGAGTCTCGCGAGCCAGGGGGAAGAAGCGAATCTGGTCGCGGCGGACGAGGTCGTGGCGGTGCTGGCGATGCGAGTCGTGGCGGGCCCGATGGCGGTGGATCAAGCAATACGAGTCGATCCGCGCCCAGCGGCGCGGAATCTCCGACTCCCACCACTCCTGCAGATGAATCGCGGGCGACCGAAGTGCCGCCAGCGGCTGAGACGAAGGTGAGCGAAAACCCGGCGAGAGAGACCAACGAGACTAAAGAGTCTGAACCACCAGAGCAGCCGCCTCAACCCCCAGAAAAACCTACAGAGAAACCTACTGAGGCAATGCAACCGCTGGACCCACGCGCTGCCGCGAGACTGCAAGCCGATAAATGGCAAATGGCGTTTGACGAAGGAGCTGCGGTTGTGCTCGAGCCAGGTCGTGGTGATGGCGGCAACGTGTTTGTCGCATCTGTCGTAATGCCGCGCAATAGCAGTGACCAGGGAGAACAGGGCAGTCGCTTTAGTCGTGGCCCCAGACCTTGGCACGCTGACGCAGGCTTCGCGATTCCACAAGCTGTGCTTGCGGCCGAACATTACAACCGACTTGTACGCATGCTCGAAAAGGGTATTAAGCCGACCTTGGACGTCGACATCGTCTGCCAGTTCTATGATGATGATCCCAATTCATTCAACATCATAGCTGAGATTCCTGGCATGGACTTGAAGGACGAAGTAGTCATGCTCGGAGCCCATTTCGATTCTTGGCAATCCGGTACCGGTGCAACTGATAATGCCGTGGGCTGTGGCGTCGCCATGGAGGCGATTCGCATCCTGAAGGCCATCGACGTGGCTCCACGTCGGACCATTCGCTTGGCACTCTGGACAGGCGAAGAGCAAGGCTTGTTGGGATCACGAGCTTACGTCGAACAGCACTTTGGAAAACGAACATTCAACCAAGAAGGTGGACGCCCACTCGCTTCGACGTACGAGCTCAAGCCTGAGCAAGAAAAGATTTCTGCCTATTACAACTTGGACAACGGCACCGGCAGAATTCGCGGCATTTACATGCAGGGCAATGAACAACTGCGCACAACCTTCCGCAAATGGTTAGCCCCTTTCACCGACATGGAATCGTCGACCATCTCGGTTGCTAATACGGGTGGTACCGACCATCAATCGTTTGATGCCATCGGCATTCCCGGCTTTCAATTCATTCAGGATGAGGTTGAATACAATACTCGCACACACCACTCTAGTATGGACGTGTTCGATCGCATTCAGGAGGACGACGTCAAGCAGGCTTCGATCATTATGGCATCGTTTGTTTACCACACGGCCATGCGCGACGAAAAACTGCCTCGTAAGCCATTGAATGGAAAAATTGTCATGGAAGGCCAAGCCACTGAACTAGAGGATGCGGAAGAGAAAATCGTCGAGACAGCCGCTGAAACCGAATAGGCGCATCGACTTGGGAAGCTCACCTATCACGCGATGCGCTGATAGTCGCAATTGTATTTAAATGCGACGACCGATGGCGAGTTCATCGATGTAACCGAATCTATCAAAAGCGATCTTTGACGTCGTCATAACCGCCACCGTTTTCGACGTTGGTGTAGCCGAGCTTCTCAAGTTCGGTTTTGGCTTTTCCGGCGCGTCCGCCAACTGCACAGTAGAGCACGATCTTGGCTGCTTTGTCCGTCGTGACTTCGGAAATTCGTTCCGCGATTTCAGTATGGGGAATGTGAAAGGCTTGACTAACATGGCCAGATTCCCATTCGGACTCGCTACGCACGTCAATTACAATCGTGTCTGCTTCGCTGTCGGACCCTGTTTCCGCTGACGGTGCGGTAGAGTCCAATGCGGAAGTGTCCAGTGTCGCCGAGTCCGACGTCGCAGTGTCTGTACTTGCCGAGTCTGGATTGGCCGAGTCTGGGGCGCTGGCAGTAGATGTAGATGTTGCCGTGGGGGCGTCGAGCATGCAGCCTGTGGTGGCCGCCAATGTCAAGAGCATGATTGCTGTTCTCATTGTTGTAGACTTTCTTAGTTACCAGTGGTGATCAGTAAGAGTACGATGGGAGAAAGTAAAGTGCGGTTGTTCAATGCGGTAATTTGGGCTTCAACGCTGCGTAGCTAAACATGCCAAGCATGGCTCCGGCCAGCGTCAACAGAGCCATCCACTCGCCTGAACCAATTTGAGCGTAGATTGGTCCAGGACAAGCTCCGGTGATCGCCCAGCCCGCTCCAAACATCATACTGCCGATAATCACGCCTGTGTGATACGGCTTGGGTTCGTAAGTAATCTTCTTGCCGTCGAGCGATTTCACTTCAAATCGCTTGATGATTAACATTGAGAACATTGCTACACCAATCGCGACGCTGATGATGAGATACATATGCGCTTCACGGAACAAGAACATATCGTGGATGCGTTCCCAACGTGCCACCTCGGACTTGATAAATAGGATGCCAAGGTATACTCCAATCAGCAGTACGAACAGATAGTTGATTGGCGACATGCCTAACGCAGTGTTTTTTGCATCTGTATTTTGGTTCTGCACTTCGTTTCTTTCATTCTGGCTCATCGGTCGGTCTCCGTGCTTACGCTGGGGAAGTTATTGCGCTGGGAAAATCAGGTTTCCTAGCCCCCAAGTCACCGCGAGGCCGCCAACGAAGAAGAAGATCGTAGCCACGAGGCTCGGCCAGTTGAGATTGGAGATGCCCGTAATTGAATGCCCCGAGGTGCATCCTCCGGCATACCGTGTACCAAAACCGATCAGAAATCCGCCAACGAGCAGTTTGATTCCTCCGCTAACGGTAGCGTAGGAATTTGGAAGTAGATTTGCGGGATCTTCAGACAGTAGTCGCGATGCAATCAGCGCACCCAGCGCGATGCCCCCAGCGAAAACAATGGTCCAGAAATTCGATCTGCGATCAAATTTCCGGAAGTATTCAAGCTGGCTGTTCGGCATACACATTGCGCCCGCCTCTTGCAGGCTGGTCGAAATTCCGAATGCTTTTCCCGCTAGAATGTAGAGTAGTGGAACGGTCAATCCAATCAGGATGCCCGAAAGCCACCACGGCCAAGGCTGCATAATCCAACTCATTTGTCCTTACTCTTGTTCTTCAAGTCTTGGTCCCTCTTGGTTATCGACAGGCAGCCATGACCCCTGGACGACGTGCGTTTGGAGCCATGCCTTGTCATATGATGAGCACACATCGCGTAATGTCTAGTGGTGGAAAAGCTTAGCTGCTCAACGCCGGTTGGTTGGACGTCGGCTGAACGCTTGGCAGTCCAGCACTTTTCCAAGCTCCGTAGCCGCCAGTTAAATCGATAACGTTCTTGAAGCCAGCCGCTTGCAGGATACTTAAGGCAATTGCGGAGCGAGCGCCACCCTGACAGAGAATGACCATTTCCTTATCTCGCGGCAGTTCGTCGAGGTCGCGCGGCAGTCTTCCTAAGAATCGATGCTCGGCTTGCGGCAAGTGCCCTGCATTCCATTCCTCGTTGGAGCGCACGTCGATCACTTGTACATGGCCAGCTTTGATGGCTGGCAAGAGTTCAGAGGGTGTACCAGTCGAGTAGACTTCGTTTGCCATGCCGGACGATCGTACTTGGCTTGCATCGAAGGCACCCGAAATCACTTCAACGCCAATCTTATGCAAAATACGTCCAGCTTCTTCTAGCTGCTTGGGCTCGCAAATCAGGTACGTCGGACGATCATAGTCTAGTAGCCAGCCAGCCCAGGCCGCCAACAACGGCAGTGGAATGTTGATCGTGCCGGGAATATGACCCTTGGCATATTGTGCGGAGGGGGTCAAATCGACAACCGTCCCCGAACGGATGGCCGTTGTCAATTCACCGATGTCAAGCATCTTATGTTGGTGACCTTCGCCCAGGATCCGGGGACCTTCCTTGTTAACTCGCTTCATCACGGCAAAGTATTTGGGAGCTTCAGGCTGGTCAGCCAAGATGTAACGTACAAATTCTTCTTCATCCGTAAATTGTAAAGCTGGATTGAATAGTTTTTCATAGCCGACGGTCGAAGACGGGATAGCGCCGAGCCCCTTGCCACATGCGCTGCCAGCGCCATGGGCCGGCCAAACCTGCAAGTAATCGGGAAGTGACTTGAAGTGTTCTACCGACCTGAACAGTTCCCGAGCGCCGGATTCAGCGGTTCCCATTAGACCAGCGGCCTCTTCGAGCAGGTCGGGACGTCCAATCGAGCCCACGAACACAAAGTCTCCGGTGAAAATGCCCATTGGCTTGTCGGCGCCGCCTCCTTGGTCAGTCAAAACGAACGAAATGCTTTCGGGCGTATGTCCCGGCGTATGCATTACATCGAAGCGAATGTTCCCAACCATAAAATGATCGCCATCGCGAAGGAGTTGGCTTTGATAGTTATCCAAGTACTGATATTTCCACTCGGCTGAGCCTTCATCGGAGACATAGAGTTTGGCACCAACACGGTCTGCCAATTCGCGAGCACCAGATACATAGTCGGCGTGGATATGTGTTTCGGCGACAGCGACCACTTTTACGCCTTCGCGTTCAGCCATCTGGAGATAAGGCTCGATATCGCGTCCTGGATCGACGACGACGGCAACCTTCGCACGCTGGCATCCGACCATGTAGGAGGCATGGGCGAGTTTATCGTCGTAGAAATATTTGAGTAGCATGTTTTGTCCCTAACTATAAAGTATGGTGGTTTTAATAATGACGAATGCGGCAACGAGGACGACTGCGATCGCGAAAACTCTTTGAAGCGTCGGACCTTGCAGTCTTTTGGCGACAATGCCGCCGAGCCACATGCCCACAAAGCCCCCAAGCATGAATTGCCAGGCTGTCTCCAGCGATAGCTCACTTCCAGCCGCGATATGCGATGCAACACCAGTGATGCTAATTAGCACGACTACAAATAGTGAAGTTCCGACGGCTCGGTGAATGGCCATACCACTGAAGATCACTAAGGCGGGTACGATTACAAAACCGCCGCCAACACCAAACATGCCAGCCAGTACTCCCGTCAGTAGTCCCACGAATGCCAGAAGTCGAGCGCAGCGAGACGTCAGCCGTAACTTGCCATCCAGGTCGCGCTGACAAGCGCTTCGATCCAAGGACGCCGCATTTTCAGTTGAACATACACCACTGGGTAATGCAGGGTTACGCGCCTTGGACCACATCCGTTGCGCGACAACGAGCATCAGCAGAGCGAACATTACCAGCAATAGGTTCTCGGGCACATGCTTTGACAAGTACGAGCCGATGGGCGCACCCAACATGCCCGCCACGGCGAACAGCAGTCCGGTTCTCAACTCCACCTCGCCATGCAATAGACGTGGGGCAGCACCAAAAAGAGCCGTTCCTCCAACTGCTGCTAGCGAAATGCCTACGGCTTCACGTGGAGCAATCCCCAGACCATAGACCAGCAGCGGTACTGCAAATACGCCGCCACCGCCGCCGGTCAAACCGAGTGCAAAACCAACGACGCTGCCAAATAGGACAGCTAAGACGAACATGATGGGTCCTTGTGGCGTTGGTTAACTCGATTGGGACTGCCAATTTTGGATTTGAGCATCAGTTCTCGTCCGGACGTTGGTTTTTACTCTCTGTTTGACAGGGTAGAGCCACGAGTTCGCGAAAAGTTACAATAATCCGTAGGTGAATCGCGAAACTAGGATTGGCGGGGTTGAGTGAGAGCTGTCGCGAGAAACGCAATTGTCACATTTTTGTCTGTTCACTTTGGAGGACTGGAAGTCACAAGCGCCGGTTGCTGAGCATGCTGGCGAAGTGCTCGAGCAGTCTTGGCCTAACTGAGTGTGAATGAAATGAGTGTCGTCGTACGACAGTATGACCCCTCCTGGGGCGAGGAATTTTGCGCTGCATCCGCGATGGTGCTGGATGCATTAGGCACCAATGCGACGGTTGCACATCACATCGGTAGTACAGCCATCCCAAACATCGTTGCGAAGCCAATCATCGACATGTTGATTGTCGTACAAGACATCAACTCAGTTGACGCTCGCAACCAAGCCATGGAGGACCTGGGTTACGAGGTCAAAGGGGAATACGGAATTCTGAAACGACGCTATTTTCGGAAAGACAGCCGAAACGGTACACGAATTCAACACGTTCATGTGTATGCGTGCGATAGCGCGCAGATTGAACGCCATTTAGCATTTCGTGACTTCATGATTGCTCACCCCAACTGGGCGGCACGCTATTCCAAGCTGAAACTTGAACTCGCGGACAGGCATCCACATTCGATGGCGGATTACATTGCAGGTAAAGATGCATTCATCAAACAAATCGATGAATTGGCAAAAGTATGGAGACGCGAAGTGATAACTAAGCTTTCTGCCGTCTGAGCCGCTTAACGTGATGGCCGTTCGAAGTTTCGAGGTAATGTGATGATTTTGCCCAAACCGCGCGTTGAAATCAGGAGGCCGCTGTGATGAGAATTCCAATCGTTTTTTTTCTGGGTTGTATGTCTTGTATTGTCGTGAGTTCAGCGACTCTTGCCCAACAGCAATCAGCACCACGTAAGTCGGAAGAAGAGTTGTCTTCGATGCGCTGGCAAGAAATTGTTCAAGCGGTACGTTTACGTAAGAACGACGAAACCGAAAACAAGGAACATCGGGCAAAATTAAAACGCCTCAGCGCACTGCTTGATCGAGAAGGAGTGACGCACATTCGCTGCGACGGTTCATTGGGTGGGAAAAAATCGCAATATGCGGACGTCTATTACAAGTCCGGAGAATTATGCGTCATCTACTCTCCGCCCGCGGACGGCTCTGTATCCCAACTATGGAACCTGGTCGTGAAGAATGGCAAAGCATATGAATGGCGCACAGGTGAAACGCATGGCATCGTCGGCACAGTGACCGACTACCAAATGATTGAGTACCTCGCCTATCTTACTGACCCTGCGGGGTTGATGGGCTGGACGCACGGCGAGTTTCTACGCCGCCCCGAGGCCTTTTTTCCGCCAAAAGAAGATCAGGAGAACGGCTGGACGGAAGTCAGATTCAAGCAGTCGGAACACGGAATCAATGCGTTGTTCATGGATCAGAGCTCTGCTTTCCTGCGTGGGTTGGAGTTCGTCAATGACGACGCGACATTACGTATTACATTCGCTCGACCTCGTTCAGTCAGCGAAATTCCCGCAGACCTGTACAATCGTCTTAATGGTATCCGATTCAAGGATTCAACGATTGACCTCCGTCGACACATGACTTATCTATGAAACCGCGTAGTTGGTCGCAGTTGCTCTTACCGTAGTGCCAAGCGGTAAAGCCACAAGTTCGCAAGAGGCTACAATATCAATAGGTTACAATATATCGTGAATCGCAAAATTGGGATCTGCGGGTTTAAGTGAGACTCGCTATTACCGCGAACGGACCTAATACTCTAACCACGAATTGAACGACATGTTACGAATCGCGTTGTTCAGCCTAATGGCTCTGTTGGCAAGTGCGGCGACTGGTGATGATTGGACACAGTTTCAGTTTGATGCGGGCCACTCGGGCGATGCCGATGATCGCGATATCGCCATTGATCATTTAGGCCTCCAGAACTCGAGAGCACTCAGTGACGGAATTTATACGGCTCCAGTAGTCGCCGACGGGAACGTATATGTGGTGGATGGCGCTGGAGTAGCATGGTGCTTGGATGTAGCCACCCTGAATGTTCACTGGAAGTTTGCCAGCCGTGGAGGTCGTCAAAACTGCAACAACGTTAGTTCGCCGGCCATTGCTGGCAAGTACTTGCACTTTGGCACGTCCGCTGGACTGTATTACGTGTTAGATCGCCATACGGGCGCTGTCGTGGCCGAGATCGACTGTGCGGAGCCCATCTTTAGTACGCCGGTGGTCGGTGAAGATCGCGTGTACTTCGCAACGTTGGGTTCGCAGGTCTACGCTTTGCATCCGGACGGAAAAGTTGCTTGGCAATGGGACTTTGTGACGGAGGTGATCGGTTTTCAAGGTAATCGTTGGAATGGTGCCGACTGGGTGAAGTTTCGTGGAGATCGCGTCACATGGCGCGATCACTTTGTGTGTTCGAGAGACATCTGTCTGATGGGGCACACGGTGGTGATCCCTGCTGGTGGCCGCACATTATTTGTGGAAGACGAAGGCACGCAAGCTCGGTTGCGGTCAACAGGTGAGATTCCGCACCTGGCAGGCAACGAGTTTCCAGCGACGTTTGGCCAAAGTGTCGATCGTGCTGGCAATGTATACGTTCAATGGCATCGTCGTGACAACGCGGGGCGCGTGGATATCCTGCGACCTGACGGTGACACGGTGCAAGTGGGACAGTTTGTGCCTGGGACGGAGACTAATATTCGTATGGAAGGATTGCTGAGCTTTGCACCCGTTAGTATCCGTGGCAGCGATGTCTTTCGTGTGCGTCCACAACATGGACTGGGACTATGTCGACACAGCAGTGACAATGATGAGCCACAGGTACTATGCGGTACGGCATCGATCTGTCCTCCGGTGCTTACCAAGCAGCACGTGATCTATGGAGGCTTGGACGGCACTGTGCAAGTCGTACCGCTTGAGGGAGGCCAGACGAAAGTTCTGAAGACCGCGTTCGATACTCCCATCAGTGCGCCGGTGGCGGTAGCAGACGGACGTTTGTTCGTGTGTTGTGAAGATGGGTACCTTTATGTCTTTGCGCCCCATGGCAAGGCGGAACTACCAACCGAAGAATTGCAACTTGCGACGATCCGAAGTCCACTCACGGGACCGTTGGCGGGTGCGAAATATGATTGGTACACAAACTATGGAAACTTCGCTGGCACCAATGCCAACGACCAAGGTCTCGCCGCACCGTTGCGAATGCGCTGGACGCGTCGACTGGAGGGTACGGTGAAACATCTGCCAGTTTGTGGAGGTGGTCGACTCTACACGCATACGGCCGAAGGTCAGATTATGGCTGTTGAACAGGATACAGGGCGGTTGCTGTGGCGCCGCTATTGGCCGGACGTGTATCTATCGTTCACTTCGCCGTTATATATCGACGGCAAACTGCTGGTACCACAAGCTGGGCTCAAGCACTCCTTCGTCCGTTGTCTGGATGCAGCCACTGGCGAATTGTTATGGGAAGCTCCGTTCACGGGTTCGCCTAGCTGGAGTCGCCAGTTTCCGCCTGTGGTGGTGGGCAACGTCGCCATCTATGCCTCGGGATCGGGCGAATATGCAGCGCAGGGCTCCGAGAAGTACTTTACTTTTGGGGGCACGCCCGTGGAGGCCAAGGATGGCAAAGAGATCATGAGTTGGATCTATTCCAACGACAATCCCTATTATCCCAAGGATCATCACCCGCGGGTGTGGGCCTGGGACTTGCAAACCGGCCAGCTTCTGTGGGAGAAAGATTTTTCGGACCAAGGGCGTGGCGGCAATGACTGTGGTATCTGTGTGTTGGACGGCAAACTGTTCTACTCTGTCTTCTTCGGCTACGATGCGGCTCAACGTGCCCGTCGCGGACTGCCCACCAAGAACAACGGGTTGACAGCTTGTCTTGATCCGCAATCGGGCGAAATCATCTGGCAAACGAACGATTACTTCGTAACGGCCAAGTGTACGCTCAGCGCGCGCGACGGCCGGATTTATATTGGCGGTAACAATCAAGCGAACTCAGGTACAGACGATCGCTTTGTGTGGTGTTTGGATGCCTCCGATGGAAAACTGCTGTGGCAGTCAGATCCAGTGACTTCGGCCTTGAACGTAGTTAGCGTCGGTGAACGATTTATCTTCTCAAATGCACTACGCGGAAAGGGCAACGTCTTTGCCAGGGAAGACGGCAAGGTAACGTTTAGTATTCTGACGAACTACGCCTGCTGTCGCTTTACACTCTCGGAGCCCTTTGTGCTGGGAGCCAACATGGACATGATCGACTTGTCTAAAGACGGCCAGTTGGTATCAACCGGTCCAGCGATCGACTCCCGTGAATGCCTCGGGGCGGTCGTGTCCAATGGACGGATCTTCTACACCTCGCAGGCTAGTGGGTTTGTAGTTTCGCAAACCTACGGCCCCGAATCCTCTCAACTCCCACCTGCTTGGGAAGTACGCTGAGCGAAGCCGTGTGTAGTCGTGCGAGCCGTGGACTGCCTGCGTGCGACGTGCGATTCGAGCTATCGGGGGGGACGGCGATTCTAGACGTCAAGATTGGAAAATGGCGAAGAGAAAGAGTACATTACTATTCAAGTCTCATCGAAAACTTAATGGACCTGTCACAACACGTAATGAAAGCCACTCGCTCTTGCTGACGATAGTGCGAGGCTTGCACATGGGGACATCGAACAGGTTTGGGAGATTTGTTCAGGGGTCAGTGTGTTCGCTTCCGGGGTAGACTGACGATGCAAGCAAATGATCTTCGAGGGTGCAGCAATGAACATAAATCTATTGTTGAAAAACTTCGCAAAGTTGCGGCGACTGACGCCGAGGTTTTGATTGTTGGTCCGAGTGGTGTAGGCAAGGAACTGTACGCGCGATTTGTGCACGATCACAGTCGTCGGAGCGAATCTGCATTTGTGCCAGTGAACTGCGGCGGACTTTCCGGTGAGCTTCTCGAGAATCAAATGTTTGGGCACGTGGGAGGCGCCTTTACTGGTGCTAGACCGCAGAGTGAAGGGCTGGTGAACGAAGCGGAAGGCGGCACTTTGTTTTTGGACGAGGTTGATTCGTTGAGCGTTTCGAGCCAGATCAAGCTTTTGCGATTTCTACAGGACAAGCAATATCGGCGAATGGGTGAGAATAGGCTCCGTCACGCGAATGTGCGGATCATTTCGGCAACGAATGCTGACTTGGAAAATGCCGTCAGTGAAGATCGGTTTCGTGAGGATCTGTTCTTTCGGCTCAGGGTCGTGCCAATCAAAGTTCCAGCCTTGCATGATCGCCCCGATGATATTCTCGAATTGGTGGATGTCTTCATTAATAAAGCGTCACAGGAATACAATCTACCCTGTGTTGAGTTCAGCGATGATGCTTTGGTACGGATGAAGAGTTACGAATGGCCAGGCAACATTCGCGAGTTAGAAAACTGCGTGGACTACCTCACCTGCCTGCAGTTGCAGAGGCCGGTAGAACCTGACGATTTACCGCTCCTGAAAAAGAAGCCATGTAAGACCTCGGATAATGGAGCGGCAGATCTTGAATCCCTCGTAAGTTTCTACTTGAGGTTGAACGAGCATAACGGTGAAGAGTTTCAAGACCTGAAGAAGCGATTCATTGACGCTTTTGAGAAGCAGTATCTGCACCGCGCTCTACAGACCACTAATGGAAATGTTTCCGCAGCCGCGCGGATGTGCGGCAAGCACCGTCGCGCCCTGAGCGAATTGATGCACAAACATCACCTTAGTCCAGACGGGTATCGAATACACGAGAGATTCGACAAGGTGAACCCAGAATCTAAACCGAGAGCGAATTGACCCCCACGCATCGGATGAGATGGGTAGTACCAGCGCATGGCTACTCATCTTCAAGCAACGTTGGAGCAATTCCATGTTTTTCTAGCCCAGGAATATTGCTACGTTTGAGGCGCCAATCACCGCGTGGCGGCGGGGCGAGTTCGAAGCTAACGTATTTGGTCGGCTTACCAGGCTCTTTAATTACGTAGCTAACTTCGCGGAGGATATCTACATGCTCAAATGACCCGTCTTGCAGCGGGATCGCAAGACGTTCGCCACGTCCATGGATTTCGAGATGAGGTGTCCGTCTAGATTCCTGCATGAGCCTAATGATCTTTTCGATGCCCTTGTTTTGTGGGCCAAGGTTGAATGCGCCCGGGGCAAGCATAAGACCGGGAAATAGTTCGTCTCCAAAACCTGGGCCAACGAGGTGTGCGCGGTGGTATCCTGCGAGCAGCTTCGCAATCTGCTTGGCGAGACTTCGCGGCTTCGTTGGGAGTTTGCCGATTTGCTTTGGTGTCAGCAGATAGGACTCAAGCCCCATCCCAGGAAGGCTGCGAGCTAGTGGTTGTCCAGGCGAACCGCTAGCGTGGACGTCGACCGTTGCGATTCTTAAACGGTCCGTCAGGTCTGATGCTGAGACGTGCTGCTGAGTGGGCGTGATGGTAGTTTCGGCGGTGAAGAGTCCCTCTCCCCGCGAGCGAAGGATTTCGCTTCCGCGCGAAATTTCTTGTCGCAGTCTTTCCAGCGCGAGTGCGTTTGCCACCCGGTCGTTAGTTAGGCTGGGAGGGTGTTCGATAACTTCGCGAAGTCGATTCATCTCAGCTTCTAACTCAGGCGATCGCTTTACGCTGCGGCCTTGATGTTCATGGGTAAAGCCCGCGTCGTAAGCGCCGAGGACTTGCCGCCCCTCGTTTTGTAACAACTTGCGGCGTTGGACCTGTCCATGGCCATCAAGCAGGCGGGGCTGTTGTGTCGCAGCAGAACCGAGTTGTTCAAGCAGTTGGATTCGCTGATCAAGTTGGCCCTTTCCCCAGCGTCTTCCGTTGGTCGTCGCACCAAATAGTTTTGCCAACGCGTCATAGTCCCCTGCGCTCATTCCTCCCACGGCCTGGTCGAGGACGTTAACCGCAGCGTCAAAGCGTGCGCGCAATTCTGGCTCGTGGTTGAAGACTTTGGCGAGCGCCGGCTGACCTTCTGTGAGTTGATGACGAGCTTGTGTGCCTGCGCCCTGTGATGAAATCTGTGTAGGTTTGGCTGGCGGAGCGGCTGGTTTGGTATTGTCCGCTGTTTTCTTCGCAGCGGAGGGCGTTGTTGGAGAGATGGGGGTTGGGCTGCGGCCGGCGAGTTGGTCGAGCTGTTTGGTTGAAAAATCGAGTGGAACGGAGCCTTGGTCGGCACCGAAGTGCATTTCCATGTACTCATGGTAGGCTTCGAGAGATTTGAATCGGTGAAGTTCTCGGCCACCGTTTCCGTCGGGTTTGCTAACCCAGAACGGGCTTTCATGGCCCGGCTCAACACCAAAGTCAGTATAGTGTGGCTTGCCATCGAGGTTGTAGTCAATGCGCGAAGAGCGAGCATTCCCAGAATTAATTGCTTCTATGTACATCGTGCCCATGTCACCATTGGCACCGCTTGGCCATTGATTGGCTGGGGCAACATTGCCTGGTGTCACATCCGGATGTGAGTGTGCTACCAATTCCCAGTTGCCAGTATCACTGCCCTGGTTGAGAATTTCTTTCCAGGCCTGAGCACGATTGGCGTTGGGGGCCTCACCGCCGACATGCACTGTCGACGCTTCCCCCTGGATGACGATGAACTCGCCCGAAGTTGGATTGCGATAGATGGCCGCTTCCCGCATGGGGTCAGCCAGTCTGGAGTTGTCATACATTGACTGCGCGTCAGCAGCTGAGCGTGAATTGCCAGGCTGCATGACCGTCTCGGATGGCAGCCAGGCACCCCAGTCTTCGATGTCGGGTTCAGATTCGGGTTTGATTTTTCTGGTGTGGGCATCGTCCAAGTTTGGCGGCTTCGTATCCAAAGCTGACGCGTCGCCGACTTCTACTTGGTCGCGTTTTCTCGGCGTATTGGTATCGGCCGCGCTTGAGGGGGCTCGAGGTTCCGCAGAGGCGCTCGAGGGTTGATTTGGATGAACTTCGACTGGGGATTTTGGGTCAACGGTTGGTGGAAGATCAACCGGCTGCGGAACGGGAAGCGCTGGCGTTGAGACTTCGTGTGGTGATGCGGATGGCTCGGCGCGGGAATGGATATCGATCTCTGCATGTGTTTTGGGGCTGACTACTTTACGGGCGATACCTCCCAAGCCAGCTATACTCACTGAGATGCCAGCGCTCATTGCAGCCGCAGTCGAGCCAGCTTTTATAAAGTCCCCGAGCGGATCATTGGAGGCCCAGATCTTGTCGTCCAGCGCTGCTTGTGTGAGGGCGCTTGGGATAGCTTCCACACCGTTCTGCACGGCCTCCTTCAGTGCTAGCTCGATGATTTTCTTGGCAGCAGCACTTTCAATTCCCGTTTTCGCAGCCAAACGGAGAGCGACACCTTCGAGTCGACTGAGGGCTGGCCCGAGAAACCTGGCGCCCGCGCCGGCGGCCAGTACATCGACGGCACCAACGGCGGCATCGACACCGGCTTCTTCCCAGGAGTAGGCTGCACCGCGGAGGTCACTTTTGAGTGCCATGCCTGCGGCGGCTGCGGCCGCCGCGCCGTACATCATGGCGACGACGGGTCCAGCGGTGCCAAACGTGGCGACGGTGACCGCGATTCCCGCAGCTGCGGCTCCGATCTGTACTACGATTTCAGCGTAGCTGTCAATTTGTTCGCGATGTTGTTCTTGCGCTTCTACTGCGCCAGCAAACTGCATATCGAAGGATTCTCGAGCCGCCTTTGCTTCGTCGCTGTCTGGATTTGCAAGGGCAGCATCATAACGTCTGGCTGCGTCAAGCGCATCCTGCATCTGTTCGGCGGTGTTCATCTGGTCGAGGGGGCCAGAGAGCAACCTGCCCATACTGCCAGTCTGCTCGAACTCCATGCGTCGGACCAGATACCTTTCCATTTTGGCAAGAAGCTCGGTGCGCTTAACGGGATCGGTTTCGCTGGCCAATTGTTGGGGAAAAGTGGAAGGGTCTCCCATCTCTAAAATGAGTCTTGTATCGAGATCCTCACGTCCCGATAGATCTCCGAGTATGTCGTCGTTAAAAGAGCCCTCGCCGTGCGTTCTCTCATAGGCAGCGCGAATTTCCGCGATTTGTGCGGGCGTCTTGCCTTTCAGAATCTCTTTGATCTTTTCTTCGTCGGTCCCCGCTCCAGCGATTGCAAAGTAGATCTCGTCGGCGTCACTTAACTTACCCCCGGCTTGGATCAGAGCGGTGATCTCGTCGGTACTGTAGCCCATGGTGTTTTTGCGAATCATGTAGTCGAAGGCCCAAGACCCGCGGCCAGTGATCTTGCCATATTCGGCTTGGAGCGCGCCCATGTTTGACTGGGCCTGGTTTGCGATTCGTTGCTCGCGGTACTCCGGCGTGTTCCGTCGTTGTAGTTCTTCCATCCTAGATCGGTATTGATCGGGTGTTATGTCTCCAGCGTTGACCTGTTCCCGTAGGCGCGCTCTTTCGGCACCCATATCGAGCGTAACTTCGAGCTCAGCTTTCTTGTGCTGGTTCCGGACGATGGCTTCAAGTCGGTCGTCACTGGCATAAACCACGGAGTCGTCTTCGACTTTGGCTTTGGCAGCATCGATGGCAGTGGTATCACCACTGTGCAGAGCGTTTGCAAGGCTTAGATCAGATCCCCCAAGGTCATCTTGGAAATCGTTTTGAAGTGAGCGATGGTATTTGATTTCATAGGCGCGGCTTACCGCATCATTGCGGCGTCTGATCTCAGCACGCATTTCGGCAGCCGATAGGCCATTTGCTCGGGCTTCGGCTTCCACTTCGCTGCGGATCCTGTCGTACACAGATTGGATCTTCTCTTCATCTGTGCCTGGACCAGACATGGCGTCGGCTAGGTCCGCTGCGTCTGCCGTTTCTACGTCCCCGTTGGCCAAGGCTAGGGCATTGTCGAGCTCCTCACCGGAGAGATCGTCTGACAAATCAACGGCCAGCTCGACACCGTGAGTCTCGAAATACAGTCGTTTGATCTCGTCTAGTTCTGCAGGTGTTTTTACGCGGAGTGCGTATTTGATCGCTTGCTCGTCTGTTCCGATCCCGTCGACTGCGTCCCTGATGGTCGCAACGGCGATGGCGACATCATCGCCCTTCATCAGCGCTTCAGCGCGACGCCATTCTGTACCGTCGACGTCGTCATCGACATCTTCGGCCATGGAGATACCGAACGTAGCTAGGTAGCATTTTTCAACGGCGGTCCGCTCAATTGGACCTTTAGCCTTGCCGAGCGCCGCAAAGAGCTTGTCTTCTTTCGTCCCCCATCCGGCGATAGATCCCTTCACTTGGTTGGCGATGACTTTCGGTTGAAACTCCGGATTTTTCGCTCTTGCTAGTCTGCCCAGCAGTTCCCAGTCCCAATTGGCAATCACTTCGTCTTGCAATGTCTTCGTCATCTCTGTCGTACGTCGCCGCATGATACGAATCATGGTTGACTCAGCTACGAAGCCAATACTATCGACACCGTTGCCACGCAGATAGGCGATTGCCAGCGCGCGTTGATCGACATCTAGCCGAGTCAATTGAGCGTTTAGCTCTAGTGCATTTCCGTTCAATTGCAAGTCGCGCAGAGAGGCCAATGTGTCGAGGTCGCCTGCCATCGCATCGCGTGAGTCTGCGTTTCGTTGCCTTTCCCAGGCCTGGTTGTTGGCTACGGCTTGCGTCCCCCAGTCCAGTATGCTGTCCCACAGTTTTTCCCACCAAGAACGTTCGCGGCCATCCTGTCGAGCTGCCCAGTCGCGAACGTTGTCACGGGCTGTTGACAGTTCGTCATTTAATTCGGTCACGAACCCATCGTGTTGAAGCTTGGTTTCACGCTTAAACCGTGCTAGTTCGGTGGCAACTTGTGTACTCCGGCTGATTTCCCAATTGCGTGTGGGCAGACTTTCCACAGCGCCTTTGTCTGGATCATTATTCCAGTGTCGACGAATGGCTGCTCGTTGATTAGAACTGGCAGACTGAATATCTCGCTTCTGTCGATTCGCTCCGTCATCGAGTTTAGCGTTGAACCTATCGAGTGCTGATCGATATGCGGCTAGCACTTCGCTTCCCGCAGAGCGGACCTTGTCCAACATTTCGTCGCGTTTTTTCTCGATGGCCTCAGTGCTGGGTGGTCCAGCTACCGCGTCCTGGGCGGCCTGAATCTCCTTGTCAGCATCCACCCTGACTCCAGCAATAGAAGCAAGTTCGGCGTTTCCGTCAGCTGAGATTTTCTCGGCACCCGCAGTGGCGGCAGTAACGACCGCGTCATTATTTGTTCGCTGTTGCGCTTCAGCACTTTGTTTTTGTGTGGCGATCTTGGCTTTTAACGTCTCGGCCGTTACGCCTGCCGCGGTCGCTATGCCTTCGAGTTCAGCTCGCATTTCAGTTTCGACGGGATTTACCTTCGTGTCAGCCAGATTTCTTAGCTCTGGCATTTCTCGGCTACCTGTCAGCGGCTGCATGGCGGCTGTCGCGATTCTCTCACCACGACCTGCAATGGATGCGATGGCGCGGGCAATTGCATCACCCATCACGTCGCTTTGCGCGGGCGCAGGCGTAGTCAATGAGGAAGCTCCCACGTCTTCAATGCGCGGTACTGACGTGGTTGGTTCACCTTTCGATCCGGATTCCTCAATCGCAGCGATGCGCTCCCTGGCTTGGTTGAGCCTTTCCGTGAGGCTGACGCGTTCCGTAGCGGACAGTTGCGGATTGGCCAAGGCGTTTTCGACGTCTTGCAATGCCTGCAACTCAGTTGCTGGCACGTAATCACGCGGATTCAGATTTTCGTATCGGGGTGGTGTACCGATAGGACTAAAGGACTTGGCGGTAAGTCTTTTGGATGTAAGTTCCTGGACCCGCTTGACCGCTGCCTCGGCAGTGGATGTATCGAGAACCGCGTCCTTTTGTGGTTGCTCGGGTATTGGTGCTCGAGTTGCCTGAATTTCGGCTTCAAAGTCAGGTCGATTGGCTTCGCGTTTGGCGGTTGTCGCCTTCGCGTTTGCAGTAACGGGATTCGCTGATTCATTTCCGGCTGGCAGTTCGGCGTCAGGGTTAGCGGCTACTGCGGTAGTTGCCGCCGATCGCCAAGCGTCGAGCGCTCTGTCACCGAGTCCTCCGCTGGCTGCGACGCTAGGCAGCCTACTTTGTGGTTGTCCCCTTCTCTGTGTAGGTGCGGTCGAAACTGTTGGTCTGCTCTGGGTAGTCGTCTGCTGCGAGGAGACACTAGCTGGTTGGCTTGCGCTCTCCAGATTGCCGTCGTCAGTACTATCGATG
Organism: Pirellulaceae bacterium; assembly: GCA_041398985.1. GTDB lineage: Bacteria > Planctomycetota > Planctomycetia > Pirellulales > Pirellulaceae > Aureliella. Next base: position 218,681 of record JAWKTR010000005.1, read on the forward strand.
TGAGGACTCTCGTAAGTCTGTTCGGTCAAGGGTATAGATTTGTCGGTCGACTTGACTTCATCGATGTCAACTTGAGCGACAGCATCGGGAATCTCGAGATCTGCTTCCGATTGTTCTAACGGATCGGCTGCACATGTGTCTGGTTCGCAGTACGATTCGATTTCGTAGAGTTTGATTTCGTGCGTGAGACAATAGTTTACGGCACTGTTTGAAAGCGACTGTTGGTTGGCAAACACCTGGTTGCCTGTAAGCGATGCATCGTTCAATAGACGCCGACTTTGATCAGAGTTGCTTATGCATAGATCGGACTGAACTGCAGATGGCCGAACTCGGGCATCATCGCCGTCACGACTAGCGTGCTCAGGAGTTTTGGTCGTGGCTGAGTGGGTGCGGCGGTTATGAATCGGTTCATGGAACATCAATTCACCAGGGCAGGATTAGTCTGACAGAATTGGTTGAGGTCCGCAGTGCTGATCACGCGTGATTCGCGATGGAATTGGCGAGCGATGCCTTCGACAATGTGGGCATGTCTAATCATGTCACTGTTTTCTTGGGCAGCCAACAAAGCAGCGGTATGGCAGGCGTTAAAGATTCCTGCACCGGTTAAGTCTATGTGTACTAAGCTCGATAGGTCGATACTGGGGTCCAATGGGGCGGATGGGGGAATCGCAATCTGCCACAGTCGGAGTCGCTCGCGAGCCTGCGGTCGAGGAAAGTGCAGCACGACTTGGAAACGGCGGATGAAAGCACTGTCAATGTCATCTTTGAGGTTACTGGCCAAAACGACCAAGCCGGGAAAGGACTCTAGTCTTTGCAACAGGAATCCTACTTCGAGATTGGCGTAGCGATCGGAGCCGCGTTGGATTTCGCCTCGCTTTCCGAATAGAGTGTCAGCTTCGTCGAAGAAGAGCATGGCGTGACTGGCTTCTGCTTCGTCGAAAGCCGCGTCGATATTCTTCTCGGTTTCACCGATCCATTTAGAAACTAGCTGAGATAGATCGATCTGTAGCATGGGTACACCGACTTGCTTGGCGATGACCTCGGCGGCTAACGTTTTCCCGGTTCCGCTATCGCCAGCGAAAAGAGCTTTGATACCGCCTGCGCCGGTTTGAAGACGGCCAAAGCCCCATTTTTCGTTAACCTTCGATAGCGACTGGTAGAAGCTGGCGACCTCAAGCACTTGCTCATGTAATGGCGGTGGGAGAACAAGGTCCTGCGGGCCTCGTTGCGGCGTCACAGGTTTAGCGAACTTGCAGACCTTGGCTTGTAACACAAATCGGCAGACTTCGTCTAGGCCTTCGAATCGTTCGCTCTTCTTCAAGACGTTACGTGCAAGCTGCCATTGAATATTCTCAGCACGTTTGACGGCTATCATTGCTTCGGGAGCAAGCTGAAAACGATTGGACATCGCTTGAGCTCTATCGCGCGGCAGTCCGGGTATCAACAAATTCCAATTCTGCAATCGCTGATCTGCGTCGGGTATCGACAACTGAATTTCTGCATAGTCGCGTTTGGCCAACAGGGATGTAGGTCGCCACGGATTCTGGCCGCTCAACACGATTGGTACACGACTGGCTTGCAAATGCACAAGTATTTGGTCCGCCAATTGCGGATTCTCGTTCTCCAATAGCAAGCCGACATCGATCCATACGATTGCATTGAGAAAGCTAGCACGAATCAAAGCAGGGCGTATTGTTTCTGCTGATATCGTCAAGCGACGAAGTTGTTTGCCGCACTCAGCGCCGACTGCCAGCACGGCCGATTCTACTCCCATAGCAGAATCTCCCCACAGGCCTAATACGTCGAGGTCTCCAATGCGAATTGCATTGGCGGCTGCCTTAAGTTGGTGGCGTTCAGCGAACAATTCTAAGCTGGCATCATGGGTACTAACTTCCTCGGGGTCCGAAAACCAATCACGCCAGTTGGAATTACCGTCGATGCCTAGCATGCCATCCAGGATGCCTGGCGCAAGCTGACAGGCCAAATGTTGCTCTGGCTGTGCCAGGCCATGAGTCAGAATCAAACCCAGCCGACGCAGGTTACCGTGGCCCGAAAGCAATCGCCTGTACTGTAACCATTCCGTTTCAGAACGTGAAAACAGTGAACATAACAGTCCAATACTGGGTAGTTTGGAATTTAACTCGTCATGAATATAGGCGATGATTCGTGAGTAACTGCGATGCATTTCAGTTGCCAGGCATACCAAAACTACATCGACTTCAAAATCATTTAGTCCTAATTCAGCGACGAGGGTATCCAAGGGCAATGACTTGCCCATTCGTGTTGCAGCTGTCCGTAATTCCTCCTGCAACCATTCCTCGTCACTAGTGGGGAGGTGTTGCACGTCTCGCGATGGTAAGTAGCAGAGTTGGTTTCCAGTATGTTGTATGAGCTGCGCGACTTGTTCGTCACTGACACAATACGGTGTCACATCAGGACGTTTCAATTCTCTCGCTATGGTCGTCTGCGCGGCCACAGCAGTACTCAGCACGCGATGGATTCTATGTAGCTTTAGTTGCAAATGCTGCGTGGCGATCTCTTGGAACGTTAACGTCATAGTTTCTTTTAATACATCTATCGACTGTTACAATCCTGCGAATACCAAGCGTCGTCCGCCAAGCCAGGGGAGATTGGGTACGTCGATTAGGAAATGATGGTCTCTCAGATCTTGATAGCGTCGGCCGAGTGCGGGGCGAACGATGACTTGGTTAGAGCGGAACGTGACGCGACCGTCCAGATTGCCCAATCGCTGTAGCGCTAGGCAAGGATCAGTTGGTTCGGCATCGCCCCATAGCTTCCAGGCTAGCATGCCTAGCGCAGTTGAAGCAGCCAGCGACAGCATGTGTTCAAAACGAGCAACATAGTCAACAGGGGTGTGACTGGCCCGCACCAACAAGCTTGGGCGATCTAGGACAAGGGCCTGCGTCAGAGTAGCTGCTATAGCGTTTTGCGCAGCCAAGTCCCGAGCTTGTTTTCTCAGCCATAGCGTCTGTGCCTCTGTGTCGTTGGTCCATAGTTGGCGGGAGCCCTCAATGGCATGCCACCGCTCACCTCGGCCTGGCGGGGCGTTGGTGACAAAACGATGGCCGCGGTGGTGCAACGCTCGCAGCAACCAGAGTTCTGCGGACACCTGTTCGACAAGCAGCGTATTGTCCCGGTAGTCCTCGAGTAATTTGAGGAAATCATCGGGAGAGCTGGACCAGCCCAACGGAAAATTGCCTTGACTATCCGTGGCCAACCAGATGGATTCTGAAGCATGCTTGGTTTGGTGGATCAGTACCGCGTAAGATGGATCGTGGCCCTCCGCCAACTGTAGCTTCAAATATCCGTCAGCGGGAGATAAACAGTCAGTAAAATTCACAGCGAATCGCTCTAAATCGCAGCCTGGAATCATGTCACGCAAGCCAGCCGCGGCGGCCGCTGTGCGTCGGTCTGCGTCGCTTTGATAACAACCACATGTCGGGCTCGGCAACATCTTGTTAGCAAGTGCAACCGCCAGGCATGGCAGTTCCTCGACGGATTCATGAGCCTGGAATGCCAATGAGACAACTTCTAGATAGCCGAGACGTGAGAGGATGCCCATCGCTACAAACGGTAGTACTGAACTGACATCGACTTCGAAATCATGTCGCGGTCTGGAGTCGAGTTGTTTAGGCTTATGTTGACGAACTTGTTGCTGAAGGACGTTTTTCGCACTCTGTTCCATCTCATTCGGCGTAGCAAGAGCATTAGCCATTTCGAGAGTGTGACGCTCGATGGCTTCTTTTCTAGTTCCAGTGACGGTCGAGAATTCATCGAGCAGCGTGATTGCCAGGCGGCGTGCGAGCTGGCCAGGGAAGTTGACTGCCAAAGTCGCCAGCATGATCAATCGCCACCGAGCAAAACTTAATGCCGAAGAGTTCTGCCACAGCTCTTCCTGCAAACGCCCCATAAGGTCGCGACATTGGAATGCCAGCTCGTCAGAGGCGACATTGTTTGGCAAAGTGATGATGGCGGCCTGTTCCCATTTCGACAAAGATGGGATCGAAAAATGGTCGAGCAACTGTACTAGACTGCCGTGTTGGTGCCACCGCATAAGCAGTTCGAGGCAATTGTTGGAGCTTGCTTGACACGCACCAAGGCTGGGATCGGTTTCAACCGCATTCAGCCTTGTCGTTTGTGAGTTCAGAATGTTGACGTCCGTTTGAGAAATGAACGCCGACTGGCATTGCGTAGATATGCGCTTTGACAAAGTAGTAGAGTTTAGGTCAGCTGAGCGTTCCGATGGTAGACTCGACAACTCGCACAGATTGGTTGCCACGCGAATTGACAACTGTCCGATGCTTACAGGATTGGATGAGCTAGCGAGCAAACTCTCTAGGTGCATGGCTATTAAGCTTGGCAAAGCGTCTGTGGCCAACTGCATCAGGCGATTGGGATCGGCTCCCCAACTCCAGCCGCCGTGACGACAGATGCGCAATGTGCAGTGACGTATTCGTAGCTGGTCCAGGCGGGCCACCTTACTGATTCCTTTAGAGATCGAGCACTTGCAGGGCATATCCAGGAGCGAAGACAGCTACTTGCACTGCCTGTGTTATATCGAGACGCTGGGGCACCGAAGCGGATGAAGTCGGATGCTCACTGGTTCCCATTATCGATATGGAGCGGACGATGGGATCAGGCAGATTTTCGCCAGAGATTTGACACCAAACAGCCACCGATTCACTGACTGGCGCTGGAAGCGTAACGGTTAAGTGGGTAGCAGTGCGAGTCACGCTGGGTAGCGCAATAGAGGGTTTTTCTTCAACCAGCCCATCGACGACAATATACAAATGAGGCTGGTAGAGCACGCGTGTGTCGTAATCGACTAGAGTAATGCCGACTTCATCTTCTGGGATTTCCAACATGATGAAATCGCCAGTGATGTCTTCAAAAAACCTTAATCGATATCCACCGGCAGCAACCTCTGCAGCGGTTACGGGAGTGTCGGGTTGGCTAGATCTGGTAACGATTCCAAGCACATGGCCTGTTTGCTTGAACGTAATGGCATTCATCTTTTTCATTACTGAGTCCGTTATTTTGCTTTTACAAATCCAAAGATTTGGTAATCACAGACACCTGGCAGAACAATGGGATCGGTATTATCCATGCGACGCCACAGAACCCGGCAGGTCACTCGACGTTCGTTGGCATAGCACTCCAGTGGGTGCATCACGCGGATCGAAGAGGAAAACATGGCAGGTTGTTGATAGCGTGGGCTGAGATGTACTTGGATCTCCGCCTCGCCACTGTCGACTTGTTGCTGTGTAATCCCAGCGGGGAGCGGGACCAGAGCTCCATCGGTGATGACACCTGATTCGACTTGCACGCCGCCAGCGATAGCGCCCAGGATCTTGCCTTTGGCGATGACATCGCCTTTGGCATTGACTGTGAATACAGGCATGACGACGCCGTCACTTTGCAATCCAAAACGCATTTCGCCGTCGTTCTCGTTGTCGATAATTAGCGCGGCTTTATCATCGGTTTCCCGATTTGCGGATCGTAGCGTCAAACTGTCGTTCTGTGCGCTAACGTCTTCGGCTTGCACGCCCGCATAGCGCCGACGAATTCCGTCTGCCGTAGAATGAGCGGCGGTAAAGTTATTGCCATCCCACTCGACAAATCCGAGCAGAATCCGCCACACATTGTTGGCTGGCTGCGGAAGGGCTGCGTCGCCCACGCGCCCAAAGGTAATCTCATGGCCTTCCAGCGTGCGCGTTGATCCCCGCTGTTGGCAGGCTGTCTTCGTCGCCATAGTCGCCGGTTGCATCTGATCCCGCCCGCGAATAAAGACGGGGTACTTTGGTGGGTTGTTAGGATCAACTGTACTCTCAGCAACGTTGAGTCGATCGAATAGATCTTCACTTAGGCGTTCGTCTTCGCCAACTACGATTTCACGACCACTGCCATCCATGGCAACTCCGGCTGTAACATAGATTTCGAGGCCTGAGGCACTGCTGCGAACGTCCAGGTCCAGTCCGTCAGCGATTCCCCAACTGTGTAAGTGGCGATTGTGTCGCATCAAGGCGTTTCGTGCGTGGTCGACGATACCATTGACGTCAGACGCGCTAAGGATCTGATTTTCACTAAACGCTGGGCGTAGAATTGGCGAGCTCATTTGTTAGCCTTTTCGAGTTTCGTTAGTCGAGAGACTAAGGCCTTGTTCGTTTTTTGGAGTTCCTCAAGCGAGGCGGTTAAATCTTTGATGACTTTGGTTGATTGCAACCTGCTTGCCACTAACCGCTTGCCCAACTCCTTCTCGAGTTCGCTAACGGTTTCTGTAGCGCGTTGGTGTAGATTCTCGATGGCATCAAGCCGCGCGGCGCTGGCTGCCGTGACTCGGTTCTCGACTTCAGTTAGCAGTTCTTCAGTAACTTGTGGTACCTCTGCCGACATGGACGGGCGCAGTCGATTGATCCCGGCGCTGGATAATACAGCCTGCGCAGAGCTCACTGCCGAAATCTGGGGCATACGAGTTGTTATTTTTCCGAGGCTTTCGCCAAATTTGATTGTTGATGCGACATGATCGGCAGACAATCCAATGAAGCTCATGATGTTGGTGAACTGCGGTTGGGTGGCAAACGATGCAGCGAGTTGTTGACCAGAGTAGAAGAAGTCAGACGTTTTTTGTGGCTCGACATCGAAAATGGACGTATCAGACCGCTTAGGAAACTCACAGCAGATCCTTTCCAAGACAGTCCCGAACCAGCCTAAGAAGGGCAACCAATAGCGCAAGTTGTGCTGTGTCAGCAGGAATGTACGCTCCAAGTTGCAGATGTTGTCGATTTTGCACTCGCTGACTTCCAAGCAAGCCAACTTGATCCCAGGATCATCGCATGGTGGACACGGCGGAATTAAAGCCGAGCAGACACAGTCGAGCAAGTAGCGGATGAAGGCCCTTGTTAGCGATTCGAAAGCCACAATCCGCGACTGATGATCGTTGGGATCAATCGGAATGAGGATGGCCGAAACCTCCTTTGCAAGGCAACACTCTGTCGTGGGAGGACAATCGCGGAGGCGCTGTAATAGCCAATCTCGCATTGTCTGCAGGACTTGATTGAGTTGACGGTTAAAACTAGGACTCGACACAGCATTGTACGCATACAAGCTTGCCTCCAGCGTTTGTCGATCCGCCACGCTGAGGGTTGGATCGATATACTTAAGCGTATTCGCAACGGTCGTTTCGACTGCGGCTAGTTCGATCGGCGATTTCAAGTAGGCGGGCGCAGCTTTCGCAAATGCGGGCGCCAACTTTTGAAGGCGACTGCGCGCAGAATCAATCTGTTTAGCTAGACTCTTGTTTTCCGTCAACAATTGCTTTCGCTGGCTCGCGTCAAGCATTTCGAAGCTAGCGATAGCGACGCCAATTCTGTGTATGTCGTCGAGTGTTCGTCGGAAATTTTGCTCGGATAATTTCGGCCGGTTCCCTGATTCGATATCCTCTATGTCCGCTTCCAGCATAGTAAATTCTGCATTTGCGTTGATTTTGAGGTCGACCTCTGCTTGGGCCAGTACCGCGATCTCTGCGGCAGCAAAAGGGATGGCATGCTCATCAATCGACTTGAGCGCTAATCGCGTTTGGTGAATCTGCACCTGTCCACGCTCGATGGATCCCAGCTTTGCTTCTGCGTCGTCGAGTCTACCAAGGCAGCATTTGATGCGATCCAAGATACTCGGATAACTGTCCTCGTCTTCAGGGCAGCGCAATTCGAAACGATAGCCTTCGCGAATCCGGCTGGGGTGGCAGGCGGCGGAGCAGTCTTCGTCGTGTTGATAAGGCGCGAGCGGATCGGTGGGCGTCTCGCAATAGTTGAGATACAGGCAGTAGCGCTCGGCGGTCTTGGGTCTGGGATTGAGTGGAATTTTCTCGTCTTCTGGGTCCCTTGGTATTGGTTTGACGAGTCGTTCCGTACATGGGTCACCACAATTTGCACCCAGTCGACGGAACTTCAGCTCGCGGACCAGGTCATTGATATCTAGTTCTACAGGACAAGGGACGAACACCTCATTGCCACAACAGTCGATCGCGTAGCCGGACTGTACAACGACCGTTCCTGGATCACATGGATGGCAACTGACGGCCAAGCCGCAGCTTACGCCGCTACCAATCAAGAATCGATTATGCAGACGCTGTTTCGTAACTACGTAGTTGGTAATGGCTTGCAGATCTTCGTCGGTCAGAAGCTGTCCAGCAAAGAAGTGTGGCTGGACCAACATACTGTCGCTGCAACCACAGTTACTTTTGCAGGAGCATTGGCCACCGCCTCCACAGCCGCAGCCGCTTCCACATTTTGACGTTTTGGTGACTGCCCCTTGGGGTCGAGTTTGCGCACTCATCACGCTTTCTCCTCTGAGATGTAGAACCAACTTTCAAATGTCGCACCGGGACGCCCATTGCCTGACGTCCACGGCAGACGTCGTGACTGAGCACATCGCGGTGGCGGAGGTACGCTTTGTTCGTCCTGAGCGTCGGTAATGTAGGCTTCGATTTGCGGTACCAACCCACCGACGTGTTCGCCATCGACGGGCTGGCAACATGCATCAAGGATAAAGTTGGTTCGAATCACAATGAGCACTCGATCACCCGGATTCAGCGTTTCATTGGTGTCATCCCGGTACTTGACGGAGGTAATCCAGCCGCTGTCGGGTTTGTCGACAAAACTGCCTTCGATATGCGATATGGAACCGCTGACACCACGACCGCCTTTGAAACAGTAGAGTTCCACCACTCCCGGATAGATCGTTTCCGCGCTGACTGGCTTGGAGAATTGAATCTCCAGTCCATCCGTCTTATGTCCGGTCCCCAACACCGTCTTGGCTTGGCCAGGTTTATAGGTGGCAGCATGCCGCCAACTTATGCCAGTAATGACCGTCGGCTGGTAGAGACTAAGGTTGCGTCGAGGAGACATGTCGATGTGCTCCTCAGTAATTGACCGCTTGGGATTCCAGCGAATATGAGCAAGCACAACGCATTCTTGTTCACAGGCCTCACAGCAATTGCTACAGCGCTGGTCTGGATTGCTAGGATTCAAACTGATTCGAAACTTGAATCCTTCGCGAGTCCGGCCATACACGCATTTTGAGACAGGGACGCACGCGTCGCTGAACAGAGGGCGTGATGGAAAAGTGCGTTGTTCGCAGTAACAAACGCTCAGTTCCACTATGAGCTCATGCTTGCTTGCCATCTGTTTGACTTCGAGCACTTGTTCTGCTGTAAGCAACGACCAGAGATCGACACGCTGTGCCTGACGTACGACGATATCGCGCCCGTTACAGTCAACGGCCCAACCACAATCGATACACACCTCCGCTGGAATGGGCTTGCCTGCAGCAAAACAGTCGAGTGTCTCATCTAATCGACGCTTCAGCGACTCTTGCTCTGCGATCAGCTTCTTTAGCTGCGGTCCAATAGATTCATCCTCGGGGTTCTTCTCTGCGGCATCCTGGAGTTCAGCGATTGCTGAATCGATACTTGCTATTCGCTCTAGCACTTCAAGACTCTTAACTCGATCGGTGTCGAGGCACTCGTCCGTTTCGGGAATTGGTTTGACGTCGAGTCCACAGACAATTCCATATCCATGAAAGCAGCGATTATAGAGTCGCAACTTTTCCATGAAGTAGCTTTGCTCAGCCTGGAATTCCGCTACGCCAAGCGCTTGGCCATAGTAGAAGTTTATGCGTTCAAAGTCTGGTATCGGCACGCATGATTGCGTCGCAGACGGGCTTTGATGTGGCTTGTTTTCAAGTTTCATGTGTTACTCCGATCGACGTTAGGCGTGATCATCTCAATACGCTATTAAGTTCGGTATAGGCACTTCGCGACAGTCGCATGCTCTGGTTGCTATTTGTGCGCGAAGCAGAAAGCACGGATCCCGATCCCAGACGAATTCCTGCGGCATCGGTCTCCGCTTCATGGCCTACTAAGATAGAAGGGGGATATGGTTGAAAGCTCGTATTGATGCCCAGACGCACGTCCTGGCCGAGTACAAATGCGGAATCCCCCCCGGATACCGCAACCGCCGCATGCGCTGGCTTTTGCGCCTCGACTAATTGCTGTAGGCGAAGTAGTGAAGCGGAATCCAACGCGAGCGGAACGTAAACTCGAAATCGATAAGAGAGTGAATTCAGTGGATCTCGATCTGGATTGCCGAAACTGCGCAGAGGTGCCTGCGACAGCTTCGATTTTCCAATCCGAAATCGCCATGTAGCCGGGCCAAATAGCCGTGCTCCATTTGACAAACGAATTCGGCCAAGCGATGACCAAGGACGTTCGATAGAAATTTCGTGAATCACTGGCTCTACATCGAATACCAACCGAATTGCGGTACGAAGGCCGTCAACAGTCCCACGCATACGAAACAGTTGGGGCGCGGCTTGCAGAATATGACGACGGTGATGTGTGTCCCAAGCTGGATCCATAGCAATATCAAGGAAGCGTCCGAGCCAAGGTAAGACCTCTTCGGCGACCCCCGCGCTATCTAATAATGCTGGAGAGCGTTGGATGACGTCGTCTGTGTTGTTTAGTAACGCATCGAACAACGATATGAACCGTTCGCTAAAATCTTCTGCTCTGGGATCATCTCGGAAGACTTGCGGGAGCTGATTAAGGCTGGTCTGTCTAGGAAAATCAAGTCGCATGCGTTGGATGCGCGGCGTCTGGAATCCGTCCCCACTGAGGCGCAATCGCACAAACATATAGCGTCCGGGTGGTTGCTGGACTAGAAAATCGCGGCAATTCAGACTTGCTTCCTGCCAGTCAGCAGGGTGAGGTCGGCCACTTGCAAAGCCCAGCCAGCCGTTCTCGGCGACGCCCTGTGAGTCCGGCATCGCTTCCTCGTTGGTCGAGACCGCTACCGACAAAGTTGTCCCAGCAGGTACCTCAGCATCGAGGCGAACGCGATGCCAACGGCAACGCGGAATTCCGCTGTCAATGGCGGTGGTTAGCAATTGTCCCTGTTGCACAAATACAGGAGGCGAGGTTTGGCGTAGTGGTGTTTCGAGAGTGCGACCATACCAGGAGAAGCATGCCCCACGGTCAGCTTTCGACTGCTCCGCATCGGCTAAGGAATCGGCCAAGCAGAAACCGCCACTTGTAACGGTTCGCAAACTGTTGGGTGCGAATGCACGCTGCAGCTCGTTGGCGGAAGACTGCTGAAACTCAGTATCGGTGAAACTGGCTTTCCACACGGTGTAGCCTTCATCAAGCTTTAGGGCGAGCCATACAACACACTCTTCATCGACTGCAATTCGATCGACAGTGCTTGCGCAAACATCAGGTAACGCGGCTGGAAATGCGCCTAGATCTATACCTGCCATGTCTAAACGTCGTAACTCCCGGCGATGCTGATCTACCACTAGCCATTCATGCCAAGCCGCATAGGCAATCGGGCCGGGCTGTTGAAAGGCAACTTTCCCTAACTGTCGACGACCGCTATCCGTGAAGAAAAAGATCGATTGGGCACCAATGTCACTCACAGCAATTCGACGTGGCGCAACGGCCAGTCCTGCCGCGCATTGCAGAACGCCCTTCGCACCTTGGCTGAGTTCGATCCAACACGGCGCACATGCATTCCTAACCAGCAGACGCGAGTGGGGTGGACAGGGCGTAATCAAATACCACTCGCAGATATTGCACGATCTAGCGAGTCGCGCCGGCAGCATCCATCGACCTAACGTTGATTCATCGATCAAATGGCTCGTGTCCAATAGCGATGCCAAGTGGATGCCAGTCGAATTGTTTAGGCCCGTCACACCTTGCTGCTCAGATTCGTCCCAGCCGACCAAGTGGTTCAAGATTCTGAAGGTAGGTACAAGTGGATCGCAGGTCATGATCGTACCTCCTCGACAACCCATAATTCGTGGGTGTCTGGCCAGATGAGGTGGTTTGGCAAGGGAAGGAAGTCGGTGCAACTGGGTTGCATTTCACCGTCGACGACTAGGTTCAGTCTAGAAACGGCCTGTAGTCCATCAATCTGTGACAGTAAGCGCCGAACGATTGCATCTTGTAGGACTGCACCACCGAAGGGCCATCCCGCTCCAAGCTCGCCGCCGTGAATTGGATCGAGGAAACCATCCAATTCCGCTAATGCTTGACGGACAATTCGTCCGCTTTCGGCACCGGCTGAGACAACGAGCGATGCCCGTACTCCCAGGCGATGAAACCGTGGAGAAGCTGTAACGATTTCAACTCCAGCAGGTGCAACGTGGTCGCAGAGGTAGCGACCGACTGCTTCGAGAGTACCCTGATCTGGATAGGGCGGACCTTCTGCTTGCGGTGGTCCCAGTAGAAAGACGGTGACGGTTCCCGGCACGTGGGCATCATTAAACCTGGCGTTGATTCCCCCTACGGCATGTGCGCGGCTGACGTCGGCACCATTTGCTTGCATCGCCAGCAAACCGAAGTCGGCGGTCGTGACAGCGCGTCCACGAGCACGGATTTTCTGTGTTCCTCGCTGAATTGCCTGCTCTAGGTTTTCCTGGTTGCGTCCTCCGCTGGACGGAATGGGGTTCGTAACACTAGCTAAGAAGGGGACAGAAGAAATCAGGCCAGATATTTGATTGGCATCCACAGCTCCAGCGGCACCCGTCGATATCTGATAGCTCTCCGCAACGACATGCCGAAAGCCATGCGGCAAAATGGCTCCATGTATACCGTCGCCAAATTCTAACTCGCCATTGACGGAATCTAATACGTATACTCTGTCGTCTGCTCCATATGCATTCAAATCATCAACCTGTTGCCACAGGACCGCTTCACTTGGTGTGTTGCTGGAACTTGTTGATCTGCTGGAAGCGGCTATGACACCTTCCGCAACTGTTAACTTCAGAGAGCCATTCAGAATCGGCTTTTGGCTCAAGCGCATGCGGCGGCCGTTTGCATCGGGGATAAATTCCAATACTTCATTGCGTATGGTACGTACGGCACTTGCAGCAACCAGATTCAATCGCACAAACGCGATCATTGGCGGATTAACGAATTCGCCAAAGGCTATCCGAATTCTTAACCAGCGCAGTGGCTGGGCCGCGGTGACTCCCGCTGGAGTTCCTGGTCGCCATCGCTTGGGTGATCGCAGTTCGACCACACCACTCTGCTGCAAACTGCGTGTCTCGTCGTTTATCACTTCGGCGGTTTCAAAGCTACCGCCGTCGAAGAACTCCCAACGCAAGACTGGACGGGGTAGGCTGTCGGTGGTCTCAATTCCTCCATACGCCTGTGGTGGTGCTAAGGCGTTGGAGAGTTGAATTCCAATCGAAAGGCTGGGTTGTGGGAGGATGGATGTGTTCAAGCCCAGCAATAATGCTGCTCCCGCTTTGGCCTGCGCGCCAAATGGAAGCCGCGCCGTGGCCAAGTCACTGCCACTCAGATCAATCTCAAAACTATGCGAACCTTCCTGGACCAGACTCAACTGGATAGAACCTGGCGTCGCATGCAAACCTCGCTCTGTTTCGAAGACTACCGGCGTTCCGGAGCTGTCCGCAGAACTTGCCAATACTTGAAAGCCCTTAGGTACAAACACGGATCTGGGCGCTGCATCGGATGTTTTGAAAGCGAGCATGGCGCGTGCCGGACGCGGCGGCGTGACGCTAATATTTGCTGTGCGTAGAAACTCGATCAGCGTTTTTTCAGGTAGGCGATTGAGACGTTGGATAACGGGTTCAGCGAGCTCTGCATGTAGCTTGAGCAACGCAAAGCCAGCATCGCCCTCGCGGACTTTAGTCCACTCCGGTACAAATCCGTTGATTCGTGAGGCAACGTCGTGGCGTATCGCAAGTCGCCCAGCGGAAAACAACTGAGGCGTTTCGGTCTGTCCTGTCGGTCGTCCATTGATTGACTCTTTTCCCCACCAGACGGAGTTCATCTTAGTCCTCCCTGAGCAGTAGGCGTTTGGTCAACAAACAACTGCATTTCCTGCAAGTACACCAGCTCATGGGCGCGAATGAAGACGTCCACACAGTCTGAAAAGTCAGGACTTGCGTCCAACGCTATCCCCACGCGACGAACGAGGATTCCAGCATGGATCTGGCTTTGAACTCGCTTGATCAAGTTAGAGGGACGTAATGGCCCACCAAATGGCCAACCCGCACCGTCCTCGCCGCCTATCAATGGATCGAGATAAGCGGTCAGATAGGCAAAGAGCGTTGTGCGCAGAATGGTCTCATCTGTAACTACCCCTTGAAAATATAGCTGGAGACGGACCGCACGATATTCAGCGGACTGTACTGCAACTTCGGACGTTACTAAACGACGCGCATCCAGCCGCGCTGCTACGGCGGCTAATGCACCCGGATCCGTTTGGGGAGCTCGTACAAAATTCTCAGTTTCGATTTCCGACAGCTCGCGCGGAACCCGAGGGACCACAAATACCGTCGTCGCGCCGGCTACCGGTTGGCATGGAAAGCAGGGGTGGTAGCCGATGGCTGCGTGAGCCCGGGCGACTGCCACGCCTGGAGTGGTTTCTGCCAAAGCCACATAGTCTGCTGCCGTGACCGCGCGAGTTTGCAGGGCTAGTTCACGACGAACACGCCAATAGCCTCCGCTAATGTATCTGCTTCTGCACCGCCAAGCCCGGCTACTACGTTTCTCGCTTGGAGGACCTTGGAGTCCGCTGGAAAGTCTTTAGAAAGCCATTCTATTTCACCGACGTTTCCAACTAGACCGCCGCCAGCCAAGTATGTCAATTTAGCGTAGGGCTCCTGTGATTTTTCCACGACGGGAATTCGTCCCGTCAAGCCGTCACCGAAAATGATGCGTTTGTGAAGCCGATCGACGACGAATACGCGGTCCTCAGGACCATGGTGATAGAAAGAATCGGTTGGATTCCAACTGTGCCAGCCGTCGCTTTCACGCAGCGTCAGCTTCACAGACGATTCGAGGGGTTCTGGTTTATCGCCTTCCAATGCTATTTGCTGATGCGGTAACTTTAGCCAGTTCTCCAATTGCAGCTTAAGAGCTGGAGCCGAGTTGGTTATACAGGGCGAGGGATGCTCTTCTTCGTCCCAGGACATAATCACGGTTTCATAGTTTTGAGCGCTCACGACATTGGGGATCAACCGCTGGAGCTGAGGTGGCGAAGAAAATGTACATGCGGAGCAGGTTGCCCAAATTGCGTACGCACCCGTGCCGGCAACAGGCTGCCAGTCAGCAGGAATCTTGATGCGCAGCAATCCACTACGGCGCAAGCCGCCCGTACCATCAATTAGCTCGCCTTGCTTAAATCTCTGACGACCACCAGCCGCGCTGTAGAACCAGATCAGCGTGGCTGGCGGTTGAACGAGCGTAGTGCGATCGCTCCAAGCAGGTGAGACATGTTCGCTGATTTCTTGCGCAACCGGCACTTTGGACAACTGCACTTTCGGGCCATTCCGCCCACTCAGGGACAACTTGGCTGGGTGTGCGGAGGTCGGCGAAGATACACAGAGCTCCATGGTGTTCCTCTACCGCCAATGGGCGTTGCAAGGGAATGCGTATCTGCAGTTCAGCGGCGGTACCATCGGCCGGAAACAGTGGGACTGGCCGGTTTGCGCGGAGATCGGCTGTGTGATCGCGCCCAAGGGATATCAGTTGCATTCGCGGAATCTCGCCGTCATATTGCACGGGCAAGACAGTCGCTGGTTCTAGGGTCGATAGCGGCAGCGACAATTCTTGGTCGCGAGGTGTAAAGACACTGCCGACATCAACATGCATCGGCGATGCATTTTCGGGAGAGCGGAAGCCGAGTAGCGTCTTGGCCGCAATCGCAGGCTGCGGCCCATCGCCGAGTAGAGCCAGCAGTGCGCGGACTAACGGATCGGAAACTTGGTCCATCCAGTAGAGGCGTTGTTCGAACTGGTAAGCAAACAACTCCAGCAGCGTCACACCGGGGTCCAGTGGCCCGTGCATCGTCCACTTGCCATCTGAATTAGCGGGAATGCGAGCTCGAATCGCGTCGCTCATCTCCGACCAAGTCAAGTCGTCAAGTTGTAAAGCTGGTAGGCTCACTGGATACTCCCGCTTGTACCAAAGTCGATGCCTAAGTAGAAAGGGAATACCAAGTTGCCGCGCGCATTACTGCCGCGAATTTTGTAAGCGATATTCACGACAACGTGACATTCTTCATTCGGCAGCGCTTCCGCCTGGACATCTTCCAGTTCAACGCGTGGTTCCCACGCGCGAACTGCCTCATAGACAGCGGTTTCCAACAACCGTAGGTAGAGGACGCTGCCAGGAGAAAAGACCAGACTTGACGCTTGGCTACCCAAGCCGGGGCGCATTACGCGTTCACCAAGCGAGGTTAGCAGAAGCAGTTTGAGCGACTGTTCGATGTGAGCTTGACCTTCGGCGTACGCTAGACCGCCGGTTCCATCTGGTACGATGGGAAAAGCTAAACCACGTCCGAGGAAGTCTGCGCTCATGAGGGACAGCCTCCCAAGGCATCAACGACTTGTTGAATGGTGCTAACGACTTCTTCTAGTTTGGTAACTGCATCTTTGGCTGTTTGGAGATCTTCGGCTGCGGCGAGATTGGGAAGTTGAATTGCGTCAACGCCAGCAATACTCATAAATGGCGCGGCAAGGTCTAGAATGGCTTGTACGGGGCCTAGACCGTTGGTCAGATGCGACAAGGACGTCAGGGCGTTGGACTGAGCGCACTTAAGCGATGCAACCAGTTCCGGATTTGGCTTGTCTCCAGCTTCGGCAGCCTGCAGACTGATGACCAAGCCTGACATGAAACTAAGAAGCGTTTTCAACTGTCCAATCAAACACTTGAGGACTGCCAAGACCAAGCAGAGTATATCGCGAACAAAGGGTATCATGCCGGCGGGAGTCAACATCATGAAACAAGGCGCTAAGTCGGCCACGGCCTCAACGATGTCTTTGATGAGACCAGGCGTTGGGGGTGGACTCGTCACCGCGTCGCTCAGAGGTTTTAGCAATTTGAGAATCTTCAACAGACAATCCATACTGGCCATAAGCGGGGCGATTTGCAGCATCAAGCTGAAGGTCATCGAGCAATCATTGGGGACGTTCTGACCGGCGTTGGCCAACGACGTCAAGGCTGCGCCTGACGGCAGCGAGACCGATAGTTTCTTGGGTTTGGGCAGGCTCAAATCGATACACTTTGGCGCGCTTAGCGCCTCGCGTAATGACTCAGGTATAGGAATGTCTACTTTGGCCATCTCGCTTTCTCGATATTTCAAATAGTGTTCGCGTTGTGCGCGACGACGCGTCCGTTGACGATGATATTGGCGGCTTCTAGCTTCAAGACGCCTTGGGCTTTAATGCACATCGTTCCGTTGGTCGACATGGAAATAAAATCCCCGGACGAGTTTTCGACAATCAGTGCGCCAACCGCGTCGGCTTGCTCTGGGTCGAGCATACTAATGCGGTGCCCGGTTGGAGATTGAATACGATAGTGACGAACATGCGTATCCATATCGCTGTCAGTGCCCGGTGGCTGATCCTGGCCGTTGAATAGTCCACCAAGAACGACTGGAAACCGCATGTCACCATGGATGAATGCCACCAGTACTTCGCTGTCAATCTTCGGAATGAAGAATGCGCCGTGTCCTGGACCTGCGAAGAACTGCACGACTCGCGCCCATTCGCTTTCCATCTGTTCGTTGAACCAGGGGTAGGTCAACTTGACTTTGCCGTCGTTGCGAACATCCGTCACCAATGCTTCAGCAACTCCGTAGTATCGTTTATCTGTGCTGCGCGATCTCGATTGACTCATGCTGGCACTGCTCCTCGGGAAGGTCCTATGTACATCCGCCGTACTTCAAACTGAGTCTTGTATCCGCTGCCATCGAGAGAGTGTTCGACTTTCTTGACGTAATAGTCGCCGCTGAAGCGCGAACCCAAACCAGCTAATGTCAAGTTATCTCCAGGGCGAAGATTCGGCTGCCCAATAATTTGTCCCGTGGCTGTGATGAAGCGATAGGCACGCTCTGCTAGCAGGCTCCTGGCAAGTTCAAACGCTTCTTGTTCGGTGTTGACTGGAGCATCCACCGTGACGTCACGCTTTTGTTGTGACTGTGATGATGCTTGCGGCCCGCTGACGCCTCCGTCAGCACTGGCCGGTAGACTGTCAGGCCCGACGGTAGCCACGATGGCTTGTTTGGTTGCGGGATTCCAACCGCGGACAGTGACCTGCCCTACTTGCTCGGACATGTTGACTGTTGGCATAAAACTGATCAGGTTCTCGCCCCAACGGAGCGCATAATTGCGGACGCGATCGCTGCCTCTTCCATCGGATGGGCGAACAAAATAGAGTGTGGCGGCTTGTGTCTGCGGATCGGTTTGGACATAGCATTCAAAATCGATTCGTTTGGCGCGTTCCATTAAGAACTGCGCATAGTCTTGGTTCTTTTGAATAACTTCCGGGTGTGCCTCGCCTTCACGAGTTACTTTCGCCGCCAGTCCGTTTCGGGCGGCAATAATCTGTGCGATTTCCCAGTCAGTCATGCCCGTGTACTTAGACTCTTCCTCGTCTTCAGGTCGTCGATCTTTTAGACGAAACATGCCGTCCAAACCGCTGACGGTAAGTGTCGAAGGTCCCGACTGTGGGAATCTTGGTGCCAAGCTGGTAATCTGTCCCGTGACCATTGAAACAAGTCGGTCCGCGTAGCCCATTTGGATATGGACTTGTCTGCCGAGATCAAACCTTGAGCTGTCGCTATGCTTGAAACCGTCAATTGTCTCTGGGGTCCTTGGCGTGGCGGCGTCTACCCAATTGGCAATCGACAGTTCAAAGCTCGTCATATTGTCCATGTCCATGTTCACCTTGATACTCAACACGTCGCCGTTAGTTCGAGGCGCGAGCTGCTCACCATCGATTTCCACGCGAAACGCGGGAGCGTAATAGTCAGTGTGTGGCAGTCCCGATTTTCGTATTGCCGTCGCCATATACTCACGTCAGTTTCGGTAGATTCAGCACTTGACCAGGGCGCAAGTAGCGTGGGTCGTGGATGCCATTGTTGCGCGCCACGTCGCGCCACCTGGATACATCGTTGTATGCCAATCCCGCGATGCTGGCCAACGAATCGCCACGACGAACGATGTGTGTTTTTTCCACATCGGGAGAGAAGCGAGGTCGCTCTGCGACTTGTTCTTCGACCGTTCGGTACTCCTTCAGCGTTACACCCAGTTTGGCGCGAAGTGGAACCCCATCGGGAGAGAACAATACATAGGTGACGGTGAGTGCCTCGACCACACCTTTGAATACCTCACGGTCCCAAGCTAGACGTACAATCGGAGGTGCGTGGATCTCACTGTTGATGTTCATTAAGTTGCGCAACTTGTTGACGTATCGCGTGCGGACGTCTTCCAGTGTGTCAGATGTGTCAACCAGTAGTTCCGCGGTAAGCTTCTCCGCCGCACCCCGCACATACTGAATGGGTGGCGATTCCAAACCGGGTATTTCAATCTCAGCAAAGCTATTAGACTTCTGCAGTTGGTATTCAGTTGGGTTGAATCGAAGTGGAATGATGGGATCCTCAATTCCCTTGGGAACAAGGATTTCCAGCTTGGCTTTAACTCCGCCTTCCTTCGCACTGTTCTTGGGAATGAGCATCAGTGAGATTCTCCGCGGTAGTTGTCTCCGAGCATCTGATCTTGGCGCAGTCGCTGCTGCTGAGCAACTTCTTGCTCGTGAGCTCGTAGCCACTCCTTGATGAATTTCGAGAAATACTCTGCAAAGACTTTTTCGTCGCCTTCGCCGGATACGTCGAACTGCACTTCTAAATGATCGATCGTTACCATGAGTTCATAACCTCTAATTCGTTTCTAGTCTTGATTGTCGAGTAGCGGAGGGGGCCAATAGCTGTGAACACTAGCTGAACAGATCGAGCAATGTGTCCACGACGCCGCTCATGTCCAACACGCCGGCGAGCGTCAGTCCCTGGTGCGCTATTTCCAGAGATTCGATGGCGACGCCGCTTTCCATGGCGTTAAATTCAGGGCCTGTCCATTTCGCGGCCAAACCGCCGCGAAACTCCCAAGCCATGACTTGTCTACCGCGTTGGTCGAGCATGATGATCGACCCGTCCCGCCGCGCACCTAATGATTGACGCAGCCCAACTTCGTACCATTGCCAAAGTATTGGATCGCGTACAAACCCTCGTTTAAGCGAAATATTGGTCCAGGAGTGGCGTACGGGTAATTGGTGCATGAAGTCATTGATTCCGCCTTCGGGATACGCGGTAACTTCCAAGTCCGATCCCAGTCCCCTAGCCTCCTGAAACGCTCCGGCGGCGACGTGCGGCAGCAGACGCGATTGTTGCGGCGGCAGATAGGCATCAGCAGGATCGAGCGTCACCAAGAAACGGTATGTGGGTAGTGGGTCTTTCATGCGTCGATTAACTCCAAGCGACCATCGCTGCTGACGGAGATCCGCAAGGTGATGAATTCCATGGGCGTCGCCGGTGCCAACTGAATTTCACACAAGACTTGTCCAGTATCCTGTCGATGCGGAGGATTGTTCGATTCATCGCAGGTGACTCGGAAAGCCTCTTCCGGTCGTTCGCCCTTGAGTGCTCCGCCGCGATATGCTTCTAGCAAGATCGTCGTAATAGCCCGCACCAGTACTAGCCACAGTTGGGGAGCGTGGGTATCAAATACGAGCGGCGCACTCACGCGACGAATCGCGCGAACCAATCGATGGATTAATCGCCGGTGGGCTAGATAGGCACCTGCCGGCTGGGAATCAGGGTCGGAAAGTGTTCGTCCGCCCCAGATCTCTAAACCGCGACCCTTGCGGCAACGCACTGGATTAAGGCCATTATTGACGAGCTGACCTAGCTCGTGCGCCAAATAGGATCGCTCGGTATCAGCGGCTTCGTATAGTTCGGCATTGGCCGGCGTATGATGCGCGCCGCGCTCGCGATCAAGTCGACTGATAACACCCGCCACATGACCAACAGGCGGAATGCGCCGCAATGGTTTCATCGTGCCCCCGAGCGGATTGCGTACTTCCAACCAAGGCAGATAGGCAGTCACGCAGCGTGCCGCGTCGTCGAGCTCTTGGCGTCGGAGGGAAACCCACTGCAAGGATTCATCAACGCTCTGTTGATCAGGAAGGGGCACGATCAACTGGCGGTCCAAGGTGGCATTCGCGCGCGCGGCCGCATAGCCGACCAGCCTATGCGATTCCTTCAAAGCGTGAAGGTCCGGTATGACGATCAAGGCGACTTCTGGTTCATCCAGCAAGGCATCCATGTCGCTGAAATACTGCGCGAGACTTGCGGGCTTCTGTTGTCCATCCCGAAGTTGAATCGTCTCCCAATTCAACCTCAAAGGCCCTTGATGTATGGTCGCTGCTGGAAGGATTTTTACTTCCGGATCCAGGATCCGAATATAGCGTGACTTTTCTGCAACGTCTTGCTGTAGATGTTTCGGCGAGACAAGAGTCAATATCTCACTGGGACCGTCGACAGGTGTGACGGTAATCTTCAATTGTGGTAATCCACCGAAGCCTCGGCGGAGGTAGTCTATCGAAACACGTAAGTCATTGGCCCATTCACCAGGACTTGTAGCGATGACTTGATACTCTGAGCAGTCAAAACTGCCGGCCGCCGGCGTGCTGGGAAACCACTCGTTTCGCTCAGTCGAGTTGATTTTCCAAATCGCACGTGCAGATTGTAAGTCTGCTAAAGTCCGAATGACATATGCCGTCTGGCCCCCATTCTTGAAGTACCCTCGCACGCAAGTTGGAAGATGAAAGTCGCAGGCTTCACCACCAAACTGATCCATAAAATCCCGCCAACCGTCAACGCGAGTGAGATGACTGACAGGGCCGCGAACAGTTGGGCCAATGAAGCCAGCAATGTCTGTGCGGAGCGTATCAATTCCCGCGGTCGGCTTGACGACCTCGAAACTGACTCCTGGCGATCTGAGACTGGTGGCAATCATATTATTCTTGAAATGGGATTTGAATTACGTTTGGCCGTCGACTGACAAGCCCTCGTGACAAATTTCTAGGGTGTCCATGGCAATTTCATTGTTGGTCGCATTCAGACCAGGACCGGTGTGCTTGCACGCCCAACCGCGAGTGAAATTCCAGCGCAGTACTTCATCGCGATCTTCGTCGAGTAACACAATGCTGCCGTCGGCACGTTGCACATTTCCAGTCATGCCAGTACGGATCCAGTTCCAAAACTCTATGTCGCCCGTAATGCCGCGCTTAAGCGTGATATTCGTGAACTTCTTCAGGCCTGGAATTTTGCGGACAGTGATGTCTTCGTTACCATTGCGGTACTCGATCGGCGTCACTTCGACTTCCAATCCGGAAGCTTCGGTAAAGGCGCCACTGACTGAGTTTCCGTCGTCACTGACGCCATTGATCGTGACGAGAAAGTTGTAGCCACCGTAGGGGTCGGTGCGTATGACGGGAGGCATCGTTAATCTCCTTGAGGCAATTTCTTTCGAGTTGTTACGGTTATTCTTAAGCGTTCAGATCGAATGTCTTTTGTTGGATACGGAAGATCACGAACTCAGCGGGCTTGACGGGCGCAATGCCCACTTCGCAAATCAAGCGGCCGGCGTCGATGTCAGCAGAAGTCATAGTGTCTGGTCCGCAGCGCACGAAGAAGGCTTGCTCTTCGCTGCTGCCCTGTAGCGCTCCACTCCGCCATACAAGTGTCAAGAAATTAGTGACTACCTGGCGGACGCGCGCCCAAGTCGATTCGTCGTTGGGCTCGAAGACCACCCACTGCGTACCCTCATCGATTGATTCTTCAACGTACAAGAACAAACGTCGTACGTTGATGTAACGCCAGAGTGGGTCACTGGACATAGTCCGCGCGCCCCAGACGCGTATGCTGCGGCGGTCTGCGCGGAAATCACGAATGACATTCACACCGCGCGGATTGAGGATATCCTGACCACCCTTGCTGAGAGTAAACTCCAGCGGCTTGCGGGTGGCATTGATATCCTGGTAGATCATGCCTTTGACAATTTCGTTGGCAGGAGCTTTGTGAACACCTCGTTGCACATCAGTCCGCGCATAAATGCCAGCGATATGACCCGCCGGAGGCACAAGCAAGTTGTCCTGAGTTCGCGTGTCGTAGACTCGAATCCAGGGGTAATACACCGCTCCATAGCTTGAATCGCGTGGCGGGTTAATATTCTGTACACCTGAGCTACCTGCGGGAACAGAAAGAATGGCAAAACGATCGCGCAAAGACTCACATTGATCGACGAGCGCATTGGTCAGTGGTGGGAATCTGACTTCGTCTGGTGCGACGATAAGGGCGACTTCATCGATGAGCGCGAGCCCCGCTAATCCCGTTCGCAAGTTCGGATCGGCAGCAGGATTGCCGATAAAATCCCCAGCCACTATGGCTGCTCCGTCGGTTCCACCCAACAGACTGGTGAGCGTGGTACCACCAGCCAAGTTAGCGGCACCATCTAGAGGTCTGGAGGGTGTTATCGGATTAGGTGGATTCGCCTGGACCCAGGCTACTGTGATCAATAGCGAATTTCCATTGATATCGGTGAGCACCTGGTTGGGCGTGCCGTCCGGGATGTTGTCGAAGTTCTCAGCCTCCACTCCACCATCTAGAACCTTAATTCGAAAAGTATTCGCGTTCGTCCCAGTTTCTACGCTAACTGACAAGGCGTCACCGGCGGGGCCCGGAATGATCGCCGCCACTCGTAGCATGGTATTTGCGTCGGCCGTTACTAGTTCAAACTGAGCTCTGGTAGGAGTCAAGAAATCCAAGTTGGTTGGCCGCGCTGCCGCACCAACAAACTCCACGTCCAAGAGCTGCGAGGATCGATTCAGCACGTTGACAACGTTATTCGAACGACCGATCTCATGCGTTAGATTATCAAAGTCTTCCAGCACATCAGGCTCGCGACGTCGTGGATTACTCACATTCGCGTTGCTGGTAGGATCAATAAATGGACTGGGGATCGCATCGCGGTAGTACAGCACCGTGATACGAAACCAGTTGCGTGGCGGAACCGATGCCGAATCGGCCCGAGTTGCGTCTTGAACACGCACCAGTATGCGACCACCCCAAGCACCAGCTCCATTTGCAGCAATACGAAGTTCATTGCCTGGGCCTGCGGTAGTGGGTAAATCGAGTGAAGCAACGCCCGCGTTCGCCCCCGTGACTCGAGCAACAAACGCCCGTTGGCCCTCGTTTTCGAAAAAGCCGCGAACGCCAAACGGCATAAAGGACTGTGCGGGATCAAGGGTGTCACCAAACCAACGCAGGAAATCGCCCCAGCCGGTTACCAGTCTAGGCCTAGTCGGGCCGCGTTCGGCTAGTCCCACAAATCCGGCTGTGCTGGTCCCCACGCCTTGGATCGGACGCGGTCCACCAGCAACTTCTTCCACGTAAACACCTGGGCTAAGATATTCCGGCATGGTTTTTCCTCGCGCTCTGCTGATTAGGAGATGGTGAATAGATGTCCCAGTGACAAGTCACCAGGCAGGTTGATGTTCAGGGTGTCACTACGACCAGTGCGATGATCCACGGCGTCTACAGTTATTGCAGCGTTGAAAGCGGGCCAGCGCAATGGAAGTGAAAATGTGCCACGCGCATCGGTGAGGACTCGCTCGCTAGTACCTTCGCTGACCTCGACGTGAGCGACAGGAGCACTCATCGTGTCTTGCACTACACCTCGCAAGACGCGGACATGACTAGGGAATGGATAATTCGCCGCAGGTAGCAGCAATGCATTTTGAGGGTGCATCGGAATCACTGCAGGCGGGTTTGCGTCGTCGTAAGGGTGAACGCTGAACTCCAGGCCATCGATGGCACGCAAATATTCTGGTCGGTAATAATCTGATTGCAGCGAGACTCGATATTGCACGACAGGTGCAGTTGCAAAACTTGCACTGCGGCCCAACTTTGGAAAGCAGATGATTCCGCTTGAAGTAATGGTCGGCTGGCGCTCGACTTGCCGCCATTGCGCGCTGGCATCTTGGAACTCAAGTCCGGCGCGAACTGGATAACGGGGCGGCAAACTTGTAAAGTCGTCCACTAGTTGTATCGCAATCTGGCTATACAGCAGTCGTTGTTCAGTTGGTACCGACTTCCACGTAATGGTTCGTTGCTTCATGCTCCGTCCCCTCCCATTGCCGGTGCCAGCGTGCGCGAGCGTACCGGAGTGCGCGTTTGATTTACCTCTGAATCAATGTTGATAACGCGGACGTCGTAAGTCACGGAAAGACGGTAGGGGCGTTGAATCGCGTGCCACACTCGCGTACGTTCTTCGAGCGTTAGCGGAGCAAGTTTGAGTTTGATTGCCTCGCTAGTGCCATTTAGCCCGCCCAAGAGCTGCGGGCCACTAATGATGGCACCGTCATGTAGTACCTGCAGTGCCCGGCCCAGGATTCGATGATCCGTTAGTCGATCGCCGCTCCAAGGCGTTAGTAGATATCGCAGTATGAGCGGTATCGGTGGTCGTTCAATGTTTAAGTTTGGCGGTGTAACAACGCGCGCGGGTGGGCGGTTTCTAAGCGTAGCATCCTCAACCACTTCGAATAGAAACAACGTCATCCGCGCGGGCGATGTGGCGATGTTGCCTTGTAGGTCGTGAATCTCGGCTACTGGCGATGGAGCTGGCAGCAATGTGCCAAATGCGTTGGTTAAGACAGTCTGCAGTGTCAAGGATACATCTGCAATTACCGCCGAATCGGACATGCTGAGCGACCTGCGAACTTACTACTGCACAGTCTACAAAAGAGTACACAACGTCCAGCATTGGCAACTTGCGTGCCAAGGTATCGTGCAACGCCAGCGAAAGTTGCACTCTTACGTCCCATTTCATGCGATGCGTTAGCAGACACTAATTACTCGCAAATTCGCTGTGGATTTTTTCAATCCGACGCGTCAATCGTAATCCTCACGCTACAATCAGTTAACAAGATCGGCCTTGCTAGTGAGACAATTTCATCTCGGAACTGTAACGAGATTATCCTACTTGCTGCTGTGCAAGGCGGATTTATCTCGTGCGTACCTCACCTAGACACTATGTCGGAAGGCCAGATTTCTAATGGAGCATTTGCGGCTGGCCATTGGTCTCATGTTTCTACTTTCCGTCGGAACATTCTTCGTGTCGCAAAGACTGCTGAAGAACGCGCCGCGGCGTGTCGTTGAGGCGGTGGCAGTTGCGGTTGTGCTGTTGATCGCAGTCTACATGCGGTGGGTGTGGGGGGAGCTGTGGATTGTCAATTGGATTCCGCTTCCCTCGGTAATCGTGCTGGCGAATTGGTTTCCAATATTCTTAGCTGTGCTGGGAGCCGCGTTTTGGAAGCGGATGGAGGATTCAAGTTGGCCGCGCAAACTCCCCATCCAGGCAGCTCTGTTGACCGCAGCTGCTTGGTCGGTGCTATACGTTATTCCTCGCTCGCCGCCGGAGTGTCGTGACGAGTGGATTCCTGCAGAGCCACCTGTGCCATTTAGGATTTGCCGACAGACGACTCCATACACTTGCTCTGCCGCAGCGTCGGCAACAATTCTTGAGATGCTGGGCATGGAAACGACAGAGGCTGAGATGGCAACCCTTTGTTTAACCAGCTCTGGAACTACTTGGCTGGGCATGTATCACGGACTTTCGATCAAGCTGATGCCGAGTGGACATGGCGTCAAATTTTTCCAAGGCACTGTGGACGACGTCAGCCAGTTGGCTGGCACGCGGCCGATCCTTCTATGTTGCCAGTTGACGGAGGCGACCGCAGCTGCACAGCCCTCTTATGTCGAAGAAGGTGGCTGGATTCCAGGGGTCCAGCATTCCGTGGTCTGCTTCGCGGTATCAAATGGTAACTTTTGGATCGGTGACCCATCGCAAGACCATTTGGAACGCTGGAGTCGTAGAGACATGGAAGTGCTCTGGACCGGTACGGGACTGATGGTCATCGACTATGCGGCCCAATAAGCAAGCCTGCGAGCCCTGTGGTCTGATACGCGATCATAACCCGACGCGTGAGCGAGGAGTTTGATGTGCTACTAGATCATAACCCGATGCGTGAGCGAGGAAGTTTGATGTGCTACGAATCATAACCCGACGCGTGAGCGAGGAAGTTTTTCATGTGCTACTAGATTATAACCCGACGCGTGAGCGAGGAAGTTTCATGTGCTACTAGATCATAACCCGACGCGTGAGCGAGGAAGTTTCATGTGCTATTGGGCGTTGGTCGTTCACTGGGAAAAAGCGTTTACCAGCGGCAACAGCGAAAATTCGAGGTAATAAATGACTGCCGCGATGGGCAAAATGACGGTTCCGAAAATGTAGGCGACCGTGGTTATGATCTTCGTAGGTTTGGAGAAACACCGACTAAACCACAGGGCAGGCAGTCCGATGGGACCGGCGAGCAGCAGAATGCCCAAGACGATGCCACGGTGATTCAACGCTCGTTCAATCACCAGGGGAACGGGTTGCAAGATAACGACCTGAGGCGCCTGGTGATGCACAACGACCGGCGGGCAATCGCAATTCGATTGGATAAGTGCGCCTGATTGCGGCTTTTGAACACACCTAGCGTCTGTGGAAGAAGATTGGTTGTCTGAGACAATCAACGCATTCATCTCAATCGCTCCAATACGAAATTTCGAATCGCCGCACACTACGTTCGTCGGCCAGTCTTAAGCTTAGATCACATTTCAGCGTCTGAAGCGGGAATTCTGAGCGAGTAGTGGTCAAAAGGGACTGGGCGATTGCCAAGCTCGGCAGTGAGAACTCTATTTGCGGCGACGGTTCTAGCAGGTAGAATGGGGGCTCCCCGACTTGGTCCTCGATCCCTACCCCGCTGAGACATTCCATTACCTCGCGATTTGTCGCCTGCGTCGCTCACGCGATGACTCGAGCGTAATGCACTCTTGGTCCCGAGTGGTGCGCAAGCCTTACAACCTCGACTTCATCGCCTTTCCAAAGGATGAATCATGCTGAACCGTAGACATATGTTGCAAGGCATAGTGGCTGGTGCTGGCGCCGCGATAGGCGCTTCTATTCTTCCTGAGCATCTTATGGGTGCACCCGTTTCACTCGCAAGCTCAGCGCTTCCCAAGCGAGTCATCTTTTTCATGCAGAACCAGGGCTTCGATCCGAAGACTTGTATTCCTGACGGTTTGAGCAGTAGCGGATCGCTAGCCAAAGTCAAATTGCCTGAACCGATCAGTCCTTTGGAGCCGTACAAGGATCGCCTGCACATCATCAATGGTCTACATGGTATTCATACCAGTCCCTCGCACAGCGCGTTTTTTGGTGCGCTGGGCGGCTATCGCGGAAGTGACGGCGTACCACCGAGCGGTCCGACGATCGATTATGAACTCAGCAAGGTCTTGCCCCAGACGCTGCTTCCTCATCTATGTATTGGCATGGACTCCATGGAAAACATGAAGACCAAGCCGACGATAGCGACGCTTTCGGCCAGTGGTGCGGGGCAACCAATCTTCATGCATTCGAATCCGAATCATCTTTATCAGATGTTATTCGGAGGCATCTCGACCGGCGATATTCGACGACAGCATGAAGCGCGCACCAGCATGCTGAATCAAATTGAGAAGTTGGCCGCTGCCAAAGGTCAAGCGCTGCCCAGCGCAGACTATCAACGTTACGGTCAATACGTGCAAGGATTCAAGGACGCAAATGGGCTTCGCGATCGCCTGGACTCAGTGGCCGATCATCTCCGCAAGTTCGCACCGACCGTCGACGAACGGTACTCCCATCCGGAATTCGAGACCGACTGGCATGATGTGCTGTTGGATCTTGGCATTTCCTCGCTTACATCTGGTATCACCAATACGTTGACCATCGGATCGGGGCGCGGCGAGATATTTGGTGCCTGGAAGGGACTGGGCGTTACTGAACAAGGCCACAACCTGGGACATATGGACCAGCCAGACAATCCGATCTGGATCAAGATCCGCCAGTACAACAGTCGTATGTTGGTCAGAATCATGGAAGCGCTGGAAAGTGTGCCTGAGGGTAGCGGAACGATGATGGATCACACTCTGATCGTCTACACCAGCAACAACGCTGACAAGCAACACACCAATGGTGCCAACTGGCCGGTGATGTTGCTGGGGAACTTTGATGGTGCGTTTAAGACGGGTTGCTTCACGCAACTCGACGGCAAGCGACCGATCAATGCACTTTATACGACGCTCCTGCGCGCTGCCGGTCAGAACAGCGATCGCTTTAACATGGACGATAAAATGGCCAAGAAGTTCGATTCTGGCACGGGGCCCGTCAAGGAACTACTGGTGTGAACAGAGTTGTGTTGCTCGCTGCCTTGATTCTGTTCTCGTCGTTTGACTTGGTCGATGGTGCAGAGATCTACACGCCTGGGAAGGCGGTGGACGAGAACTTTGAAAGTTTTGCGCAACGGTTCCTGGCAACTCATTGTCTGGATTGCCACGGTGAAACCGAACCGGAGGGCCATCTATCACTGCACGACCTTGGTCCAGTCGACGAAATCAACGCTGCGACATGGCGAAGCGTGTGGGCGCAGGTTGCCCTAAAGGAAATGCCGCCCGCAGATGCAGAGCAGCCCTCAGTTGTGCAGCGGTTGCAGTTTTCCGATTGGATTGTTAGTCAATTGACACATGCAATGCAGGACAAAGGCGGCTTCCACGATCATTTGGATCCGAGCAAAGGCAATTTTGTCGACCATGATCTACTCTTTGGTCCGTTGCCGGATGGCATTCAGCTCGCGCCCCCATCGTCGCCCGCGCGCATCTGGCGTGTGACTCCGCAAGAGCACATTACTCGACTGAACGAGTTGATCAACAGCGAACCAAAGTACGACCCATCGAAACCTGGGCTGCGCACTCGCGGTGATGTTGTTCCCACTAATCATGGCGGTGAACTCAAACTGTACTTCGGGACCGATCGGATTATTCAGTGGCAGGGCGGCACGGTGGCTTATGCGACGTCCGTTAAGAGCGTTCCGGCCGTACTTTCGTCAGCGAGAAGCCATGGCTTGGAAAATTATCCCGATTTCTATACCGTCAATAGCGCCGAAGCCACGCAAATTATGGACGTGGCTGACGACATCATACGCTACATGGCCTATGGACCGCTGAGTATCGCTGAGCCATATCAAATCACCGACGATCCCAAGTCGATTGCCGACAAAATGGTGGGGGACTTGCGTGGGCTTCCTACTGCCCTGGTCTACAGCACCCAGGTAGTGCGACCGCTGACGCCTGTATACGATTTGATGCGCGAAGAGGGTGTTACCGACGAACAATTGCGGGCTGCAGTGGATTACCTGTTCGAAGCGTTGACTTTTCGACCACCTAGTCAAAGCGAATCGGACGAGTACTTGACGCTCGTCAAACGGTCGATCGATAAACTCGGAAAAGAAGATGGCGCAGTCCTTGGACTGACTTCCATCTTTCTCGATCGTGATGCACTATTTCGATCGGAGTTGGTCCAGAACGGAAAGCCAGATGCATCTGGGAGGAGTATGCTGCAAGACTGGGAGCTGGGGTTGGCGGTCAATCATGCCCTGCGATATATCCAGCCCGACGATCAGCTTCGGCAAGCGATCACTTCAGGAAAAATGCGCACACGAGAAGATGTGCGCCGCGAGGTCGAGCGTATGTTGGCAGACGAGAGTACACGCAAGCCTCGCATCTTACAGTTTTTTCGTGACTACTTTGACTATGATCTCGGCGGTTATATCTGCAAGGATAATAAGGCTCTGGCTGAGACTGGTGTGAGCAATCGAGGCACCGCGCACTACACTGCTATGTTCGACGCCACCGCTAGCACAGATCGCCTTGTAGAACTGATTTTGCGAGAGGACCAGGAGGTTCTGAAACAATTATTGACTACCGATAAGGTCGTGGCTACGAAGAACGACCGCGTCTATTTCGGCAAGTTGCGCAATCGCGCCGATAGGGTTGCTGCCGTTGCTGAGGCAAAGCGGTTGGCAGCGGAAGCCTCGACCGAGGACACGGCCGCGCTTGAGGCGGCAGAGAAAGAGCTCGCTGAGCTGGAAACCCTCTTGGAGGCGAATCCCGATCAGAGGCGAACTAAGAATAAGGAACTCGTGGCTAAGCGAAAAGCGGTCACGGCAGCCAAACAGAAGATTGCGGCTGTGAACAAGCAGGAGCGCGAAAACGAAAATTATAGTGTAGCTGAAGCAGACCTAACCGGTCCCGAAATCTTCGCTCGAGTAAGTCATCGCAGTTTCGGCAATGGATCGCTGAAACCCGAGCGTATCCTGGCCACAGCCCCTGCTGGTCAACGCATGGGTATATTGACTCATCCGAGCTGGCTCGTTTCCCATTCTGATGCAATGGATAATCACGCTATCCGTCGCGGACGATGGATTCGCGAACGCTTGCTGGGTGGTGGAATTCCAGATGTGCCAATTACCGTCGATGCGATGCTGCCGGATGAACCTAAGCACACACTGCGTGAGCGGATGCGGGTCACTCGTGCGGACTATTGCTGGACATGTCACCAAAAAATGGATCCGCTGGGGCTGGCATTTGAAATGTACAACCACGCTGGTCTGTATCGAGAGACAGAACTTGACCGACCCGTTGATACGACGGGTGAGATTATCGATTCGGGGGACTCGGCACTCGATGGTAAAGTCAATAATGCGATTGAGTTGATTGAGAAGTTGTCCGAGAGTGAACGCGTGGAACAAGTCTTCGTGCGACACGCCTTTCGTTTTTGGATGGGGCGCAACGAAACGCTCAATGACGCACCGGTGCTTCAAGCAGCTCATCGCGCCTACCGAGACAATGGTGGCAGTATGAATGCACTCATTACTTCGCTACTCACATCCGACGCGTTTCTGTATCGCACACGATCCGTTCAATAGGAACCCGTTTGGCGCTCAGTAGAATTCCGGCGACGGATTAGTAGTGAACCTGCGCATTATGCTATCGACTTCCGTCGATTCGACTACTAGAACAACTCGCTGATCGGCTCTCCATTCTCTTGGACGATCATCAAGGGGCGTCCGCGATCATCCACATAGTCGGTGTGTAGCGGAATCTCCATATGGCGATAGATGGTTGCTGCCAAGTCGCCGGGAGTGACGGGGCGATTCTTAATATCTCCACCATCTTTTTCGGTTGCGCCGATGATCTGCCCATGTCGCATTCCTCCGCCAGCAAGACACATCGACATGACTTGAGGCCAGTGGTCGCGGCCATCGGTACTGCCTTGAGTCCCGATGTTTGGAGTCCGACCGAACTCGCCCATGGCGATTACCAGAACTTCGTCCAGGAGTCCATGATTGTCAAGATCGGTCACCAGCGTGGTGATTAAATGGTCAAATAGTGGCAGTAGCGGCCTAAGCCCTTTCGAGATTCCACCGTAGGGCGGGATGTTATCGCCGTGATTGTCCCAAGTTCCAGATGCGGTATGGTAGCTCAGGTCGATCGTGACGAACGAGACGCCAGCTTCGACTAGGCGTCTGGCCAGCAATGCTTGCTGACACCACAGGTGTGCTCCGTACTTTTCACGTATCGCGGTGGGCTCTTGTTCCAAATCGAACGCCTTCTGAACGCGCTCGCCGGTCAGCATATCGACGGCCATCCGTTGATACTGGTCCATCGCGACCATATTCCTAGACAAGTCCAGATCGCGTCGCATTTTGTCCAGTTCATCGAGCAGGCCTAGCCGCTGCTTGATCCGCTCTCCATTTAATTCTCGGGAGAGCTGGAACATGTTCGATTCAGAGTACTTGCCGGAGTCCTTTCCGACCAAGTCATAGACAGGCAGCCTCGCGGCTTGGTTTCCCATAAACGGATTGTGCTGTTGCCCTAAATAGCCGGCATATCCAATGTGCGAACGTGACTTTTGGAAAGCCACATAGGGTGGCATTGAAGGGTGGTTTGCCCCACGAAATTTGGAGACGATCGAAGCAATTGCTGGATATCTATCGCCGCTGGCATTCACGCGCGGGGCCGCATCGCGATGGCCTGTTTGCATCACCATATTGGGTTCATGATTGCTTTGTCGACAATCGACCGACCGAATAATCGTGAATCTATCGAGCATTGCCGCTTGTTTAGGTAGATGCTCACATATGAATTCACCCGGTATGGCCGTCTTAATGGGCAAGAACGGTCCGCGGTTCGTCAGCGGACGATCAGGCTTCATATCCCACGTGTCGATATGGCTCGGGCCACCAGTCATCCATAGCAGAATGACAGAGCGATGCGTCGAAAGGCTTTGACCGGTCATCGTGGCATGCGGTCGGTGACGCAGAAGATCGGGCAGCGAGAGACCAGCGATGCCAGCCAAGCCCGCTTTCATCATATTGCGGCGACCGACCAGACACAGTCCTTCACGCTGCGTACCACCGAATGATCGAAACGCATGGTTCGCGTGCAGGCCGCTAGTAGGTTGATGATTCTTTTGCATGGCGGGACCCCCTCAGAAAAACGCAAGCTACTGCATTATACAACTGTGGGGGCCGCTTACATTCGACACATCGATGGATTTCACGAAGGCTTCGGCGAAAAAAGGAATCAACACAGCACCAGGCAGTTTGTGCTTTAGGGAGTGGGTCGGAAACCAGCAATGAGCTGTGGTACAATTGCGGATCCAAGCGAACCTCGTGGCGAACTAGCTGAGGAAAACATTGACGGAATCATCAAATCTCGAGCATCATCCAGTTGAGGATCTTATTTCGTGTGGAATGTTCTATCTGTCACTTGTCTTTCTTGCTTTGCTTGCGACAGTTATGGTGCTGTGGATCGACGTGAATCGGATCGTTGATATATCAATTTCTGACCTGGATCTAGAAGAGAGCGATGCGACAGAGGACGTGTTTCGTTTGTCCACGGGCGAGTTAGCCCGCGAACTCGCGTTTGAGGCGAATGCACAGCGGTGGGGGAATTACTGCGCGGTATTCTTAATACTTATTTGGCCAGTATTCGTGGCTGAATCACTGGTTCGTCGATTCGGGTGCTGGATCCCCAACTCTCAGGAGCGAACATTCAAGTACTGGTGGTTGTTCTGTGTCGTACCACCCTTGCGTCTGTGCGCACATCAGCACGGCAATTGGCAGACAGGTTTGGAAGGTGGGCAAACTCGTAGTCGTGTGTGGCTTCCGGTATTGGGATGGCAGGAAGTCAACCGCAACTTGCGGCGCAGGCTGGAGCGCGCATTCGGTGTTCCGATGATCTGGATCGCGTTGCTGATACTACCCATTCTTGGCGCACACTACTATTACAAAGAAGGAATTATTAACTATCCCTATTTGCGCGTGCTACTGCACTTTGGCACGGGGTTGATTTGGTTCGCTTTTACAGTTGAATTCATCGTGATGGTTTCATTGGCTGAGAAGAAGCTGGAGTACTGCAAGAGGCATTGGCTTGACCTGGCAATTATTTTGCTGCCGTTGATTTCGTTTCTGCGTTCCTTGCGCGTTCTACGCGCTGGCCGACTGTTGAACGTGGGTAGACTCCAGCACTTCTCTCGGGTTGTCCGCGTGTTTCGTCTGCGCGGTGTGGCCATGCGGGCTTTCCGAGCACTGCTGGTGCTCGAAATCATTCATCGCCTCATTCGAACCAAGCCGGAGGCAAGGATCCGGAGTTTAGAGCACCAATGCGCGGAGAAAGAACACGAATTGGCAGAACTGCGTGAAGAGATCGCACGCCTCAAGCAAAGTTTGGCAGATCCGTTGGACTAGTCTTGCTCGGTCTTGCCTGCAACTACAGTGTTTAGTTGATCGGCTCCTGCCGAGTTTTTTATTTCGGATCCGGTTGGTAGGCGGTTGTCATTTCATTCAAGATGACATCCAGCAGTACTTGTTCTTCGACTTTGCCCGTATGTCGGTATACAATTTTTCCTGCAGGGTTGACCAGGACCGTATGTGGTTGAGGGCCTTCCCACTTCGGATCGAGCGCCTTGATCAGGGCATCCATGCTGGCTTCCGTATATAGGTAGTTGTTAGTCGTCCGGCCCTCTTGTGCCAACGATGGCTTGATACGATTGGGTATTGCTGCCTGATGTTTTTTGAGAAAGTCCAGGGCCCGCTTTTTGTCGTTTGGCAGATCCGTACTGATCGTAATCAGCTCAAACTTCCGCAGTCCCATGCGCTGTGAAATGTTGATCAGTCCCGGGAATTCTTCGATGCAGGGCAGACAGGAAGTGGACCAGACATTGAATAGTCGATACTTTTCTGTGCCGTTCTTGACTAATTTCCGTATACCTGCGGCGTCGATATCGTCGAGGGAGACATCCGCATTTTGCCATTGCTCTTTGGCTTTCGCAACGTCCGCGATTTTCTCGCGCCACTTCGTGGAGCAGCCAAACGGCTTGGTCTCTGTGACCTGGACGGGCTGATTGTTTAATAGCGCTAGAATTGCCTCCTTGGCGTCTTCGCGTTTGACCGTCTTGGAATCAGGAAATCGTGAATCGTCAAGCCACCCCTGGTAGCGTAGCTTTCGTTCACGATCAAAGATAAACACGTGTGGCGTAGCCAGACAGCCATAACTCTTGGCAACGGCCTGAGTGTCTCCATCGTACAGATAGGGGAACGTAAAACCTTCGTCCTTGGCATAGAGCTTCATGTGCTCGAAGCTATCGTCGTATTTTGAGTACCCCAGTTCATCGAGCCGTAGGCCATCTCCCGAATTTGGATTGATCGCGACCACCGCCACGCTTTTTCCTTTTAGCTCTTTGAGAATCGCTAGGAACCGCGGATCCTGAGCGTGGCAAACCGGGCAGTGGTTCGACGTGAAGTAAACAACGAGCACCTTGGCCGCTGCGAAGTCGCTCAAGCTCCAGTCTCTATCGTCGATGCCCGGCAACCTAAAATCTGGAGCGTTTTCGCCGATCTCCAAGCGATGAAATCCCGGCGGAAAATCTGCAGCGAAACACGGGCGAACAGATAAGTCCAACAACGCGAACCACAGTACTGCGATCGTAGCAACCAACGTTTTCATCATGCTATGCCTTCTATCAAAGCGACAACACGTGGATCACTCCACCTGGGCAACGACATTTTGAGCCCTACTATTCTAACGAACTCTCGGTAGCTCGTCGGCGTTGATGCTCGGAATGTACGGCTTAAAGCTGTTCTTGATCTCAGCGTAACGAGGTTCGGTGGCCAGGTTGGTCCATTCGTGCGGATCCGTTTCATGGTTATAGAGTTCCTCGCCACCGTCTGCGTAGCGAATGTAACGCCAGTCAGCGCTGCGAAAGCTGTGATTATTCCGATGGAAGGTGGTTAACGCGGGTGTGTCCCATTTAGCATTTGGGTTCTCGAGTAACGGCGTGATGTCCAGACCTTCCACGTGGCCGGGTCTTTCTAGACCAGTCAAGCCACATAGCGTGGGGTAGATACTCATGAAATCGACGGGCTGCGAACACTGTACTCCGTTGGGTGTCAGGCCAGGCACTTTCCAGATAAAAACCGTGCGCGTGGGCTCTTCCCATAATGCGAATTTACGCCAGTGTTCCTTCTCGCCGAGACTCCAACCGTGATCACTCCACAAACAGACGATGGTGTTATCGGCGTACTTGGATCGTTCAAGCGCATCGAGTAATCGACCAACTTGCGAGTCGGCAAAAGCGATCGTTGCTAGGTAGGCTTGCACTGCCTCTTTCCAGCGTCCGGAGGCCAGCATCTTCGCGTGATCTCCATTTGGATTGGCCATTTTGACGCCAGCCGATGGTACGTCGTCGAGGTCATTCTCGATATGGGGTGGTAGTTCAATTGACTCCAGTGGAAACATGTCAAACCACTTTTTAGGCACACTGAAAGGCATGTGAGGTTTTACCAATCCCACGGCCAGAAAGAACGGCTTGTCCTGTTCTGCTTGAAGTTGCTCGACGGCATAGCTCACGTTCTTGTAATCCGGCATATCTTCGTCATCGTTGGCGAGAGGTGCGAACTTGATTCCGCCCACGCCGTCGTCTTTAGCGGAGGGATGGCGTTTTAATTTACCGCCCGCTGGCTTGAAAAAGTCGGTCCATTGATCGGTGTTACCGTAAGAACCATGATAGATTTTGCCCGCTCCGAGAACCTTATAACCGGCTTTCATGAACTGCGTATTCAGAAGCTTGTTCGTATTAATGGTGGGTCGCCAATCCTGCCCATTATCATAGCAGCCAGATGTGCTGGGACGCAGGCCTGACATTAGAGCGATCCGCGAAGGATTACAGGCAGGTGCAGCACAATAAGCTTTATTGAAAGCCACGCCCGACGCTGCCAAGCGATCGATGTGTGGCGTCTTAGTCTGAGCATGCGCGGCTAAGTGACCGACCCAGTGATTTAGGTCATCGATCGGGATGAACAACACGTTGAATTGCCGCTCTTGCGCACACGCATTCATCGCTAGTAACAGCAGCAGACTCAACGGCAGACAGTTAGCAAACCATGTCATGGTATAGATCCTGGGAAAGGTGCAATCTTGTGTTTGGAGCTCGACTAGTGTGTCACGGTTACCAAGTTATCATCGGCGCGGCGGTCAATCAATTTGTTTCGGGGGATGCCGTATTCTATTTCTGCCAAGCGGAATTTAACTCGCGAATGGTCAACTCGTGTATGTGAGCTTCGCCGCCGACTGAGTGTATCGAAAGTTTATTGGGACCATGCTGCGGGTGGATATAATGAGCCGAAAACTTCTCGCCATCAAACACGAACGCCTCAACGCTGAGTCGATCAACCAGTAGTCGCAGCGATACCCGGCCGTCACGGGTCGGCAACTGGTCGATGCATACGAGTTCTTTAGGCTCACCCCGATCGTCGATCCCTGTATGGAGTAGTACTTGTTCCTTCGCGTCATACTTCACCGAAACTCGCGGCAGATCGAACACTACCTGCTCTGCACTGCCGGGACTAAACGTGACTTCTAAATCGACAAGATCTAGCTGCCCGATGTCTTCTAATGCGTTGACCCCGCTCGTCAGCCTGACTGGACCTAAATCGTGCTTCTTCTTCACTAAGGATTCGATTTCGACAATTGGCCAGACGAATAGCCGCACGCCGTTCGTCGTCGTTTTCAATGTGAGCTCACATGGAAACGCCATCTGTTGGTTGTGTGGGACGTCAAACAGGTCGGCGGAATTGGGACCGCCGCGCATCCAGCCGATTTGGACAACGCGACCATTTGGCGCTTGATTGAAGGTTTGAGCGGCATAAAAGTTTCCGCGAACCAGATTTAATGCTTCGGTTTCGGAGTTGAAGACTTGACCATCAAAAGTACCGATTTCGTAGTCAAAGCTGGCATCATAGATCACGCATTTCATGCGGTTCTTGTCGCCATCGACTGGCAGAAAGACAACGTCCATGCACTCAAAGGCCCAATCTCGCATCAAGTCTGATGTAACGTCCCAGTCAACCAGATTCTTTGATGTGAACCAGCGAACTCGGCCTGGGTTTTGCTGCACCCACAATGCCATCACCCACTGCTGCGACTTTTCGTGCCAGAAAACTTTGGGATCACGTTCGCCACTATCGAACCCTTGATTTTCAATCACAGGACGACCTTCATTCCAGTAGTTCCACGATTCACCTTGGTCCGTGCTGTACGCCATCGCCTGATAGAATTTCGGTTTGGTGGCAAAAGTGTAAAACGCGCAGAGGGTCTTCACCTCGCCCACTTGTTTGCCGAGGCTGTTATTGTGGTCAACGATGGCTGTGCCCGAGAAGATAGTGCCTGCCTGACGATCGACGCGGTAGGGCAGCAGCGCATGGTTGTGTTGTGTCCAATGAAGCATATCTGGGCTAGTTGCATGGCCCCAGGTCATGTTTCCCCAAACGGTGCTTTGCGGGTTGTGCTGAAAGAACAGATGGTATTTTTGGCCATCGTAGACCATCCCGTTGGGGTCATTTAGCCAGTTCTTCTTTGACACAAAGTGAAACTGTGGTCGCAGTGGTTGGTTGTAGTCAACCTCCGGATAGCTTGAAGTTGAAATGCTATCGACGAACGTGAACTCATTCGACGTCTCTGGTGCGGGTTGGTCGGTGCCACGAAAATCATCAACATTGATATGTCCCCAGCCTCCCGTTGCGCTGTCGAAAATTTGAATACGAGCTGTCTTGCCGACATGTTCCTTCACATCGCTGCTATGCAAGACCATCGTCTCACTATCGACGCCGGACGCTAGCTCGAATTCCCTTCCGTCGACCAATAGCTTGACCCCTACTTCACCAGGAAGATTCCCCGCGCCAACGCGGAAGGTGATATAGGGGCGCTTGATCGTGAATTCGCGAGACGTCAACGTGCCGACCAAGCCGTCTCCAGCGGTCGCTCCTGGCTTGCCCTCGCGCCCGTTATATTTTTCGAATCCGCCAATCCACCAAGTGCCCTGCAGATTGGATGACTCACGATTGCGCGCCAGCGTATTGTCGCCCTTGGTCGGCTGAGTTTTGAACGCCTCTCCCTCTATGGTCCAACCGTCGAGCGTGCCAGACTCGAAATCTGAGTTGGGGAAAAGGAGTTCGTCACCCCACGCATAGGAAGCAACAAGGACTATCGCGAGAATGAACAGTGGTTTCATGATCAAGGCTTTACTCCCAATTTTGTTTGCATTTCTTCCAGCGGAACACCCTTGGTTTCGGGTACCATAGTTGCCACCCATATCAACTGCAACACCATCATGAAGCAGAAGAAGCCGAACACGAAACCTGGTGCGAATGTGCTGATCATCCACGGAAACACCATTGTCAGCGAGGCGGCAAAGATCCAATGCGTGAAGCATCCTAAAGCTTGACCCGCGGCTCGATATCGATTGGGGAAGATCTCCGAAATCAGAACCCAGATCACCGCCCCTTGTCCGACTGCGTGTGCAGCAATAAAGGCGAAGATACATAGCAACACTATGGTACCTCCCGCACCAGACGACTTTGCCGCCTCCGACAGCGCCGCATTGGTCACGGCTTGGATTTGTTCGGAAGAAGCGTTTTTGTCGAGCTTGGCTGCTTCGCCTTCGTAGGTCTCCGTTGATGTCGCGGCTACAAACGCTTTAATCGCTTTCTCGCGTTGCACCGTTATTTTATTGATGTCTTGTTCGTTGATGACCTCCAGCGCACTCGCTTTCTCCAAGGAATCTACGGAGTTTTGTAGTGAGATGGCAGTATTCGCGACTTGAAACTGGGGTGCGAAACTGAAGAAGGTCCACGCACAGAGGCCCAGCGAAGCAATGTATCCGAAGGATCCGATGTATAGCAACGTGCGCCGTCCAAGTCGGTCAATTAGATACAAACCCACAAACGTGAACAGTAAGTTGGTTACGCCGATTCCGACAGAATTTAACAATGCAGCGTTTTCTCCCAACCCTGCCAGTTGAAAAATGCGCGGCGCGAAATATAGGATGGCGTTGATCCCCGACAGTTGATTAAAGAAAGCAACCAAGAACGCCAGCAGGATCGGAATCCTCAATTGGTTTGACCAAAACCCACTTCCGGCATGGCCAGGCGCTTCGTGCTTCGAGGCTTTTTCAATTTCATCGGCCAGCCCGCAGAGTTCCTCTTCCGATGCCGACTCGTTGATTTGACGCAGAACGTGCATGGCGGATTCGCGATCGCCGTGTCGCGCAATGAGCCAGCGCGGGCTGCGCGGAATACCAAAACACATCACTGTATAGATGAGTGCGGGTATCGCTTCGATTCCTAGCATCCAACGCCAGGCATTGTCCGTGATGAGCTGGCCAATCATATAATTCGACAAGAACGCTATGAGAATTCCGAATACGATATTGAACTGAAACATACCAGCCAATCGACCGCGTCGCTCCGGTGGAGAGATTTCTGCAATGTACAGCGGTGAAGCAATGGTAGAGATCCCCACGCCTACGCCACCGATAAAACGCGCGATCATGAACGACCACTCGTCGGTTGCCATGCCAGACCAAACCGCTGAAACGAAGTACAGCCAGCCGATGCCAATTAACGTTCGTTTGCGTCCAAATCGATCACTGGGCCAGCCACCGATTAACGAGCCGACCACGGTTCCCCACAAGGCCATGCTGATGGTCAAGCCATGCATGCCGTTGCTCAGCCCCCACAGTCCTTGCACGGTTTTCTCCGCGCCCGAAATAACGACGGTGTCAAAGCCGAATAAGAAGCCAGCTAGTGCGGCCGTTAGCGACCAAAAGAAAAGGCGTTGATTCACGAGTCGAGTCCAACTACGAAGGCAGTTCCAGTCGTTTGTAAACCCGTAGGATAGCAGTTCCCGAATTCTATGTGTGCCAAAAGTTATGATCGGCTGGGAGTGCCGATCCAAAATCCAGTAGCTGGTAAAAACGAGAAACTGCTTGTTGCCCTGCCGATTCATCGGCTGCGCGAGACAAGATCCTGTGAAAGTCGCTGGGGGAGTTCCACGAACCTAGCGGGGAGGGCCAAAGCCACTGATTGACTATAATATCCCATCGGCATACGATTTCGACGGCCATCCCGCAGCCCAAGCCTTCAGAGCATGGACGACAAACAACTGTACGCTGAGACGGAACCAGACGAATTCAAGCCAGCGAGGTTTGAATCAGAGCTTGGCTTGCCGCCCGGTAATGAACACCAACTTCAGGAAGCTGCCAGGGCTGTACGCCAAGAGTATCGCGACTGCTCAAGGTGGAAACGACTTCGATGTCGTAAGGTCAGCATCTTCGCGGAACGCGATCGAGGCACTGTGTATGTTGTTTACGTCGGTGCATCCGTTGAATTCGACTGGACATGGGAAGGTGCAACGGCTTTTTGTCCCAATGCACTTGATGACGACAGTAGGTTCTCGGAATCGACAGGATGTGAACCAACTGCTGCCCCGGTGTTCGGCATTGTTCATTGACGAAGCTCAAGATATGGGACCGTCCACGCTCCGACTATTGCTTTCCATTGTCGAACAATCGGATGAGGGTGATGCCAACAGTCGTTCGGCTCACATTTTCTTTGACAACGCACAGAATGTGTACGGTACGAAGACGCCCAAGTGGTCGGATTTTGGTCTCGATATGCGCGGCCGTTCGACCATAATGCGAGAGAGTTTTCGTTCAACAACGCCAATTACCGAGCTTGCTGTCAACGTCTTGAACTTACTTTCAGACGAAAACGACCGGAAGGATCAACAGGAATTGCTCGCGCTTGGTCTCCTTGAGCCAGCGCGTCGCAATGGGCAGGACTGGCTTCACGTTCGATTCAATCAAATCGATGGCCCCAAGCCGATCTTCCATACCTACGACCACAGAAGCGCCGAGATGGCTGGACTTGCTAAACATTTGAAGTACTTGGTTCGGCAGGAGAGCATTTCGCCTC
Source organism: Pirellulaceae bacterium (assembly GCA_041398985.1). Classification (GTDB taxonomy): domain Bacteria; phylum Planctomycetota; class Planctomycetia; order Pirellulales; family Pirellulaceae; genus Aureliella. Next base: position 260,865 of record JAWKTR010000005.1, read on the forward strand.
AAGACATTTGCTTGATCTACAACGGAAGAGCCCAGCAGATACTTGAATCCGAACTCAAGCCGCTGATGGGTGAAATTGGCGTCGAGTTGTCGGTACAAAAGAATCGTCCGTTTGAACGGCAGGCAAATACGTTGGTTGCTACCACGGCACATTCGTATAAAGGCTATGAATCTGAGGTCGTCATGATTCCTTGCGTGGACCACTTCATTGCCCCCGAGGGTAAGATACTTGCCAACAGCCTCTATGTCGCGATGACACGGGCGAGATCGTTGCTCGGAATCTACGGCGTTAATGGAGGCTCATCGGCTGCACAGCGCCTCCAGGCTACGATTTTCCACTGCATCCAGGCACTAAACTCGACTCCACACTGAGGGCGATGATCGGTTTGGAATGTCTGGTCGGCGTCGGATTCTTGACGCTGAGTTTTGTTCGAAAAAGAGTTTTAACTGAGGAGATTTCCAGTGGACCAGAAGATCGTTAAAAAGCTCGAAAGCGAGATTGAGGAGGCCATCGCTGAGGTCATTATGAAAATGGGCTTGAAGCGATTACCACTTCTTCCAAGCCAACAGACCATGCACTTGATGTCGAAAGCCGCAGTCACGGTCTTTGAAACCGCCGTAGAGAATCGGCAAGAGGAAGATTGACCCCGCGGCTGAAGACCATGGTTGAAGTAAATCACAGCGAAATTGTACGACCGATCGACGCATCATATACTGCATGATCTAATTGTGCGGGCCTTGAGCTAAAGGTGGCATTCGCTCGAGTAAACTATTCATTTGGTACTGGAGTCTTCTGTGAGAAACAGAGATACAAGAAAAGTAGTCTCTCGCTTGTTTGGACAGGTCAAGACAAGTTTGTACGGTGTGTCGTTATCGTCAGCCTGCCTTCTGTCGATGCTTACCCCAGCAATAGCTCAGCAAGCGGCAAGTCCAAACGCACCGAACCAGAGTGCTCCAAGAGACGCCATGACGTCGATTGAAACCCCCGCACAGCCCAACGCCATAGAACTGGGAACAGGTCCACTGCCTGCCGCTGAAACGCCCGAGTCCTGGCACAGTCAGTACGGAAGCAAGTTCGCACGCAACGTTACGGTGGCCACATTGACTCCCTTTCTTCCTGAGCCTGCAAATGCGACCGGCGCGGCTGTGATTGTTGCACCGGGGGGAGGTTTCAGAACGTTGTCTATGGAGAATGAAGGTTGGCAGGTCGCCGAGGCGCTCGCCGCCAAAGGTGTGGCGGCTTTTGTGCTCAAGTATCGTCTTAACCAGACCGCGGCGGATCTCAATGAGTTCGCAAATCCTACTGGCCCCCGGCCTGGGAGTAGGCCGCGTTCGGGGCGCCCTACACCGGCAGAGATGGCCGCTCGTATCGCACCGCAAGTTGCCGACGCGAATGCCGCTTTCGCCCTTATCCGCGAGAATTCCGAGAAATGGCACGTGGACCCAGACCGCATCGGCATGATCGGCTTCTCCGCCGGCGCAATGCTGACCATGACCACAACGCTCAGTGGAGGGGAAGGCAAACCCGCGTTCATCGCCAGTATCTATGGCGGCCTGAATGCGGTCGAAGTTCCCGCCGACGCACCGCCTCTCTTCGTCGCTATTGCAGCCGATGACCCACTCTTCCCCGTTGGCTTTGGTCTGATTGAGAGCTGGCGTAATGCAAGTCGCCCTGTTGAATTGCATTACTACGAACAAGGTGGGCACGGCTTCGGCATGTACCAGAAAACCACTACCAGCACCGGCTGGTTCGATGCCTACGTGCGCTGGCTCGGAATGCATGGTTATCTGAAGCCCGCGAGCAGGACTTAGGTGCCAGCGGCTGTTTAAAGTTCTGTTAATAGCTAGTGGTCGGAGTCGTGCTCACATGGTTGACCTGTAAATCGGCATGTTGGAGAATGGGGGCCGTTATTGTGTTTCGAATCCCTTTGCCAAGGAGCAGTCGATGGCGGCACCTGTTGTTCATTTCGAAATTGGTTGTCAGGACCTGGACAAAACATGCAAGTTCTACCGGGAATTGCTGGGTTGGGAATTTGCCCCGCAGATGCCCGACATGCCTCCGATGGGCATGATCTCCAACCTCGGACCCTACGCTGAGAACAAGACCGATGGAATTGGGGGGCACATTAATGCTCTAGGCCATCCGCCACACCAATACGTGACCATCTATGCTCAGGTTGACGACATCGAGGCGACTCTGGCAAACGCAGAAAAACTGGGCGGCAGTACGCTGATACCCCAGCAGGAAGTGCCCGGAATGGGATGGTTCGCGTGGTTCAAAGACCCAGAAGGAAACTGCGTTGGACTTTGGAAACCAATGGCGATGCAGTAACACGCAACTGTGGATCTACCTCATCCAAAAATGACGACACGGCTTCTACAGTATTTTCCTGCAAGATGCGCGGTGTACCGTTCGCCGTCAATATTCTGGCCAATCTGATCCTCACGCCGATCCAGTGCGGGCTACGGAATCTTCCAATGGCCGCAGTGGATACTGATCGTGTGGGCGACGATTCTCTGGATGATGGCAGTGGTCTGGAAGCACTACAAGTGGGTGGCTGTAGCAAGTGGGTGGCTGTAGCTCAGTGCTTGTGCCCTGCTGGCGTTGCGAATTACATCATGTAGCGCAGTTTGTCGTAGGCCAGCTTTTCTTTCCTCTCGTCGTCGATGGCTTCCGCCAGTTCGTCGAAACCGAACATGGTTTTCACTCGGTGCGTGAGCAGCGCACGGTCATACGAGACCTTGCCGGAAGTCCAGTAGGCGGAAGTGTACGGATTGAACTCGGAAAAGGGTGCCGGGCCCAATTCATCGGCTACATTGGGCAGGTTTCGCCACAGCCGCAGGTGCTGGCGGTGCGACACGATCGCCGCTGGCACGAGTTCAGGATAGCCGTACTGCTCGAGGTCGGTGATGGCGGCGGCGTGGTTGTTGACGTGCACCAGACCGCCGTAACCCTGGACGTGGACTTTCGGGTCCTGGTTGATGATCTCATCGAGTACGGCCCCGACCATCCCCTTCACATCCGTGTAAAGTGGCGTCCCATCATTCCCATCGGGCAGGGTGATCTTGTTCCCAGTGATTCGTCCCTTCGCCTTCCCGTAGTAACCGCTTCCCGGGTGGGATTTGTCGAAAAGGCCGATTAGCTTGCGAATTCCATCGACGATCGATGGAGTCGCAAAATCTGGGTGTTCTTTGAGTGCGCGAATGGCGATGGAAGCAAAAATCACGTTGTGCCCTGATTCGCGAGGCGTATCAATGTTCTTAGCGAGCGCCTCGGCGATACCGTCAATCAAACTCTCGTTCGATTTCTCCTTCGGAAATGCTTCAAACAGCTCCGAATCCGTGATCTTCGAGTTCTTCTTCATCTTCGCCCCGAACACCGACTCTCCGCCCATCACCCGAACCAGATCAGCTACGATGCCCTGGTAAACTTCCGGATCGAGATCCGGACGCTGCTTACCGATGAAGAAACCGGCCACAACGGACGCCCCGAGATGTCCAGCCATCGCGCTCATCCGATGGGCTCTAGCCAGCGCATTGAGGCCCTTCAGGAGATAGGAATCATCCAAGACTGTGCCCTTACCCGATTCAGGTTGCATGGCGTGGGTGAAGTTCCCAAACGTGCTAGGAATACTCAGTCCGCCGAAGATACCCGTGGACAGCTTGAGGAATTCTTTTCGATTCATCGTGCGCCTCATGTGGAGTTGACACCATTTATCTTGGAGCATTGTTCATGACCTTTTTGAAAATAGGGCAGTTCTAATCCAGCAGACACGAGGACACGGACACCGAGGACACGGACACAGCTTGCCAGCGGGGGCAATGAACCGCCCGCGACAGTGCAGTGTCCCCGTATGCTCCATGCCATGGAGATCAAGCGATCAGCGAGTGGACGACGTTGCCAGATACGTCGGTCAGGCGATAATCGCGTCCTGCATGGCGATAAGTGAGTCGCTCGTGATCAAAGCCCAGCAAGTGCAGCATGGTAGCGTGGAGATCATGAATTGAGACGGGATTCTCTACCGCGCGGAATCCAAAGTCGTCGGTGGCGCCGTATACCGTGCCTCCTTTGATGCCTCCGCCTGCCAGCCAGATGGAAAAGCCCCAATGATTGTGGTCGCGCCCCAGCCCGGCTCCGGAACCGTTCTGCCCCATCTCCACCGCTGGCGTGCGACCGAATTCTCCAGTGCATAGGATCAAGGTCTTGTCCAGCAATCCGCGCTGCTTCAAATCAACAATCAAAGCCGCGATACCTTGATCGCACTCGTTCGCCACTCGGCGATGCTCGGTTTGAATATTGGAGTGGCTGTCCCACGGCTGCATCGCGCCATGCCAAGTCTGCACAAAGCGAACGCCGCGCTCCACCAAACGCCGAGCCATCAGGAGCTGCCGGTTCTGCGGACCTTCGCCATACATCCGTAATGTGCGCTCGGACTCTTGCTGGATATCAAAGGCGTCGGTCGCCTCCATTTGCATGCGATACGCCAATTCAAAGGAATGGATCCGCGACTCCAATTCGCTTTCCCCTGGTCGCTCGGTCAAATGCCGGCGATTCAAGGACTGCAGAAATCGGAATTGTTCTTGTTGCTGTGAGTCCGACAACCGCTCGTTGCGAATGAAGCGAATCAATTGCTGGGGGTCGGTCTGAGCCGTATCGACCAGCGTGCCTTGATGGACGCCGGGCAAAAACGCCGAGCGCCAATTGCCCGCTCCAGCGACGGGCAAACCGCCGGGACATAAGGCGACGAAACCGGGCAGGTTTTCATTGTCGCTGCCCATGCCCCAGGTCAGCCAGGATCCGACACTGGGTCGCACCAAGCGCGAATGCCCGGTGTTCATCAACATCAGCATCATCTCATGGCTCGGCAGCTCCGCGTACATCGAACGCACCACAGCCAGTTCGTCGGCACACTTCGCAAGATGCGGGAACAGATCGCTAATCGGAAGGCCGCTTTCGCCATGCTGTGCAAACTTGAAAGGTGAGGGCAAGGCCACACCCGTCTTGCGTTCGGTTTGCAAATTGTCGAAAGGCAGCATCTTGCCACCCCAGCGCGTCAGCTCAGGTTTGGGGTCAAAGGTGTCGACTTGCGACACGCCTCCGTTGAGAAAAATATGAATTACATGCTCGGCCCGCGGCGCGAAATGGGTGCGCCGGCTGCCAGCGCTGGCGGTCGACGTGAGCAAGTCCGAAAAGGCTAATGCACCTACGCCCAAACCACAACGCTGTAGCATTTGACGGCGGGTCGGGTTCGAGAAAGTAGGCATCATTGAGTTTTCCAGGGTCTAGTCCACGAACATGAATTCATTGGAAGCCAGCAGCGCATGAGCCAACTGGCTCCATAAGTCGACCTGCTGTGATTCCGGCGTCTGCGAGGCTAGGAAGGCCAGCGCCATCTCCACTTCTTGGGCGTCGGGCGAACGTCCATAGAGGCGTTGGTAAAGCCAGTCGAGGCGCGCCGCATCGTCCTCTTTGGTATCGCCATCCACGGCGGCCTCAGCCAACTTGGCTAACACCGCGGCCCGGTCTTGGATAAAGTCGGAGTTCAATGCATACAACGTCTGTTGAGGCACCGTGGTCTCGGGACGTTTAGCGGTACACGACGTTGGATTGGCTCCGTCAAAGGTGCTTGAGAGATGCGAGATAATGTCGCGGTTGACGAACGCATAAATGCTTCGCCGCGGTACGATCGGATTGGACTCCAACTCGAACGGGCGTCCTCCGATCTGGTGCGTGTCCAATTCATCGGTCACAGCCAGCATGGCATCACGCATCGATTCCATGTCCAAGCGATGTCGCGGCATGCGCCATAACAAATGGTTGTCGGGATCCAACCGACGGCTTGATTCCTTTTCCACGGCGCCTTGTTGGTAGACGTCCGACCGCATGATCAAGCGATGCATCTGTTTGATTGACCAACCCTTGTCGGCCAAGGCGGTCGCTAGATAATCCAACAACTCGGGATGCGTGGGCGGTGTGCCTCGCGTGCCAAAGTCATCGGGAGTGCGCACTAAGCCGACCCCGAAGTGGTTGCGCCAGATCCAGTTGACGACCACGCGACGCGTCAACGGATTGTCTTCGGCCACGATCGCCCGCACTAAATCCAATCGCCGTCTGCCATCGGCGAATGGCTGGGGCGCCGCGTCGGACAGAGCTGTGAGAAAGTGAGCCTTGACGGACTCACCGCGCAACAAGGGATTTCCGCGCAAGAAAACGTGAAAGCCGCTCGCTGTCGGCTGTTCTTCTAAGACCATGCCGCGTGGCGGCGATCCGGGAGCGTTCAAGTGTAGGTTTTCAATGGTGCCGCGTTTTCCGCTAAGTGTGTCGGAGACCGTTCGGTTCAGCAGCTTGACAGCCACAGCGTCGGGCACTGCGGTCGGTGTACCGGGCTCGTAGAGATGCCGCCGCAGTTGCTGGTTGATCGAGCTGTTGATCTCGGCATGCTGAGGATCTTCGTCGGTCAAAATCGCTCCACCGCTGGCGGCTTCCAGCGAAGCGGCCAGCAGAGCTTGTAGCCAGGCTCGGTGGACATCCGCGAACAGGTTGCCATAGACCTCGGCCACTTCGACCATTGAAGCGGGCTTTTGCTCTTTTAACATTTGCAACACGGCGGGTTCCAGGCGGGTCCTTCCATCGACAACGAATTTGTACCCGCGAACTTGGCCGGATCTCCGTTGGCTGCGGTCAGCTCCTCGACCAACGCTTGGCATTTTTCGGCAAAGCCTTCTGGCGGCAATTGGGATAGCCGTACCCAGGGGCCAAACACCGGATCCGATTCGGACATGCTCGACAGATAGTCGCGCCAACGATTGAATACAATCGGGCGTAAGTCGTCGGTTCGGTAGGAAAGGAACGCCGCCGAAACATCTTGCTCTGCCATCCCTTTGGCGATCTCGGTTAAGTACATGCCCACCTGCATCCGCACTCGTCCACGCATCACTTCGCACTGGTCGCGAGCCATATCGGCGTAGACCGTTTGCCGGTGCTTCAATTGCCGCTGGTAATCCTGGTACGCATCGTTATGTTCTGGTTCTCCCAGAACGGGAAGACGATCCGGCGTATGGCTGCTGGCCAGAGCAGCGTACAGTGCGTAGTAGTCGGCCGTTGGAATTGGATCAAACTTGTGGTCATGGCAACGAGCACAAGCGGCGGTCATGCCCATGAGACCGCGCGTCACCACGTCGATCTGGTCATCGATTTGATCATGGACACTGCGGAACTGCATGCCGACGGTCAAGAATCCGAGGGCTGCCAAGGCGGGATCATTCTCAGGATATCCCAATTGATCCGCGGCCAATTGTTCAACCAAGAACTGGTCGTAGGGCAGATCTTCGTTAAAGGCCCGAATGACATAGTCACGATAGGTGTAGGAAAACGGAAACCGCGTGAACCCGATAGCCGAACCGCCATGCGTATCGGCATAGCGCGCGATGTCTAGCCAGAGACGTCCCCAGCGTTCGCCATAGCGCGGCGAATCCAGCATGCGATCGACGACTTTGGCAAAAGCATCTTCCGCCGGATCGTTGACAAAGGCGGCAACTTCTTCCGGCGTTGGAGGCAGGCCCAGCAAATCGAAACTCGCGCGGCGTATAAGCTGGCGCCGGGATGCTGGCTCGGTCAATTCGAGCGACTTTGCCTCCAGCTTGTGGACGACAAAGCGGTCGATATCCGTGGAGACTTCGGCTTCGGTAGTTGGGACCTGAGGACGTTCGATGGGTGTGAAAGCCCAGTGTCCTGCGTATTGCGCTCCCTCGGCAATCCACTGACGCAGGATATCGATTTCAGCCTGTGATAAGTGCTTTTCCAGCTCCGGTGGCGGCATTTGCCTATCGACGTCATCCGTGATCACCCGCTGCAGCAACTCGCTGGCATCCGGATCGCCGGGCACGAAGGCAGCCGAATCGGTGGTGGCAACATCCAAGCGCAAACCCGCTTGGCGCTGCGCCTCGTCCGGCCCGTGGCACTGAATGCAGTACTCCGCCAGAATGGGACGCACCTGCTGACCAAAGTCAATTTCGGCGGCTTCCGCACTTAGCGATGCGAATCCGATTCCCGCTGAACCCAGCATCAACACCAAACGCGGCACAGTCGCTAAAAAGAAAACTGTGGCCGAAGGCAGGGACAGTGCCAAAGGCAATACAGGAGTGGTAGGTTTCATGATCGGCAGGCTGCGTCATTCTTGCCGGAAGGCCAAAAGTTCGCAAAGTTATGTAGAAGAAGCGGAGCTTTCATTGTCGCTGATGTCCGCGCATCCTGCAAGCAGAAAGGTTGGAATGGCAGGGCCACGCAGTTTTACAACTTACACATTTAGTGTAGTGGACTTCGCCAGAAGTCCCCGGATTCATTTAGTTGTAGTGGACTTCGCCAGAAGTCCTCGGTTTCGCGAAAAGGACTTCTGGCGAAATCCACGACAGATTGAAACACTGCGTTGCCCTGGGTGGAACGTATTTGCCAGCGGCGGTCATGGCGAACCCTTCTGCACTGCTGGTTGTCTGCTTTCATAAGGGATATTCTGCGCTGACACGCTGCTCAATCAGCGTGTTCACCTTTCGATCCATCACATGGACATTTCGAATGGCAAACAAAGAGAAAGATGACCAGTGGGCACCGGCTCTGTATGACGAGAAGCACTCGTTTGTTTGGAAACTCGGAGCGTCTGTGATCGAACTACTTGCTCCACAAGCGGGCGAGCGAATTCTCGATGTCGGTTGTGGTACGGGTCAGTTGACAGCCCAGATCGCCGAGAGTGGAGCTACCGTCGTCGGTATCGATAATTCACCGGCAATGATTGAAGAAGCTCGACGGCTGTTTCCTAGAATCGAATTCCAACTGGCAGATGCTCACGACTTTTCTTTCGGACAGCAGTTCGACGGCGTATTCTCAAACGCTGCTCTGCATTGGATCAATGACCCTGCAAAGGTTGTGTACTGTATCAGCAAAGCATTGAAGCCTGACGGTCGAATGGCAGTAGAATTCGGTGGTCATGGCAACGTGCATTTTCTTGCACAAGCTATTGAAACTGCCAGTGAGGAACTGCTCGGCAGCCAGTTGTCGCATCCTTGGTACTTCCCGAGCATTACTGCATTCGGAACGGTCCTTGAGCAGCATGGTATGGAGGTGACTCAGGCGGCGATGATCGACCGGCCAACATCTCTTGAGGGAGAAGATGGCTTGAAGAACTGGGTGCGGATGTTTGGCCAGCACTGGCTCACACAGCTTCCAGCAGAGTTGCACGATCTGTTTCTTGAGCGAGTCGAGGCGATTTCTCGTCACAACCTGTTCTGTGATTCGGTATGGTTTGCCGACTACCGCAGGATTCGAGTTCAGGCCACAAAGATTTGACCATTCCGCACACCACAGGCTAATAGGTTCAATTACGCAGGTTTCGCAAATCGCAAATGAATGACACCGAACTCCTTCGCACATTTGAAGACTGTTCACTACGACACGAACGGTGGACCCACCGTGCGCATGTTCGAGTGGCGTACCTCATATCCGGCAGCAATTATAGATCAGCGACGGATCGAATCCGTGGCGGCATCAAGGCATACAACACGGCAATCAAGACGCCGGATTCATTGGACCGTGGATACCACGAAACGATCACTCGGTCGTTCATGACGCTGGTGTTTGCCGCAATCGCTCAGTCCGGCCTGCATCAGTCGTCTGACGAGTTTTGCGCAGCTCATCCTGAACTTCTATCGAAACAGGCATTGTTGAAGTTTTATTCTGGGGACCGCCTGCTGACATGGGATGCCAAAGCCCACTTCGTTCTGCCTGATTTGCAGCCCCTACCGGTGGTTTCTACGGATTCGTCAGAGCCAACATCTGATCCCTGCGACTACCACATTGTGGAGATACTCAGCGACAAACATACCGTCGAACTTTATGGCCTGATTCAATCACAATGGTGGGGAGGAAAACGTTCGCTCAATGATGTCAGACAAATGGTTGCTCACACCAGTCTTATGCTAGGGCTTATTGAACACTCGTCAAATCGTCTCGTTGGCTATTGCCGGACACTGACCGACTTCACATTCCGAGCGACAATTTACGATGTGATGGTAGAAGAGTCGCTACAAGGACGAGGGCTCGGTAGGCGGCTGATGGATGCCATGTGCTATCACCCAAGACTACAAAGTGTCAACTTCATCTATCTGGCCTGTGAGCCAGATCTCTATGCGTTCTATGAGCAGTGGGGCTTCAAGACTTACGAGGGACGCGCCCAGTGGATGGTAAAGGTACAGCGAGAGGAGTCTGCGTCCAATGGAGCCAGTCATGAATGATATGCACTTCTCGATCCGTTTGGCTCAGGAGCTTGATGCTGCAGCTATCGCTGAAATCTATAACGAGGCAATTCGGACCACGACGGCGACATTCGATACGGAGCCGCAATCCGTTGAGGATCGCAGGCACTGGTTAGCGCAGCATGACGAACGGCATCCCGTCTGGGTGGCTGAAGTGGATGGAAGTATTGTTGGCTGGGCGTCTATCTCAGCGTGGTCGAACCGACCCGCCTACAACGACACGGGCGAGACATCGTTTTATGTTGCCGAGTCCCACCGAGGACGCGGTATTGGTCGAAAACTAAAAGCCCACTTGATTGCTGAGGCCCGAAGACTCGGCTATCACACGCTGCTGGCTCGGACGGCTCAGGACAGTGGGGCATCGATTCACATCAACGAATCGTTCGGCTTTCAGCACATTGGGACCATGAAGGAAGTCGGACTCAAGTTTGGAAAGCGGCTAGATGTTCACGTTATGCAATTGATGCTGTTTGAGACCGACTCAGCGAAAGCAGCTTTGGAAACAGAGGGACTGACTTTACAATGAACCCGACCGTCCGATCGACAACTGGGTCGCATTGTTGCTGTCGGTCGCCAGTTTCTCCGCACGTTCGCCTCCTTTTCGTTTCTGCTAACTCCTTTCATTCTTCTGCCTGTGGTCTCAATTCCGCCTGTTGCGGCGCCCAGAAGGCGGGAGTCGAGAATAGAGTTTCGTTGTCCTGTGCTTTCCCCACTACTTCTCATCCAACACATTTTCTTCCACGATCCCTGACGGTCCCTGCACGTCGGCCACTCTCGCATTCGGGTCGGCGGAAGTCGCCGTGTTGCCGTGGACGTGGGCGGGTTTCTGGCTGTCCTTCACGATGATCGCCGTACCTTGGAATTGCTTGATCGAGTTGCCAGTCACGCTCACGGTGCCATTCGTGGCATTCACTGCCGCCCGGTAGCCCTCGAACGAGTTGTCAGAGATCGTGGCCGAGGAATTCTCCCAGACCCACACCGCGTTGCCCTGCTTTGCTCCAATTCCGATGAAAATGTTGCCGCTGATCTGCGCCTGACCTTGGACTAGAACCGCCGCCACCCCACCGCCCATGATTCGATTTCCACGAATTGTGGCAGTTGATTCCTCTTTCACGGCAATCATCGGAGGCATACCACCATTGCGCGAGAGTTGATTGTCAATGATCGTTGCCGAAGACTCCCCCGTGACGCCAATCGCAACAAGTGTGTTGTCGAGGCATCTGTTCCCTTGAATGATTGCATCCGTCTTTTTCTCCAAGCCGATTCCGGCCAGCTTGTTATGCCGACATTCATTGCCTACTACCAGAGGTTTCGCCCCCTCCCGACAACCAATGCCCGCCATTTTGTTCTTATGGCAGACATTGTTTCTCAAGATAGGGCTGGCTCCGTCACGGCATCCAATCCCAGCCATTTCGTTCTCGAAACATTCGTTATCTTCCACGACTGGGGCCGTTCCTTCCATTCGAATACCGATACCAGCTCGACGGTTCTGGTAACACTTGTTGTCTCGTACAACCGGCTTCGATCCTTCTCGGCATCCGATGCCTGCTCGAATGTTCTGAAAACAATCGTTGTTGGTAATGATCGGATTGGCCTTGCGACAGCCAATCCCTGCTCGCAGGTTTTCCTGGCAAGTATTGTCCCGAATGATCGGCTCGGCTCCTTCCGCCACACCAATTCCGCCGCCCATGTTGCGATAAACCAAGTTGTTGGCGATCAGCGGGGAAATCTTCATGTTCTCTTTACCAAGGACTCCGATGCCGACATCGCCGTTGTGATGAACGATGCAATTCGTGACGGCGCAATTCACACCTTGAATGCTGATCGCAGGCGTTGTCCCTTCCGCTTGCGTCGAGCCTTCGTCATCGCCCAATTCCTCACCCTTGGATTCGAAGTGTTTTTGCCATTGTGCATCGTCATAAGTACCGACACCTGTGATTGTGAAACCGTCCAGCGTACTGCCTTCGGCCATTAGAACGCCCGGCGAGTCTTCTTGATTGCCCCCATCGAGGACAGTCGCTTCGGATCGCTGGAGCCCCTTGACACCTTTGGCATCCTCACCTGCGCTACGAAGCGAAATCCCCCGCTTCAGACGAATACGCTCGGAGTACCGACCAGGGGCCACAACAATAGTGTCGTCTGCTGTTGCTCGATCAATGGCAAGCTGAATCGTCCGATAGTCCTGCGGTACACGCAGCGTCTCAGCCAGAACTGGACGTACCGTTGTCATGGCGATGATACCGCACAAGATGGATCGCAACATTAAGTATCTCCTGAGTTACTTCAACAACGTCAGCCGCATTACCATTCAGAACGTTGCCTTGATGCTATGGGGCGTTTGGGAATTCACCTGAATCCATGTGGCTGAAGTTTCTTATCGTGGCTGTAGGTATGCTGTCTTGCCTTCGCAGTGTCCAGCAACTGGTCCAGTTCGTACCGATGCCAGCCTTCGTTTTTCGAAGATTCGTGGAGAGTAGGCTAGGTTTCATGCATGCCGGGACGGTCCTTTGCCCATGCATTATCGACTGGGAAATTTGGCGCGCCAATCCAGATCTTTTTCAGGCGTCTGAGCCATTCATGCGAATTCATCTGGGGGGTGAACCTTTGGTAAGATACGGTGTCGAATTTGTGTGCAATGACTCGCTCAGGACGCTGGTCGAAAAGTTCGTTAAGGCGATGGTGGAAACGTTGGGAATTGGAAAGTGACTTCATAGCACTGCAACCGCCAGACAATCTGGCTGGACCGATGCTTTTGACGAGGACTACATGAAAATATTCATTGTCGATGCGTTCGCTGATCGCCCGTTTGCAGGTAATCCAGCCGCCGTGTGCTTGCTCAAAGACGAACATGATTCAGACTGGATGCAATCTGTTGCTTCTGAGATGAATCTGTCGGAGACCGCCTTTGTCCGCAAGCACCACGACGGGTTTGAACTCCGTTGGTTCACGCCTGTCTCTGAAGTCGAACTGTGCGGTCATGCGACTTTGGCATCGGCTCATGTACTCTGGACCGAGCGCGTCGTGAACCCGGATCAGGCGATACGATTTCACACGAAGAGTGGCGTCTTAACATGCACCCACAACAACGCACTTATCGAATTGGATTTCCCCGCAACACCAGCGCAGGAAGCTGATCCACCTGCGGGACTCCTTGATGCCCTTGGTGTCAGACCTTCGTTTGTAGGTAGGTCCAAATACGACAAGTTGCTTGTAGTTGAATCCGAAGAAGTCGTTCGCTCCTTGAAGCCGGATTTTGGGAAGCTGGGTCAGATCTCTGTCAGAGGGGTGATTGTCACCAGCACGTCAGACGATCCGAAGTTCGATTTCATCTCTCGTTTCTTCGCTCCCGCAGCCGGTGTGAACGAAGACCCTGTTACTGGTTCAGCCCACTGCTGTCTGGGACCGTATTGGAGCGAGCGACTTGGAAAAACGCAGATGACCGCGTTTCAAGCTTCGGCCCGTGGCGGCGTTGTACGACTTCGGGTTGTTGATGATCGAATCCTTCTTGGAGGGCGAGCCGTCACGGTTGTCAGGGGCGAACTTGAAGCTGGAGGCGGCGATGCCTGAGGCAGTCCTCGAGTGCTCAGTTCTCGGAGCTTTCTTTTTCAATCGAGTGGGACACAACTTGCTGCAAACGACCATGTGAGGCGAACGTATTTGCCAGCGGCGGTTCAGAATCCTCGCTTCTACTGAGCAGGAGTCTCGCTAGCGGCCCTAGCGATGGTTCGCTCATATTCCCAGACATGCACTTGTCCATCGAATGTGCCAATGACGAGTTCTGGTTTCTGCGGGTGGAAAGACTGAGATAAGACTAGGCCGATGTCGTCGTCAAAGCGCGCAACTTCAGCACCGCTTTCTGAATCGTAGAGCACAACTAATCCTGGCAGATTCATGTCGTTGCTCCCTTTGGCCACGCCAACCGCGATGTACTTTCCATCCGAATTGACTGCTATAGAAGTGACCAACTCAAGATCGGGTTCGAAGATCGCTTCTGGCTGTAGATCGTCCAAGCCAAGCGTCGCGATATACACACCTTCGTTCACCTGGGAACGGTCTTCGGTCCAATGCCTATAGCCGACGGCCGCAAAAATTTTTCGGGCTTGCTTGGCGACGGCCAATGTTTGAACTTCAAAGGCGGTATCAGCCTGCGCCGACTCAATTTTTAGCATGTTCTTCGCAGGCAAACGCTTGGCAAGCTCACCGGATGTACAGTTCCAGACATATAGGCCATCATCACCAAAGCTAAGTACCGATTGGTCCTGCGGTCTGAAGAACGCCCCGGACACACGAGAGTCTTGGCTGGCCAGCGTAACCGACATGGGAATTAGGGCCGGATAGCAGATGACAATATCCTTGCCCTTCCCGAAGCAGATGCGGTTGCCAGCGCTATCGAAGTCGAGAAATCGCCGACGATAGTTTTCGAGCCCGAAGTTAATGTACGAAAATTCGCTGCTGGAATCACCGAAAATCTGAGTGACTAGCGGCAGACCCTCAGCTGTAGACTGTGACGAATTCATCGTGAAGAGTCGGTCGTTTGAATCCTGATATACGATCGAAGAGTCATCGGGATGTACAGCCAGTCCAACTACGGGGAACCGCCTAAACTGGAGCTGACTGACGCCACTTTGTGTATCCCAGATGCAGATTTTCCGATCAAATCCGCCACTGAAGAGTTTCTTCCCGTCGTCCGAGTGAGCGATGGCCCGAACGTCTTTTTCTTGTCCGATCATTGGCAAACTCTCTGGCACACGGGCAGACCAAACATAGGTCTCGATTTCGGTACCGTCCCTAGCACGCGGAGCGTAGTCGCTGATCGCGACCTCTTTGCCACTGGGATCGATCGCCCAGGCCGTCGCCCTATAGCTTGTCGTGGGGAATGTCTGCGCAATGTTCTTCGTTTGACTCTGCACCTGCAGCTCATTGAAAAAAGAAAGCTTTCCGTCTATTCGAATTGTCTCCAACTTGGCCTTGACGTCTGATAGTGCCATTTCTTGAAAGACGGAACTGGCCGGTGGTGTAGATTCCGAAATCCACTGGGCGTCTACCAGACGAAACGTTTCTGATTGATCGCCAGGATACTGACAGTGAATCGTCTCGGAATCGGTCCAGACGATTTGCTGTATCGAAGCGGGGCAACTGGCTTCCACCTGGTCCCCATCTTTTAGGCTACAAACGCCGAGTTTGCCGTCTTTACTTCCGTAGGCGAGCGACAGACCATCCGGGCTGAATGCCATCTTGCCAACTTCTTCAACGACATGCTTGATCAGCTTCTTCTGCCCGGTCTCCAGTTCCCAGATTTCAATCAATCGTTCCTGCGAGTAGCTTGCTAACAGTCTCCGGTCAGGCGAAAAGACCAACTGCTTCACCTGCTCAAGGCAGCCTGGCAACTCCCATTTCAATTTACCGGATTCAAGATCGTAAATTCGAATCGGGAAATTGAAGTGCTTTGTACTGCCCATTGCTCGTTTGACGCAGACTAGCTTAGATCCATCACGCGAAACATGCAGAGATCTTAAACCGTGAGGTTTTGTATTCAATTGCAGTCGTGACACCCCCGACTCCGTGTTCCAAATACGGATTGACCCGTCCCAGCTAGCACTAGCCATAAAGCGGTTGTTCGGATCGAAGGCTACCGCTTGTATACGATCAGTGTGGCCTGCTAGACGGATCGTATCTTCAAAACTGGGCGGTGTTCCATCCTGATGGTGCTCAAGGATCTTCTCAATTACAGGGAGTCCCACAATAGCGAGATCTCCAGGTAGCTCAGCGGGTCCTGCTGATGATACGATGCCAAGCGTGCCTCTAGCCAGGTGTTTGTCGTCTGAGCTGAAATCCAATGCCGTCGACAGGCCATGGATTCCTGTTACTCGAAACAAGAATTCGCCACTATGGGCATCCCATACATAGATGCTCTTTCCAACACATCCTGCAATGAGTGTCCCGCCATGGTTAAACGTCAAGGTTTCAAGTTGGATGCTGACTGGCTGCGAGCTGTTGTTTCTTTCGCTAGGATTCAGGGTAAGCTCGAAGACTGGGGAGCCCGTGTCGATCTCAATGACGAAAGCTCTGTGTTCAGGCGAGCCCCGCTGGTTGAAATTCGAGCGATAAACGAGTAACCGGCTTCCATCGGGAGAAAACTTCGCAGAGCTTATTTGATCGGAGAATGCGATCTGCTGCAGTTGTGTTAACGTCTGTCCATCTAGTATCAAGACGCCTGAGCGCTGCGTACCAATCGCTAAACGACTATTGTCGCGAGAAAACGACACGCTTATTATCGCTGAGTTGCATTGGTATTCGGCCAAAATGTCATGATTGGTCAGGTCCATCAGAACAACTCGGCCAGATTCCGTGCCGACAGCGATCCTCTTTCCGGCCAAGTCAACGTCGGACGAATTGACGGTGGAGCCTAAATCCGTCTTGATGCCAAGTGGAGAGGGACTGGCTTTAACAACGAACCCGCGACCGTCCGATCCACCGACCAGGATATCACTGTCCGCACGTGAGTAGCATGCGGAAAGAATTGTACCAGTGGGAACAGGGATAGACCTGATTACATCTCCGACCTGGGCATCCCATTCGACTACCAATTGGTCTCCGGCTCCAAGAATTCGACTTCCATCGGCGGACCAAGCAAGCGAACTCAGCATCCGATCGGTGAACTTTAATCTGCGTAGTAGTTGTCCATTGGAAACGTCCCATAGGAGGGCCCCCTCGGTCGAGCTTGAAACGAGCCGATCCCCCTCAGAGGAAAATGCAACAACATGAACCGGATGTGATTCACTTGATATACTGCGTACCAAGTCACCCGTAGCTACGTTCCAAAGGCGAATACTTCCGTCGGCACCGGCGGTGGCAACTTGTCGTCCATCTGGTGAAAATGCGGCAGCTGTCACCACCGTGGAATGCCTTGCAAGCTCCCGACCAGACGCTTCCTCTTGAAGGCTCCACAGTCGGCAAATTCCGTCCGTGCCTGTGCTGGCAAGGGTATCGCTGAACGGCGTAAAGTCGACTGAACGGACAAAGCTACCATGGTTGTACTCATATACGAGTTCACCGCTATTCGTTTCGAAGACACGCACTATGCCATCGACGCCACCAGTTGCGAACAGGTCGCTTGATTGATTGAAGGCGGAACATACAACGGTTTTGGGCCCCGGCTCGTCAGGGCGTATCGTCCGTCCCGATTCATCGACCTTCATGACTCGGAACGTCTCCTTGCGAAAAATGCCCAACGATCGTAGTACGCGATGCGTTTCTGCATCCCAAAGTTCGACACGCACGTCTTTGTCATTGGTGGCGGCGGTAAGGAAATATTGACCGTCTGGGCTGGCAGACACACTCGTAATCCGGAAACCCTTCGCGATCAGGATCGGAGATAATTCGTTTTGAAGTCGGCTCCATAGGTGATTAAAGCACCAGTCCTGAAGATCTCGTCTGACCGTTTGCAACACACTCTTGGCATCGCCGTAATGGCCATCGTCAATCAATTTGGCAGCGAACTGCAACTGGCCCGCATAGTTGCTGTCGGTCGCCAGTTTCTCCGCACGTTCAGCTTCTTTTTGTTTCGTTTCTGCTAACTCCTTTTGTTCTTCGGCCTGTGTTCTCAGTTCCGCCTGTTGTTGTGCATTGGCGCGTTCCTGAGCGGCCAGCTGGGCCTGTTGAAGGGCCGTTTTTGTCTGTTCCTGTGTCAACTGTTCTTGTTGAATGAACTTGTCGCGTTCACTATCAAACAATTGCTGGGAGCGCTTAGCAAGTTGCGACTGCTGATATGCCACAATCGGGCCAACTAGGCTGGTAAGCAGTAAGATGGATGCCGCGACCGCTACGAAAGTGCGATGCTTTCCTAGCCATCTTCTAGCCACCACCGAAAGTGGTTCTCTGCAGGCTGAAATGGGTTCATCTGCCAAGAACAGCTCGATGTCTTTTGCTAGAAGCGCTGCCGAAGCGTAGCGTTCGTCGGCTCTCAACGACATCGCTTTCAAAGTAATGGCCTCAAGTGCGCGAGGCAATGTAGGCACAAGTTCGCGAGGCGAAGGGAAGTCGCCTTTCATGATCTTGGAAAGCCGTTCTCGTCCGTTGCCTTTGGTGAATGGAACTCGTCCTGTTACCACGTAGTACAAAGTCGCTCCCAAACTGTAGACATCGCTAGCCGGGCCAAGCTCGCTCAGCTTTCCGGCTGCCTGCTCGGGGCTCATGAATCCGGGGGTTCCCAACGCTTCGCCCTGAAGTGTGGGGGTGGCATCTGTATCTTCAATTGGTCGCAGGGTGGTTTCTTCCGAGGACACTGCTTCGCCACGGCCGATGATCTTGGCCAAGCCCCAGTCGACGACCAGAGTCTCTCCGTACTTCCCAAGCATCACATTTCCGGGCTTAAGATCGCGGTGCAGCACTCCACGCGAATGGGCATATTCAACGGCATAGCAGACGTCGATAAACCGACCAAGAAGTTGTCTGAATTCAACCGTTGGGCGGTCGTCGAGCGCGCGCTTACCGTGATGATATTCGTCGACGGCTTCCTTTAAGCTGTCACCTTTGATGAAACGCATGGCATAAAACGGTCGGCCGTCTGCATACTTCCCCAGACCGTATATGGGCACCACGCCTGGGTGCTCTAGACCACCAGTTATCTTTGCTTCGTTCAGAAAACGGCTACGAAAGTTTCCGTCGTTTGCAAACCTCTCCTGAATCTCTTTCAATGCAACTTCGCGATCTAGCTCTTGATCGATCGCGACGAAAACTTGTCCGAGGCCGCCTTTTGCATGCGGTCGAAGAACTCTGAATCGCTGTGACTGACCGGAATCCGTGTTACGCACAAATGGCGCTGTTTGGTCGATCGATTCGGATCGATATTCTGTCAGCCTCATCAGCGACGCATTCAGATCGGAGTCGTCCAAATCCTTGACAAAATTCAGTGTAACGTCACAAGGACTCAGAGCGGCGAGGCTTTGCTGCGTGTCATTTTCATGCAGCTCAAGGTGTTTTTCCACCAAGGCAACAAGCAACGCATGGACTTCTTCGGTCACGACCGACTTCTTGAGCAAGATTTCATCGATCGCATGAGACTTATCTGCGATCCAGTCATGCATAGCTGAAATCAGCTCGTTCTGACTGATGAAATCCATTTGCAAGGCAAGAATTCCGATCAGTAGATTCCGGTCGGTTGATTTTGACATTGCACGCACTCTTGCTGTTGTATGGATGTCTAGTCGGCCAGTTGGAGGATCTTGCCCATCTGTTCCAACAGGTTTGGCGTTTCCGCCATTAAAATGTTATCCATCCTAATGACCTCACCCCCATCGACACTGGCTAAGGCTCGCCAAGTGTCGATACCCAATCCCGGCTTTACAACCCGGGCTGAACCGTCTGCGAAAAGGACCGGAACGCCAGAAGATTCAGTATCTCCAATCAGATCTGTTAACTCATCCGATTCACTAGGAATGTCATTATTAGGCTTGTACCAAGTGACCTGCTGCTCGTTGCCAACCTGCACAACGCAGATCGTGTTGGTCGTACCGTCCGTAAGCTGACCCATTCGTCTACCCGCTTTTCTAGAAATAAATCCGCTTACCCCACTGAACGCCCGATAAGGAGTCAACTTACTTTGGGGATCCTCGCCCGGTAAAGCAAACTCATTAGGGCATCCTTCAAGGATCGGGAGGTTGTGAGGACTGTCCCACCGTTCGTCTAAATGCAAATTATTGTAGACGTTAGCGTGCCCCAAAAACGGCAATAGGTGTACTCTCCAGCTCATGTTGGGGACTCCGTTCTTATCAAATAAAGAGTCCTCTGCAGCAGGGGGGAATCTCCGATGCTTGCCCTCGAAATTGTGTAGGGCAAGTCCGATCTTCTTGAGCGGAGCCAACTTCGCATTTTCCTCTTGTTTCTTGATAAGGAGACTGTTCAGCCTTGTGAGGTTCTCGTGCAGTTCCTGATCCGAGCCTGTGAGGTAAAGCTTGATAGATACACTTGACTCCGCAGTAGTCAATTCCGTTTCAAGTCTAGCGGCTAATTCTCCGAGCGAGGGAAGCACGCTTCTAAAGCGACTGGTCACTAGTCGCCAAGCATGTTTGAACTGTTGAAGCTGATGTTCTAATCGGGCGCTCAGGAGGCCTGTTGTCGCCAAATCTAACGGGGCCAGCAGCAGCCCAATGTTGGGACGCTGACCGTAGTCGACATGTACCGATAAGTAATGTAACTCGTCCAATAGAGCCCGAGCGGCCGCCAATTGTGGCGGCACGGTCTCTAGCCACTGGTAGAGTTCTGCGCGTCCTCGTTCAAGGTCAGCGGCGATCGACAGAGTAGATGTGTTGTCATCCAGCCAATGTAGCGAGGTCGCATCCAGATCCTCATATGCCGAAGCTTCAAACAAGGCTTCGCTGCTGATCCAGAATGTGCGTTCGTCCAGTGCGGCTATTACGCGACGCCATGCAGGATCTTCAGATTTAGTCAGCCGAACTGCAGGCAAGACACGATCCCGGATTGGCTCATGCTGCGTATCCGGAAATGCCGCTGCAATGTTCGAAACGTTGAGCTTCGAGCGCAGTCGGAAAACGTGGATTCGGTGTAAGGGTGTTTCGTCATCGCCTAAACAGATCACATTGTAGGCGCGGACAATATCAGCCGGAGCAAGTCCAAGAGATTGGACATAAGTATCCATGATGCTTGGCAAAGGAGTCTGCGCAACTAGTGGCATGTCCAGCAGTCCGCTTGGACTTAGACTTACTACAAAGAATGTGCCGGGAGGAAATACCGATAGCAGGTTTTTTTCATTTGCATTGTCAGCTGGCTGCGCATGAAGTGACAGTTGCAGCAAGATGAGCGCAGCATACACCCAGCTAGCAGTAGTATTGCGATGCATTGACGAATTCTCTACGCTGGTTGCCTGAAGGAACTCACGGTCTAGTCGCGGGCGGCAGAATCTGTGTCCTTAGTCATTCAAGATAACTTACACCAAACGCCTGCGAAACCGCTGGCTCTGCCATTGGGAGCCGTCCATAATCGGTTTCGTCTGACAATGTCTTTAGTCTTTATCCGATCATCCAGATAACGTTCCGTTTCGTGTTCGTACAGGCTTTACGGAAGAAATTACTATGGGTGGCGGCTGTGCCCTTTGGCGTCAATCTTGTTGCTAACCTAGTTTTCACGCCAATCCAATTTGGGCTGGGAAACCTCCAGCTGCCGTTGACTTCATGATCGTGTGGATCACGATCATCTTGATGATGGTGGAGATCTGGAGTAATTCAGATTGGTCGCTGTGGCTCAGGTGCCGCGTTTTGTTTGGGTGTCAATTGCGACCGTGCTATAATTGTCGCTCGCGCTCTGGAACTGGGGTCGATGATCAAGTGATGGGTTGCGGGATTTCAACATTGCTACGACTGGTTGCGATACCATTCTCTGGGACTGGCGGCGCTTTCAACTGAACTATAGAGCAAGCATATGGCGAGTTTTCGAATTTCTGTGATTTCGCAGGAGGAGTGAGGTATGCGTTGCCGCTGCCCGCACTGCCACAATCAAATTGAGATTTTGTCTGGCGAAGAGCTCACGAATACTCGATGTGATTTCTGCGGCAGCAAGTTTGGGTTGTTTAATGAACAGTCAACCCAACGATACGTGGGAAGAAGAATTGCGCACTTCGAGCTACTTCAGCAAGTTGGTGTAGGTGGGTTTGGAGCGGTTTGGAAGGCGCGAGACTGCGAACTTGAGCGATTTGTCGCCGTAAAGATACCTCGAACTGCTCAGATTAGCGAGAACGAAGTTGATGCTTTCCTCCGCGAAGCCAAATCAGCGGCGCAGATAAGCCACCCAAACATCATCGGCATTCACGAAATCGGTCGGAACGATGAGACTGTCTACATCGTAAGCGATTTTGTTGATGGCGCGGATCTCAAGCAATACGCCAAGGTGAGACCATTAGCCTTTCGACAGGCGGCTGAGTTGATAGCGACCGTTTGCGAGGCACTTCATGTTGCACATAAAGCAGGTGTAGTACACCGCGATCTAAAGCCTCAGAATATTATGATGGATCGGGATGGCCTTCCGCACATAGCGGATTTCGGATTAGCAAAGCGTATTGGGACCGAAATCACGATGACACTTGATGGCGTCGTTCTCGGCACGCCTGCGTACATGTCGCCGGAACAGGCACGAGGTGATTCCAATAACGCAGACCAACGGGCTGATATCTACTCCACGGGGGTGATTTTATACGAGTTGTTGACGGGAGAATTGCCGTTTAGGGGTGAACGGCAAATGTTACTGATGCAGATCGTAAAGGAAGAACCACCGCGCCTTCGTTCGCTCAATAGTCGAATTCCACGAGACTTGCAAACGATCTGTCTAAAATGCTTGGAGAAGGATCCGAAAAACCGATACGCAACTGCCCTAGATTTGTCCAAAGATCTGAGGAGATATCTCGAGGGTGAGCCAATCCTCGCAAAACCCGTCGGAAACGTTGAGCATGCTGTCCGCTGGTTCCTGCGAAACGCTGTTGATTGTGCTGCTGCCCACAGTCTATACACTTCGATAACGCTGATTACGACTTGGCTCCTACTCGTCTTGACATCTGCCAACTCGCTTTTCGAAAAAGAATCAACGAGATGGATTTTCTTGGTTTTCTTGCCGCTTTTTGGCGGTAGTTTTGCGCTAGTGGGTTGGATGCTTATTCGCCGCCAAGTTTTTTGCCTAGAAATTACACTTGCTCTCTATGGAGTCGCATTTGTAGCGGCGATCGCGGCGGGCATATACTTGGATATCCCCTTTTTCCCTGCCTTTGTGCAGTCAAACTTTGTGGTTGGCATCGTAATCACATTATTTGCTCTGAGTTTTCTCAATCCTTGGAGCAATTTAGGGGCTGCCACGGACAGACATAACCGCGCAAACGCCTTCATTCCATTCTTGCAATTTATGTTTGTTGGCTTGTGTTTGCTTGGTATTTCGGCTGGATTGATTGAGAATTTCCCCAGTAAAGTGCCAAGCAGCTTATCGTATTTCGAAATGTGGCTTAAAAGACTTTTCATGGCCCTAAGCGCAATCCAAAACAACATGTCGCCACGTCAGATTGACTCGATCGGCTTAGCTTCGTTGCAGGCTGCGTTAGTTCTCTTTGCGTGGCCGTCTTTGTTCGCCTATGCAGAGCGAGTTGGCATAGAACTTGACGAACCTCAGCTCAAGAATCGTTGACGGCTGTAGGATATCGCCCGAAATCATGAATTCTTTTGTATTGCAACTTAGTTGAATCCGAAGAAGTCGTTCGCTCCTTGAAGCCGGATTTTGGGAAGCTGGGTCAGATCTCTGTCAGAGGGGTGATTGTCACCAGCACGTCAGACGATCCGAAGTTCGATTTCATCTCTCGCTTCTTCGCTCCCGCAGCCGGTGTGAACGAAGACCCTGTTACTGGTTCAGCCCACTGCTGTCTGGGACCGTATTGGAGCGAGCGACTTGGAAAAACGTAGATGACCGCGTTTCAAGCTTCGGCCCGTGGCGGCGTTGTACGAATTCGGGTTGTTGATGATCGAATCCTTCTTGGAGGGCGAGCCCTCACGGTTGTCAGGGGCGAACTTGAAGCTGGAGGCGGTGATGCTTGAGTCAGTCTTCGAGTGCTCAGTTCTCGGAGCTTTCTTTTTCAATCGAGTGGGACACAACTTGCTGCAAACGGGCACCGGGAAAACGGTAGGCACCGGGAAATTCAACAAGATCCACTACAACAAGGCGGTTTGTTGCCGTAGCAAGTGTTCAATGTTGATTGGCAGGTCAGACATTGGAGCCGACCTCCCCAACCAAGTTCTCACGCAAAGGCGCTAAGTCGCGAAGACTCGGATGCTGTTCTTTGTGAGCTGTGCGGCAAGGCGTGAGATAATTCATTTCGAAGACGACCGACCGCATTTTGAACTCCGCGGTGATTTCGGTTAGCCTTATATGACTGGATTTCGGTGAAGTTTGCGGCAGGAGTTTGTGCTATGCGTTGGGGTATTCAGATTGCGGCTTTACACGTTCTGTGTTTCACTGCTTGTCTCCCCGGTTTTGCAACCGAGCCAAACGATCTACAACCACTGCGGCGATTTTACAACACGGCTAGCAAGCAGCATCTCTACACCATTTCTGAAGCAGAGGCAAACGCATGGCGCCAGCAGGCTGACGTAGAAGAAGAACATGTGATTGGCCGAGTCGCTCCGCAAAAACTGCAGGGTACTGCCCGGCTATACCGCGCCACATTTAACAACAACACAGTGCACTCATATTTTACGGGTAGGGAGGATGCGGCGCCGGCGGGTTCACTCGACAAAGCAAATTTCGAAGTCTATGTGTGGATCCATCCAGGTGATGGGCGGATCCCGGTTTATTACAACTCCTTGAGTCGGGGAACCGACCAATACTATTCTTACATTCTTGAGCATGTTCGCCGTTACTCTAGCGAAAGCGAATCAGCGAAACAGGGCCTGCGCTCCAGTTTTTCTGACTCCATTGCTTTTTGGGTTTATCCCCCATTGCCGGAACAGTTGGCAGCTCGGCCTCGGCCACCAGAAAATACTGCACTCAAAAAACCCACTGTCGAATCTGCTACGCCGGAAAAGCACAAAGAGGGATCCCAAGCGAAGTCGGCAGAATCGCTACCCAGCAAACCTGTACTTCCCGCCTTGCAGGACCCACATGCGGTCGTATTTACCGAAGTCTTGTTGACGTTTCCGGTAACGTCTCTAGACATCACTGACGATGGTAGATGGTTGGTGATTTCGCATCAACTCGGGGACGTCGTCACGGTCTATGATGTGTTGAACAGTAAGATTGACCGTGTTATTCACGTGCAATCACCCCGGACTGTTG
Source organism: Pirellulaceae bacterium (assembly GCA_041398985.1). Lineage (GTDB taxonomy): Bacteria > Planctomycetota > Planctomycetia > Pirellulales > Pirellulaceae > Aureliella. Next base: position 285,989 of record JAWKTR010000005.1, read on the forward strand.
TTTGCCAGGGCGATCGTCTGTTCGTTGCAAATTTTGGCCTTGGGACGATTGGCGTGTATTCCATCTCGCAAGGCTGGCAATTGATCGATGAACTCCAAGTTCCTAAGAAGCAGATCATCCATCTTTCGATAGCCGATGGCCCAGATAATCACGACGTCTTGCTAGTCACATGTCATGGCGAGGGGAGGCAAGCTTCATACCAGGACACCCACAATTACAAAATAGATGTTGAACGCGACACTTCGGAGAAAATTGCAACGCGCCCCTTGCTACTCGCTTCTAAAGATGGCCGTTACGTTATCGGTGTTCAATCATTCGGTGTGAGTGGTGGCGGCTCTTTGTCAGGATTTTACTTTGATCAATTCTTGACCGACGAACGCCGCGCCACACAACTATTCAATTGTCAAATCGAGAACGATACGTTTTCCCAAGAAGCTTATCGGAAAGGGACTTGGTTTTCACAAACGCAGGTCATGAGCGGCGTTCCCTTGCAAAGCCTCAACGAGAAGCCGTTCAGTTTGGTGATTCCAGATTTCTCGCAAGACATCTTTTACGAACTCGACGGAGATATGATCCGCGCTCGTCAAATGAATACAGCGCTCAGCGAAATTGACATGCGAAGGATGGAGTTGCCTGAGCCGTTTCGCGATTTCAACAAATTGTGCAACTGGCGCAAGCGGACACGCGAATACTTCCTGGATCTTCCTAAAGCATACACTCACGGCGATCGTTTGCATTTGTTCTTCACATCAGCCGAAAACGGGCGGTTATTGACTGCAACCACCAATGCGTTTAGGTCCCTTGAAACTCTGGATTCCTCGGGAGAGAGAGAGACTCTGAATACTCCTTCCATTGGCGAATCCCAACCCGCTTCAGTGCGGCCAATTGATCCGAACACGTCTGTGTTAGCAGACGAACTGCAACAAGATTTTCCCAGCTACTTGGTAGCTGGACAGATGCTTCGACATCAATTCAAGCTACCGCCAGCTGGACGGATCGAATTGGCGTCGCAGTTGACAGATGCCGAACTAAGCCCCACTGGCGAATTTCGTTGGCGGGTACCGAATCAACCCAATACCATGGCGACACTGAAACTGCGGTTGCAGGTCGCGGACGGAGTCAAGTTTGTTCGCATCACCAGCGAAATCCTGCACCCAGAACTGCTCAATGAACTAGGGGGGGATTTGTCAAAATGGTCTGAGCACCAGCGGATCGATTTAGATGTCCCCGCGGCCAACTTAAGAGTCTCTCGTGCAGGAACGCATCTGTTGTTACTTCGCGACAAGCGGCTGAGCGTGTTATCCCGTGATGGTTGCAAGATTGAAAAAACTTTCCAGCTGCCGAAGACTTACTCATTTGTGGATTTGCGAGGTGAATACTTGATTGCTGCCTCCCCGCGGGAAGTGGATGTGATTGACGCTCGTAATATGCGTGTGCAGCAAACTATGGACTTAACAAAAGTGGATAAACGCATCGATGCGGTGACGGACTTAGCTCTCCATCCCGTTCAACGAGAGTGTTACCTTTGTGTCAAGATCCTCCGTGATGAATTAAGATACACGTTGCTAAAAGTTGATGAGGTGGCTGGAAGTATCAAGCCAACGAACGTGCCCGCTACTTGGGCGAAAGTTTCTCCAGATGGTCAGCTGATTTACATTGGGTATAAGGACCTGTTCAAAAGCGGTATTTCCCTTCAGTGGAATCCGGGCGGTTTGTTCGCCCAGGACCGTTACGGCAACATCGATATTTTGATGCAGCTGCAGATTGAACAAGGATTGAATCTGGAGCAAGCCGTCGTCGAAGCGGGTGGCAACGGAAAAGGAATTCGACTTTCTGCGGGCGGTCGTCGAGTCGTGTATCTTTCGCATATCGGAGACCCAAAACAGAAGGGTTCTTTAGTTGGTTGGAACTGCAACGATTTCGATGGTGCGAACGCCATTTACCCGACCCTCCGGTGCTCCGGCTACCTACAACCTTTGCTTCCATCCGCAACTAGCAGTAGCCGCTATGCCAGAAAAACGCTGCCGCATTGTACGGATCTGAGGACGGGCAGCGCTGACCAGTTACTAATCCCTCCCAATGGAATTGGAAGACGAAGATCCGACATATGGAGTTTGGCAGATGGAAAGCACTTAGTCTTGCTATGTGGCGGGCAACAAGGTCTTTATACACGTTCGATCACAATCAAATGGGCTGCGGAAGACCTTCTTCGGACCGAAACCGTACTTACGTCACAAAACCGATCGCTAGATGCGTTCGAGCCTATAGCCACGGGACAATTGCACTCGCTGCAACCAGCTAATAGCTCGCATGAGCCAGTTACAGCCCAGGAAATTGGCAGGAAGTATATGCCCGCAGTCGTTTCCATACGCACGCCGACTAAGATTGGCTCGGGGTTTTTTGTCGGCAAAAGTGGATATGTTCTAACTAATGCTCATGTTGTGCGCGCATCCGAGTTGATTGAAGTCTTGCTTACAGAAGATGGCGGAAGCAAAGTGGAGCTCAGCGCGAAAATAGTTAGGATCGATACAACGAGGGACTTAGCGCTTCTCAAAGTTGAGGTGGAACATGAAGTACCGGTAGTACGATTGGCGCCAAATGATTCTAAGTTGGAGTCAGGTGAGCCTGTGACAGTCATCGGTAGTCCAGGTTTGGGCGATAGGATGCTTGAGCAAACAATGACCACTGGGATCGTCAGTAATCCGCAACGCTTTATGGATAATGTCGAACTCATCCAGACGGATGCGCCAGTAAACCCCGGAAACTCAGGTGGTCCGATGTTTGACGGACGTGGTCAAGTCATCGGTCTGATTTCCCAGAAGGCGCGCATTGATGGCACTGGCTTTGCCATTCCTGCTAATGTTCTCCGTAATTTCCTTGAAACAACTGAACGCAAAACAAAAGAGACTCTTTCCAAGAACGAATTCCGAACGTTCCGAGACCGAACCGAGTCGTTTTCGATTGAGGCACGTGTTAGCGAATTAAATGTCGCCGAAGGCATGGTCGTGCTCGAAAGCCGAGATGGTCGTCAAGTATCGATTAGCCTGGACCGATTAAGTGAGGCCGATCGCGACGCGTTACTTAAACCAAAATGATCAATCATGGCTGCACCCGAACAGGAAGCGGCGGACGCCTTTCGCCAGTGCCTAGTGAATCTGGCAACGCTGACTCAATGTCCGGAACCAACGACCGCTCTTGAAATGTCGAAGGAGTTCCGCGCAGCACTCTTGCTGTATGCCTCCGAATCCGACGACAACAAGGACTGCGCTCAGCGTCTGGAGATTGGCAGAATCCTCTCCAATTACGGACGCACGGATTTCGGTCTGAAGTTGCAACGGACGGACATCGGGATCAGCAGCGTGTTGTGTTGCGCGGAAGGCTGTCCGATCCCCGAACAGGTTTCGGAAATTTATCCCGAGCTGACACAGGCACAGTGGGAGGCTTGCCAGCGATTGGCGACACTGGTACTCAGTGCGTTCGAGAGCAACATCACACCCTCTGAGCCGGGTAACACTTTGTCGGAGTCAGCGGAATGAGCGAAAGCCGTGCAATTGCTTGTTTTTTCGACACAGGACATCCGCTGCGCCATTGAGCAGGGCGTTCCGGCGTCAACGGTTCGTGGCTGGTTGGCCGATGCAACCGCTTGTAGTTCAATGTGATCACTGGTAGCAGTGATCGATTTTATTCTTTGATCTCGTTGATCAACCAAGCGCGGGCGTAGGACCAGTGTCGGTAAGCGGTGGGAGTGGATAAGCTGAGGGCTTGGGCCGTCTGCTCCATGCTGAGCCCAGCAAACGCTTTCAGCTTAACGACCTGAGCCGCAACCGGGTCTTCCGCGGCGAGCCTATCGAGAGCTTCGTCAAGAGCCAGCATGCGATCGGGCGATGCATCGCCGGCGAAAAACTCGTCACGCAATTGTACACGATCAAGAGCGCCGCCATGTTTTAGCGACATTCGTTGGCGAGCACGCTCGATCAAGATGCGTCGCATGGCTTCGGCGGCCGCAGAGAAGAAATGTCCTCGCGTATCCCAGCGACAGGCAGCATCTTTGACCAGTCGCATGTAAGCCTCATGGACTAGATCGGTAGCTTGAAGCGTTTGTCCTACCCGCTCCCGACTCAATTTTGCTCGCGCTAAACGCTGCAACTCCGAATAGACTAGCGGCAGCAATTCATTGGCAGCAGAAGCATCTCCGGCCTCGAGCTGACAGAGTATTTCGGTCACATCGGCCATGAATTTCTCTGCAAAATGGTGGTCTTGCTAATTTGTCGCAGATTCGATGACTGCGGAGTTTGATGCGGCTTAACTGATCTGAAAGCTCATCGATCTCATTGAGTACATGCTGGGGAGTGGCTTTTGCTGGCTGAGAATTTCCCGTGCTCCCTGCAAAGCGGCCGTCGCGTCGTCCTCCTTATCCACGCGCCCTCACGCAGCAATTTTGCCATGTGAATTCTAGCAAAGGCCCTTTGAGGGTGGGCTTGTATAGCTTCTTGTCACGATCCTTGATGACCTTGCAAATGCTGACCTTGCGGTCAAGCTGTTCAGTCTTGACGTACAAGTATCTCAACCGGTGTTCAGCCAAATCGTTGGAAACTTCCTGCGGCCTGAGCAGCGACGATTCCTCATAGGCTGAAATCGCGGCCTGCCAGTCTTGTTGCGATTCGTAGACTCCGCCGATGACCTGCAAAACCCAACCGCGGGAGTTATCGTCTTTCGCAGAGTTGAGATGCCTCTGCAGCCCATGGATCAATTTTTCATTATCAAATGAAAGTCCACTTTGCACTTGGCTATTCCAATTCGCGATTTGTTCAAAATAGCCTCCCATAAATTGTTCGCGGTCCGCATAGGTGCGGAACCTTGCTGCAACTTGCTTGAATAACACACGTGCCTCTTCCTGTTTGTCAGCTCTTAGCAGAAAAGCCGCGAGCTCGTGTTCTGCCCAATTGAGAGCCGCAAAGTACTGAATCCACTCGTGTTGGTCGAGCAAAACTGTACATTGCTTGACGGCAGATCGGTAATTCTCCTCTGCTCGCTCAGTATCTCCGACGTGATTGAAAAGATTTCCTAATGCGATTCGATCCCAGGGGCGATCCTGAGGTTGCCCGTCACCAAACTTCTGCCTAGCTCGTGCGAAATACTCCTGCATCTGAATCGCTTTATCCATATGCCCACGAGCCAACAGCCGTGATCTCACGTGAAAAAAAGGAGTGTAATTACGATCGGCAATCTCAAGCATAGATCTGCCGCGATCGTAGTCGGCATCGAAATTAGCGATTTTGGCGAGCGAGAATGCGATGTGCTTTGCATCACTTTTGCTCGTTTCCCTACTCTGCAGTTTGGCCTCAGCTTCCTGGCGGAAAATAGTTAGCCAATTGTTGACACCTTGATCCTCGATTCCCATAACCAAGAGATCTCCAACACCTTTGGAATGCACATCGTCTCTCCATATAGGATTAGAGTCTTTTCCGTTAACCGCGGAGGCGAAGTGCAGCAAGGCCTTTTCGTATCGCGCACCTTGGAACAGAACCTCTCGCAGCAGATTCGATGCAAACTTGATCGCGTCCTTGTCTTGTCGGAGTTCGGCCTGACGCAGGCTTGTGCTGGCAAACGTCTCGGCTTTGTTAAAGTCGCCTAGAGCAAGATAGAGTTCACCAAGTGAGTTTGCGGCGTCATCAACTTCCTTTCCTGTCGACATGGAATGTGCTACTAGAAGGGCGAGTTCCGACTCCTCATCGCGTGCTTGTTGATGTAGCGATTTGCCCAGCGCTAACCAGGCGTCTCGATCATAGTGCTTCGATTGCTTTGCGCACTCGATCGCCATTATCTCGAATTTTTGACTGCGTGCATCTTCCTCTTTCCGATCGTACGCTCTGGACAGATGCATCTGGGGAATCTCACCAAGTTGAACTGACGCGTGGGGGACGAAGCGTTCTGCTGCTTCATGGTATATCGTAACGGCCTCTTCATCTCGGCCTTGAGATGCGAGCAGACTTCCAAGTAGCGTTAGGCTGGCTGCAAGCTCGCGAGAGTTATCTAGCTCGCGATGTATCGAAATAGCTCTCCGCAACTCATCTTCAGATTTGAGGGCACACCCGAGGTACTGCAGGCACAGTCCGTATTCGACACTGCTCGTCCCTTGTGCAGATTCCGCCCGTTGTACCGCCTTGCGGAGATGCTGCACGGCCAACCCATGGTGCCTGGTTGCCAAGTATGCCCTACCCAGAGCCAAACTGATGTTCATGGAAAGGTGGCTGGGGATATTGCTAATGGTTAAATCTTGCGTCTCTCCATTATCAATCTTGGCGAGAGCTTCACGCACGGTAAACTCTTTACCTGAGTCCGGATTTACGTCCGCCTTGGCAAGCAGCGTTAGGACCGCATCTAAGGACTGTTTTGCCGATTGCGACTGCTCATCAACCCTTACAGCAAAGTCTTCGGCTCGTACTCGCTGTTTGTCGGCTTCCTCCCTTTGAGTCTCAGCCTCCAGCTGAGCCACTCTGGCTGAATCACGAGCCCTTGCCGCCGCTTGGGCAAACACCACAGAGACGATGGTACAAATTAGGAGCGATGCCGCGACGGAACTTGAGGCAATAAATAGCCATCGATTGCGTTGATAGGACTTCCATAACTTGTATGCTATCGAAGGTGGATTCGCTTCGACGGGTTGATTGTTCAGATGCCTATCGACGTCATCAACCAAAACTACTGGCTGAATCATGTAGCGGCGATTGCGATCTTTCTCCAAGGCACGCATCACGATCCAATCCAATTCGCCACGCACCAGCTTCTGAAGTGCTTCAGGGCGACTACTACGGTTGTTGGCGACCGATGTCGCCGTATCTTTATCCAATGTCTGCAAAACATTAGATGGAATTAATGGTTCGCGTTCGCGGATCATCCGCCGCATTTCATCAAAGCCTGCCTGCCGGATCTCGTCCGACAAAAATGGAGTTCGTCCCGTCAGCAATTCGTACAAAATCACTCCCAGTGAATAAACATCGCTACGAGTATCCACATCCAAGCCGCTCATCTCTGCCTGCTCAGGACTCATGTACTGCGGAGTTCCGATAACCTGCCCATATCGCGTGAAAAGCGTTTTTTCAGTAAGCGGCTGGCTGACGGCTTTGGAAACACCGAAATCGATGACCTTAGGAACCGGCTTGCCATCGTGCAAGGTAACCATCACATTGCTCGGCTTTAAATCGCGATGGATGACGCCTTTTTGATGGGCGTGCTGCACAGCTCGGCAAATCGTGGCGAAGAGCGTTAGGCGGTCTCGGGTCGAAAGATGATTGGCGTCGGCGTAGTCAGTAATGGTAACACCCTTGACCAGCTCCATTGCAAAGTAGGGTCTGCCCGACTCGGTAGCTCCCGCATCGAGGACTTTGGCAATATTCGGATGGTCCATCATGGCTAGCGCCTGCCGCTCAGCTTGGAAGCGGGCGATGACTTCCTTGGTATCCATGCCCGGTTTGATGATCTTCAGTGCAACTTTACGCCTTACAGGCTTTGTTTGCTCAGCCATGTAGACGACGCCGAAGCCGCCCTCGCCGATTCGCTGAAGAAGCTTGAATGGGCCAATACTACTACCTTCCTCAACTCCCAAATCTTGAGCAATCGAGGCCGTTTTTTGATCCAAAAAGCTGTCTTTCTTCTTATGCGCTGACAGCAGATCTTCGACTTGGACGCGCAAAGCCTCATCGACTCCACATGCTCCATCCAGGAAAGCCGACCACTGTTCAGGCCGGTATTTCTCGATCGCCGTTATGAAGATTTCTTTGGCATTCTTTGGCATTTAGTAACCTCCCGTGATAGGTTTTCTCTACCAATCAATGCGAAATAGAGCTCACAATTTATCACGGTCAGAAAACAAATTCGCAAATTTGTGCTCATTGATTTTCGTCAGTTCAGAGGCGGAGTTGAAAATTGCCCTGCGAAGGGCTGGAATGCTTGCGACCCATGTGGTGGTTCCAACCATGGGGGTGGCGGGTTGATTGCGGGAGGCAAGTACAGTCGAATTTGGTAGCTTGGAAGCTGCCGAAGTCGGACGAACTCGATAGGCAATCACAAGGAACGTGTTGCAGGCGGAGACTTAGATATCTGCGGTATTGGAATCAATTTGACAACGGCCTCGAGTCGCCGAAGCCAAGCCTTCGCGACTGCAATTAGTGCATAAGGAGGGCGTGACTGAGGCTGTCCTGAGCGCCGAAGAGAGAAGCATTGGTCGACGGCTCGAATTATTCTGAATGTGGGCCTTTTATGCCACCGCGCTGGCATGTGCCGCAACTTCACTCAACTGGCAGGAGGCATAACCGTGCTGCCGGTCAGACTCGCGTATATTCGAAGGTGGAGCCCGTTAGCTCCGGATCACTCCCGTCGTATTTTCCTTGGTAGAAATGCAAAGACCCGCTGGTCGTTAGCCAGCGGGTCGGTTTGCTAGGAGTCACCTTGTAGTGACCAGTTCAGTGGAGGCGGGGGTATCGACCCCCGTCCCGCGATATCTCCATGAGAGCCTCTACGTGCGTAGCCGATTGTTTGAGTCTCGTCCAGTTGATCGCCTATCGACAAGGCTATCGACCAAACCAGCTAGGAGCATTTTTTAATTCTCTACGTGCCTAGCACGGTAAAAAACGATCCGGAATTGCAACTGACAGTCGGGCGTCTCCGGCGGACCCCCTCAGCCAGGGCAACCTTGTTAGGCTGCCATTGCTAGATTTGCATCTGCAACTAAAAGTTTTAGTCAGCTTTTAACGTGGCCAACTGACTAACCACGGCACGCCACCCTCACTTCTAACTACCCGGTCGAATCCAGTTCGCCCCCAGTCGAAGCAACGACAACACTCTCTATTGTCGATCGTTTGCCCAAAAAAGACAAGCCTTTCTCCAATCCAAATGTAGAGGCGAGTAGGTGTAGGAAGTGTGTTCCCAAATTGATTCAAACTAGCCAAACGTGGGGGTTCGTTGGGTGTGTCCGGGGCGGATTCAATATGCTTTGTGAATGATTACACGACCTTATTTCCATAATAAGGTGGTTTTAATTGACTTTGTTGGATTGTCGGCGAATGATTGAGTAAGGAGTTGGCCCAGCCCGTCAATACGGCTTGCAAACTCCTGGTTTCTCTCCTGCGTGGGAGAGGTCGGCCGAATCGGAAACAAAGGGAGGTGAGCAATGTCTACGATACCCACCGACGATGGCTTTCAACTGCTTCCAAACGAGGTGACGCGAACCGACTGGTCCAGTCGCTATCCGCTGGGAGTGTCGCGGTCAGTCGATATTCCCAACGTTCCAGCTTGGGGATTGCTGGCCCGCGCGGCAGAATTGGTCCCAGAGCGGGTAGCGACGAACTGCCTCAATCACTGCATGGCTTATCGCGAAGTCGACGCAGCGGCCAGTGGGCTGGCAGCTTGGCTCCAGTCACACGGTGTGGGCTGCGGCGACCGCGTGGGATTGTTGCTGCCAAATTCGCCCGAGTACCTGATTGGATTAAACGGCATCTGGCGGGCTGGTGGAGTGGTCGTGGCAATTAGTCCATTGTCAACGCCTGCAGATGTAGCGGATTTGATGGGGCTGACCGAATGTCGCACCGTCATTAGCCTCGATGTATTGAGCGGTCTCCTTAACGATTGCGCGGGCGTCGAGCATACGCTGCTGACGTCGCTGTATGATTACTTGCCAGGTTGGAAGCGTGTAGGTTATTTGGCGGCGCGCTGGCAACGTACTGGCCGCATGCTGCCCATCAGCGACGAGCACCATCACTGGCTGTGGGATGCAATTGCTGCATCGTCGCTGGAAAGGGTGCCTGTGGAGACGGTACCGCACGCTGACCCGGCTTACATTCTCAGCACCGGTGGAACCACTGGTAATCCAAAGGCTGTCACGCTGAGCCATCGCAATATCGTCGCTAACGCTTGGCAGCAAATGCATTGGGCGGGCGCCACGATGGGTGAAGAAACCATGCTGGCCGTCCTGCCCTTTTTTCACAGCTACGGCATGTCGACCATGTTAGCCGGGGGGGCGGCGCTGGGTGCGACACTAATTATTCAACCGCGTTTTGAGCCGCTACGGGCGATCAAAGCTATTGAATTGCATCGACCGACCGTCTTTCATGCGGTACCAGCCATGTTAGCGGCTATGAACCAGGTGCTACGAGTACGGCGGGCGGATCTAAGTTCGCTGAAGTGGGTTATCTCTGGCGGTGCAACGTTACCGGCAGCAATCGGAGACGAGTTCGCCATGCACTCAGGTGCATTGGTCGTCGAGGGCTACGGTCTTTCCGAAGCTTCACCGGTAACGCACGTCGGGCCGCTCGACGGAACCAATCAAACCGGCAGCATCGGCTTTCCGCTACCCAATACGGAATGTCGCTTAGTGGACATGGAGACGGGAACGCACGAAATGCCCGTGGATTCAGTCGGCGAACTGGCCGTCCGGGGACCTCAAGTAATGTTGGGCTACTGGAAGAACCCAAGCGCGACTCGCGCTGCGATTCGCGATGGCTGGCTATTTACCGGTGACCTGGCAACGCGCGATGCAAACGGCTTCTATCGCATTGTGGACCGCAAGAAAGACCTGATCGTGACATCCGGTTTCAACGTGTATCCCGCCGATGTCGAAGAGGCCCTGCGCAACTGCCCTGATATTGCTGATGTGGCGGTTGTCGGTGTCCCAGATGCTGAACGCGGGGAATTGGTCAAGGCGTTTGTGGTCCTAAAGAAGAATGTGGTTTGGAGTCAAACCCGATTGGAGAAATTTTGTAAGGACAAACTGGCGGCGCATCGGCGTCCCAGGTTGTGGGAGGTGGTCGACGATTTACCCCGAAACTTTTTGGGCAAGGTGATCAGGCGACACTTGCGCGAATAGGACAAATATACGCGTCGACTCTGATCCGCCGTAGACAAGGAGTAGGACATGAAATCGAAATTAGCTGTTATTGGGGGATGTCGCACGCCACAAGCGAAAGCGTTCGGCAAGCTGTCACGGTTCAGCGCCGTTGAATTGGGCGTAGCGGCGGTTGAGGCTGCTCTTCGCAAAAGCAACCTGCAGCCAGAACAACTCGACGAAGTCGTTTTTGGGAACGTAGCGGGACCACCGGACGCAGCAAACATTGCACGTGTGATCGCACTGCAAGCAGGAGTGCCCTTCACCCGTGTGGCGCATACGGTCAATCGCAATTGTGCCTCGGGGATGGAGGCGATCATCGCAGCCTGGCACGCGATCGATGAAGGTCGAGCGGCGTTGGTGTTGGCCGGTGGCACCGAATCCATGTCGAAGATCCCATTGTTGGTTCGCGACTCGACCAAGGAAAAATTGCTGCGTATGGCGCGGAGTAAATCGGTAGGCGCGCGCCTGCGGACGTTAATGAGTTTTCGACGTCGTGATTTCAAGCCAATCGCTGGTGTTGAGTTAGGGCTCACCGACCCAACTTGCGGATTGAACATGGGCCAAACTGCAGAAGTACTCGCGCAAGATTTTGGCATCAGTCGACAAGAACAAGATGCGTTTGCGGTGGAAAGCCATCGCAGAGCCATCGAGGCGTCGCAACGCTGTTTTCTGTCAGGCGAAATCAGTCCACTTTCGATCGGCGAACGGGAGAGTGGCATTGAAGAACTTAAGTTAGACATTGGTCCGCGTGAGAACCAGTCGCTCGAGCAGTTGGCAAAACTGCGCCCAATTTTCAAAGCAGAGGGGTCCGTCACGGCTGGCAACAGTTGCCCATTGACCGATGGCGCAACCGCTCTGCTACTCGCCAAGTCACCAGACGCGAATCGCTTTGTCGATCAACCGTTGGGATATGTGACTGCCTACGCAATCGCCGGTTGCGATCCTCGCCGGATGGGGCTAGGGCCAGTCTTTGCCATGTCCAAACTGCTGGAACAAACAAGCATGCAGCTAAGCGACTTCGACCTGATTGAAATCAACGAGGCCTTCGCGGCGCAAGTCTTGGCATGTGCCCGAGCATGTGAGTCGCCCGCGTTCGCGCGAGAACACTTAAATCGCAGTACAGCACTGGGAACGCTCGATATGTCCAAAGTAAACATAAATGGTGGCGCGATTGCGTTGGGACATCCCGTTGGCGCAAGCGGCGCGCGTTTAGTACTGACACTGGCGCGCGCCTTGCGCGAACGCGGTTTGCACCGAGGACTGGCCACCTTGTGTGTGGGTGGTGGTCAAGGCGTTGCGATGGTTGTCGAAAGCAATGATCACTGAGTTTTGTAACCGCTTACCCGCGTGTGAGTTCTGAAGCCTGCGCTGTTTCAGGTAACAGACCGTACCACAATAAAAGGGAGAGAAGAAATGCATCGGATTATCAACCAAAGCGTGAGCGTCGAAGAACGCGAAGATCAAGTATGGACCGTGTGGCTGGATTCCCACGGACGCAGCGTGAATGTATTTGACGCGGAGATGCTCAGTGGCCTGGAGTCTGTCATCAACCACATTGCCATGAGCCGTCAGACGCTTCACGCGGTGGTGTTTCGTAGTCGTAAAGCGAGTGGGTTTTTTGCGGGCGCAGATGTTCATGCGATTGCCCAATTGGAAACGGCCGAAGCAGCTCGCCAGATCATACAGCGCGGTCAAGACTTGATGAGCAAACTCGAAAGTTTGTCCGTGCCAACTGTGGCTGCTATCGATGGCATTTGCATGGGTGGAGGGCTAGAGTTTGCGTTGAGTTGTCGATACCGCATTGCATCGGATTCAGCAAGGACGCTATTGGGATTGCCAGAGATCAAGCTAGGCCTACTGCCTGCTTGGGGCGGCACACAGCGTTTGACCAGACGGATAGGTGTTAGGAAAGCGCTGGAAATGATTTTGAAAGGCAGTCCTCGATCAGCAGCAAAAGCGCTGCGCTATGGGTTGGTTGATCGAGTCCTCAACACAGCCAAATGGGATACAGAGTTGGCCGAAATTGTAGATTTGATCGCAGCGGGACGCTTTGCAGTTTCGAGACCAAGTCGAACGATTGTCGAGCGTATGGAACAATCGTGGCTGGGCAGTCGAATTGTTCTGCGAGCCGCAGCCAAACGAGTTGCTCCTCAATTCGTAAATTACCCTGCCACCGAAGCCGTTTTGTCGGCGGTGCGTCTGGCCTTGGATTCCAATGGCGCTGGATATCATTTCGAGCGCGAGTCATTCTGCAAGTTATTGTTTACGTCGACTGCACGCAGCCTATTGGGTCTGTTTGAACTGCGGGATCGCGCGAAAAAAGTTGCAACCTGGCTGGACGTAGCCGCAGGCGTAGAAACGGCCGATCATGCTGTGAGCAAATTTTCTCGCATCGCAGTCATCGGTGCAGGCGCGATGGGAGCTGGAATCGGCACGCTGGCTGCCATCAAGGGTTACAAAGTAGTCTTCAAAGAGATCGATGCACCGGCTGCCGATGCGGGCAGGCGTCGTGCTGAGGAGCTGCTCGGCAAGCAAGTCACGGGTGGACGGCTGAGCTTGCACGAACAGCAAGACGTGCTGCGGCGTATGGCGTTTACACCTTCTTGGACGGAAACTGCCGATTGCGACTTAGCCATCGAAGCCGTTTTGGAAGTGGAAGAAGCCAAACGCGACGTATTCAGAGACATGGATGAAAGCCTACCTAAACAGGCGGTCCTGGCGTCGAACACTTCGTCGCTCAACGTGACGCGCATGGCTATGGTTACACAACGAGCAGGCCAAGTGGCTGGTCTGCACTTTTTCAATCCCGTCGACAAAATGGACTTGGTCGAAGTGGTGCGCACTGAGGCGACTAGCGAAGAGACGCTGCAGTCGTTGTTGGAGTTTGTGAAGAGGTTGGGCAAGACTCCCATCGTTACGTCGGATAAACCCGGTTTTCTGGTCAATCGAATTCTGTTTCCGTACTTAGGCGAGGCTGTGCGGATGGTCGCGTCGGGATTTAGTATCGCGCAGATCGACGATGAACTGAGAAGATTTGGCATGCCTATGGGACCGTTGGAATTGCTCGATCAGGTTGGTATCGACATCGCCAGCCACGTGGCTTGTGCGCTGACGGATATTCTGCCTGACTCGCAAGTGCCAGCTGATTTTCTAGCGGATATGGCTGGGCGCGGCTTGCTGGGCAAGAAGTCCAAGCTGGGCTTCTACGACTATCGCAGTGGCAAACTGCCCACGCCCAACGGCGACATCGTGCATCGTCCCTGCAGCACTACGCCTCACTACGAGTTTTTGGAAGATGGCCTAAGCAATGTGCAGCGACGACTGATCTATGCGTTGCTGAACGAAGCCGTCCATTGTTTGGATGAACAAGTCGTTGCCGAGCCGTGGATGGTCGATCTGGGGATGGTACTAGGCACTGGTTTCGCGCCACTGCATGGCGGACCACTGCGGTTGATCGACTCGTTGGGCATTGCCACCGTGCAACACAATATGACTGGATTGGCGCAAGTGTACGGTGACCGATTCAAGCCAGCCGACGGAATTGATCGCGTCGCTCGTAACAAGAGTCGCTTTCTTAGCGATGGTGGCAGCATGATGCAAGACGTCAATAAGCATCATCAGCCGCCCTACCCTTCCCTGGCCGCCCTCGACCCTCCCAGCGGAAGCGTGAACTAGATCGATCGTTGTTTCAACTTCAAAGGAGAACTGGTCATGAAATTCGAAACGCAACATGATGACATGCAAGTCACGGCGCCTCAAGCATCTTTTGCTGAGACCGCCTTGCGATTGGGCGGAAAGAGCGCTGATGAAGCGCAACGCACAGGTGTGATTGATACCGCCGATGATCAGGTGGAGGGCCTGTTTGCGGTCGAGTATCAAACGGCGGCCAGCCCCATCCATCGAGCGATTTGGGATCGACGTGCGCCGCTTGAGCAATTCTGCTTCGAGCATTCGGCCATGTCCGATTCGATCAACCTGGTGATGAACCGCGCTGTCGCGGCAGTCAAACGGCGTAAGGCGCGCGAACAGCTCTTGGATGCAGATGGCAAGATCAGCGAATCGACGATGGCCGAGCTGGGCCAAACAGGCTATTGGGGATTGCTGATTCCCAAGTCCCATGGAGGCAGTGGAGCAACCTTTGTCGATTTTACGCGTTTACTGACGCGAATGGCGACCGCAGATCCAACCGTGGCTGGCTTGGCATCTGTGCACGGTTGCATTGGCGCGGTTGATCCTGTCAGGACCTTCGGCACGGAGGAACAAAAGCAACGTTTGCTACCAAGTCTGGCGAGCGGCATGCGACTGAGCGGTTTCGCTTTGACGGAGCCTGGGGCGGGCAGCGACTTAACGGCGCTTCAAACAACCGCTCGCCGTGACGGCGACGACTTTATCGTTGATGGCGAAAAGCTGTTTATAACTAACGTAACGGCCGGCCGTACCGTGGGCTTGGTCTGTAAGATTGACGGTCGCCCAGCCGTGTTGATCGTCGATTTACCCGAGGTGGAAAACGAGACTTTCCAGTTCAAGAAGTATGGCCTACATGCGCTCAAGCATGCGCACAATCAAGGCATGGTCTTTAAGGGCTTTCGCGTACCAGCGGCGAATCTACTCGAACCTCCGCACGGTGATGGGTTGACGATTGCTTATCATGGACTGAATCTAGGGCGGGTTTCGCTGTGTGCGAACGCAGCGGGCACGATGCGCATGATGCTGGCAAACATACTGCCCTGGGCCAATTATCGTAAAACCTATGGAGAGTCGATCAACAAGCGGGAGTTGGTGCAACGGCGTGTTGGCGAGCTGGCTGGCTATATCGTGGCCTGTGATGCTTTGTCCAGTTGGTGTGCGAATCTAATCGATCTCGGATTTCGCGGTGAGATGGAGTGTATCATCGCAAAAATCTATGGCAGCGAAGTTCAAAAGACGGCGGCCATCGAGCTGTTTATGAAGACGCACGGCGGACGGTCGTTCTTGCATGGGCATTTGTTCGGTGACAATGTTCACGAATTTCTGGCACCTTGCATTTACGAAGGCGAAGGCGAAATGTTAGGCATGGCCTTTTTCAAATCGCTGGTGAAGGCGCACGGCAAGCAATTCTTTGAACCGATCGGCAAGGTCTTGTTTGACGCGGGTATCAAGTCGCCGAACTTGGCAAATCCAACGCATCTGTGGAAACTGCGCGGCCCGATGACCGCTTATGCCAAGTGGTGGGTTGGCCAACGGTTGCTCGGCAGCGCCAGGATGCACTTGGGGCAGATGCCGCCGGAACTAAGACGCTACGCGACCTATGCACATGATTTCTTGACCGCGCAGAGCTTCGATATATCAGCAGCCATGCGCACCCATCAATTGAAACTGGCAGATCGTCAATGTTCGATGATCGATTTGTCACGCCGGATTCAGGATGCCGTGGTCATGCTTTGTACGAGTCTGCACGGTGCGCGCAGTGAGTGTGTGCTGACGCGTGATGCGGCGGAAGTCGTGTGTGCTCAGCTCTGGCGAGGTCTACGCAGTGAACGGGCTACGAATCGAGACTGGCGCAAGTTGACGCAGTTGGGTGCCGCCATTGCAGAAGGCGACTGGAGCGAGTTGAGTGGCATCGATGCTGAACCCATTATGATGAGGTACAAATCATGATCTGTCTCAATCGTAATCCCATTCTGCATCGCACCGCCGTCATGGCTCTAGGAGGCGGCGGTGCACGCGGAATTTCTCACTTCGGCGGTATACAGGCGGTCGAAGAAGCGGGTATCGAAATCGTGCGATTCGTGGGCACGAGTATGGGCAGCTTGGTGGCCGCCCTCGCCGCGACCGCTGAATCAACCGAAGAGGCTTGCGAAAAATCGCTCGCGTTCCTGCGCTCGGACGCTTTCACAAAACGACAACAAGCTTTGTTTGGAGCGCACCCGGCACCAAACTTAAAACCCTCGCATGGCATGTTGGCTTGGTATGACCGCCTACGCTCGTACCTCTGGACGCAGCAATTGGTGCATCGTGTCTTTCGCCGTCAGTCGATCCTGCCTGGTCAAGTGCTGGAAGAGGTCATAGCGAGCTTGGTGCCAGATATCGATATCTCGCAGACCAAGATACCGCTGAGCGTGGTGGCCGTCGATCTGCTGTCAGGGCAGCAAGTTGTCTTGGAATCCGGATCATTGCGCCGCGCGATAGCCGCTTCGGCTGCAATTCCAGGCATTTTTCCACCTGTGAAATGGGACAACATGCTTTTGTGTGATGTGGGGGTGGTCGATTCTCTGCCAGCGCGTATTGCTAATGCATACGCCGCTGAGCTCGTTGTGGGAATTGACGTAGGCCCACAGCGCAGCGCGATTGCAGGCTGCGAATCGGCCCTGCATGTGTTGTTGCGGATGGATGAGATTGCCGAGCAAATGGTTCGCGACGCATCGCGACAACAGGTCGACCTATTAATTCGACCGAATGTGGGAGACATCGAGTGGTTCGATTTCTCAGATCCAGAACGTCTTGTAGAAGCAGGGAGAATCGCCGGCCGTAAGGCGTTGGGTTACGACGCATTGTGTCGCAAAGAAGGCCGGGCCATGCTTGAAATAGGACGGCAAGTCGTTCAATGAATGTAGTGGAAGTCGCCAGACTTCCCATAACACAGTGATCTCAAGAAAGTGGTCTGAAGAAAGTAGTCTCAACAAAGTAGTCTCAAGAAAGTAGTCTCAAGAAAGTAGTCTCAAGAAAGTAGTCTCAACACAGGGATCTCTGGCGAGATCCACTACATTGTCTTTCTTCGATGAACGGTATTGGCGTTAAACGAGAGAACGAAGAGTAGTCGCCTACAGTTTGACATCGACGTGGCCGTTGGCGAGTTGATCGGAGAGCTGCTCAACTTGTTTGATCAAGTCGACGGCGGCTTCCCCTTGTGCTTTCTGCACTTTCAACGTCTTGGCTGCGATTGTCGCAGCCGCCTCGTTACGAATTTGGGAAGTCTGAATGGCGCTAGCAGCAGCGGTGGTTAGATTTGCTTCCATATTTATTCATCATATATGGTTAGATTTGCTTCCATATTATTCACCATAGGTCTGTAATCGGCTCGACGAGCTCGGGGCGTTAGGCGAGTTGCCTTTTGGCTGGGAAAATTGGAGCGGAGGCTAACGATTATACGGGCAGATGACGCTACAATAATGCTGGCTCCTGGAAAGTTACTCAACTGCTTGAACATTTATGACTCGCTGGATCGTATTAATTGCAGGCTTGCTTGGCATCGTGGGTGTTACGATTGGCGCTTATGCTGCGCATGGCTTGGAGGCGAGTTTGGTAAAACAAGGGTTGGAGTCTGCGGACATCGCCAAGCGATTGTCTCAATGCGATGTGGCCGTGCGCTATCACATGCTACATACTCTGGCGCTGTTGGCCATTGGGCTAAGCTCAGCAGCTAGCGGTCGATTGGCGGCGCGGGCGGCAGCCTGCTCGATGTTACTAGGGATCGTGCTGTTCAGTGGTGGGCTGTATAGCATGGTGTTCTTGGGCGAGATGGGACATTGGGCAATTGTCCCGAGTGGTGGTCTGTGCTTTATTCTTGGTTGGCTGTTTGTGGCTGGACTAGCTTTGTTTGGCACTGCAGGCGCGCACGACCATCATGGTTGAAGTCCCAGCCTACGTGTTGGCGGGGGGCTTAAGCGCTCGTTTTGGCAGTGACAAAGCACTGGTGGAGATCGAGGGCGAAGTCCAGTTGCTGAGGTTGTTACGACAGCTCGGCGAAATTGCTCCCGCAGCGCGCGGTGACGCGCATGTGGTGGCAGATCGCGTAGATCGTTATCAGGCGTTGGGGATCACTTGCCTCGTAGATGCGCGCGAAAACGGCGGTCCCTTAGCTGGTCTTGTCACCGCGCTCCAACATCGTCTCCAGAATTATGGTGAAGGTTGGCTTCTACTGGTCAATTGCGACCAAGTTGTCTGGCAAGCTGCCTGGTTGGCGGAGTTGTTGCAACATTCGCATTCCACCCGTGTCGTCTGTTTCTGCGAAGATGATCGAGTGCAGCCGCTACCGGGCTTGTATCATTCTGGAGTGCTGCCTTTCGCCCTCCAACAATTGTCGAAAAAAGATTTATCGCTGAAAAACTTGCTTAGCCAAGTTCCATCGGCGACAATTGCGACCGGCTCCAATCCTCGCTGGTGGTCTTTTAACACGCTCGAGGAACTTCAGCGCATCAGTCTTCCGTAGTCGGGCAGAACATACGCGTTGGGTTGGCAAGCTTCGAAAAATGTTTCGTTCTCACAGGGCTTTATTGATCATGCGCCTCTCCGCACAAAAAACCGTTTGCACGTTCGTTACTTGCCTTGTTCTAGTTGCTGCGTGTCAAGCACAAAGTCAATCACATGCACAGACACAAGCACCGGCAATTGACGTGGAACTGCGTTTCCAAACGCCAACCGTCGCTGATTCGGGGCGATATCATCGCTTGAGTAGGGCTGAACAATGGCAGCCAGGGGAAACGGCGGTGATTGTGTGCGACATGTGGGATGCTCACCATTGTTTGAATGCCGTGCGCCGCGTCAATGAACTTGCTCCACGTATCGAACAATTCACTCAGAGCTTGCGCGGCGATGGTGTAACCATCATCCATGCCCCCAGCTCCTGCATGGAGGCCTATCAAAAGCACGCAGCGCGACTTCGCAGCATTGCCATGCCGTCCGCCGCGTCGGTGCCGGAGGATATTGCGTCGTGGTGCGATCAGATCCCGGCGGAGGAAACCATCGCTTATCCACTGGATCAAGCCGATGGAGGTGAGGACGACGATTTGGATGAACACTCGCTGTGGGCCGCGCAGCTTCAGGCGTCTGGCCGCGATCCACGTGCGCCCTGGGTTGCACAATGCGCGGCGATTACGATTGACGAGCAGACCGACTACATTAGCGATAGCGGAGTCGAAATCTGGAACATTCTAGAAGGCCGCAAGATTCGCAACGTGATCTTGGTGGGCGTACATACTAACATGTGTGTGCTCGGACGTCCGTTTGGATTGCGACGACTGGCCACGGCAGGCAAAAACGTCGTCCTTGCCCGCGACTTGACGGACACCATGTATGATCCACGGGCATGGCCATACGCCAGCCACTTTACGGGGACGGATTTAATCGTCCAACATATTGAGCGCTACGTTTGCCCCACGATTTCTAGTGGCCAAATTCTAGGAGATGCATTTCGCTTCTCGGGCGACCAGCGACCACGCTTGGTTATGTTGATATCGGAGGACGAGTACAAGACGGAAGAATCTTTGCCCAAGTTTGCCGCGAAACATCTGAGCCAACACTTCAGCGTATCCACGATTTATAGCCGCGATGGTGAGCCGAATCAGCTTGAATCGCTGGCAGAGATACAGTCTGCCGATGCGATGCTCGTTAGCGTTCGGCGTCGCACATTGCCCGCCGCGGACTTGGAAATGATTCGTGCCTTTGTTCGCAGTGGGCGTCCGATGATTGGCATTCGTACGGCCAGCCATGCGTTTTCATTGCGCAATGCGCAGCCCGCCGTTGGTCTGGCCGTGTGGCCGGAATTTGACGCCGAAGTCTGGGGAGGCAGCTATACGAATCATTATGGCAATCAATTGTCATCGACACTTTCGATTGTCGAACCTGCGCCCCCACATCCGATTTTGAGCGCGATTGGACCATTGACAATTATGCCGGGGGGCTCGTTGTACAAGACGGCTCCACTGGCGGCAGGCACGCAAGCCTTGCTAATGGGTGCGGTGGCGGGCGAGCAGCCTGAGCCAGTCGCTTGGACTTATGTCCGTCGTGACGGCGGCCGCTCCTTTTACACGTCACTCGGCCATGTAGACGATTTCGCTCAACCTCCATTTGAAGCGCTCTTGTCCGCTGGCATCCACTGGGCCTGTGGCCTTGAACCCCACGCGTTGCAGGAAGTGGAACAGCAGAATAAGCGGTATGCGACTGGACAGGGTCGACAGCGTAAGTAGGTTGGTCTATCCGTTCATCCGGATAGATAGATGAGCCTGACGGCTCGTGTCAGTTACCGTTCGTGTCAATTCCGGTTTGCCTCGATCAAAAAGCTTGGCAGAGCACCGGTGCGCCCCAGCTAGATGGGAGCGATTAGCGCTACAATACCTTGTAGCTGTTCACGATGTACCGGCTTGTGACAGGGTCGGGAGTCTTTTCAGCCCAATCTTTCTCAACTCACTAGCAACCACATGTTCCTACCAGCGGTATCTCATCGGTGGCGGGTGCTCCTAAAAAGACTCCCGACCCTTTCCTGTCGGATCCGAGTTCGTGAACGGCTACAATTCTTCTTCCGTCCACCACTCGAAGTCGCGTTCGTAGCCAGCCCAATCGGCACATTTGGCGGCTTCCTCCCGTACGCGTTTTGAACGGTCAGCCAACAGCGTTTCGATTGCCTCGTCAGTTAATTCGCCAATATTTCGCAGCCCCCACAGACCGAGGATACGAGTTTGTGCATCGTTGTTTGCCAGGCATGACATGAAATACGGCGCGGTACGTTTGTCCGGCAAATGCCGGTCGCAGATAAATACGAGCGCCCAAATAAGCTCTCGGAAAACGGATACGTTCTTTCGTGCAGCGTCACAACAGGCGAGAAGTCGGGTGATCGTCTCGGGATGGGACATGTAGTGGTCCACTGCTCGGAATCGTGATCGCGCTTCGGAATTTATCTGCGCGCGGCTTTCAACAACTTTTCTGCGTCCGTCCCTTCCTGGACTAGGCGCATCAATTCCGCTTGGCTTTTTGACAGCCTGGGATAAGGAACGTTCTTTAGATAATCCGCTTTATGCTCGTTTGTCCAAAGCATATGAATCCTTTCAGCAGCAGCTTCGTCCGCTGTGCGACATCTTCGGCTGAGGTGGCTTGGGCGTTTGGTGTGTTTTCTCGTCGCCAGTGATGGCGGCAAACAACTTGCATAATGCCAACAACGGAGCCGGATCGGTCGCATAAGCACAGAACATACTGGCTTCCGAATCAAACTTGATGCCTTGAATCTTGTGGTCTCTCAGGAGCTTCTTCCCGAGACGCTCGATTGTGTATCCTTCAACATCTTTTCCGTCGAAGTAGTCATCGAAGTAGTGAAATTCCGAGAGGATGATACTCCACGAATCGTCATGCTGGACCAATCGGCAAGGAAAGTACGCGTTCCGTCGTTTCGCAGTGGTCGCCTTTTTCTTTTTAGCCATGAGCTTGCCTCATCGAATCGACCAAACACCACCATCACAGCCGCGTGAGCTAGAGCGATCGAAATGGTTTGGCAAATGCCGACATGTGTGCTGATACGTTGCGGATAGGAAATCTAATTGTTCCTGATTCTAGCAGCGCCGGCGGTGGCCGCGATCACTAGGTCGTCGCAAATTGACGTTCGCGCCATTTGTCAATATCTGGCACCGAGTCATCGTCGGTACTGCGCGAGCCGAACAGAGCCCACAAGTCTCGATCGGTGTCGGCCAACTCTGCGACTGATTCAATGATCAAGTCGGGCGCATAGGCATAGTCTCCCAGTTGTTCCAAACGGGTACCTCCGGAAAGTACTAGTACGGAGTGATAGCCCAACTGTACTCCGCCCATGATATCCGTCTCCATCGTATCGCCGATCATGACGGTTTGTGAGGTTGCTAGCCCAAGTTGTTTTCGCGCCGAACGCATCATGACGGGGCTGGGTTTCCCAACGCTAAATGCCTTTTTCCCTGTCGCCGTTTCCAAATAAGCAACAGTCGCTCCGCATCCAGGACGTGCTCCATTGGCCGTTGGGCAATTGGGATCCAGATTCGTGGCCA
This sequence comes from Pirellulaceae bacterium, assembly GCA_041398985.1. GTDB lineage: Bacteria > Planctomycetota > Planctomycetia > Pirellulales > Pirellulaceae > Aureliella. The sequence goes on from JAWKTR010000005.1 coordinate 308,633, forward strand.
CGAGCTTGGCGCCTGCCAGGATCATCCGTGTTGCAGCTTCCAGCGACTCGATCGTGGCTGTGCGACCTTCGCCCACGACAACGTAATCTGGATCGGTATCGACGATCGAATAGCCGTTCATGTGCAGGGCCTGGAGTAGGCCACCTTCGCCAATTACAAATGCGGTACCACCTGGCTTCTGACGCGATAGGAACCGCGCTGTAGCTATGGCACAAGTAAAAATATGTTGCTCTTCGACATCAATGCCCATTCGCTTGAGTTTCATGGCAACATCGCGCCGTGTACGCTGGCTATTATTCGTTAAGAATAAGAACGAGTGTCCCTCGCGCCGAAGGCGAGCGATTAGCGCATCGGCACCAGGAATCAACTCGCTGCCTCGATAGATTACACCATCCATGTCGATCAAGAATCCAAGCTTTCGCATAAGAACATACCCTTCGAGTACTTCGAACATCGTAATTGCGCAGTCGTCTCAAATTGCCCAGATGCATCTCGTGTGCCAAAGGTGTCGAAGGCCGAGTTCACGAGCGTGCTAGCAATGAGGGATTCATTGCCCTTGCGCCATAATCCTCCCCATTACCAAGACGAGGCGGAAAGAGCAGACTCCCTTGTAGCTCTGTAGGGATAAGTGCATCTCTTTAGACACAAACCCCCTTTTCCCAACGTAGTGCAACTTAGTGGCGCAGTGGCTGCCTAACGGCAGAGCGTCGTGCATGCAGAGCGACCGTGACTGTCGCCAAAACGCAACCGTTCACAATGTGTCGGCATGTGTGACAGGGTCGGGAGTCTTTTCAGCATTGTCCGCCACCGATGCGATGCCGCTGGCAGGAACATATGGTTGCTAAGGGGCTAAGCGATTTAGGCTGAAAAGACTCCCGACCCTTTCCTGTCGACCAAGACTGGACGATGCATTAGGAATTCCACAGGGTTAAGCGGTAGGGACCGGGACCGGATTGCCCGGGTGGCACTGCGATGAAGCCGTGACTGTGCGCCAAGGAAACGAGATCGCCGGAGCCCTGCGATCTGACCAATTGAACACAACCCCCTCCGTCAACCGTGACCAAGCGATACCAGGTCAGCGGGAGCTGCTGTGCATCGGGGTTAGCCAGGTGGACGAGTGGCTGGATCACGGCAGGCGTACAACCAGCCAAACGAAGTAGCAGTGGTTCTCCGAATACACGCGCTGTGACGGCTACACTCACGGGATTGCCTGGCAAACCGAGCAAGAGCTTTCCGTGCAAACAACCACCCAGAATGGGTTTACCGGGACGGATGGGTAAGCGATGGAAAAGAATCTCACCACCGAGCGCTTCGAAAGCCGCGGGGACAAAATCGGCATCTCCCATCGACACGCCGCCGGTCAGAATGATCGCGTCACTCTGGGCGCAGCAATCGCCGATGGCATGCTGCAGCGATCCAAGGTCGTCGGCGACGCGTTTGCGCTCGACAACTTCGACCCAGGGTATGCTCCGCAGCCATGCGTCCAACGTCGGTCCATTGGAATCGCGAATTTGCCAGGGCTCAACCGCTTCTCCCGCCGCGACCAATTCATCGCCAGTGTTTAGGACCGACACGCGTACGCGGCGGTGTACACGGATCTCGCGCGTACCAAAGCTCGCAACCGCAGCCATGGCGACCGAGTCGAGCAGCGTGCCCGTGGCAATGATCCGCGAACCATGCCTGCTGTTTTCGCCTTGCAAGCGAATATTTTGTCCAGGCAGTACTTGGCTAGCGGCGACGTTAAAGCGGACCGAGTCGGCTTGCTCCTCGGTATCTTCTCGGCGAATAACGCAGTCGGCGGCAAAGGGCACGGGCGCGCCAGTAAAAATGCGAATGGCTGCGCCAGTAGGCAATGAGCGCGGCGCAGCGCCCGCTGCACAAGTCCCGACGACAGGCACTGGCCCCGAGTTGATGTCCTGCAAGCGGATCGCGTAGCCGTCCATCGCCGAAACGTTGGTCGCTGGTGAGTCGCGATCGGCCAGTAGATCGGCGGCTAGGATGCGCCCAGCGACATCTTGGATTGAGTGCGTTTCAGCTTCGACAACTTGCAATCGCTCAGACAGCTTAGCGATAGCTGCTTGAATTTCGGAAATCAGTGGCAATTCCATAGCGGTGGACTATCTTACCAACTTTGGCTGTACGACCAGGCTGTGCGTGGCATCCACGATGGCTGCGCGAAAGTCGTCGTCGGTTCCGGCCGCACCTACTTGTCCAGCCGCGTTGAGGGCTACAAAGTTGATACTCAGTTCCTGCGGCGGTTTTTGATCGCCTTCTGCGACCCGTCGAATGGCGGCTTCACAAGCGGCGGTGGGCGACATGCCTTGACGCATGAATTCCACGATCAAGAACGAGGCACAGTAACGCAATACGTTTTCGCCGACGCCCGTGGCACCCGCCGCGCCAACTTGGCCGTCTACGTACAGGCCCGAACCGATGATTGGGCTATCACCGACGCGGCCCGGCAGCTTGTAGGCTAGTCCGCTTGTCGAGCAGCCTCCGGCCAAATGCCCGTTCGCGTCCAAGCCCAACAGAGCGATTGTATCGTGCGTCTTTTCCGTCGATTGTCCTTGCGCTTGCTTTTCCTTCCAGCGCAGCCAGGCTGAGTGCGAATCTTCGGTCAACGTCACTTGTTGCGGAAAGCCCTGTTGCTTGGCGAAGTCGGCGGCATCTTTGCCAGCCAGCATGACATGCTTCGTCGTTTCCATGACGCGCCGTGCGATGGAAATCGGAGAGCGATAGCCTTCGATGGCTGCGACGGCGCCCGCACGTTGTCGATCACCATCCATAAAACAAGCGTCGAGCTGCACGACGCCATTGGCGTTGGGGCGTCCACCGTATCCGACTGAGGTTACCGCGGTATCCAGTTCGGTAACGTTGATCCCACGTTCAACTGCGTCCAACAGGCTTGCACCGCCGGTGATCACTTCCAACGCGCGTTGGCACGCCGGCTGTCCAAATGGCCAAGTGGCAATGAATACGGGAGCGGAAAATTCTTGAGATAGTTCGTCACTCATCAGCGGTAGCTCTTTCGCGGATTCGTTGGATTGCTGAGCGGCTAACAATCGGGTCCCCGCCGCTGCTAGCAGACCTGTGGTCAAGATAGTTCGTCGATCCATGGTGTTGCTCTGGAATTAATCAGACTTATAAGTTGGGTGTTGCGTCGCGAAGCTCGGGCTGTCAGAGTATTACGGTTCAAGAAATTGATTCTAGGTAACCTTCACGAGGTGTCGGCTTGTGTGACAGGGGCGGGAGTCCTTTCAGTCTAAATCGCTTAACCCATTAGCAACTACATGTTCCTGCTAGCGGCATCTCATCGGTGGCGGCGCTGCTGAAAAGACTCCCGACCCTTCCTGTCGACTCCAAGTTCGTGAATGGCTACGATTATAACTCCAGGGGGTCTATCCATGTTATCACGTCGTCACTTTGCGCGATCAATGGCGGTGGGGCTCACGCTGCCAAGCCTAACTTGGGCGAATCAACAGCGCAAGAAGCGCATTGCGTTCATCGCAACGGATGTGTATCAGCACTCACATGCCCAACATTTTCTTGACCGTTTCTCCATGGGTTATGCCATGAATGGCGGTTGGCGCGAGCCGCAAGTAGAAATTGCGTCCGTCTATATCGATCAATTCAATGAGAAAGATCTTGGACGGCAGCGCGTCGAGTGTTACGGCCATACGCTCTATCCAACGATCGCCGAAGCGCTCACACTCGGTGGTTCCAAATTGGCCGTCGACGGCGTCGTCATCATCGGTGAACACGGAAAGTACCCCAGGAATGAGCGCGGACAGACGCTCTATCCTCGTTATCGTTGGTTTAAGGAAGTTGTACAAGTCTTTGAAGATAGCGGGCGAGCGGTACCGGTTTTCAACGACAAGCATCTGTCGACGGATTGGTCGGAGTGCCAAGAGATGGTGAACGACGCTCAACGGCTCGAGTTTCCGTTCTACGCTGGATCGTCTTTGCCGGTTACATGGCGTCTACCCAGTTATGATTTGCCCTACGGGACAAGGTTGCGCGAGAGTGTCTGCGTAGCCTATGGTGGGGTGGATAGCTACGACTTTCATGCCCTGGAGACGGCGCAGTGTATGAGCGAACGTCGTGCTGGTGGCGAAGTCGGTATTCAAGCGGTTCATGCGGCGCGCGGAGAGAAGCTCTTTGCATTGCTCGAGCAACCGCAACGAGAAGCGACACGCAAGCTGTTTGTGTCAGCTCTGTGCCGCAGTCATAACTTGCCCGTCGACACAGGCTATCCAACAGGTCCGGTAACCTACGACTGGGCCAAGCAAGCCTTGCCGAACACGATCGGCTATTTGATCGAGCACCTGGACGGATTTCATACGGCGATTTTTATGACGGCGATTCGCGATTTTAACTACGCGGGCATGTTAGAGGACGGTAGTTTGGTTGGCTGCCAAATGTACTTGCCAATGCCTGGTTCGAGCGCTACCACGGCTGATTTTTTTAATCCGCTTTCGTACCACGTAGAGCAAATGATCGTCCATGGCAAGACAGACTATCCGATCGCGCGGACCTTGCTGACTTCGGGGATGGTCATTGCTGGAGTCGAGTCGCTGTTTGCCGACGAGACGCGGGTGGCAACGCCAGACATGGCAGTCAAATATACAGCCCCAGTAGAATCGATGTTCTGGCCAATCCCGTGAACCCGCGCTTGGGGCAGCGCGCTTCCCCTCCCCGGAAAGCTCGCTGAGCTCACTTTCCGAGCCTGCCGCGAATGATCGTTCTTACCATGGAAACACTAGCGCGCGGGAGGGTAAGTAACAAGAACTACGGTGGTGACCAGCGAGAAGTGTCGAAAAAACCGTTGACCTGAATCAATCCTGTCGATGCTTGTAGTCGACGATTAGTTGGCGATGCGCGTCGATGGCTGCTTGAATTTCTGCATTGTTCGAATCAATCAAGTTCTTGGTTTCATTAAAGTCGGCTTGCATATCGTACATCTGTTCGCCTTGTTTTCCGTCGTCCCAACTCGTAAATCGATACTGGGCAGTACGGACACTGTAGCCACGCCGCTGACCGCGGTTGACTTGCGTGAAAGCGGCGTCGCGCACGGTATGGCTTGGATCTTGGAGTACGGGCTGCAGGCTGACGCCATCAACATACGCTGGAGCTTTCAGTCCACACAACTCAGTCAATGTGGGGTACAGATCGACTAGTTCTGCTAGCGCGTCGGTGCTCTCACCCTGAGCCGGCTGACCAGGAGCCGACACGATCAAGGGAACTCGTGCAGAGTTTTCAAAGAGACTCATCTTTTGCCATAAACCGTGTTCATACATGTGGTAGCCATGATCACTGGTAAATACCACGACCGTATTTTCAGTGAGCCCTAGCCGATCGAGTTCGTCGAGCACTCGGCCGACCTGCGCGTCCATGAATGTGATCGACGCCCAATAGGCACCGATGGCTTCACGACGCAGCGGGTCATCCATCTTTTCTTGTTCTTTTTTCGCGCTCCCGTATGCAGCTGCCGGCTCACGTTTTTGATCCGCTTCGGACAGATTCGGGAGGTCGATGTTGGCTGGTGGGTAAGCTTCGAAGTAACTCTTCGGGGCGACATAGGGGGTATGCGGACGATAGAATCCACACGCGATGAAAAATGGCTGATCACGCACTTCGTTGAGCAAGCTTATGGCGGCTGTGGCGCAGAGACCGTCGGTTTGCTCGGCGTCCGTGCCTTCGCTGGCCAACCAGCTCAGCGATCCACCGTAGGAACCCGGTGTGAGTGTAAACACTTGATTCTCTTCTGCTTTATCTCGGCCAGCCGGATTAACGACAAAGTTCCAAGACGGCAGATCGTCGAGTCCGCTGGTGCCGATTTGTCCGGGCACTCCATAGTGATAGAGCTTGCCAACGCGGGCTGCAAAGTAGCCGTTGTCTTTGAATAGTTGCGGCAGCGTGACGGTGTCCGGAATGTTTTCGCGAAAGTGAGGCGAGCCTGTATAGTCGGTCGAAAAGCGGCCAGCCCGCGGGTTCGTATGGATCATGGTTTCATCAGGTCGTCGGCCGGTCAGAAACGATGTGCGGCTCGGGCTGCACAAGGGATATTGGCAGTATGCATAGTTAAATCGTACGCCGCGAGTTGCCAGTCGATCGATATTCGGTGATTGCACACGCGGGTGTCCGTAACAGTGTAAATCGCAGTTCAAGTCATCGGCAATCAAGAACAGCACGTTCTTCTTTGTACTTTTAGTTGCATCTTGAGCCGGGCAATACGCAACGGACAGGCAGATGCACCAGTAGAACAAGCAAACGCAGCCGAGCCACTTGGGGTGTAAAGGCATGACATGACTCCACGAATTCGTATTTGTTTGGATTTAGGGATTGAAGGTGCGAAGCAGTTTCCGCCCGCGATAGATGGCCAGCACGACTTCGGGCGTCATGGCTGATGGATGATCGCTAGTAGCAAGCCGCATGGTTTCTACTCCATCCGTGATCGCACACAGTGGCTTGCCCGCCTGTGACAGCTTGGCCAGCAAAGCGACTTCGCCTAAGAAAAAAGTCAGCGCGATGGATTCGGTGACTTCAAATCCTCCAGCTTCGAGTTCCGCGATCAATCGGTCGGCTTCACGACGCTGGGCAGGATTGAGCAGCGGCATGGGGACTTCGAAAATTTCTTCATGTTCAGCCTGCCAGCCTGCAAACGCGGCGTAGATATCATCGATTGGCAAGTTGGCTAAATCGGCTTGGAATGCGTGCGTGACGGGACCTGCGATGCCGATGTTGCTGAGCGTGCCGGTCGGCAGTGCGTAACTGAACCGAAACAAGAAACAATCCTGCGGTTCATGGTAGCTTGGCCAGTACTGAGTGCGCGAATCGATACACTCGATAGTTGACGGTGGAATTCCGAATTGATTTGGGCTGGCTAGCCAAGCGGCCAGCTCTGATTCAGCCAACGCTTGAGGGTATCGTAGTTGTTCGTCAATTTCTTCCGCAAAACTTAGCTCATCGGCATAAGCCACGGCGCGCTGTCGCGCGACAGGATCCGCCGCCAATTCGATGAGCCGCTGCTTGCCGCGTACGTCGCCGAGTCGCGCCAAGCCGCAGGCGGCTTCGGTCTGAATTCTTCGATGGCTCAAGTCTAGCGCTGTTGACAAGGAGGACAATGATTGAGGGTTGCCGATCAAGCCTAGCGCATCGCACAATGAGACGGTGAGCGCGACACTATCGCCGAGAATCCGCTGCACGTCGTCAACGGAAGTGCCAAATTCAGAGGGTGCTTTTTCCAGTTTTTCGAGTTGGGCGACTACGCTCTGCAACAGTGAATTCAATTCGGGTTGTTTGTGCGTCCAGGGATGCTCGCGAAAGGCTCCTCGGCGAACGGAATAGTTGGCCAAGTCTAGCAAGACCGCAAGCGTGGCGGGATGGACAAAGCCGTCGTAGAGCCGATCGAAAAATAGCTCAAGCAGATCTGATGACGCTTTCCAAAGTGGGCTGAGCGCCAAAGCGACCTGCTGCCAGTTGCTGGGCGGCGATTCGACGAGGATCGCTGCCAAACAGTGAATCGATTCTTCATCGCCCTGCCCCGCAACGGCTTGGCTGGCCATGATTTGGAGTGCATGAGCGGCAGCCTGGCCATCAACTTCACTCAAACGATCATAGACCGCAGCTAGTGTTTCTGGCGGAAGTGGCGTAAAGTCACTCGATGGCTGTAACATGCGGCTAGCCGTCAATTGCATCAGGATGCGTAGACGTCGTGGGCTGGCACCCAGAGTGTCAAAATTCAGGACCAGCGTTTCGAGCAGCCGATCAATTTCCGAAATTTCCGCCGCTGCAACCGCGGCGGTGATGTTCTCGCCAGGCGTTTCCGTTGCAGATTGCTTGAGCCAACTGCAAGTCGCGTCGATCCATTCGCTGTCGGAGATGTGCATGCATTTGCCTAGAAAGGGGTGAGTAGCCAGGAAAATCAGCAGAATATTGGCCTTTATTGCACACTGCTGAACGCGAATGGACAATAGGGAGTGACACGAGGCGGTTTGAGCAGCTAATATAAGGTAGTGAAGGCTGCTTGTGGTTGCCTTGATTTTACCGTGGACTAGCCCGAAGCGCGAGTAAGGAGGTTTCCTTTTTCGCGCGTCGGGCTAGTCGCTGCGGACGTGATATTGGATCACTTCCGTCTCTGACAAGCTCTCGATTAGGAATTTCATGCTATCTGCGAAACGGGCACCGGAAACGGAGCCAACTGCTGACCCCCAACCCACCTCACCCATTACTTCATTCGACCAGCTTGATCTATCCAAGGTTACGCTTCGCGCCTTAGCTCGCTTGGGCTATGAAACGCCTTCTCCAGTTCAAGCGCTGGTGATCCCTCCGGCTCTGGAAGGCTTGGATATCATTGGCCAGGCGCGTACCGGAACAGGCAAGACGGCGGCGTTCTCACTGCCAATCCTGGAAATGCTGGATCCACTCAACGAGTGTCGCGACCCGCAAGCTTTAATTCTGGTACCGACTCGCGAGTTGGCGGAACAAGTTGGCGCCGAGATTTCACGCTTGGCCTACGGCTGCAAGACGGCCATCGCCGTGCTGGCTGGCGGTAAACATATGCGACGCCAGACACAGCAGTTGCAGGAAGGTGTACAAATTGTGGTCGGCACGCCTGGCCGCGTCCAGGATCACATTTCACGCCGCACATTTAAGACACATGAACTCTGGTGTGTCGTCTTGGATGAAGCGGATCGCATGCTGGACATTGGATTTCGCCCAGCCATCGAACGCATCTTGCGTGCTTGTCCCAAAGATCGTCAAACAATGTTGCTCAGTGCTACCCTGCCGCCCGAAATGCAACGGCTGACTGAGCGCTACCTGGTCGATCCTGTGCATATCAATTGTTCGACTTCACAAGTCTCTGTTGACACGATTGAGCAACGCTACTTCAGTCTGAGTCAGCACGAAAAGTTCAGTACGTTGCTTGGCTTGTTGGAACGGGAGCAGCCGACGCAAGCGATTATTTTCTGTCGTACGAAGCGCGGTACAGATCGGTTGACTCAAGATTTATCCAAGGCGCTAAAGCGCATTGACAGCTTGGCGGATACCAAGATCGATTGTATTCACGGCGACATGAATCAGCGAGATCGAGATCGCGTGTTTGGAGAATTGCGATCGGGAGTGATCGAGATCCTCGTGGCTACCGACGTGGTTGGACGGGGCATCGATGTATCTACCGTCTCGCATATTATCAACTACGATATGCCACTCGATTGCGACGACTACGTACATCGTGTGGGGCGCACGGGACGCATGGGGCGTGATGGTATCGCTTTCACGTTTGTTACGCTCGACGAAGGTCCGCAATTGACAGCGATTGAGTTGAATATCAATCGTTTACTGGTGCGCGATTCGCTGAAAGATGAGACAGCGATTGAAGAGGCGAAAGCGGCTGCTGTCACGGCTGCAGCCGAAGAGCCCGCCGCTCCGCGCAAGAAGCGTCTGTTTCCCATCAAACGCAAGAGTGGCGATCGGCTGGCCCGCCGCTAGCGTTTATCGCTGCTTGGGAAATGACAATGCCACCACGGTTCGAAAACCGTGATGGCATGTCGGGAACAGATCGGTGGGAGTTGTTTTTCTGTAACCATTGACGATGTGTCGGCGTGTATGACAGGGTCGTGAGTCTGTCGACTCCAAGTACGTGAACGGCTACATTTTTCTTTTTGCTTACTTGGGCGAGTTTGCTGCTGGCTCCATAGCCTGAGATTGCTGCGCTTTCAAGCGATCGAGCACCGCGACCAACTTGGTGACCAGTTCCTCTTCTGGAGCGATGACCAGAACTTTCTTAAGTTCTTTCTGACCGCGGTCAAGATGTCCAAGTACCAAGTACTGATAGCCAAGTAGAAAATGGGTGCTCATGCTCGGATCGCTTTGCGTCTTCAGCTCTAACTTGCGCAGTTGTTGCTGGTAAGTGTCGACATCTTTGTACAAGTCGTAGACGGTTTGCCAATTCCAAGTGTTACCGATTAGCAACGCATCGTAGGCGTCTGCCGCAGCCGCATCGTAGTCTTCGTTGGCAAAATTCACGAAAGAGCGAAACTGATAGGCATTCGCATCCTTGGCAGCCAATTTTACGAGCTCTTCCAGCTTTGGCACCGCGTTGGAATAGTCTCCGCCCGTGAACATGCGCTTGGCTTCAGCTACAAGTGCTCGTGCCTTTTGCATCTCGTTCATCGCCGCTGGCTGGACCGTTCTAGCGGGTGCGACCGCCGCTGACGGTACTGGCTGAGAAACGACCGTGTGTGTAACCACTGGCTGCTGAACGACTGGCTGCTGAACTACCGTGTGCATCGGATAACTAGGCTGCACAGGCTGTGGCTGAGTGTAGTAGGTTGGTTGCTGTGGATGGTGATAGTGCTGGTGCGTTGAATACTCTGGGCGAAACACGGAGCCGGGCGTCTGCATGGCAGCTTGTGAGATGCCTTGCAGGGCATCGCGTAGCTGACCATTGCCCAGGATGTCACCCAGACCGATCTGTGCTTGAGCCGTTGAACTCAGGAGAGCGATGGCCAGACCCAGGGCGGTTGCGGTGGAAAGTCGAGTGCTGAAGCGTGTAGTCATGATAGATTCCTTTTTGGTTGTTTTATGTTTTCTTGATTTTTTCTTGAGTTGGATAACGAGCGTCTGTTGAACCCTTGGAACGAGTTACTTGCGGAACGGATTCAGCTTGCCTTTGACAGAGCTGCTTTGATTGGTGATGTTGAAAGAAGTCTGTCCATTGACGCCCAACGCTGAAGCGTTTGTGCCTCCGTCAGCAGCAGCGAAGCCCGTGCCTCCCACAGCTCCAACTCCCACAGCTGTGCTTCCGGCTCCGGCACTGCCAACGCCCAGTCCGTTCTGCATACCGATGCCGGTGCCTTGACCACCGTTTTCACCGATACCCACGCCCGTTCCGCCGTCCAACCCGATCCCCATGCCAGTGCCACCGTTAACACCCAGGCCCAGACCGTTTCCACCGTTTTCTCCAACACCGATTCCGATGCCACCGTCGATACCGATCCCTGTGCCATTGCCGCCGCTGGTTCCCAAGCCGAGCCCGACTCCACCATTGATGCCAACGCCAGTCCCGGTGCCGCCATCGACTCCGATGCCGATACCAGTTCCACCGAAGGCACCAAAGCCCTGACCTGTGCCGCCGTTCATTCCGATGCCTTGTCCGTAGCCACCGGCGATGCCAGTTCCTTCGCCGTAGCCACCGTTGATGCCGATGCCTTCGCCAGTACCGCCAAAGCTGCCGTTACCGACACCGACACCACCATTGATGCCGATCCCGTGTCCAGTACCACCAAACGAGCCGTTGCCTTCGCCGTAGCCGCCGTTGTAGCCCTCGCCGATACCAACTCCGCCGAAGCGGCCTGTGCCACGACCGATACCACCTTGGGAACCGATGCCGACACCAGTGCCGCCCCAGCTACCTTCGCCTATTCCCATACCGCCTTCGGTGCCGATGCCAACACCCGTACCGCCGAACGAACCTTTGCCGAACCCGATACCACCCGAGTCGCCGATGCCCACGCCAGTGCCTCCGGATTCACCAATCCCGATACCAACGCCACCATTGCTTCCCATCCCGACACCTTGACCGCCGTTGCGACCAATTCCGATACCAACTCCTCCGTTGCCGTCGCTTGCACCGATCGCGCTACCGTTGGAGCTTTGGCCGATCCCGCCACCGACACCAACACCGATACCGCCGTTGGCCGTATCGACGCCGACACCGACGCCACCCTTGCCGTCGATGGACACGTTCGCTGGACCGCCGCCCACATTCAGTGCTGGGCCATTCTGTCCCCAGCTCAAGCCGGGCTGTGGGCCTCCGCCGAAACCGGGTTGTACGGCTGGTTGATAAGTGGGTTGTACGGCGGGTTGATAAGTAGGCTGTACGGCCGGTTGATAGGTTGGCTGACCGAAACCGCCTTGGTTGTTACCTAGGAAGTTTTTTAGGGTTCCGCCGAAGTTTTGGCTGGGCTGTCCGCCACCATAATTTATCCCACCGCCACCCCTTTGGGCATTTCTGGTGCCACCTAGGACTTTTCCAAGGTCAAATTGTGCCTGGGCAGGGCTGGGGCCGACGGCCGCCATACCCAAGCCAAGAACTGCGGAAAGACCCGCTACCGACAAAGATTTCAACAATTTTCGTGACATTTTTCTGCTCCCACGAGTGGTGAATGACTAGTGAAACGCGCGATTTGCGTCCCATTCACACCAATTACGCGCCGTGGAGAACTTCGTTACAGAAAAATTGTCAAAAAGGGCGACACTACTTTGCGGACCCTTACCAGAGTCGTCGTGCTCGTGGGTCGTGCTCGTACTGTCGCTTGAGTACCGAGTCGGGTTCTTTCTTTAAGGTCAGCCGACAGAAACCGCCCGCTGCCGCGCCAGCCATGAATCCACCCACGTGAGCCAAATAGGCCACGCCGCCCGCCGATTCGCTGGTGGCTGCGATGGAACCAACACTGCTTACAAACTGAGTTGCAATCCACATGCCGAGTACCACGATGGCCGGTACGGTAATCACGTTGTACAGAAACACGGCGTTGACGCGATTATGCGGAAAGAGCACGAGATACGCGCCCATGATGCCAGCGATCGCCCCTGAAGCGCCCAAGTTCGGTATCACACTGTTGGGACCGGAAAGTATTTGCGCGATACTGCCCACTAACCCAGCTGTCAAATAGAAGATCAAGAACCAAATATGCCCGAAGCGATGTTCGACGTTATTGCCAAAAATCCACAGGTACAGCATGTTTCCCGCAATGTGTCCATAGCCACCATGCATAAACATACTCGTCAACAGTGTTAGCCAGATGATTGGCGGTCCCGGCGCTTGCGGAATTTCGACGGTACCATAGCCCTCGACGTTCATTGGTTGCGGTTCGACGAGATCTACGCCGGTGGTGATTTCTTTAGGGACAACGCTCCAACCGTAGGTGAACGACGGATTGGACATCTGAACTAGAAACAGCAGGATATTCGCTGCCAAGATTCCGTACGTAATAAAGGCAACTGTGGTAACCTCGCGATCATCATCGCCAATGGGGAAAAGCATTTTTAGCGTTCTATGGTAAGAGAAGATTTGAGATACAGGCGATTAAGAGCGGTCCATATCTATTTGCAGAAGGCGCTCGGAAGCTTGACGCGCAAACACCTGTCCGATTCGATGTGGTGGATTCAAACCAGCGTCCGCGCAGCGCTCACCAAGTTGCTTGCCAGATTCAGGACTGCAGCCAAATAACAAACCACCGCAGGTTTGCGGATCAAACAGCAAGCGATACTTTGGCAACGCGCGGACGTTGGCTGACGCATCGATTCTATGATCCGCAGCGAAATTGTCGTCGATGAGACTACTTTCAATTCCGTTGGCAACAGCAGCGAGCGCTCCCGGCAGAACAGGCACGTCATCGAGGCAGATTTTTGCGGCTACATTACTGGCGGATAACATTTCCAGCAAATGTCCGCACAGCCCAAACCCTGTAATATCCGTGGCAGCCACGACGCCAGATTCGATGGCCAGCACGGCATAATGATGTTGGCGGGCAAACATTGTTTCCAAGAGACGCTCATAGTTCGCAGCCGAGCAGCGGCTACGCATGTGTGCCGCCAACAAGACGCCGATGCCAAGCGGCTTGGTTAACCACAATTCGTCTTCAGGTTGCAGGTTTGCCTTGCGCAACAAGCGCTCTGACAGGGCGTGGCCGATCACGCTGAAGCCAACTTCCATTCGTGGTCCGACGATCGTGTGACCGCCGACAATCTCTGCGCCCAACGCATCAAACTCAAACCGCGCACCGCTCAGGAAGTCGCTAAGTGAGCGTTCTTGAGATTTGGCGTCGCCATCGAGCAAAACTACGTTGGCCAGTGCTTTGGTTGGCTGAGCGCCAGCCGCGATGATGTCGCTAGCGGCGTGCAAAGCCGCGACCCGTCCATTCAAGTACGCATCATCCAAGGGACACGAGAAAAAATCGGTCGAAGCGACTAGCTGCCGACCTTCGGCGTCACACCCAATTTCGGTAGCGTCCTCGATAGCGATAGCATGGCCTGGTGCCACCTGTAGCGCAGATTCAAGTGTTTGCGAGCCTAGTTTGCAGCCACAGCCGTGACACTGCATCGTCTGCCCCTCGGCGGACATACGCACAGGCTGGTACTTTGCCATAAAGTTCTGGTCGATCGAGTTCTTCCAGCGCATGACCCACCGTCCCGAAAAAGATAGACCGCGCCAGACGCCTACGGCTCTGCCATTACCCAAGTTGATCAACTTGAGAAACGTGCGCTGTGGGTGGTAATGTTGCAGGCTTTGGCCGTCCAATGAGCGCTGTAGGTTTGTCCATAGCACGGGACCTTGACGCACGGCATGGACTCCGGCTTTGGGAACCGCTTCGCCGACAATGGATCCGGTATCGCCCACAGCAAAAATTGGTTCACCCGAAGTTGAGCGCAGGGTTGTGTCGGTCGCCAAGAATCCACGGTCATCCAACGGTAATCCAAGTTGACTCAACAGCGGGGCTGGGCTGGCACCCGTGGCCCAAACAACTATGTCTGCGGTGATTGTTGTCCCATCATCGAGGGTGATTGAATGATCGTTGATCCTGAGTACGGATTTGCCAACGGTCAGCAGGTTTCCACGGCGCAGCAACTCGTCCTTGACGCGCCGGCCTGCGCCCCGGCTTTCAGCCAATACTTCCTCGCTACGCGTGATCAAGCGAAGCTCGTAGTTCTGCACACTCATCGTATCCAAGAAGGCGGGTAAACCGAGTAAAATCTCGGTACCGGCCACTCCGCCACCAATCACTGCCACGCGCAGCGGTTCATTGGGAGACAATCGCTCAATCGCTGCCCTGACCCGCGCGCGCAGTCGCTCGAGAAATGTCTGCATCGGCTTGATTTTGATCATTGTTCCGCCGGCAGCTGACGGAGAGATTTCTACGGCGTCAGTCGTCGGAACGGAGCCAATGCCAATCGACAACACGTCATAGGGCACTGCGGGGCGATCGACAAATTCGATTTGCCGCCGAGCGACATCAATCCAATCGCGCAGGTGGTTATCAACCGAACGCCGACTGAAGAGCAATATTGAACGAGATCAATCTCCATTTGCTCCTGGGGAATCTGGTAGCCAGCCAACAGCGGGTAGCATGCGGAATAGGTCGCAATCGTAAAGTTACTGATACAGGTTAGGTCCGTATCTGGGATGGGTTGCATGCCCCACATGCGGACGACATGGGCATTGGTATGTCCAAATCCGAGCAGCACGATATGTCGTTTGCACAATCGCTCAAGCATGATCTGCTACTCGATTCGAATCGCTCGAGTCCTCGCTCAAGACTTGGTTCAGTCGCAGTGACAGCAGCAAATTTCAGAAGTCGCTACGGGTCCGCAAGTCGAGGGCAGCAGGCGATCCTCGCCCAGCCGACACAAACAGGCGGTGTTCCCATCCGCAGCGCTGTGCAAACCTGTCGAGATGCGGTGCGTCTACAGCTAGGCCCAAGCTCGCCAACGTTTGACCTGGCAACGTGCCGCCACCGATTTCTGAACGACAGTCAACCATCTTTACGCAGGTGGCCAGGTTGGGTGCTAGTTGTGCTAATACAGTTTGGCATCGGTTGCGAAGCGTATCTTGATCCAAGGATATCATTTGTAAGACAGGCAACTGCTCGCGGGCTCGATTCGC
Organism: Pirellulaceae bacterium; assembly: GCA_041398985.1. GTDB lineage: Bacteria > Planctomycetota > Planctomycetia > Pirellulales > Pirellulaceae > Aureliella. The sequence continues at coordinate 324,303 of JAWKTR010000005.1, forward strand.
CAGGTGGATCTCAACGGTGGCTTCGAGCGCGGCCAGGTAACTTATCTGTACGCAGGCGCATCACCAGGACTCTTCCGCAGTCGATCGATCCAACGTCGCTTGCCAACGATCATGCCTGCCTGTGGCCCACCAAACAACTTGTCGCCACTGAAGATAGCAGCGTCAAGTCCGCGCTGAACCCTAACGCTGTAGCCAACGGTCGGCTCGTCCAAGCCGAATTGCGAAGATCAAGAACGTTACCGCTACCCACATCGTCAATGTCGCGATCTGCTCGCCACGTCGCAACGTCGCCAACTCGGCGATATCGCTCGGCAACAAAACCGATTTGCTGAAGATTTAACGCGATGCACGCGCAGCCAGCGCTACGCGTGGCCGTGGACCAGGATTCCGTTGCTCGGCGGTTGTCTCGATGTTTTGGTTCGTGTCTGGAATTTCAGTAAGAGCCGCTTGGTAGTCGGAAATATAAGTACGATTGGTGGTCCCCACCTCATGCAACTTGACGCCAGCGGCTTCAAATACCTCTGGCAGACGAAAGCCACCACCGATTTCAACCAATTGGCCACGCGAAATAATCACCTCGCGTCCTGCCGCGGTCGCCTGGAGTGCCAGCAGCGTAGCCCCGGCACAGTTGTTGACGACAAGTGCATCCTCGGCGCCGGTTAGTTTGGCCAGCAGTTCCGTGACGCGTGCACCACGACGGCTGCGTTGACCGGACTGAAGATCCAATTCGAGGTTCGTGTACGCGCCTGCCGCTTGCATTCGTGCGATCGCCGCCGCTGCCAGCGGGGCCCGGCCCACATTCGTATGCAGAATAATACCGGTGGCGTTGATGACGGGCTGCATCGCTCGCCGCTGATCGGCGCGCCGAGCCCCAATGACTTGCTGAATGATCGCTGGCTGGCATTCCGCCACGTCTAGCTTGCTACCGTTCAGCAGGTCATGTCGCGTGCGCGCAATGGCATCACGTATCCACCCCACCAGTCGCTCGTGCGGTACAGCGACGCGCAGTTCTGCTAGCTCTACGCAACGGAGCAGTTCATCGACGGCGGGCAGATGGCTGAGTGATTGAGTTTTGTTATGTGGCATGGTTTTGTTCCGCGGTAGAGGCACCATTCTGAACTGCAGTCGCGGATTTGCCCAGAGCGTCTGCGAATTCTGCTAATCGTGGACCAGCCACACGCATGATCCCACGGCGAACCGTGATTGCTTCCTGATCGCAGTACTCGAGCAACGGAATGGCATGCTTGCGCGTGACGCGCCAACGATCGCGAATGGCTGCGACGCTCAACTCGGTTTCAGTAGTGAATTGGCCTTGCAATTCACGACACAGCTCAGCAAAGACTTGTGTGGAAATATGAAATCCTTTTCCCAAGTTGATAAAGGTCTTTTGCTGCGTTGCGAAACGCATGATCGAATTTACTAGATCGACGGACAAGCCGAGTTGCTGTGCGGCTTCGCTGAGCGTTGGTGGACTACGGGTATCACTAAACAGAGAAATGATTTGCTGCATACTCGCGCGCTGTTTCTTGGACAAAGTCGTTTGCTCTGAGGGCAGCGCCAGCAAGTTGTTGGATTTTACGAGCAACTGTTCGTCGACTAATTCGGCAATCACGTAAGTAATGAGCGCGGCCGAACCGGCGCTTTGTGTACGATCGATTAGGGAACTCTCCACTAGCCAAACGTCTTCGGAAGTCTGCGCCCAGGCTGCCATGGTCTTCAGTACGAATTTGCGAACACGCTGTGCAGCACTCACTGCGACCAATCGCGTGCCAAGCTGGATGATGGATTGATTGGTCACTAACGTTTCGACTACTGCATTAAACTGATCGAGTGAGGCTGCCAACTGGTTGGCGCACCAACTGGCGTCCTGTTCCATTTCGCCAAGGAAGTCGATCCAGGCGAGCAAACGCTCTGCCGTGGATGCGTTTCGCAGACGCTGCCCCAATTCTTTTAGCTCTTTTGTCTTTTTATTTTCCAAATGTGTGGCGGCGAGTACACGACCGCTGGCAAACGATCCGATGGGATACGGACGACGGAACAAGCACGCTTGAAGATAAGTAGCCACGACGGGACGCTCAGGCTCGACTACCACTATGGCACGCTGGCCCGGGGCGATTCGTTTTATGCCGAGGATACGCGCGGAACAACACTGCGTGGCCGTGTACAACTGGGCGATTGCTGGGCAATGCAATTCGCTAGATTCGGGAAAGATTTCCAGGTCGACAACCCACCGGTTACTCACTGGATGCGTACCTGGCGTTATTAGTTCGTCGCCGCGTTCCAGCGCGCTGTGGCTGCCCCCGGCCAGGTTGAGGGCGGTCCGATAGCCGGAGCTTGATGAATCGGTAGGCTCTCCATGGACCTCCAATTCTCGCACTCGCAGCACTTCGCCGGTCCGAGCGACTTGCAAACTATCTCCAATGCTAACCTTGCCGCTCCACACCGTGCCGGCCACGACGAGTCCTCTGCCGGGAGCGTGGAAGACTCGATCGATGGGTAAGCGGAAGTCACGGGATGCTTGTGCGACGGGATTCGTGAAGCTGGGAGCACTGCGGCTCGCATACTCGCACATCACCGTTTGAAGCTGAGCGATACCATCAAGAGTGACTGATGAAATGGGTACGATCGACAGCTCCTCGAATTCAAAGTCTGCCAAGAAGACCTCCAATTCCTCAGACAACTCTGCAATCGTGGAGTCGGTCGCGAGATCTATTCGCGAGATGACCACGATTAGCCTGCGGACACCCAATGCGCGCACTACCGCCGCATGTTCGAGTGTTTGCTGTTGGATGCCTTGGTCACAAGCAACTACCAGCAGGCAGAGATCGATGGCTGACACGCCAGCCAATAAATTGCCGATATACTTCTGGTGCCCAGGGGCATCGATAAAGGCAAATCGGTGATCTCCTATTTGACAAGCAGCGAAACCTAGATCGATGGTGATCCCACGACGTTTTTCTTCGGGCGCAGTGTCCGTGTCAATCCCAGTCAAGACCCGCACCAAAGTCGACTTGCCGTGGTCGATATGGCCGGTTACGCCAACGATGGTGTACGTCATTACGATATTGGGACTGCTCGGGACGTGGCAAAAGTGAGTCGACAGGAAAGGGTCGGGAGTCTTTTCAGCAGCGCCCGCCACCGACGAGATGCCGCTGGCAGGAACGTGTGGTTGCTAATGGGGGAAGCGATTTGGGCTGAAAAGACTCCCGACCCTCACACAAGCCCGCACATCGTGAACGGTTACCTATATTCTACCACAATGTGCATAATGGCGCGCTTTCGCAATGTGCAATCGGGATGAGGAAAACGCCCCTATGCAGTGTCCATCCGGCAAACTCCCCCTAGTTTCCTCGAGCGGAATCAGAGGTTGGCGACGCACTCGAATTCTCAGTCCGCGCACGCTAGCGGCTGAAGAAACTCACCTCGTCGACCGATGGAGGGGAACGAAACGCGGCGAACCCGTACATCACGACGAAACGGATTGTTCAGCGTAGTGTGCGGATTCGACCACTGTTGAGAATCAACCTATATTCTTGCTTGGCAATTTGCTCCGCAAGAAGCGTGGGGAAAAAGTAGGCGAATTGGCTTCTCTAGCTTTCTCAGGGTAAGCCCAAACTCAAGATCAGGACTTCGGAACATGGACGTTAAGAAAGTACTGCTGGGTGCCGCGTTGGCAGCCAGCATAGGCTCTGTAGCTGGCGCGGCAGACCCCTACCAAGGTCGTTATGAGACATTTTCTCCAGCAGTCACGCAGGCAAGTTGCGAGTGTGAGTCGCTGAGCTGCGATGCTGGATGTAGCAGCTCGGCTTGCGATAGTTGTTTTGACAATGCCTGTGGCGATGGATGCCTGGGCGCTTCGATGCTGGGCTGTGATAGTTGCGGTGGAGGCTGTGACGGATGCTGTGGTGGTCGTGACGACGGATTGCTTGGCTATGGATTGGTCAAGCATTCAGACCGTTGTTTTGATGATTTTATCAGCCCAATGACCAATCCGGTGTTCTTTGAAGACCCTCGCACTTTGAGCGAAGTACGGTTCATTTTCCTGAATCATGAATTGCCAGCCGCCTTGGGGGCAACTCAGTTCAGGTTTACGCGATGCAAGTTCGCGCCGCGTTGACAGAGCGTCTGAGCTTGATTGCAACCAAAGATGGCTTCATCTACACACAAAGCCAGTACTCGATAGTGGTTTTGCTGATATCGCCGCTGGTCTCAAGTACAACCTTTATCGCGACGTTCAGCGTGGACGCCTGCTCAGCGCTGGCTTTACTTTCGAAATTCCTAGCGGTACCAACCGTTCGCTACAAGGCAACGGCAATGGCGAATTCAACTTCTTTGTAACCGCTGGAGCGCGGATTGGTGACAAGGCCCACTGGGTTACTGCATCAGGACTGCGCGAGCCAGCCGATACGACCTTGGAAAACCGCGTGTTTTACTTGTCGAACCACTTGGATCGACAGATTGGGGATCGTCCGTTGTACGCCTTTACCGAGCTGAATTGGTACAACTACGGTAGTTCCGCGAATGCATTTCCACTGCCCATCGAAGGCGGAGATTTGTTTAACCTAGGCTCACCTGGCATTACCGGTAACGACTTAGTCACTCATGCTATCGGGTTGAAAGCCAAGCCACGACGCAATGTGGAAGCAGGCGTCGCTTGGGAATACCCAATGACCAATCGAGATGGACTGATGGACAACCGCCTCACGGCAGATCTTATCATCCGCTACTAGTCACTACCACCGCGTTCGCGTTTCCAAGCTTGCGTTCATTCGATGGTGATGCGATATCCAACGCAATGCCTTCTCCGATCAAACGGAGAAGGCATTTGCATTTGTCTCGATGCTAATGTTGTCTACGTAAGCTACCTTACCCGCGGCGCAGGGCTTCAATGGGATCAAGCATGGCTGCTTGGCGAGCGGGATAGATGCCAAACACGATGCCGACAGTTAGCGAAACGAATGACGCGACCGCAACCGCACCAGGCGTTACCACGGTGTCCATACCCGACAAGTAAGTAACAAGGGCCGGAGTGCAGAAACCGACGAGCACTCCCAACCCGGTCCCAAAGAGTGACAACGAAGCGGTTTCGATGAGAAATTGTGCGATGATGTCGGACTGCTTGGCACCCAACGCCCGGCGAATGCCGATTTCACGCGTGCGCTCACTGACGGTGGCTAACATGATATTCATGATGCCGATGCCGCCGACCAACAAGGAAATTGCGGCGGTGGCACCCAACACAACATTGAATATGCGTTGTGTGGCTTGCGCCTGTTCAAGTAAATCGAGCGGAATGGTTATCGCGTAATCACCGCGAGGATGATATTTGGCCAGCAGGCCTTCGATGGCCGCGGCCGTCGATTTCACTTGATAGCGATCGGCAACTTCGACCGTAATCTGACTCAATTCGAGTCGTTGTCGCGTGTAGCTGCCTTGTTCTTCTTTCTCGATTACGTCTCCAATTCGGCTGCGATCGGTCGTAAGTGGAATGACGATATCTCGATTCAAGTCCTCTGCGGATAGGCTTGAACCTACACCAGCCGATGGTGTTTTGTAACCCTGTACGCCAACGATGCGAAAGAAATGTTGATTTCCAACTTGAATCGACTTGTTCAGGGGCGACCGCCCGCGGAAAATCTGTCGGGCAATGTCTTCGCCGACGACACACACATTGGCCCGCTCTTTCAAGTCATTCGGCTCGAGAAAGCGACCAAGTGCCAAGGGGATGCGGTTCGTTCTGAAATAGGATGGATGCACGGCAACCAAACGTGCGTTCAGTGATTCAGCCCCATACCGGGCTTCTTGTGGAAACTCGCGCATGGGCGTAACACCCACTACCGTTGGTAACGTTTCTTGAATCCGCCGCAGATCGTTGTAGGTTAGGCCGTACTCCAGTTCGAAACTGGACCAATCAACTTCACTGCTATCCGTTGAGGGTTTCACGGTCCGCACAATGATATTGTTCACCCCCAGCGCGGCTATTTGCTTCTGCGCTTGCTGGCTAGCTCCTTCCGCGACAGCCAACATCACAATTACGCTGGCTACTCCGAAAATCAAACCCAATACGGTCAATACTGACCGTAGCTTGTGCATCAGCACACCACGGATGGCCATCTTGAACATGGCCCGCAAGCGAATCAAAGGGCCCATCACGCGCCTGCTGCCGGTTGAGCGGTGGGAGGAGACGCGGCCGCACCGCTTTCTTCTCCGTTGCTTTCGACATCCGCAAAGTCGGCCAGCCCACGCTGATAGGCATCGAGCGCTACTGTCTGACCAACGTCGAGGCCCTCAGTGATTTCCACAAAGGAATGTGTCATTCGGCCCGTCACGACGCGCTGCCGCTGATTTTTTTTGCCGTCCAAAACGTACACGTAGCTTTGACCAAAGTGCTCCGTGATAGCACTCACCGGTACCGCAATTACATCGGTGTAAGTTCCGACCAAGATGTCTACTTCGGCCGTCATTCCAGGTTTGATTGACAGATTATAGGGCAGCTCGTCGATTGTAATAATCGTCTCGTAGTTCTGTACGCTCGAGTAGGTACTGGCTGCCATACCAGCCACCGATGCGACGGTGCCATTCAACTTGGTATCTGAAAAGGCATCCAAGCGAATCGATACGGTTTGTCCGGCTTTGACGCGGTCGATTACCGATTCGTGAATGTTCGCTTTGACTTGCATTCGCGACATATCGGGCAAGTAGTAGACGTTTCGTCCCGAGTACATTTCCGTGCCTTCACGGATACGTTCCGAGGCATCGTACCATCGCTCATTTGCATAGGCGACCGTCCCGTCCTGCTCGGCCAGCAGCGTACACTTCTTTCGCAGTTCCTGCATGTCAGCCAACTGCTGCTCCAAAATCGCAACGCCGTTACGAGCGTTGGCAACCGCATCCTCAGCTTTCTTTGTCTCTGCCTCCGCCGTCTTCTTCGCGCGATCCAATTTCAGCATCGTCTCGGCTTGCTTACCGCGCAGCTCGATTAGTCGTTTTTGCTTGTCGTAGGTTATCAAGACCTGGAGCTTCTGCTTGTCTCGCTGGACAGCGAATTGGTAGGTATTTTCCCGTAGCTGGAATTCGCGGAGTTGTTGTGGCGTGCGATAGCCCTTCTTGACCAAAATTTGAATGTTGTTCTTCTCGTCGCGAACCTTCTCTAGCTCGGCTTCGGCCTCTTTGATCGCTCGTTCTAGGTCAGCGAACTCTGCCACGAAATCGCCTTTTTGGTACTTGATCAGCTCGATCTCTGCGATATCGTATTCGAGTTGTGCGGCGGCAATGTTGGTTTCATTCTCGTTCTTTTTGATTTCCAACGATTGTTCAGCGTCAGCTAGCTTGCCCTGAGCCTCATTGATCTCCACGTCTTTCTGCTGAATCTCTTTGTCGATCTCATTGGTCTCAAATTCGGCAACCTTATCACCTGTCTTTACCTGTGAACCTTCCGGAACAATAAATGTAATCTTGCTCCGACCAGGAATCTCGCACTTGCCATATACCGTTTTTTGGCTTTCGACCGTACCGCGTTCCACAACCCGGTCATCGAGCGTTCGACGGGAAACAACGTGTGTCGCGGCTGCCTCTGAATCTGTGCGCGCATCGCCAAACAGGCTCTGTGTGCGATACAAGCCATAGCCGGCTCCCGCCACCACCAGCAATAGTAAGGTAATACGAATAAGACGTTTCATTTTATTAGTTCAGCAAATGGTCTGCTTTTCCTCACCCTGCTCTTCGTTTAGCCGCTGCCCGAGGCAAAGAAGTACTCCGGCGAGAGGAGGGCAAAGCATGTTCACACTCCTATTCTAGCTGCTTTCTTAGCGAAACTGGAGATCGATCGGTACGGTTGGCAAGACAACTCCGGGTCGGAATGAAACTTCGGTTGGCTCGACTAATTCGGCTGAATTTTGGTCCGTTGGCCCCTGTTCGTTGTCGGCTGGCTTGACTTCCGCATCGTCCGCATCGTCCGCATTGGGCGTTTGTTCAGGAATTTGCTCCGGTTCTCGATCGGCTGTCGCTACCCCCAGCGGAAAATACTCCGGGTCAATCAATGCCGCATGAATCAAGTCGTTAAGCTCTTGATCCTCGTTGATCCACTGACCATTTTCGTCTAGGTACAACAATTCGAGCGCAGCAAATAACTGCATTTTCTGCACGCGGTAAGCGATCCAGTTACTAATCAGATTGTTTTTCGCGTCCAAGATGCCCTGCAAGGCTTGCAGCAAGAAGAGTGTGACCGATTCCGATTCTCCACCGCTGCGCAAGTTGATCTGCGCCTCGTCGACTTGACGTGTCGCGGCCACAACTTGCTGCCGAGCGATTTGGAAATTCAAGCGACTCAGTTCCAGCCTTCGTAGAATCGACCGCAGTTCATTGGCGGTGCCGTCCTTGGCGGCCATGTATCCGCGCGTGGCTTGCTGATAGGCGATTTGTTGGGCGCGATATGTGTTACGCTCGTTCAAGCGATTGAGTGGGCCATCAAACTGCACGCCCACCGTGTAGCGGTTGGCCGACGAGTCGAAACGGTAGGGGCTATTCTGAGTGGGATCGCTGCCAATCGTTACCCCGCCTTGTAAGCTGAGATCGCTTTCCAAAGCGTCCGCGGCCACCTCGACCTTTCGAAATGCGTCCACCACTTGAGCTTGGCTGTTCTTCAAGTCGAGCCGATTTTGGAAGGCATACGTGATAGCCGCTTCCGATTTCAGCGGTGGAATGGGATCGATTTCAATCAAGAATAATCGGATCTGCGTTTGAATGAGGAAGATCTCGACGGCTTCACTTCGCAGCTGATTGCCCACTGCATCCTGGACAGCCTGCCAGGCCACGACTTTGGGATTGGGTTTTTCGCGAGCCAACAAATCGTCCAGATTGATCTCCTGGGGTTGCGCTGCATTCTCGCTAGGTGTCGCATCTTGCTGCGCGGGCAAGCTGTCTGGCGTCGGCTGTTGCTGATTGGTTGACCCTAATTCTTTCTGCGCCTTTTCGGCTTCGTCGTATAACTGGTTGACTTGCGCGACTAGTTCATCATAGGCCGCATCCCGTACCTCAAGCATTTCAGCGGACTCGATCAACTGCGTTTCGATGCGTTCGGCCAGAGAACGCTGTTGGTTGTAGTCCAATCGATCGTCAGTGCCTAGCGCTTCGGTGTCGACGGCAGACAGGCTTTTCGACCAGCGTAAGAATTCGTCTTCGATTTCTGGCAGCGCCTCTGCTACGCGTTCGCGTAGTTCGGCAAATCGCTGGCATGCGTCCAGCAACTGTTCTCGCGAAGCTGTTTCAGGCGGCAAGTATTGCATCAATGATACGAATAGCGATTGTGCTTCATTTTGCAGATCGACCAATTCAACATTCGACAACTCGAATTGTTCGAGCAGCGATTCGTCAATCTCAAGCGGTACCCAAGCGGGCAGTCCCAACTGGAAACGGAATTGGTCCATCGAGGACGCATAGTCCTGCTCGGCCGCTAGCAGCGACAAACGACCATTTTGATACTGTTGAAATACCTGATCACGCTGGATCTGAGTTGCTGTTCGAAGCTGGACATAGAAATCGAACTCGGTCAGATTTTGGCGCAGGTTTTCAACGTTCGTCTGAAGGTTGCGAATGGCCTGCAATTGAGTCAATAGATTGAGATAGCTGGTTGACACATCGACGTAGAATAATCTGCGAAAGCGGGCAAAGTCACGGACGCTATACAGCAGGTTCCTTTCAGCCTGTGTCAGGTCTTCCAGCCGCACGTGGCGAAATGCGCCACGCAGCAACGGTTGCGTAAAGGTTGTGACAAGCGACGCCGAACCGTTCTGAAACCCTCCATTTCCGAAATCCCAAGTCACATTATTTAGGACGGATGTGGCGAACTGTCCACCGCTAGCTAAGTTCCGGCGCATGCCAAGGCGATTCAACGTGATATCCAGATCGCGGGCATCTCCCAAGTCAGCACCGGTGGCGGTAAACGCCCCACCCAAACCACCGGCCCATTGCGTATCGAATTCAAAGCGGTTGCTGGAAAGACTCAGCGCCGTTAGATAAACTCGCTCGAATTCACTTTGATAGTCGCGGCTATGTATCAACGCCAGGTCTTGGGCGAGTGGCTGTGTGAGTTTGATCTGTCCGTCAGCCCCGCGTGGCAAGGACGCGATCCAGCTTGGGTTTTCACTGCCAATGCGAGTTGGAATTTGCGAGTAGTAGCCAGTGTTGTCTTTGCAATCGGGATGATCCATGTAGCGTTTGGCCGCCGCATCATCGAGCGGCTTCGGGCCACAATCCTGCTCGGCGGCGACATACATGCGCGAGATCTGCCGCGGCTCGACGGGACGGTTCGGCACATCCCATAGCGGATCCGACTGGCGCGAGTTGATCAGACAGTACGATTCCGCATCCGCCGCCCGGCGATACTTGGTTCGCGAACAGCCGAACGCTACCACTAGGAAAATGAGTGTGAATACCCCACTCAGAGAGAATGCATTGAATGGCAACGAGTGAATTTTCAAGACGCGGCAGCTATGTTTGCAAGCAATAGGCTGGTGTATGTTGACCTGCGCAGATCAACTCATATTGCTTATCGGAGCCGTTGACGTCGCTTTCTACTTAATTGTCAAACTCAAGCAATTGGTATTCGATTGCAGTCATTGACAAGTTTACCCAGGCACCCCAAGCAACTTCACACGCCACAACGTAGCCCGGGAAGGGAACGCTAGGCTTCTAGCCTGAGAACGCAACCAACACCCAGAGGCAAGCAAATTGATGTCGCGAGCTCCAGCGATACCTGGGTTTCGCGTGGACCGACCCGCTTCGCCACTCCGTTTAACGACTAGCCGAAGGCGACTGCGCACGCACTGCCACACGCCGACGCCTGCGGCTCATCGTTAAACAATGCGCTCAAGCAGAGAGCGATTTATTCAGAACCCGCCAACATCGCTCGCATGGCAGCCAAGTTGGCTTGTTGATCAAACATCGATTCGATCGCGACTTGGAAACCCGTGATAACGCGGCTGGTCAATGTTCCGGAGGATGATTTCTGTTCCAGGTAATAGATCTCATCCCGGAGGAAATACTGTTCGAGCGTCGAGCGCTCGGCGTCGATGATCCAGTATTCGGCTACTCCGTTCGCGGCATAGTCTTCAAACTTGACACCGCGATCATTCTTTTCAGTCGAATCGGAAAGTACTTCGACGATCAAGTCGGGAACTGGGAACTTGAGTGTGGATGCATCCAACGCTTCCGCTTTAGCGGATCCGAAAAAGACGATATCTGGTTCGTAGTCGTTGCGCGGAAAAACGCACAGACACTTCTCGACACGCACGACGCCCAGACGTTGGAGGTCGACGTAAGTTCGCAGCAGCGTCGCAGCATACATCGTAACTTCGAGATGTCGGTTGCGAGCCGGGGAATGCAAGATGATTTTGCCGTCGACAAACTCGACCTTTTGTTCAGGACTCATGTCGCCGTAAAATTGATTGCGCTGAGCAGACTCGTCGGCAATTTGCATCTGCAATCGCTTCACGGCCACAGGCAGCAACGGTGAATGCCGCAGGGGTTCAATGAGTATCTCAAGGGGATCCATCTTATTCTTGGAATCATCTAAAGAAATTGGAATCTGATCGGAAAAGAAGAAGCCTAGAGCGATGATCCACCGCATAAATGATTATACGTGACGACTGCGCTGGTGAAAAGTTCCGGAGGATTGATCGAATACGGCACCAGTGGTTTCACCGGACTTCTTCATCAGTGTTGCTTTTTTGTGACCAATACGGTTTTTGGAGAAATGTCATACGCGTAAGGCTGATCAGCAACATGGTCACGGGCTTTCGGCATACTCATCCGAGTTCGAGCGATACCTGGGTTTCGCGTGGACCGACCCGCTTCGCCACTTCGTTTAACGACTAGCCGAAGGCGACTGCGCACGCACTGCCACACGCCGACGCCTGCGGCTCATCGTTAAACAATGCGCTCAAGCAGAGAGCGATTTATTCAGAACCCGCCAACATCGATCGCAGGGCGGCCACGTTGGCTTGTTGATCAAACATCGATTCGATCGCGACTTGGAAACCAGTAATCACGCGGCTGGTCAAGGTTCCGGAGGATGATTTCTGTTCCAGGTAATAGATTTCATCCCGGAGCAAATACTGTTCGAGCGTCGAGCGTTCGGCGTCGATGATCCAGTACTCGGCTACTCCGTTCGCGGCATAGTCTTCGAATTTGACACCGCGATCATTCTTTTCCGTCGAATCGGAAAGCACTTCGACGATCAAGTCGGGCACTGGGAACTTGAGTGTGGATGCATCCAACGCTTCCGCTTTAGCGGATCCGAAAAAGACGATATCTGGTTCGTAGTCGTTGCGAGGAAAGACGCACAGACACTTCTCGACACGCACGACGCCGAGTTGATGAATTCCAGCAAAGGTGTCCAGCAGTTTGGCTACCATCATCGTGACTTCGAGATGTCGGTTGCGAGCGGGGGAATGCAAGATGATTTCGCCGTCAACAAACTCCGTCTTTTGTTCAGGAGTCATGTCGCGATAAAACTGATTGCGGCGAGCTGACTCGTCGGCAATTTGAGTCTGCAATCGCTTCACGGCTGCAGGCAGCAACGGCGAGTGCCGCAGGGGTTCAATGAGTATCTCAAGGGGATCCATCTTATGCTTGGAAATCATCTAGACAACTGGAATCTGGTCAGAAGAGGAAACCTAGAGCGATGATCCATCGCATGCATACTATTGTACGCGACGACTGTGCTGGTGAAAAGTTTTGGACGATTGATCGATATCGGTACTGCTTTGTGACTGCTTTGCTGAGCGGGTTGCGTTCAGTCGAACATGCCGTGCAGAAACCAGGCATTCGTGTTGAGGTCGCGGTAGATCCACCACCAACTGCCGCTGGCGGTGACGATTCGATAGTAGTCGCGTCGGACACTGGGGCCTTTCCACCAGCCGCTCTCTAATCGTTCGGGACCACACGCCTGGGCGACTGGGTGCCATGCTTCTTGATACTTCAGCTTGGCTGGGGCGGCGGCGAGGTGCAAATCCGATGGCTCGGCGGGCGTCTTGCTCTCCCCTTGCCTGGTGCCGGCAGATGTATCGGCCGCTGCATCGGTGGGGCGCCAGACGCCAGCAACCTGAATGGCGATGGGAGGGTTGAACAGGCGAGTTGGACGGCGAAGTGGATCCTCACGCGATGGTTCGGCGCGATTCCGGGCGACTCGCGAACTGAGCTTACGAACGGTGTCCTGCTGACGGCCATCGCTGCGACGTCCAGTCAGCGGTTGGAAGGTACTCGATAGTTCCGGTTGTGCTTCGCGACTGACTTTGGCACTAAGCACATTCTTACGTCCCAAGCGGCTACTCAGGTTATCGACTAGACGGGCTATCTCATTGCGGTTGGCGGCTGCATTGCCAGAGAATAAATCGGCTTGCCGCCAAACGATGGGAGCCGTTAACGTGGCTTGTAAACTTAATCTCCACAGTGGCGCGATGGATACGGTACGGAGTTGTTGCTCCAGTTGACCAGCCAGCAACATTTCTAAATGCGCCGCGTCGTTGGTCGGACGAAACAAACCAAGTTGCATTAGCAGAGATGGTCGTTTCACCAGATCCAAGCGACAGATCAACCGCAGCGCGCCTTCACCGCGACGGGCCAAGCGATCGGCCAATTGCCGACTCAAACGCCGCACCAGCTCGGCGATGGTTTGCCGATGTTCGGTGGGATATTCGAGCGTCTGTTCGATACTCCAATCCGGGAGTGCATGGAGTGCCACGATTGGTTCGTGCTTAACGCCCATGACTTGATCCAAACGCGTTAACAATGATTCACCTAAACGCGTAGCCAAGCCTGCGCGTGGCAACTGTTCGAGTTCCCCCAATCGGCGAAGCCCCAATCGGTGTAGAGCGGTAGCTGTCTCAGGAGCAATGCGCAGGGCCCCGAAGGGCAAGTCAGTAATACTCTGCAAGTCGCCAGCGGCAGCGTTGTAACAACGGCAAGGAGGAACGCTGGCAACGGTGTTTGTCGTCAATGGTTGATCGGAATTGGGAGCGCCAGTCGTGGGCAGACGGCGAGTGCCATAGTTGGCTAAGGCCCACGCCCCACCCAGGCTATCCGCAATGGCCATGCAACCAAAAAAGTTTTGTGCCGCAAGCCACTGGCTAACTTGTGCCATCAAAGCTGCTTCGCCACCGAATAAGCTTGCCAAGCCGGTAACGTCCAGCAGTAAACACTCTGGCTGATGAAGTGTACGACCGGCCCACAGTTTCTTGTCCAATTGCTCCAAGCCCACGATGGGACTGAATTGCTGCGCCTGCTCGGCAAGCATACACAGTCCATCGATGTCTTCCTGCGAATCATGCTCGCGCGCTTCGGCTTCGACGATCGCCGCGGCTTCGCTCAGACGCATTCGGGGACGCACGCCAGCGGCGCGTGCCGCCAAGTTTGCTGCGACAACGGTTAGACCCCGGCGTGCATCGCGGATGGAGAGGATGAACGGCCGGCTAGCCAGTTCGGGCTCGACGGCTTGCACTCGCTGTACTGGCCAATTCGGCAGCCAGACGCAGAGTACTCGACTGGTTTGACTGGGTTGGTTTTGATCGGGTTGGTTTTGATTGGGGTTGGTTGTGGGAGGTTCGCTGTTGTTCATGCCCACCTCTGTTTATCGTTGATTGCAAGGCACCCGTAGTCGCATTGATTTCTACTTGTACTTGCTTGCCCACTTGTCCCCCCATGCCGCCGCGAACGCGCGCGAGCCTGAGACTGATTTGCCGATTGCCATCTGTGTTCAACGTTCCCCTCACCACCCACTGCACGTCCGACCAACTGGGGCCACGCCGCGCTGCCAAGCTACGCAACAACAATCCCAAACCTTGGCCATGCTCGGCAGCCAATTGTAAGCGCCGCGCTGCACGATCATCTAAGACTTCCACATCAGCTACCACTGCGGTTACGGCTGCGGTCCGCAAGGCTTGGTCAATCGCCCATGTTAAATCGGCCTGTGACTGAGGTCGCACAAAAATGGTTTTGTCGAGCGGAATTCCCAGGCTCAGGATAGCTGGTGGAAAGATCTCATGGTGTGGATCCACGATGACTAAGAAGCCATCTCGTAAACGCAGCGCATTAGCGGCCGCCACCAATGCTAGATAACTTGCGCCACAACCCGCCGTGCTGCGCAAGTACTCAATCACGCTGCCCGCCGCATAGCCACCACTCGGCAAACACGCATCCAAGGCATCGCAACCAGCGCTGATAGTCGGCAGCGCAGCGTCATGTCGTCCCGCAGCACTTTCCAACTGCCGCACCTCGCCAGCCAATTGCTGCAAAGTTGCTTGGCGGTCGCGTTGCCCGATAGCCTGAGTCGGTAGAATCTCGGTCGGTGGCGTTGGAGTCGACGACTTGGCAAGTGGCTGATGTGTTGATTGGCGAGTCTGTAGTCGCGCGCGAATGGTGGCGGTCGCATTTTGAAGTTTTGGGTCGCTCTGCAACATCCGTTTGCCTTTTATCTTTGCAAGGTAATTTCGTGCCTGCGATATGTCTCAACATCGGTTCCTATAATACCTAATGCTAGCAAAGCAGGTGATCGCGTCTTGGGTTTCCGTGTTTGCCTGGAAATTGCCAGAGCTACAAACGCGCACTAGAGGCTACCTGCAAGACACCTTCGGTCACCGCAGAGAGTAAAAAGAGAAATTTTGTAGCGCTGGCGGGAATAGGCCGGTACCGCCTATTTCGCAACCAACTGGCGCACAGCCGCGGAATGGAGTACTCCCAAGGAGTTATCGCGAATCAATGGAATGGTTCTGCAGGGGGGTAGAGATGGCTTTTCGTAGCAATTTCACTTGATTTTGGCCCTGCCATAGAAGAAAACATAGACAGGCGCATTGTTATTCGACTGGCACGCGAGCCCCACTGCCGATATAGAAGAAACAACCCACCTCCTCCCAAACTTACGTCTTCAAACCTACCCAGGGAGATTACTATGTCAGCGGATTGGTACTTTATGAAAAGCGGTTTCTTCTACCGCCACAAACGCATCGGTCCAATTTGCGAACGCGAATTGCTAGTGCGCATTGAGAAGGGTGAAGTTACCCCAGAGACGCTACTATCGAGCACGAGCAAGACTCATGGCCATTGGATAGCTATGCGCGAAGTCAAACCTGCCCTCAAGCATTGGAAGCAAACTCACCCGGACGCAGCCTAACGACCCATGCTGGCTGAGACAAGAACTCAGGCCAGCCGCTTCCTGGCCGACCTTCGTCAAAGAGCCCACGGCTACGCCTAAGGTTCACAAGAGCCCACGGCTAGCGCCTGAGGTTCACAAGAGCCCTCTGCTAGCGCCTGAGGTTCACTAAGAGCCCACGGCTAGCGCCTGAGGTTCACTAAGAGCCCACGGCTAGCGCCTGAGGTTCACTAGAGCCGTCCGGTGCAATAAAATAAAAAACTCCGCAGAGCTCACTGCAACTTGGGTTCTCACTGCACTTGGGTACTAACGGCACTGGATGAGACGCCGTTCAATTTGTCCGACGATAGCCACCCGAATAATCGACCGCTACTATCAGTTGATATCAAAGTCTGTCCATCGACGGAGAAGGTCAGGCTTTCAATATCTGCTCCAGCGTGACCTTCTAAGCTGAACAGTGGGTCTTCGCCGAGTTGGTTTAGACTTGGGGCAGCGAAATGAACTTGTACGGTACCTTTACCACCGACGACAAAAATCCCATCGGTCGGTGAGCAAGCCAGTACGCTCAGATCGCTCGCCACTTCGGCCGGTTGGGTTGGATTCTTGGTCGGATCGCTAGCATTAAAGAAATGCAATTGCCCTGTCGTTTCGGCATCGGTCGCATCGGACATGCTATGCACCAATACCCAACCTTCACTGGCCTTGGCGGTGGCATCAGAAAATGGTTCGGCGAAGAAGTGCAAGCTGCGAACTTTGCCCTGGGCCACTTTACCCAGTTCGGCACCTTGATGACGTTTGACGGTACCATCACCGGTGACGATTACCAGCTCACCAGCGGCATTCCACGCGCCGCATTGTACGTCCGCAATTGACTCAACGACATCGCCAGTGGCTGCATCTGCAATTAGCAGACCAGAGCCGTTTGCATCATCAATGCGAATCAAAAGTCGCGTACCATCGGGTGACATGGTAATATCTTGGGCACCGACAGGAGCTTTTTGCATGGGTGTCCAAGTCCAAACGCCAGCTGTCAAATCGGCGCGCCACAACACACCACCGTGGTGCAAGGTAACGACGCGATTCGCTTCCGCGTTGCCACAGCCTGCCAATGTCTCTGGAGTTCCAAACACGCGACTCTCGCCGCTGGCGGAAACTTGATAAACAGTGCCGGAGCGCGTGGCCAAGTAGCGATGCTCGCCGTGAGTTCGAGTGGCTACAATATCTTGATCTACTAGAGCCAGCTGCTCGACAGGTGGTAATTCGAATTCAGGTTCTTCAGCGTCGGTCAACAGTAACGGGCGACCTACGACTTGTTCATCTTTGGCAACAATGACGTCGCCGTCCCCTTGTGGGAACGCGAAACGTGCCAAGCGCATACGGCCTTCCGCGCCTGGATAACGAATGCCGATATACAACAGATTGTAACTATTCTTGCTGCGAACTTTCATGTCGACTTGCCAGCGTGACGCGAGTCGGATTTTAGTGGGCTTGCCATTAGCTTCGGTTGGCGGCAAGGTTAGTGCAACGTCCAAGTCGGCCAATTCTTTGCCCTGCAAATCGCGTCCCTTGGAAAGTTTGGAATTTTCCCAAAGCAGCTCGGTGATGCGACCAGATTCCCACAAGAGATAGAAGCGATCACCAGCGGGAGCCCACTGTCCAACCAGCGGAATCTCATCGTCAGACCTGAGGCCAGTGTTCTTAGGATCGTCGTAATCTACGCGGAACCCTGGCGTATTTAGTCCGCCATCGGGTCGATTGGTGTCGACCATGCGAGGTGAGCCATTACTCTTCACGGTCATCATCAAGTTTTCCTGCTTGGGATGCACGACGCCAAAATAGCTTCCTAGTTTATCGTTGGTGATAACAGCTTGGCCGCCCTTTTGGGCTTGTTTGATAATGGTTGCATTGTTGCTTGCGTAGAGAATCAGCTCGCCACCGCGGGCCAGCGAAATATCTTGCCGATTCGTGGCTTCGACTGTCCAACGATCCAGCATTTTGCCCGTTTGCGTGTCCCATTTGCACATTTCCCAGGTGCGTAATTGCTCTTCGACGCCCATTTTCTCGGGCGCTGGTTTTATAGTTCTTGTTTCAACGAGAGGCAACATAGCGGAAGTGACCAGAATCCCCGCCTGTTCATCGATGGCCATATCGACAAAACTCGCGCCTGGCGAATGCCCAACGTAACTGAGCGCCACATCAATGCTCGACGGGATATCTTCGGGTACGCTTGTCTCACTGAGCGTTTCACCAGTGATTAGATTCCATTCGTCGACCGTGCCGTCGGCATGAATGGAGATAGCGCGTTGATTGTCACTTGAGGTGACCACATTCACGACAGCCGACTCATAAGCAATGTCGCGTCCGTTGGCATCGATCCGCTGCAAACGTTGGCGTTGCTTTTGACGCGGGATATCCCAGACGATCGAGCTACCATTTTCGCCAACTCCCAAGACGAGCGACGAGCTATTCATAAACGAAGCGCCACCGACGTTTTCAGGTGTTCCGGCCAGGTCAGTGTCAAATTGCCACCCAGCCAACTGTTCATCGGAGCTCTTCCAGACATTGACAACGGGCTCGGCCGCAGTCGTTAACATGACTTTGCCGTCGGCATGTACGCGAATGCTTTCGATCGCTGAACGATGCATCTGCGGAAGTATCTCTTTGAATTCAGGGCCCACTTGGTTGTTATTCGCGGACAACTCAGCGGTAAACAATCGACCTCGTGCTGTACCCAGGATGAGTTTGCCATCAGCGTGGGCGATTGCGGACAATTGATCTTTGTCGAATTCGCTTTCTGGTCCAATATTGAATGTCAGCACCGAGCCATTATCTTCGCCCGATAGGTTGACCACATGTACATTGAGTTTGCCATCAAGTTGGGCCAGCACTAGCGCGCGATTTGCATCCAACAGTTGCATGGAGCGCAATTGTCCGCGCACGCTGCTGATTTGCGTGGGTGCTGATGTCTGCCAGTTGCCGTTGCGTGTCCAAACCCAAAGACCACCGTTGATACCACCCACTACTTTGTCCTCCGTCATGACGAAGGCTTGCAGACGCGATCCGGCGGGCAAGCCCTCATCGCCTGACTCCATAGCCACCTTGGCAGGCTGGCTGTTGGCTTCTTGCAGATTGAGCTTGAAGATAGCGCTTTTGTCCTTGCCACCATTCTTCAACGAGTAGACGACTTCGTCACCATTGGGTGAAATGCTCGCGCTTACCACTGCCACTGGCGTCGGTTCGGCGCGCAGTACATGTGGCTTGTTGCCTTGCAGTTCAACGATTTGCAGTTTGCCGGTTCCATCTTCTTCCTCGGCAGCTACGACACCGATATTTGCATTTTGTGCAAAGGCGACCGCAGTGACTCGTCCCAGCGAATCCGATCCCAGCAATTCAGAATTACTCAGTAGTTTCACGCGATTCAGTGCCCAGTTATCAAATTTAGGGAGGTTTCCTTGGGCAATCAGGGCTTGGTACGTGTCAGGCGTAGTTAGTTCCTTTAGACCAGAGTCGGCGCTACCCACGTCGCGCTGCTGTACTTGTCCCAGCGACAACGCTAGTTTCGACTGATACGCGCCGAGTTCCACTTGAGCGGTGCGCTGTTGTGCTTCTTCCTTGGCTGCTTTTTCAGCGATCGCAGCCTCGTCTGCGGCCATTCTGGCGATTTTCTCTTTTGCAGCGGCCTCCAAAGCTGCTTGTGTGGCATCGTCGGCCGCCATCCTTGCAATCTTTTCTTTCTCAGCAGCGTCGTCCGCGGCCATTCTTGCCAATTTTTCTTTCTTGGCGGCATCGTCTGCTGCGATTCTCGCGGTTGTTTCAGCGTCCCGAGCCTCTCGTGCGGCTGTTAAGGCTGTTACCGCTTCTTCCTTGGCCACCTTTTCAGCGGCTGCGGATTGTTCCGCTGCTTTTTGGGCGAGGACGGCTTTTCCGCGTTGATACCAAGCGACACTGGCCAACAAGGAGGCTGCGATCAGACCGATCAAGATCACCGCGGCCAAGGCTTTTCTCAAGGTCTTGAAGCGACTTTCGCGTTCTTCGGCAACTTTCTTGGCCTTTTCGGCTTTGGCATACAGTTCGGCTTCGGCTGGCACGCTCTTGTCGAGCGATTGCAAGCACAAGTCGTAGTCACCTTTGCCATACGCACACTGACCGTAGGCTAGGCGGGCAGCAGCCAAGCCACTTGCGGCGGCCGAATTGGCCGGCCACAGTTCGACGGCATCTTGAAATCCGAAAATGGTTCGCGAAAAGCGTTCGTAGTCTTTAGTTTGAATAGCTTGAGTCAACAAGGCTTCGCTGCGGTCGGTCAGCGTAATACTCTCCGCATGCTGACGATACTCGCGAATGGCATCTTGCATGGCTTCGACGTTTTCGAAGCGATCATCAGGATTCGTTTCCATGGCTCGCAAGGCGATATCCAACAACGGATCTTCGACCTTGAGCGGAATGATGACGTTCTTCTGTGCCGCTTCAATGCACTCGAACACGGTCTGCCCTGGGTGCGGTGGATAGCCCGAGATGATTTGGTATAGAATCGCACCGAGCAGATAGATATCGCTGCGTGGACCAATCTTCTTTTGATTGTGATCGGCCATCTCCGGAGACATCCAAGGCGGCGAACCCGCGCCCGTAAAGCTTTCTTTACGGCTCAAGTCGACCGCACAACCCCAGTCGGTAACCAACACTTCACCGAACGTGCCCAGCATCACATTTTCAGGTTTTAAATCGCGGTGAATAACCCGTCGTTGATGCGCAAAGGCCATCGCGTCCGCGACTTTCATCAAGATGTCCAAATTCTCGTCGCGCGAATTGGATTCGATGACTTCTTTCCATTCTTTACCGATGATCATCTTCATCGAATAGAACAGAACTTCGTTGCTGATGCCCAATTCATAGATCGGCACAATGTTCGGGTGATCGAGTTTGCCGGTGATCTGAGCTTCGTAGAAGAACTTTTTCTTTTGCGCGTTTGTACTCGACGCTGTACTCTTGCCCCCTGATGGCTGAATCATCTTGATTGCCACATCACGTCCAATGGCTCGCTGGCGTGCTTTGAGCACGACGCCCATACCGCCCTGCCCCAAGAAGCCCGTCAAGTCGTAGTCGGCCGCGTCCATATCGGCGCCTTCGCAGGCAACCGAAATGCACTCCTGAACGCGCTTCTTCTTATCTGGCTGACTAGCGGAAACGCTGCCTACGCTATCGGCGATCTCGATCGCTGTGTCGGTTACCAAAACACGGCGAGCCACTTGAGCGAACACCGAATCGGTAGCTAACGCCTCTTCACCCTTAAGCGTATGCATGGGATTTTGACTGGAGCCGGCCGCACCGCCCCACAAGCGCTTCAAGCGACCAGCCGTGCCTGATCCACCATTGCCCTTTTGCGCGGCGCTAAGTTCCTTTTCACCGTATTGCTGCGTACCTTCTCTGGCTTCGCTCGCTTCACCATCCAGTCGCACCGTGGCGGCAGCGTCCGCTGGCGGCAACTCCACCGAGTCAATCGTCTCGTCCAAAACGATCCGCGCCTCTTCGCTGGGCACCTTGGGGGCACCAACTTTAGCCTTCGGTTCAGTTGAATCGCTGATCTCTGGCATCCCCAGCGTGCCTTTGGCCTGCTCGCCAGCAGGTTGAATATCTTGAGCAGCTTCAGGCGTTTGAATTTCAGCAGCGTCGAGCGCCTCAGGCACTGTCGCACCAGCGTCTGGCGTGGCTGATTCATCGACGGGTTGAGCAGTACCGTCAAAGAACGACTCGGCATCCAGTGTGCCCGTCGTCTTTGGCAATTCGAACCCGCAGGCGGGGCAATTTGCGATGCCAGCTTCAATCGGTTTTGCACATTTAGGACAAACGCCCATCACAATTCTCCAGTCAAATCACTCAGGTTGGCGATTAAGTGTCTTGTTATAAACTCTGATTCAGTCGTGTTGTTCTTGGTGAGGAATCTGCTGGCGATGCCAGCGGTGATTGCTCTATCTAATTTTCTAGTTGTCGACGGCGGCGAGCACGGCGGCTAAAGTCGCGAGGCTGAGATCCGTTTTTAACGGTATCGGTTGTGCGCGCTGATTGGCCAGCGCGATGACGCATCATGGTCAGCGATCCAAGCAGTAGACCAGCGCTCGCAAACCGTGTGGGCTGCGTATCACGTGATCCGGGGATGACA
Organism: Pirellulaceae bacterium; assembly: GCA_041398985.1. Classification (GTDB taxonomy): domain Bacteria; phylum Planctomycetota; class Planctomycetia; order Pirellulales; family Pirellulaceae; genus Aureliella. The sequence goes on from JAWKTR010000005.1 coordinate 346,601, forward strand.
CTGCTGGTATCGGTAATCGCTGGACCAGGAACTTCGATGGGAGGTGGCACCAGTTCCGCATCCGTTGTGGAGCCACTTGGATTCTTGGCGGGATCTTCTGTAGCCGCAGGATCAAATGGTTGGAGCTTCGGTACTTTGACCTCTGCCTCTTCCTTCTTCTCTTCCTCATTCTCTTCGGGCCAGTCGCGAATACCGAAGACTTCTAGGACAGTCTTGTTCCCATCGGCGTCTTCCTTGACGATCGCGTAGGCACCGCTGGGCTGGGTCGGGTCGTCCTGCATCGCTTGCTTCTCGCGATCGATGTCTTCACGCGTTGGTGTTGAACCAGCCTTAGGCTTGATGACTTTGCGTGTTTCCTCGCTGTCCTTATCGATGCCCGTCTTGAGCACTTCTTCGTAGCTTGGCAATTCCGCGCCGTCCACTTGGCCATTCAGATTCTCGTCCTCGTAGCGAATCTCGTAGATGGCCACGATGACATCTTTGGTAACTGGAGCTTCCAGCTCAATTTGTTGCGGTATTTGCTGCGCGATGGGTTCGATCGTCACAAAGACTGGTTGTGACACATAGCCAAGACTTGGCGCTGCAACTGGATCGGTCGGGATCGCCAGTCCTGAGTTCACAATCAGTGACTGCACATTGTTGATTTCAGCAGCTTCGACTGCTAGATCGGTACTGCCACCGTCTTCGAAAAGGAAGAAGTCATTCGAGCGGCGCATGATTGCCGTGGTGGGCAAGAATAGGTTCGCATCCAGGAACGCGTCGCTGAAGGGTGTGCTACGCGTGAACAGGGCGGCAGAACTTGGCACACTGGCAGGAAACGCTTCATCGACGTCAAACTGTTCTACCAGTCCGTCAGCGTACCCCACCAACGAGATAAAGCCAGACTCACGCGGCGTTCCATCCAGCCCGAACTGAATGACCACGCGCTGGAGGATGTGCGTCCGGAAGTCTTCCACCGATTCCGGTCGGTCACGTAATACAAATTCGCTGGTAGTCAACGCAGCACTAGGCCCAGTACCCCCTTCGAAGAAATTCGCGAGCACGTGATCGTTGAACGGTTCGCCAGCGGCAGGCAAGGAAGGCCCGATGATCTCGATAATCTGGTCTGGTGTCATCGCAAGTGTGCTTTCGCTAACCAGACGCCCACTAATCGTCAAATCGTTGCCAGCAATCAACACGACTCCCCCTTCATCCATGACCGAGCTGGTGGTGGTAATGTCGCCATTGACGATCAAGTTCGAAGTACCACCGACGGTCTCGATGTAAACATTCGGTGTCGCACTACTGCCCGCCGTAACATCGTTGACTACTAAATTGCCAGTATTCTTCAGGTACAGAGCATAGTTGATGCCGAATTGTTGGATGAATTGGAATTGCTGTGCCAGCGCGCTGCCAGGAGCAATCTGCGCGGCGATAGCGGCAATAGCGCCTGGATCTATCAGGATATCATCCAGCACGCCAAGAAAATCATCGCCCGTGCTGTTCGCCAGCCCATTGAGAACTTGCCAAGCGCCAGCTAGTGCACCATTACTACCGACCGTCGCGGTCAATGTATCGACGGCGGTATCGTGTAGGTGAGCGAATAATGCAGAGTTGACTACGAGGTCGTTGCCTGAGACGCTCGACTCTGCACTTGTTTCTAAGATTGCGCCGGTTGTAGCAGTCAAGGTGACATCACCGCCGGTCGCTATGCCAGCACCCATGCCGATATTCGTACCTGCGGTGACGATGATATTGCCACTGCCGCTGAGCACGTCCGCTTGCACCAATACATCAGTGACCGCAGTGACAGTAACTGATCCCGAGCCGTTAGCTGTAATCGCAATTCCATCGGCATCGTCGCCATCTTGCAATGTTGCTGTGCCACCGCTGAGCAACTGAATCGGACCGTTGACGGTAGTCGTCAGGTCCGAGAGGCTCGCATCGGTGCGGATAGTCGGAACAGCATCCAGGTTGACTTGAGAAACGGCAATGTCGCCAGTGGCCGCAACAATGGTGGCGTCTGTGTCCGTGACAAAAATTCCGCCCGCACTATTGGCGGCTAGTGTCGTCACCGCCGTTTGAATCGGCGTGGCCAGAGCACCAATATTGCCTACTCCGTTGCCCGCCGCAGCCGCCTGCGTTCCGTCAAGATTGACCGACGCGTCTGCCCACAATCGCACGGCGTCTGCTTGCACGTTCGTGGGTGCACCGTTGCTGAGAATGGAGCCTTCGGCCAAGATGCTCACACTCGCGGTGCCGGCATCTACCAAGCCCAGCGTCACGTTGCCTTCACCGTCCGCGACCACACGAATATTATTGTTGTTCGTCTGTAGTAGCGTACCAGCACTCATGGTTACGCCGCCGCTGCCTGCGCCGTTGCTGGCCAGCAAGTAGATCGTGCCGCTGGCATTGCTGATTATGTTGGCAGCCAACGAGATATCGTCGCCAGCCAATATTGTGATGTGGCCACTGGCCGTTTGAATGTTGGCGTCCACGTTGATAATTACATCACTGGCTGCGCCGGTTGTCTCTAACAAAATATTGCCGCTGGTGATGGCGGTTACACCGAGCGCATCTACGTCGCTGCCTTCGTTTACTCTCAGTGTGCCGCCTTCTGCTAGCACACGGATATCGCCTGTCTGCGTTTCGAGGTCTTCCAAGTTGAGGTGCGTGGCGCTACGCGACTGCGCATCAGTCGTGCTGTTGAAGTTGACTTGCGGGGCTGTGACCGTCACTGTAAAGCCAAGGACGCGATCGATCGTCACACCCCCAGCGATGTCACGCACAAAGATTCCGTTGGCGCTTCGAGCGGCTAAGGTAACAACATCGACATCGATGGCGGCCGACCCAGTTGCACCACCAATACGATCTCCCGCGATCATTCGCAGAGTATTGGCGGTGACATTCAGTCGCGCATCGGCATTCGCGTCGACAATACTTCCGTTCAAGGCCTCGATCGATACGCGTCCTGCGCCTGCATCGACTTCAGCTAGTTCAATGTTACCGTTAGCTGCCGCCAACAAAACATTGCCGCCACCCGAGGCCGTCGTCACCGTTCCAGGTGAAGTTGCCAACATTCGGATATCTGTACCGGCAAGAACGAGTACATCTCCGCCCAATGTGGTCATATTGGCGTTCTGGAGAACGTTGCGTCCGGCATCCAAACCAAGGTTGCCACCGCTAATCAAGTCCGCATTGACAACGATATCTGCGGTCGCACCCGAGGCCACGATTAGAAGATCGCTACCAGCGGTAATCACTCCGTCGATAGCTACACTTGTGCCGAGGACGAGCACGGCGCCGCCAGTGGTCACATTGGCGTTGAGATCGACCAAATTGCCGCTGAGAGTAATGTTACCCGTGCCCGACAGGATATCTGCATTGGCCGTCAAGTTGCCCGTAGCGGAAATCAATATGTCGCTACTTCCTGTGCCGGAGACCGACACACCGTCAGCTACCAGGCCGTCGTTAAGCGTAATATCGCCGGCCAGTGTAATGACTTTGATATGTCCAACTCCAGTTGTCGTCAGATTGGACGAGCTACCCTGGATAAAGCTAGTGGTAAAGTCGGTGGTCGAGCTATTGAAATTAACCTGGGTCGTATCAATCTCCACAGTAAAGGCAGTCGTGGTATCGACGATCAATCCATTTACTTCTTCGATGTAGATGCCTAAGTTGCTTTGGGCGCCCAATATGTCAACGGACGTGTTGATCGCGTTGTCGTTGGTCGTTGGTGAGCCGTTTGCCGCGTCCGGCCCGCCAATCGCTCCTGTGAGTGCCGACATCGACAAGCTACTAGCCGTTACATTGACCCGTGAGTCAGTATTTTCATCGAGGATATTGCGGTTGGCATCGAGTACGACATGGCCTGTGGAAGCCTCAAGAGCGGCCAAGCGAATGTCTCGCCCCGTCTGTACCAAGATATTTCCGCCAGAGGTACTCGTCGTGATAGTTGTCGGAAGCGGCGTGGATGACATAATCAAATCATCGCCAGCTTGAATGAAAACATCACCGCCGCCAGTCGTGATATCGGCGGATTGCAATACGCTCTGTCCAGCCAACAGCCCGATATTGCCACTACCGCTGGTCACGGTTGTGTTGATATTGATATCCAGCGAACTACGTACCAAAATGTCACCGGCTCCACTGACGATTCCATCATTGTCAGCATCTCCTCCGTCAGACACGGTTACTGTTCGCCCGTCGATCAAGATCGTGCCAGTTCCAGCGGTGCGTACATCGTCGCCCAGCGTAGCGTCGCCACCAGCCAAAAGCGAAATATGCCCAGTGCCGCTTTGAATTGCGGTCGTCGTCGTTAGATTAGAACCGGCGCCCCGCGCATCAATCAGGATATCACCAGAACCTCCAGCAATGACACCGACTTCGTCCCCGTCCAAACCGTCGTTAACAGTGATCGAGCCGTTAGCGGCGACTTTGATGGGACCAGCGCTCGTCGTCAAATCGTCTAGTGCCGTTAACGTCAGTCCTACGCTGCCTCCAACGCTACTGGTCGAGCTGTTGAAGTTGACAAGCGTCGTCGTGCTTAGGTCAATGCTGGCCGCAGCAACATTGTCGATGATCAGGCCGTCCGTCTCGAGGATATAGATTCCACTGCCGGCCTGCGCTGCCAGCGTGCCGACGGTTGTATCAATCGCGTTTACGTTCACGGTTGTGTCTAGGCTGGCCAAGTCCACACCGCCGATGAAACCACCAGCCACCATCCGCAAAGTAGATGCAACGACATTCAAGGATGCTCCGTTGCCATCTAGAATGCTGCCCGTTGCTTCGAGCGAGACATTGCTGGCAGTGATGAGCCCTAACGTCATATCACCGACAGCCGAGCGGGCAATCAAGCCCGAACCGGCAGTTGTTGAGACGCCAGGTGCCATAACCATCGCACCCCCCGCGTCGATCAGTACAGAACCGGAAGCGATAATGTTGGCGTTTTGAATAATGTCCTCGTCAGCTACCAACCCGATATCCCCGCCACTAATGATGTTGGCGGTAGTGCGAATAGCAAAGGCTGAGTCGAGTAGAATTGTGCCGGTGCCGCCACTCGTAGAAATCAGTGCATCCACATTAATGCCGTCGACCTCCGGTGCCACCGCGTCTGCTAGTACGCTGTTGCTAGCGTTCAAGTAGATGTCGCCCAAGCCACTAGTAATGACGCTGGCGTTCACGTCGATATCGTCGCCAGCGATCAGGGAGATATTGCCTGTGTCACTTTGGACGGTGGCATTGATCACGACATCGTTACTGCTGCGCAAGAGAACGTCGCCGGTGCCATCGGCCGAAATACTGAGCCCATCTCCATCCGTACCGTCATTTGCAATGATCGAACCAGCGACTAGCTTGATGGGGCCATCGAGCGTCGTTGTGAGATCGCTCAGTCCGGCGAGAGTCGTGGTAACGGTTGGCTCAGGATCGGTGGAGCTGTTGAAGTTGACTCGCGTTACATCGATCGAGACTGTAAGTGCTGCCACACCATCGATGCTGATATCGTCGGCCTCTAATACATATATCCCAGTCGCACTCTGCGCTGCCAAGACATCAACGGATGTCACGATCGCGTTGTTGTTTATGTTGGGGGGGCTTGGTAAATCGGATGTTCCAATCGAACCGGAACCATTAGCGTCACTGTCAGCGACCATCCGCAAGCTGACCGCCGTAACATTGGTGGCAGAACCAATAGCTCTGAGAATATCCAGACCAGCATCTAGCGAAACCTGGTTGGCATTGAGCGCACCCAATGTAATCGTGTTTCCAGCATCCATCAGAATGGCATTGCTGTTGCCCGTGACCGCGACCGAAGCCATCGTAATATCGTTGACGGCTCGAACCAGTACATCGCCAGTGGTTGAGATGTTTGCATTTTGCAACACGTCATTGCCAGCCACGATACCGATGTTGCCATTCGCTGTACTGGCAACCGTAGCATTGATCGTTACGTCCATTGCCGCGCGAACTAGAATTTGGCCGGACTGCGTTTCTAGGCCATGCAAGTCCGCGTCCACCCCATCGGCGATGGACACCGAGCCAGCGAGTGCATCGATCAGCAGCGTGCCCGCGCCCGTTGTTAAGACATCATCGCCAAGCGATATGTTGTTGGCTGCCTGCAGTGTTACGTGCCCCGTGCCACCCAGAATCGCGGTCGTGGTCACAATGCTACTTCCCGCTCCGCGAGCTTCTAATAGTACATCGCCGGAACCGCCAGAGCTAATACCGATTTCGTTGGTATCGCCATCGTTGACGGTGATAGTGCCAGCTTGTGCGATTACCTTGATTGGTCCCAGCGTTGTCGTCAAATCGCTGAGTCCACCGATCGTCAATGCAGCAGCGATTTGGCTGGTCGTACTATTGAAATTGGCTCGGGATACACCAGGCAAGCCCACACCAGCACCAACGTCGACCGATAGGCTTGCCACGGAATCGATGGTCAAGTCATCTTGCTCATTGATATAGATTCCCGTTACGCTGCTGGCAGCCAAGGTGTCAACTTGCGTATCGATGGCATTGTTGTTGATTGTCACAGGGCTGGCCAAGTTGGAGTCGCCAATCGAGCCACCCGCTTGCATGCTCAACGTGGTCGCGGAAACATTTAGTGCACTGCCATTCCCATCGAAGATGCTTCCAGATGCTTCCAGAGCTACGTTGGTTGCATTGATTACGGATAATGTGAAATCGCCGCCTGACGCACGAGCGACGACGTTTGATGCAGAAGTCGTGGCGGCTGGTGCCATGACCAACGCTCCGCTGGCCGACAACAGAACACCACCAATGGCCGTGATGTTTGCATTTTGAATGATGTCGCCACCATTCGCTCGCAGGCCAACCTCGCCGCCACTGGCAATGGCTGCTGTCGTACGAATGCTGGCCTGCGAATCCACCAAGACGCTGCCCGAAGCAGTGGTCAAAGTGGCGTCGATGTTTACGCCATCGACTTGGGGCAGTGCCATATCAATGGTGTTGTTACCAGCCAAGATATAGATCTCACCAGCGCCTGTCGTGCTGACAGCTGCATTGACATCTACATCATCACCAGCGTCCAGTGTCACGTGGCCTGAACCGCCGGTTACTGCTGCATTGATGATTACGTCTTGGTTTGCTTGCAACAACACGTCGCCAGCCCCGGTAGCCGTGACTGCGCTGTCGACGGTTAACGAGCCCGTGGTCACCTGGACTTTAAAGGGCCCTGGATTTGTCGATCCACCCGCCAAGGCGGCGATGACAACATTTGCGTTTTCTGAACTGATACTGCGATCTGTGTTGACGCGATTAGCCGTCACAGTGACATCAACAGCAGCCACGCTGCCAATACTGACGCCGTCTACTTCTTGTACATAAACACCATTCGTTGCGGTCGCAGCTAGTCTGGTAACTTGCGTATCAATTGCGTTGATATTCACGTTGGCCACGCCACCACCGGAATTTCCGATCAGGTTTCCAGCTCGCATGCTCAGGTCAATTGCGGAAATATTCAGCGCACCGCCATTGCCGTCGATAATATCTGTACCAGCTTGCAAGCCAACATTTCCAGCTGCGTCCAAGCGACCCAGCGTGATTGAACTACCAGCGCGAGCTGCAATATCAACACCTGCCGTCGTAACCGCCGTCCCAGCCATTGTGTAAAGGCCAGTCGCATCGATCAGTACACTACCAGACGCATCTACGTTTGCATTCTGTAGAATATTGTTGCTGGCCACCAAACCTACGCTGGCCGTAGAGCTGGCAATGTCTGCTGTGGTGCGAATGTCTTGCGACGAACGCAAGAGTATTGAGCCAGTCGCATTGGCGGTGGCGTCGATATTGATACCGTCCACTGCCGGAGCAATCGCGTCAGCAGCGGCACCGTTGCGAGCTTCGATATAGATGTCTCCCCCGGCAGCCAAAGCTGCGTTGACGTCAACATCGTCGCCAGCATCCAGGGTTAGGTGTCCAAGACTGGCCGTTACAGTTTCATTTACTACAACATCTGCCGATGCAATCAGCAGAATGTTGCCCGCTGAGGAGTTGACATTGAATAGTCCGTTGCTTGGCGCGAATCCATTGGCAGCGACGGTTAAGTTTCCGGCGATCACTTGAACAACGATATCTTCCACATTGTCCGCGTTGACTAAGATCAGATCACCGTCGGCAGGGACGATCGAGGAGACTTCCTCAATACATATCGCTCCCGATGTAGTGTTCACGGCATCTAACGCATAGATGGATGTCTCAATTTCGTCGGTCGAGCCGATACCAGTGACGGCGCGGAGGGTCGTTAGCGCACCGGTGAAATTGTCCACAATGTCTGTATGGGTATCGCCGCCGTCGAGAATCCCACCAGTTAGCGAGGTAATACGTATTGCGTTAGCCGTTTCATTGGCCGACTGGATAGAACCGAGTGTCACATCGTCCTCGGCAACCACCTGTACAAAGGCTAAGCCTGGCCCTTTAGCAACCGCGCCCAGTTGGATGGTCGAAGTCGAAGCAAGCCCATCGATATTCGGGACGTAGTCGGGCACGGTTATATCGCGGCCAGCAATTATCCGGGCTCCGTCCGCCATGAACACTTCGCCATCGCCTGATCCATCTGAATCGGCTTGAATTAGAATCGCACCGTTTACGGTTGTAACCACAAACAAGTCATCGTCGTCAGGCGGTGTCAAATTGTCGTTAGCACTGAGCGTGGCAGGGTCGCCAAAACGTACGTCACGCGTTGCCTGCAAAGTGATGGTGCCATCGTCGGTTAGGATGACATCATTTACGCGGATGTCCGTATCCGCCCCTGTGGTCACGATCGATACCGAGGCGCTGCTGGGGCTGGTCGACAGACCGTCGATACCTGCGATTACGTCGTCCGAAACGGTGACTTGCCCGACCGAGACCACGCTAATCAGACCGGCTGCTGCTCCAACACCTCCTGGAGGAGTTGTTCCCAGCGCCACGTTGTCGCAGTCCAAGTCGAGTAGTTCGATGGCGGAGGTCGAGCTTACGAACAAATCCCCAGCCGTGCGGGCGTCCAAAATCGACGTAGTGACTTCGATCGTTTCCGTTTGGCCGGAGACAAACAGGATGCGATTGGCTGTTAAGTTGATCGTGCCATCGCTGGCTACGATGTCGGCACCTTCGACCCGCAAATCACCGAGCACGGTCAAGTCGCCGATCGTTAGCGTTCCCGCCGAAACCAGGGCTACGTTCGGCGAATTGAGGTTAATGGTCGCCGCGTCCGGGTTCAATGCGATGGCCCCAAGCAAAGCCGTAGCGTCCAAGGTGCCCGTCGCGCGGACTTCTAGCGGATTTACAATCCCTTTGAAAATGTCGCCCACTGCCCCAATGCTACCCGTGGTTGCAGTCAGAGTGACATTGGCGCCATCAATGTCAAAGTCGACAGGATTGTCGGGCAATGTGTCGCCGTCCAAAATACTGGCAGCAGTAATCGTGATATCTGCCGGAGCGACCACATCATCGACCGTCATGCCGTCCACGGTCACCGAGCCGATGGTCAGATCCGCAGTGGTACTCACGTCGATCGTACCACCGTTGTCGGCGGCCAAAGTCGCAAAACTGTTGCCGACGTTGGTTAATGTTGTCGTGCCATCGACCATCAGCCCCAAACCGGCAGACGCGATCGCCGCCGTTTGTGCCACATTTCCGGTGATATCTAGAAACAGATCGCCAGTGCCCATGGCAATCGCATTATTGATATCCAAGTTACCAACCAACACTGTTAGTTTGACATCGTCATTCGTAGTGGTTACGCCAGTCACCGTCATGCCGTCTACGGTCACACTGCCGACCACCAACGTATCTGCGTCGGTAAACAATGTTTGACCACCATTGTCAGCAGCCAGTGTGGTAACATTATTGGCGACATTGTTCAGCGTCGTGGTGCCATCAACCATGAGGCCTAAGCCAGCGGCTGTGATAGCAGCGGTCTGAGACACATTGCCCGTCACGTCGAGAAACAGATCGCCAGTGCCCAAAGCGATCGCGTTGTTGATATTTAAGTTGCCAGCCAAAACCGTCAGTTTGACGTCATCGTTGGTAGTGGTTACCCCAGTTACCGTCATGCCGTCCACGGTCACGCTGCCGACTACCAACGTGTTCGCGTCGGTAAACAACGTTTGACCGCCATTGTCCGCAGCCAGTGTGGTAACATTGTTGGCAACGTTGTTCAGCGTTGTCGTGCCGTCGACCATGAGGCCTAAGCCAGCGGCTGTGATAGCAGCGGTTTGAGCCACATTGCCAGTCACGTCGAGAAACAGATCGCCGGTACCCAAAGCAATTGCATTATTGATATCTAGGTTACCGGCCAGCACCGTCAGTTTGACGTCATCGTTGGTGGTCGTTATCCCAGTTACCGTCATGCCTGCGACGGTCACGGCTGCCACGACCAATGTGTCTGCATCCGTGAATAGCGTTTGCCCGCCATTATCGGCTGCAAAGGTGGTCACGTTATTACTGGCGTTGTCCAGAGTGGTTGTGCCGTCAACCATTAATCCCAAACCAGTCGCGGTGATAGATGCCGTTTGCGCAACGTTTCCGGTAATATCCAGGAACAAACTTCCTGCACCTAAGGCTACTGTGTTGTTGATATCCAAATCGCCAACTAACACGGTCAGCTTTACGTCGTCATCAGTGGTGGTGATGCCAGTGACGGTCATGCCATCGACGGTCACAGCCCCAACGACCAATGTGTCCGCATCGGTATACTGCGTTAGGCCACCATTGTCGGCGGCTAGCGTGGCTACATTGTTTCCAACATTATTCAACGTGGTTGCACCGTCCACCATCAGCCCTAGACCGGCGGCGGAGATCGTCGCTCCTTGGGTTACATCGCCGGTAACGTCCAGAAACAAGTCACCTGTACCCAACGAAATTGCGGCGGCGATCGTCAAATCACCCGCCAGCACGGTTAGCTTGACATCGTCGTCCGAGGTGGTGATCCCATTGACCGACATTGGCACAGCCAAGTCCGTAACGGTTACCGTGCCAGTGGCTAGAGAATTCGCATCGGTGAAAAGTATTTGACCATCATTGTCTGCGGCCAAGATGCCAATGTTATTGGTAGGGTCGTTCAAGGTCGTTGTTCCGCCGACCATCAAACCCAGACCATTGGCGACGATGCCAGCGGTCTGATCCACGTTGCCGGTGGCCACGATGAACAGATTGCCTGTTTGTAGATTGGCACCGGCCAAAGTAACGTCGTTGTCGCTGATTAGCTTGGAATCGCCAGCGGCACCCAGCGTGTCTCCGGCACCCCCGAACGTATTGAGCAATCCGGTCGTAGTGATGTTCCGCAGGTCGTCCGGTAGGTTTAAGTCTCGGGCGGTTAGAAACACGCCTGCGCCTGCGCCACCCGTACTACCACCACCGCCGGTTGCATTGCCGCCTGATGCATCTATACCGGCTACGTTGATTGAACCATCGGTCGTAATGATCCGTACTTCACCTGCTGCACTAGCGGTCGCCCCGGCCGTCGAATGATCGGCACCCGAGGTATCAATATCGCCCGCCAAGTTTACGTCCCCACCGGCGATGAGAGTTACGGTTCCGCTTGGAATTCCAAAGTCGACTGCGTCAGTTGTTGTAATCGAGCCCGCCACGGTGCTATTGATCGTGCCGTTGGCAGTGATCGAAAGACTGCTGCCAAGCGTATCCAGGGCACCGTTGATATTGACATTGCCGCCAACGGTCAGGGTCATGGAACCATTGATGGCATTGGGTAGGTCGACCGCACTGATGAATGTGGCGTTCAAGCCAATTCCCAGGTTGTCGTCTACGTCAAACTCGGGTGTATCCCCGAGATCCAAAAAGGCCCCGCGCCTCACGCTTAGAACATTTGTACCCGTGCCGGTAACATCTGGATCAACCACATTGCCGACACCTGCTGACCAAGTTCCCGCATCTAGCGTGAATACGTAGAAATCGTTGGGACCAGGGCCATCGGTAAAACTGATATCAAGACCGGTGTTATCGAAATTATTGAGAAACAGACCATCTACGCCATCGAACACGTAATTTGCACTTAGCACACGGCGTGCCTCAAGCCGCCGGAAATGCGGGGCGGATCCCAAGAACAAATCCTGTAGCTCTTCTCGCAATTTGCGTCGGGCTGCATGGCGGCGCAGCAGTCCACGCGCCGCATTCGCAAAGCGGGCACGGAGTCGCGGACCAATGTCGTGCATCAATGAATTCATACGAAAAGATAGCTTAACCATAGGACTTGGCCTGCTGAACGACGAATTTCGATTTCGAATCAAACCACCCGTTTGGAGACTGGAATCCAGGCCATTTTATGAGGGTTTAGCATTTAAGCTTAATTGCGCACCGAAAGTCTGTGAATAGTTACGCGCGCAGTATTGTCATTAGGGTCAACTGCGACGGTTAAAGTCTCTTTTTTCCGTAAAACCCGGAAACTGCAGCCACTCTAAGACGATAATAAGACTCTGGGGTTCTCGCGCACTGACTTGTACCCCCTTACAATCCGCATATTCCGCGCTGATGCTAGCTCGACGCCCAACTCGCTTGCGGACTCGCCAGTCAGTTTCCAAGTCTCACAATCGAGCGACTTAATGATTTGCGTTCTGAAAGTAGTCGAAGGGCCAGCCAAGGGCATGAAGTGCTGGTTGCGAACCGATCAACGTCTGACCATCGGCCGGCAATCCAATTGCGATTTCAGCATTCCTACCGATGCGCACATGTCGCGCAATCATATGATCGTCGAGGGGCTCGAGTCCTCGTTCCGCATTCGTGACGTGGGCAGCAGTAACGGTACCTATGTCAACGACTTTGCCATTACGTCGATTGAACTCTGCAATGGCGATCGCATTAAAGTTGGCTCGTCGGTTTTTGAAGTCGACTTGGAGGATCTTCAAGAAGCGCCGACCGAGGTTGCCGCTTTACCCGAACGCGAAGAGATCCCAGGCTTCGTCCCCAATCGCACCCTGACCGTGGACATGTTGACCCACGACCAGGAAATTACCATGCGATATAGCTTAGATTCGTTGCTCGAATTGCCATTGCCTGGAAATGCAGAACGGCTGGCAGAAGCCAAAGGCAAAGCAAGATCCACCTCCGACGTTGATCCGCAAGACGACGATGGAAATGATGAAGTGGTGAACGGCCAAACGGTTTCAGTGGACCCAACCGCTTCGTCGCAACCAAAGGCGGCAGACTCGCTGACGGACTCGACGGCAAGTTCGACATCGATCCCGAGTCGCTTTCTGGCGGGTTTCACTCAAACCGAAGGCAAGCTGTTATGGCGACAAACGGCCGATGCTGCCATGTGGGAACCTCTGCGGCTCATCGATTGTCTGATGGCCAGCGAGTGGGAGTCGCACTTGAGTCTTATCGTCAATCGCAGCCAAGTTGACGCGGCGCAGAGCGGGACGTTGGACTTTGCGATCTCTGCTGGTCACTCTCGCCCTTTGACCGAAACGCTTTACCTGTTGCACAGCACGCGGCCCAGTGAGATCCTGGAGTTTTACAAACGTTGCCTGACGAAAGATGCGGCCGTTTGCATTGCTTCTTTTGGACCGCTCAGCAATCATTGGCTGCACGAGGCCATTGATGCACTCAGCTATCCGTCGATGCTTTTCGAGCTCCTTGATCGTTCGCCTGAACGCGCGCGTCAATTGGCCCGCAAAGTTCACTTCATCATGTTTGAACCCAATACACAGGGTGAACTCTGTTTGCTCCGTTCCGCTCCATGAACGATTCATTTCGCTGCCTGCTAGTTGAGGCCAAAGCGGGTGCCGACGGCCCACGCGTCCCGACCCCGGAGTGGCAGTCGACGACTGCGCAGGTTCAAACGCTCGCAGTCGACCAACTTCCACCTGGTGAGGTTACTATTCAAGTTGCCTTTTCGTCGCTCAACTATAAGGACGCGCTGGCGGTTCAAGGTCATCGGGGAGTGATCAAGCGGTTACCACACATTCCCGGCATTGACGCAGCCGGTACCATCGTGGCCAGTGACTGTTCACGATTCACCGTGGGCGATGCAGTGCTAGTAACTGGTTACGATCTCGGGCAAGGTCATTGGGGCGGCTGGTCGGAATTGATTCGCGTGCCAGCGGACTGGGTTGTACCACTCCCGCCGGCGCTAACTGCCCGCCAGGCGATGGCTTTGGGGACCGCAGGTTTCACGGCTGCTCAGTGTGTGTTGGCAATCCGGGGTGCCGGAGTTGAACCGGATGCTGGCGAAATTGTCGTGACTGGTGCTACCGGCGGCGTGGGTAGCTGGGCCGTCCGCCTGTTAGCTCACCTTGGTTATCAAGTGGTGGCAGTCACCGGCAAGACGGAACAGTACGCTTGGCTGCAGGGGTTGGGAGCCAAACGGGTGCTCAATCGCGATCAGGTCTTAGGCGATCCCCAACGGCCGATGTTATCTGCCCAATGGGCCGCAGCCGTCGATACCGTAGGAGGCAATCTGCTCAACTCGCTGCTCCGCTCCGTTCAATATGGAGGGTGTGTCACCGCTTGCGGCTTAGTCGCCGGTGCTGAATTGAATATGACGCTTTATCCGTTCTTATTGCGTGGCGTCAGTTTGTGTGGAATCGCTTCTGCAGACTGCCCGGATGTGCGCCGCCGAGATATCTGGGATCTCTTGGCCAACGACTGGCAGTTGCCTGATATCGATGACTTTGTGACGCAAGTTCGGCTCGACGAACTGCCTGAACGAGTCGCCGGGATCTTGGCCGGACAAAATATCGGTCGCGTTGTCATTCAGCTCTAAGCGTCTGATGCAGGCTCTTCACTGTCAGCGGGCGGTGGGGCCACGCTTGGGGCCACTTCGTCGACATCATCCTCTTTGGGAACTTTGACAATAGCGGTGAGGGCATCACCATCATCGACATTCATGATTCGCACGCCTTGCGTATTGCGACCAATGATGTTGATCTCTTTGGCGGCGATGCGTTGAATTTTTCCGCGTGTGGTCATCATCAGTAGTTCGTCATCGTCGGTAACCGGCACAATGCCGATGACTGGACCATTGCGTTTGGACGCCTTGATGTCGATTAGGCCGCCACCACCACGTCGCTGGGTGCGGTACGATTGACTGGAGTTGGGTTCATCCGCGTCACCATCAGCATCGTCTGGGGCCTCAATCGTATCTTCGGCAGAGGCGTCAACTGGTTGGCTGGATTCTTCAGGGGCTAGCTTTTCGCCCACCCCGAACCAAGTCCGTTTGCCGAATCCCTGTTCGCAAACGGTCAGCAGTGTCGCTTCAGGGTCAGCGACGACCATTCCCACGACGGAATCGCCTTTGCGGAGGCGAATACCTTTCACGCCCGAAGTATTGCGGCCCATCGAACGGGCATCCGACTCAGAGAAACGGATGGCGCGACCCTGCGTGGTAGCCATCAACAGTTGATCGTCGGGCCCAACCACCACGACGTCGACCAATTCGTCGTCGTCCTTCAACTTAATCGCAATGATACCGCCGCGCTTGGGACGGCTGTATGCATCCAAGGGAGTCTTCTTCACCAGCCCACGTTTGGTGGCCATCATCAAGAAATGTCCTGGCAGATTAAAGTCGCGGACCGCCACGCACTCGGTGATTTTCTCATCTGCTTCCAAATTGAGCAGATTGACGACGGCTCTGCCGCGACTCTCGCGATTCAATTGTGGAATGTCGTAGACTTTGAGCCATCGCACTTTGCCTTGACTGGTGAAGAACAACAGGTAGGCGTGGGTACTAGCGACGAACAAGTGCTCGATCGGATCTTCATCGTCGGTTTTTGCTCCCATAATCCCCTTGCCGCCACGCCGTTGCGCGCGATAGGTAATCGATGGAATTCGCTTGATGTATCCTCGGTGGCTGATTGTGACCACCATCGTCTCTTCGGTGATGAGATCTTCTAGATTGTAATTGCCGATTTCCTCATGGCTGATTTCGGTGCGCCGCTGATCGCCGAAACGGCGCATCATCTCTTCGAGTTCTTCTTTGATGATGTTGTAGATATTGCGTTGATCGGACAGGATCGTCAGGTAGCCATCGATTTCTTCCAGAAGTTTGGCGTGCTCTTCCGCTAGTTTATCCTGCTCCAGGTTGACCAACTGGCCGAGCCGCATGGCCAAAATCGCATCGGTTTGGACACTGGTGAGCGAATATGTGTTGGATTCGCCGCGATCGAGCTGAAATTCTTTGAAGCCCTTTTCTCCCAAAGCCCGCTCCATCATCGAAGCGGGGACTTCGACGCCCATCAACCGCTCTTTCGCTTCCGCCTGAGTGCGGCTAGAGCGAATGATCTTGATGATTTGATCGATGTCGGCTAGAGCCAACAGCAGGCCTTCGATCGTATGTTTGCGCTTGCGAGCCCGAGCCAACAAGAATTGCGTGCGTCGCCGAATAACCGTGACGCGATGGCGTACGAACTCCTGCAACATCTCTTTGATGTTCAGCTCGCGTGGCTTGCCGTCCACCAACGCCAAGAAGATGATCGAGAAGGTGTCCTGGAGTGGGGAGAATTTATAGAGCTGGTTCAAGACGACGTCGGCATCATGCCCCTGTTTGATGTCAATTACCAAACGCACCGGTTCCTTCAAATCGCTTTCATCGCGAATGCCGGAAATGCCCTTGATCTTGCCGCTACTCACCAAGTCAGCAATTCGTTCGATCACTCGGTCGCGAAACTGCTGGAACGGGATTTCGCTGACGACAATCCGCGAGCGGTTCTTGATCGTCTCAATCTTGGTGCGGGCGCGAACGACAATGGTGCTGCGCCCCGTACGGTAACCCTGGCGGATGCCGTAGCGGCCGCAGATAATGCCGCCTGTTGGAAAATCCGGTCCCGGGATGATATCCATCAATTCTTCGAGCGTAATATCCGGATTATCTACCAGGGCAATGGTCGCTGTGCAGACTTCGCGCAAATTGTGAGGCGGAATGCTGGTCGCCATGCCTACCGCAATACCTGTCGCACCATTGACGAGCAGATTCGGGAATCGCGATGGCAATACGACTGGTTCCGTTCGCACCTCGTCATAGGTGGGAACAAAATCGACCGTGTCGAGCTTGATATCTTCCAGCATCATCGCGGCGGCGGCGCTCAAGCGAGCTTCCGTATACCGCATCGCTGCAGGCGGCAGTCCCGCGATCGAGCCAAAATTGCCCTGTTTATCGATCAAGACTTGCCGCATGTTCCATTCTTGAGCCATGCGTACCAAGGTCGGATAGATGACCGCTTCACCGTGGGGGTGATAGTTTCCGCTCGTATCACCCGAAATCTTGGCACACTTGACTCGCTTGGAACCTGGCCCCAGATTTAGATCGTTCATGGCAACCAGAATTCGCCGCTGTGACGGCTTCAGGCCATCGCGAACGTCTGGCAAAGCGCGGCTGACAATGACGCTCATCGCATACGTTAGGTAACTATCACGCAGCTCCGATTCAATGGGTTGATCGACGATTACCGTTTTATCTGAACCATCACCGCCATCGCCTCCACCACTGGGGGGTGTTGGCGGGGTGTCATCTGAGTCGTTGGGAGGTATGTCAGACAAGCCGAAATCCTTGCGTATTGCGATTGAGAAGCCTAGTGCCAAAGGGCTCTGTGGCTGCGAAATCTAAGTTGGGTAATATACCAATTCCAACTCGTCTTAACAACCGGCCACACCACTGGACGCTTGCCCATAAGTCGTTTGGAAACAACAACTTACGAATCAATATTTGCGGTCGCACGCCGCTGGCTTTGCCGCCTCATTCTTCGCCCGCTTGCACTGACATTCACCGGGCAATGATTAACGGCCATTCTTCCGATCGATAGGACTGGGAAAAGCGAAGACTGCGTCCTGGATGTCGGTGCTTCCCGAGTGGGATGGGTGATGCCCTTGAGCAAAAACCCCGAGCCTTGGAAATACATCCTAAGGGTGGTTCATGCTGCGCTGGTTGGGGTGTACTGTCTTCCAAGGAAGCTGGTCGCAGGTGACGTGAATGTCGAAAGATGTTGTAAGATAGAAGGATTCTGCTACAAGATTTCCATGAATCAAATCGCCGATGCCAGCTTGACCGAGTACGACGCGCACATGGAGGCCGTCAGGACGCTCCCATTCGTGGGTGGTGAAGTAGCGATCTTTTCGCGTCGTTCGCCCGACAAGACAACCTCCAACGAGGACGCTTTGGCAGTCCTCACCACAAACCAGACGATGGGTGTTCTGGCGGTTGCCGACGGCTGTGGCGGCGAATCCAACGGCCTGGAAGCAGCACAGCGAGCCATTTCGGCTCTGGCCCAGTCGGTCTCTGCTGCAAACAGTCCTGATTCTTTACGGGCAGCGATCCTGGACGGTTTTGAGTTGGCGGGCCGCCGAGTCGCCGAGCTAGGTGGTAGGGCAGCTACGACCTTGATTGCAGTTGAATTCGGCAACCATCTCATTCGCACTTACCATGTTGGTGATTCACAAGCTCTGTTGGTCGGCGGGCGGGGCAAAGTAAAGCTTCAGACGCGCGCTCATTCTCCCGTTGGTTATGCGATGGAAGCGGGGATGTTGACCGAAGATGCCGCCTTAGAGCATGAGGACCGGCATATCGTTTCCAATGTTATCGGCTCTCCAGAATCTCATATTGATATGGGACTGCCGCGACCGCTCAGCAAACGCGACACGTTGATCATAGGCTCCGATGGCTTATACGACAATTTAACGCAAGCCGAAATCGTTGACTTGATTCGCAAGGGCTCCTTAGGAGCTGCCGCCGAAGCAACCCGCCAAAAAGTTGCCGAGCGGATGCGAGGCGACGATGCTACAGCCCCTTGCAAGCCTGATGACTTTACGATGCTCATCTTTCGACCGTGCTCATCGACCGACCCTGTGTAGATCATCGCAATTCTCGTGGTTAGTAGACCCGATGCTGGCAAGTGCAAGGGTGATGACTAATTCGGTGCGACCGTCGGCACCGCAATCTCAGAGATGATTTCGTTGAGCACTTGTTCGGTTGTGACTCGCCGCAAGCGGCTCTCGGGTTTTAGAATTAAGCGGTGCCCCAAAATGGCTGGGGCAACTTTCTTGATGTCATCTGGCAGCACGTACGCGCGCCCCAGCACAGCGGCCATCGCCTGAGCACTACGATACAAGGCAATCGATGCGCGCGGACTGCCACCCAATGCAAGCGCCTCATGCTCGCGAGAATCGTGTACGATCTGAAGCAAATATTGTTGCACTTTGGGATCGACGAAGACACTGCGTACTTGTTGTTGAGCTTCAACCAGCTCCTGGGCACTAGCCACTGGTTGCAGCGTTTCGATCGGGTGTTGATGCTGTAGCAGCTCCAGCATTCGTAGTTCTTCTTCCAGGTTGGGATAGCCTAGAGAGAACTTCATCAAGAAGCGGTCAAGCTGAGCTTCTGGCAGTGGAAAAGTACCTTCATGGTCAACCGGGTTTTGCGTTGCAATCACCAAGAATGGCTTCTCCAACGTGTGTGTTTCGCCGTCGACCGTGACGCGTGATTCGGCCATCGCTTCGAGCAGAGCGGCTTGGCTACGTGGCGTTGCTCGATTGATTTCGTCCGCTAAGAGGATCTGCGTGAAAACCGGACCTGGTCGAAACTCGAATTGCACCGCTTTCGGATTGAAAACCGATGCGCCGCTAATATCGGTCGGCAATAGGTCCGGCGTACACTGAATCCGTTTGAATTTGCAACCGATACTCACCGCCAGTGCCCGGGCCAGCATCGTTTTAGCTACGCCTGGCACATCCTCCAAGAGTATATGACCGCCCGAAAGCCATGACACCAATGACAGAATCAACTGTTTACGTTTGCCTACGATCGCCTTTTCCACGTTGGCGATAATGCGTTTCGAGAGTTCATTGACATTCGGCACGAGACGACCGCTGGACTGAGTAAAGGTAGCTGTTCACGAACTTGGAGTTGACAGGAAAGGGTCGGGAGTCTTTTCAACAGCTCCCACCACCGATGAGATAGCGCTGGTAGGAACATATGGTGGCCAATGGGTTAAGCGACTTAGCCTGAAAAGACTACCGACCCTGTCACACGCTATGGAAAAGCTTGGGCGTATTCTACTCTAATTCGACTTGTCTCACATGTCAGTCCATCGGCGGGCAGTGTTTCAATGTCCTACACTTGTTGCGCACATTTTACTTGCGCACATTTTAGGTAGGTATTTTCCACACCTCGATGCTAGCTAGCCCTGAGAAGTTCGCTTTACAAGTCGAGCACAATTCTGCACAATGCTCGACTTGCATTGCGTGAGGCAAACTTGCTCCACAAAACGATTGATTGGTTTGTGTAGGCAGGCTCCGACATTTGTGGTGGTTCACAGTGAGTAAGTTATAGCTTATACCACTTTCCGAACGTGGGCCCCCATGACGCTCGCTGCTAAACTGAAAGTAGCGCACTTTTCATAACTCGTTCAACGGTAGCAGGGATGTTGCAACGACTATCCGTCAGTGAGCTTTCGACCTATCGGTGGACATTTGAAGAAGATGTTCTTCAGTACCACCAAGCGGGGTTCAACGCGATTGGGGTGTGGCTTCCCAAACTGGCTGAATACGGCGAAGAAAAAGGAGTTGAGTTGTTGCGCGAGCATCAACTCGAAATATCGTCACTTCAGTGGATCGGTGGCTTTACCGGCAGCGACGGGCGCAGTTATCGCGAGTCCTTGTTCGATGCGCTTGATACAATTCAATTGGCCGCTGACATTGGTGCCAAAACGGTCGTCGTGATTACAGGTGGTCGTGGCGGTCATACGAAAAGTCATGCACAGCGCATCCTGCGTTTGGCACTTAAGATCCTGGCCGAAGCCGCCCAGGCCGTCGGCGTGCAGTTAGCCATTGAGCCGATGCATGTCGGCTGCGGTCTGGAGTGGTCCTTTCTAAACACCGTACCCGAATGTTTAGATGTGATCGACGCAATTGGCAATCCCAATTTAGGCCTGGCCTTTGATTCGTATCATCTGGCGCAGGATGCCAACGCGCTGCCTTGGCTGGAGTCAATCATACCCTACGTCAAGCTTGTCCAGTTGGGAGACGCCAAGCATGCACCGATGGGCGAACAAAACCGATGCTTGCTGGGACACGGACATGTGCCGCTGGCTACGATCGTTGCGCTGTTCGAACAAGGTGGCTACCGGGGCTACTACGAAATAGAAATTATCGGGCGTGAAGTTGAGCATTTGCGTTACGAACAAATCATCGGTGATGCCCGGCAAACTGCCAGCACGTGGACGCCATGATAGCTTGGAATCCGGTCCGTGTCGTCTACTGGCTTTTCATTGCGTGGAACTCTATTCAAAGCCTGGTTCAGGTCTCGCGCACATCAGCGAGTTAGGCGAATCTGCCGCCAGCGCGACGGTTTACTCGCCAGTATTCCAAGCTCCAAAGGTGTCCATCGCACTGTTTTCTGTGCCAATTGTGGCTTGTGAGTAAACTGGAACAGAATCTGCAAAGCAGAAGCTTGCGTGGCGATTGAGTACGATCGCCACGCCGCTGATCTTCAGATTCTTTCAGACCATAAGGCCAACATAATGCGGACGAGTGCCAAGGGATTTACGTTAGTCGAATTATTGGTCGTTATTGCAATTATCGGCATTCTTGTCGGTTTGCTGCTGCCGGCAGTGCAAGCCGCCCGTGAAGCCGCTCGGCGGATGAGTTGCCATAACAACTTGAAACAACTAGCGTTGGCGTGCCACAATTACGAAAGTGCTCACCAGCGATTTCCACCTTCGGCCGTAATTGATTTTCGCCTGAGCAATGCCGCGAACAACGGTTCTTGGGGCGTGCACGGACGCATTCTGCCGTTTCTCGAACAAGGTAACGTGTATAGCCAAGTCGATTTGACGCTTGGCTGGGATTTTCAGCCAGTCATTGATGGGTTGCGAATCCCTCCTTACTCTTGCCCAAGTGATATCAAGGCGGATGAGATTCGGACATTCAGCGATGGTCGACCTGCCCTGGCCCCGACCAGCTACGGCTTTAACCTGGGAACTTGGTTTGTTTTTAATCCTCAAACGCGGCGCGGTGGTGATGGGGTCTTCTATCCAAATTCTTTCCTGAGATTCTCAAGTATCTCGGACGGAACAAGTTCCACATTGTTGGCCGCCGAAGTAAAGGCATGGACGCCCTATCGACGCAATGGCGGGCCGTCTACGACGAATATCCCCAACTCGATCAGCGAGGCGGAAGCCATTGTGGCCAGTGGTTCAGATTTCAAGAATACTGGACACACCGAGTGGCCGGATGGTCGCGTTCACCATACGGGCTTTACCGCTGCCATGCCACCGAACGCCCGAGTCCAGTTGGTCCATAGCGGCACAACTTACCCTGAAGGGGATTACAACTCTTGGCAAGAAGGCAAGAATGGCGCATCGGGCGCACCTACTTACGCTATCATCACGTCTCGTAGCTATCACACGGGTATCGTCAACGTAACGCGAGCCGATGGTTCGGTAACCAGCTTGTCTGACAGTATTGACCTGAGCGTTTGGCGTGCCATGGCTACGCGTAACGGTGCGGAAGTCGTACAGTTGCCAGAATGATGATGCGCTAATCGCATTTCGCCTGGAGCGAACAAAGGGATACAATGACGATGCACGTCCCAACTTAGTAGCCGTTCACGAACTTGAAGTCGACAGGAAAGGGTCGGGAGTCTTTTCAGCAGCGCCGCCACCGAAGAGATGCCGCTGATGGAAATATGTGGTTGCTAATGGGTTAAGCGATTTAGGCTGAAAAGACTCCCGACCCTGTCACTTAAGACGACACATAAGACGACACATCGTGAACGGTTACCCAACTTATATGCGAAGTACTAAGATCGGTTTGCGAAGCTATTGCATTGGTGCCGACTAAATTTTCATCACTACGCTATCGGCTCTTGCTACCGCTGTGGATTGCTTCTATCGGCGCCGCAGGTGTCGTCGCGCTGCTGTCGTTAGTTCTTGGACGGCAGTGGGCAATGCATGACGTACATGAGCGGTTTGCGGGAATCAAGGAAACCGTCGTCGATGCTCGATTTCCATTGACCGCTTCTGTGGTCAAGTCCCTTTCGCAATTGTCAGGAACGGACCTAATCTCTGCTGGAGCTACGGACCTGCCCCTGGCGAGCACGCTCAATTCTCCGCAACTGACTGAGAACGCTCTTACGCAACTTCGCGAAAGGCCTCATGAAAGAGCTGAGGCCCCAGTTCGTCTACAACTCGGGTCGGAATCCTACCTTGCGTTCGTAATCCTTCGCCCGTATGGTTCCGATGTTCCAAGCGGAGCTCGACGCGTGCTGGTGCTCTTTAATGAATCCCAGGTAAATGCTGCTAGCCGCCGTGCTGGCATACTGCCCTTGGCAACGGGGCTTTCCACCATTGCGCTCATTACGACGCTCATGATATGGGCCACCGAACGCTTGGCCAGGCGCTTGCAGCGACTGCAGCAAGGTGTGCAGCGGATTGCTAGCGGCGAATTTGCGTCGGCAGTTCCTGACACATCGACCGACGAAGTAGGCCAGCTTGGTCGCTCTGTCAATTTGATGGCTACTGAACTGCGACAGCTCTGGCTGCAAGTGAATCAGCAGCAAGGCAGCAAGCTATTGCATCAAATGGCGAGTGGCATGGCACATCAATTGCGAAATACGCTGACCGGTGCCAGGCTGGCATTGGAATTGCATCGACAGAATTGCCAGCACGTCGGCCAGGAAGAACTCGAAGTCGCGTTGCGTGAGATGGAGTTTGCTGAAGACTATGTCCAGCGACTGTTAATGGTAGGCGCGGGCCAGCAGCAGCCGGATCAGCCTGGCAACGTGCTTGCATGCCTGCAAGAGGTTTGTGCCAGCCAGATGACCATCGCGAAACATTTGCATGTCAAATTGGATTGGGAGTGCAGTGCCGAGTTGAGTGGCTACAGCATCAATGACACCGCAAGTTTGGCTGCTGCTGTCACGAATTTGGTGCAGAATGCGGTACAAGTTGCGACACACGTCGTGGTCCGCGCGCATCTGATCGACGATCAGACGTGCCAGGTCACGATTTCCGATGACGGCCCTGGTGTCGATCCCACCATCAGCGATCGTCTGTTTGAGCCCTTCGTTAGTTCGAAACCAGAAGGCATCGGCTTGGGGTTGGCAGTTGTCCAGAGAGCTGCCGAAAAATTGTCCGGGCAAGTAAGATGGAAACGTGAGTCCGACAAAACTCGGTTTGAATTCTGCTGCAAGGTCGCCCGTGTCTAAGCCACCAGACTTATTCTTAATCGTCGACGATGAGCCATCGATTTGTTGGGCGCTCCAGCGGCGGCTGCGCGAACGGGGAGCAGAGGTGCTTACCGCCTCTTCGGCCGAAGAAGGTTTGGCACTTGCCGAATCGCACAAGCCTTGCATGGTCTTGCTGGATGTACGTCTGCCTGGCGAGGATGGCATCAGCGCTCTGCCAAAATTCATCACCGCTACCGGTGGCGCTCCCGTGGTCGTCATGACCGCCTTCGGGGATTTGGAGACCGCGGTGGCTGCTGTAAAAAAGGGTGCTTTCGACTACTTGACGAAACCGTTTAGGCTCGAGGACGTGGATCGTGTTTGCCAAGCTGGTCAAATCCGACGGCGTTTCCAGTCGCAGAGCCCCTCGCCAGCCAGTCCAAATCAGCCGCCGAGATTGATTGGTACTTCACCTGCGATTCAACAGGCGTTCCGTCAAATTGCTCTTGTAGCTGACAGCGAACTTTCCGTGTTGATAACAGGTGAAACGGGCACAGGCAAGGAATTGGTGGCGGATGCAATTCATCGCCATAGCCGACGAGCTGACCAGCCGTATCTAGCCATCGCGCCGGTGGCGCTGAACGCGGACTTGATCGAAAGCGAGTTGTTTGGCCATGTTAGAGGCGCGTTCACGGGTGCGAGCACGGATCGCGCTGGTTTGTTTGAGCAGGCTGATGGCGGGACGATCCTGTTGGATGAGATTGGCGAGCTACCGCTGGCCATTCAGGCCAAGTTGCTGCGCGTGCTCGAACAGGGCGAATACAGCCGAGTTGGCGAAGTGAGTTCACGGCGGTGCAACGTGCGAATCCTTGCCGCTACGAATGCCAACCTGCATCGCGCGGTGGAGCAGAACACCTTCCGCGAAGATCTTTTCTATCGTTTGAATGGTATGCACATTCACTTGCCACCCTTGCGTGAGCGGACGGAAGATATTTTGCCATTATGTGAATATTTTTTGACAAGAGTTGGCCACAACAACACTGCAGCGATTAGCGACGAACTACTTGCTCGATTGCAGCGACGCCCCTGGCCTGGAAACGTACGCGAACTGCGGAATGCCATCGAGCACGCGGCTGTGGTTGCCCGCGGGCGGGAGCTGTCGGCAAGCGATTTTCCCGAACCGACTGACGATGCCCAGACCCCTGGACGAGCTATGGGATTGGAGGACATCGTTCGCGATTGGGCCCACCACAAAGTTGAATCAACCATCCCAGAAGAACTAGCCTTGCATGCGCAGTTTCTCGCCGATATCGAACCAACTCTGTTTCAGTTCGCGCTCGAATACACAGGTGGCAATCGTGTCAAAGCCGCCGAATTGCTAGGTATCCATCGTGGTACGCTCCGGGATCGGCTGCGGATCTATGGCATCGAAGACTGAATTCGCTGTCGCCGCGCACGAACTTGAGGTCGACAGGAGAGTCTTTTCAGCAGCGCCGCCACCGATGAGATGTGACTCCCAACCCTCTCATATAAGTCGACACATCGTGAACGGCTACAATTCGCTTTGGATATCAGACTTCGCCAAGCGCCAGGGATTTCAAGTTAACGCGGGATGGTTACAATCTCGTACTTGTGGCGGCGTAACCACGTGTCTTTGTTTGAATTTCGACACTTCTCGCTAATCACCACCGCGTAGGTCAGCCTCTCCGAGGCTGACACCGCAGCGATGCTGCGGTTCTTCCGAGTCTCGGAGAGACTCGGCTACGTGATTTGCCGACCGACTAGCAAGTTTCTGCGACCAAACGGTTTACGACTTGGATTGGTGGCGATCAGCGAGAAGTGTCTGAATAACACTATTTTAAGAGGTGTCTCGATGAGCGAAAGTGAATTGACGAATCGTGCCAACACGATTCGCCAACGCTTGACTCAGCTCCGGGACAGTCTTTGACTTCGATAATAAGCTGGCCAGTATCGCAGCAATCGAAGCACAAATGGCTGCTGCGGATTTTTGGAATAATCAAGAAAAAGCCCAAGCCACGGTAGGCGAGCTGAAGAGCCTGCGGAGTGTTGTACTGCCTCTCAAAGAGTCGATCGACGCGGCCGCCGATCTTGACGGGCTCATTGAAATGCTCGAAGCGGACGATTCGGTTCGCGAGGAAGTCACTGCCGAAGTCGAGCGGCTCGAAGTCCAGGTCGAAGAATTAGAATTGAAAGCTATGCTCAATGGCACACACGATGGAGCGGGTGCCTTGCTGAGCGTCCATGCTCGCGATGGAGGTGTGGACGCCAACGACTGGGCCTCCATGCTTTTGGATATGTACATTAATTGGGCCAACCAGCATGACTACAGCATTGAATTGATCGATCGCCAAGACAACGAAGAAGCTGGAATTACCCAAGCGACCATCGCGATCCGCGGACCGATGGCATACGGTTACTTAAAGGGCGAAGAGGGCATTCACCGCTTGGTGCGAATTAGTCCCTTTAATGCTGATGGAAAACGCCAAACCAGCTTTGCGGCTGTAGACGTTTCGCCAGAGATCAATGATACGGTTGAAGTCGACATCGCTGAAAAGGATGTTCGCGAAGATACCTATCGCGCCAGCGGCGCAGGCGGCCAACACGTGAATAAAACCGATTCTGCGGTACGCCTGACGCACTTGCCAACCGGCATCGCCGTTGCCTGCCAAACAGAGCGCAGCCAGCATCAAAACCGAGCCAATGCCTGGAAAATGTTGCGTGCCCGACTAGCAAGAATCGAAGAAGAGCGGCGGGAGGAAGAGCAGTTGTCGAAGTACAAGAATAAAGTACGTCAAAAAGGTTTTGGCTCGCAGATTCGCAATTACTTCCTACATCCTGATCAGCGAGTTAAGGACTCACGCACCGAATACCTGCAAAACAGTTTTCACAATGTGATGGCAGGCGATATCCAAGGGTTCTTGGACGCCTTCCTTCGCTGGCGCATGGCTCAAAACGCGTAAACACCAAGCATTGATTTTATGTAGCCGTTCACGAACTTGGAGTCGACAGGAGAGGGTCGGGAGTCTTTTCAGCAGCGCCCGCCACCGATGAGATGCCGTTGGCAGGAACGTGTGGTTGCCAATGGGGTATGCGATTTAGGCTGAAAAGACTCCCGACCCTGTCACACAAGGCCACACATCGTGAACGGTTACTAAGACTCTTCCAACATAAGTTCATTCCTCAAATTCGGGTTCGTCCATGACAAACGAGGGACAGCTGGCGGTCAACCCACATGCTAGTCGCCATACCACGCGCAAGATCGTCGTGCTAGCATTTTTGTTGCCCATTGCTGGAATTCTGTTTTGGCTGCTACGCGACCTGCTTTCGCTCGAATATGTGGCTAGTCAGGAAGCCCAATTGCGGGCATGGCAAGTCGACTATCCCTTGCTTTCGGCCGCGATCGCCTTGGCGATTTATGTTGCGGTAGCTGGTCTTTCCCTACCTGGTGCAACTGTCCTGACGCTAGTTTGCGGTTGGTACTTTGGCTTTTGGAAGGCCATGTTGGTCGTCAGCTTCGGATCGACGGGTGGGGCCATGTTGGCCTTCTTGATCAGCCGCTATCTCCTGCGGGATTGGATTCAAACGAAGATGGCTGAACGCCTCAATCGCATCAATGCGGCCTTTGAAAGCGAAGGACCGTTTTACTTATTTACACTTCGATTGATTCCAGCCGTTCCCTTCTTTGTCATCAATGCCGTGATGGGACTTACTCAAATCCGAGCGACCACATTCTGGTGGGTCAGTCAACTTGGCATGTTGCCGGGCACAGTGGCCTACGTCTATGCCGGCTCAGCCGTTCCAAGCCTCAAGCGTCTGGCCGAGGAGGGACCAGGGAGTGTACTCAGTTGGCAATTGTTCTCGGCTTTCGCAATCCTTGGACTGCTGCCATTGGTCATCAAGCGCGTCATCGGACTTTTTAAACGCTCGCAACCAGCCCAGGCATAGGCAACCGAACTAAGATACTACAGGAGTTCCCAACCAGCGTTGGGCGTTTTCGTCAAGCTGGCCGCTGACGATTGGACGAGGCCAATGCGTGGTCATCATGACTGAATTGATACCAGAGCCGATACCAAGTAGAGCGATGGTGCTGTCGGCTGGCAGGCTACCGCTGTGAAGCCCCAGCGCTAGGGCAGTCGGCAAAGCTACTGAACCGGTGTTGCCGAGCCAGTTGAACGTGGTGTAGTCCCGCTGCTCAGGCAGATCCAGCGTTTGCAGCATGAGCTTGCGATGTGCCGCCCCCACTTGGTGACAGACTGTCTGGTCAAGTTCTTCGCGCTTGACACCGCACTGCAAAAGCGATTCAAAGGTGCGTGCTCCTGTCGCCACGCCAGCTTGCAACAGTTGCTCCGAATCCGTTTGCATGAGCGGTAACATACCTGTTCCAGCCTGGTCGGTGTCGCTCTGGCAAAGCGCATGATGCTGACATTCGGCCCGCGCCACACAGTGGAGTAGACGATTGTCAGTGCGACTCAGCTCTCGATCAACCAACAGAATCGCACAACTGCCCGATCCAATTGTCAGTGAAGCAAACGAGGGTTTGATTGATTGGCGAGTTAGCGATTGATCCGCGTTTAACGCAGCAATCGTCGACTCAACTAAGTTACGTGCACTCTCGCTGCCGACTACGATTCCAGCTTGGATCGCGCCACGTTCGATCAACGTGGCGATTTGAACCATGCCGCTCAATAGTCCCAAGCAGGCGTTGGACAAATCGTAGACCCAGCAACTGGCACTCAGCCCTAGCTCTGCATGCACTCGACAAGCCGTGGCGGGTTCCAAGTAATCGCGACAAACGCTCGCGTGAACGAGACAACCCACATCTTCAGGACGAATATGCGAGGCTTCCAAGGCCAATTTTGCACTCCGCGCACTGGACTCGCCAATCGATTTACCAGTCGGCCAAAAACGCCGCTCACTAATCCCGCTCATTAGTTCCAGACGACCTTCGGGAAGTCGCAGTCGCTCGTAAACCCGTGCCAGACGCTGTTCAATTTCGGCAGACGAAACCACTTCTTCGGGGAGCGTAAAACCTAGAGACTCAATCGCAACTCGCTCGAAATACACGTCTAAGGCTCTATTCTTGGGTTCGTTATGAGGAAAAATGGTGTGCTGATGATGAGTAGGAATTCTGGCGAATCCCACTACGAGCATGGGTGTGCTGTTGTTGGGTAGGAATTCTGGCGAATCCACTACGAGCATGGGTATGCTGTTGTTGGGTAGGAATTCTGGCGAATCCACTACGGGCATGGGTGTGCTGTTGTTGAGTAGGAATTCTGGCGAATCCCACTACGAGCATGGGTGTGCTGTTGTTGGGTAGGAATTCTGGCGAATCCCACTACGAGCACGGGTGTCCTGATGTTGGGTAGGAATTCTGGCGAATCCCACTACGAGCGCGGGTGGAGAGTGTGTTATGGTAACGTTTCACACTGACAGAATATCGTAGCCCGAACGCCCAAGAAAACCTATGGCTGATTCGCACAGATTGACTTTAAAAGAAACCCAGCGACTGCAGGCTTCCGCGGCGCGCGACGAAAACTGGCAACGATGGGGACCCTATCTGTCTGAACGCCAGTGGGGCACGGTTCGTGAAGACTACTCGGAAAACCAAGACGCCTGGAGTTATTTTCCCCACGATCACGCCCGCAGCAGAGCCTATCGGTGGGGCGAGGACGGCTTGCTTGGAATTTGCGACCGGGAATGTCGCCTTTGTTTTTCATTCGCTTTTTGGAACGGGAACGATCCAATTCTAAAAGAGCGACTGTTTGGTCTGGCAGGGCCCGAAGGAAATCATGGCGAAGACGTAAAAGAGTTGTACTTCTACGTCGATAGCACGCCAACTCACTCCTACATGAAGGCCGTCTATAAATACCCGCACGCAGAGTTTCCGTATGTAGATCTGGTTACTCAGAATCGCCTGCGTCCCCGCACGGATGTTGAATACGAGTTGGTCGATAGCGGGATCTTTAACCAGTGCCGCTATTTTGATTGCGAGATCGAATATGCCAAGAAAACGCCCAACGACATCTTGATCCAGGCAACCGTAACCAATCGTGGCCCCGAACCGGCCGAATTGCACGTGTTGAGGCAGTGGTGGTACCGCAACACTTGGACGTGGGATTGCGACCATGAAGGCTGCTTGCCACGTCCCAGCCTACGTCTCGTAGAGCATGCAACTCTCGGGAAACGTATCGATGCGCAACACAGTACGCTGGGTATCTGGCACATCGCAGCTGACATCAGCTCCGATGGCCAGTCGCCACACTACCTGTATACAGACAACGAAACCAATTCTCTGCTACATCCACATGTGCATAGCACGGGGACGTTCTTCAAAGATGCATTTCACCGCGCCATCGTGGAGGGCGCTCAAGAGGCTGTCAACCCAAACCAAGTTGGGACCAAAGTTGGAGGCCATACGACTCACCAACTTCAGCCTGGCGAATCGATCGTATTGCGTGGGCGAATGTCTCAAGCCGCTGAAAGCCCTGCAGATTGGTTTGGCAAAGATTTTGATGAGACGCTAAATGTTCGACGCAGCGAAGCGGATGACTTCTATCAAGACAAGATACCCAAAAATCTAAGCGCCGACGAAACAGCCGTGGCCCGCCAGGCCTACGCAGGTTTGCTATGGACCAAACAATTCTATCATTACGTCGTCGATTCCTGGCTGGAAGGCGATAAGAGTTATGGCAAGGACATTCCCGGGCGCGCATCAGGACGCAATAGTGATTGGCGTCATCTGTTCAATCGCGACGTGATCAGCATGCCCGACAAGTGGGAATACCCTTGGTATGCCGCCTGGGACTTGGCGTTCCATATGTTACCCATGGCCCAAATCGATGTGCATTTTGCCAAAGAACAATTGCTGCTGTTCTTGCGCGACTGGTACATGCATCCCAACGGGGCGTTGCCAGCCTATGAGTGGGCGTTAAGCGATGTCAACCCGCCAGTCCACGCTTGGGCCTGTTGGAACGTGTACTTGGCCACCGATGACTCACTGGCGACTGGCCCTACAGGTAGCTTGACGCGTCGCAGAAACGGTGGCACTGGTGATCGCCAATTCCTGGCGCGAGCCTTCCAAAAATTGCTGTTGAATTTCACGTGGTGGGTAAATCGCAAGGACCCGCGCGGCAACCATATTTTTAGCGGTGGCTTCCTAGGCTTGGACAACATCGGAGTGTTCGACCGCAGCAAGCCGCTGCCAACCGGCGGCGAGTTGCGCCAAGCGGACGCAACGGCGTGGATGGCATTCTTTTGCGGCAATATGTTGCAGATGGCTTTAGAGCTGGCAGAAGAAAGCGTGGCCTATGCGGATATGGCGAGCAAATTCCTCGAGCATTACTTGTCAATTGCCGAAGCTACCAACGCGTTGCACGGCACTGGCTTGTGGGACGAAACCGATGGCTTCTACTACGACCACTTAGATACGGGCAGCAAACATGTACCGCTCAAAGTGCGATCGCTGGTCGGCCTGATTCCATTGTGCGGGCCGGTTATCCTCGATGAACGCACGATCGACAAGCTGCCGGGCTTTAAGAAACGCACCGATTGGTTTATCGAAAATCGATCAGCCACGGCTAAGCAGATGAGCTACCTAACACGGACTTGCCCCCAAGGGGAAGAATACGGATTGCGACTGCTGGCGCTCCCCAACGAAGCGCGGTTGCGCCGACTGCTGCAGATCATGCTCGACGAAAAAGAATTCTTGTCGCCCTTTGGAATTCGCTCTCTGTCAGCCATCCACGAACACCAACCCTTCGTGTTCGATTCGGACGGCTATTCAAACGTCGTCAAATATGTGCCTGGTGACAGCGACTCGGGCATGTTTGGCGGCAATAGCAATTGGCGCGGACCGATTTGGTTTCCGATCAATTTCTTGATTATTCAGTCGCTGCGAACCTACCACCAGTATTACGGCGATGCTTTTCAAATCGAATGTCCGACCGGTTCCGGAAAGCTCTGCAATTTATCCCAAGTCGCCGACGAGATTCAGCAGCGATTGATTCGGATTTTCTTGTCCGAAGATGGGCATCGCGCATGCCACGGTCATCATCAGCAATTCGCTTGTGAACCCGATTGGCAGCAATTGGTACTGTTCTACGAATACTTCCATGGCGACACGGGGCGAGGCCTCGGGGCCAGCCACCAAACCGGCTGGACGGCCTTGGTTGCCACACTGCTGGAGGCCAAATCCCAACAGCGATGAGATGCAGCTGGTAACTAGCCGACACATCGTAGACGGTAACGATAGTTGAGCATCTGATTCACTTTTCTCAAAGCGAGATCCCAAGGCGGCAGGCGATAGCCTCGATGAGTTGCTGTCCAGCAGGTTTGTCCAATTGACTCCACGTCAAATGGTGAATATCGAGTACTTCGAAATCGTCGATACCGGCCAGCCGAGCAGAGGACAGTGCAACGACACCATCACCGCTGCCTTTCTGTAATTCGGGGCAATGGATCACATCGCGCACACGTCGATCCAACTCTGCCGGCTCATCGGTTGCCTCAGCAATGGTGCTCCAAGCGATATCGAGCAGACTACTTGCCGTCGGTTTGAGTGGCCCATCGTTCCCAGCCAGTACACTGTAGCGCACTTGTGAATTGCGTTTACCAGCGTTCATGGCCAACACGTCTGGCGAACGTGGATCTAAATCGAGCGAAGCCTCGTTGAAGCCGTCATGGATCATCCGCAAAAGCAATCGACTCTCTTGATCTCCACGAGACATCAGCCGGGACACTTGCTCGACGCCTTCGAGAAGAGGAGCATAGTCCGACAAAGCCGACCCGTGATTGGGTGGGCAAACTTGAATCAGTTGATCAACGCCGGTCCGCTCGGCCACAGAACTGCGACGCTGATGATCGATCGCATCATGCATTTCCAACGCATGTCGAGCAACCAAGCCGCCAAAGCTATGGGCTACCAATGAAATTTTGCTGCGTGGGAACTCATTATGCAGTTGTTCCAACGCCCTTACCAAACGCGATGAGGATTCCGTCATCGCCGCGTCGTTGGGATATCGAAAGACGCACATCGGCAAATTCGTCTGGGCATGTAGTTGCAACGCGACCGCACGGGAGCTTTCAGCCATACCGTGAATGCCAGAAAGTGTGACTACGATCCGCGGTGGTGAAACATCTGCATCGGCATCACGCCAGGTATCGGTGACGCGTTCGATGCGGCTCAGGTCGACCTTCTGCACGCCAGCGAGCCAACTGCGGAAGCGGCTCTTCTTGTCCTCCAATAACTCGGCCAAAGCTTGCGAGTCAACCGTAAGGGCAACGGGCTCTCCCGAGGCAGAGTAGCGATACGCAAAGACGCTCGGGAACTGCTGTACCAATTCGGCGACTTGGTTGGGCGGAATCGATTGACGCAGTTCCGACTCGGTCCCCAGCACGCGAGTAAAGCCAGCAACGCTGCCAGCAATCCAGTGCAAGTCCTTGGCCACGGCTTGAAAAAGTTCTCCACTATCAGCAGCCCCGGCCTGTAATCGCAATTCGATGACTTGGTTGTCAGGCAACTGCTGGGCGCTGCTGGCACGCAGACCAACGAGGGTCAGGAAGCAGAGTGTGAACAGCGTTCGCATAGGGCCCTTCTCGTGGAAGTGGGTTCCGCTCCTACAATTACGGCGTAGTTGCCAAGCGCAAGCCCATTTACGAAACCGCCTAGGACAGCGCGGCTTCAATGCGGGCGATCACGGCTTTCTCGCTTGGGCTGACGCTGCCGAAGCCCAGTACGCCGCCAGAAGCTTCCGCGACCGATTCGACAGATTTCATGATCTCTTTCTTCAAAGTCACACGGTGTTCATCGTTGAGCGACGCGATGAGGGCCGTGGTGTAATCACACCAAGCATTCAGTAATTCTTCGCTGGGTCGGCGTTTCGTCCAGCTTTCGAGCAGCTGCATCGCGGGATCCTCAGCCTGAATCCCAGCCTTCTCAGCCGATCTGATGATCGCGTATCGTTCGTTTTCCTCAATGCGGTCGTCAGCCCAAGCAACAGCGACCAACGGGGTCAGCCGAAACGCCGAAAGGGTCTCGACGGTCACATCCAACTTGGCGATTTCCTGAGCCAATTGTTTGTCGGCAATCCCGGTGACCTGGGCAATTTGTTCGGCCGTCTGCTCCACGGACATTTGGCCACGCAGCTTTTCCAACAGGGCGTTGTCGACCTGATTAAAAAACTGTTCTTCGAGGTTGAACCAACGTTTGGTCGAATTCTGGCTCATGGCATACTCATGAAAGGGCTGGTGGATTGATTCGATAAATCATAGACCTCTGAGCCCATGAAGCAAGTACCTTCTGGTGGGAAGACTTTTGGTAACTACGAACGGAAAATTGCAGGGCTAAGATTGCGTAAGTGTGGGGTATCAGCAAGACTAGGGGTAGATTTCGGCCACTTGAAACCATCGACTGCCGATCCATTTCCTCGTACCCAGCCGTGAAATCGTGTCAACTGCTAACCCGCCTTCGCCCACCACATCGCGTGCCCGTCCGATCAACGGCACGCACATGCCTGCATTTGTGTTCTCGACCGGAAAGGACCTGGCTCGGCATGCAGCTCAAATTATTGCGCGCTTGATCCGCGAACGTTCCGATTTAGGTCAATCCACGGTACTAGGCTTACCGACGGGCAGTACGCCGGTGGGCACCTATCGCGAACTGATCCGACTGCATCGCGAAGACCGCTTGGATTTCTCCAATGTGATCGTCTTTTGTTTGGACGAATTCTATGGTCTATCACCCGACGAACCACAGGCCCATCGACGCTGGATTGCAGAACACTTCCTGGACCACGTCAATCTGCCCGCCGAGAATATCCATTGCTTTGACGGTGAAATTGCAGCAAACGAAGTGGAAGAACATTGTCGGCGATATGACGACACAATTCAGAAAGTGGGTGGATTTGACCTAGTGCTCCTGGGAATTGGACGCAACGGACACATTGGCTTCAACGAGCCGTTTTCGATGCGCAAGAGTCGTTCGCGACTGTGTACGCTTGACCCCATCACGCGGCAATCATGCTCGAGTGATTTTTTTGGCGAGTCGAATGTGCCGCTTCAAGCTTTGACGGTTGGCCTGTCACCAATCTTGGCAGCTCGGCATGTGCTATTGCTCGCTTTGGGAGAACATAAGTCATCGATCGTGGCAGAGACGTTGGAGGGAACCATTTCCGATCGAGTTCCCGCTTCGTATTTACAAGAGCACCCCGAGGCACGAGCTCTGCTTGATATGCCAGCCGCAGGCTCTTTGACGGGCGTTTCGATGCCTTGGTTGCTCGAGAAGGTGACCTGGGACGAAACGTTGATGAAACGCGCCGTGTTGTGGCTCTGTGAACAAACGGGCAAGGCACTTTTGAAGCTGGATGATGAAGACTTCCGACAGCACGATTTGCATCAATTGTTGCGGCACCACGGACCCGCCCAACGCATTGCCCACCGGGTCTTTCGTGGCATGCTAGATACGATCGAGTATCATCCCGCTGGCAAAGAGAAAAAAACCATTCTATGTTTCAGTCCACACCCTGATGATGATGTGATTAGCATGGGGGGCACTTTGATCCGCCTGGTCGAAGACGGTCATCGGGTTCATATCGCCTACATGACCAGTGGAAACATTGCCGTTTTCGATCATGACGCACAGCGTGTGGCCGACCTGGTAACCGAATACAATCGCTTATTCGGAATCGATGAGCAGAAATCAAAGACTGTCCAAGAACAAGTCCACGATGGCCTGAGACACCGCGAGCCAGGGCAGCCAGACCATGAAACGCTGCTGCAAATCAAAGCCTTGATTCGCTGGAGCGAAGCTCGCGCTGGAGCGATCCATGTCGGCTGCCAACCTGACGACTTGCACTTCTTGGATCTACCGTTCTATCGCACAGGCACGATTGCCAAAAAACCGATGGGTGAGGAGGATACGACGCTCATTCGACAACTGCTGGAACGTGTTCACCCCGACCAAATATATGTTGCTGGCGATCTTGCCGATCCGCACGGCACACATCGTGTATGCGCCGAAGCGATCTTCTTTGTACTCAGCGAAATGCGTCGCGAAGGCAAACCTATTCCGGAAGTCATGCTGTACCGTGGCGCTTGGCAGGAGTATGCCCTGCATGAAATTGAAATCGCCATTCCGTTGAGCCCCAGCGATATCGAACTAAAGCGTCAAGCGATTTTTATGCACGAGAGCCAGAAAGACGAGGCGCTGTTTCCGGGCTCCGATCCACGCGAGTTCTGGCAGCGCGCTGAAGATCGTAACAAGGGCACGGCTGCGAAGTACAATCAAATTGGCTTGCCCGAGTTCTTTGCGCTCGAAGCCTTCACGCGCTGGAAAGGGAACGAGATTTAGTTCGTCATGGCGTCCATTGCTTGACGAGCCCGCCGCCGTTGACTTCTCGCCCGCTGTTACGCCTTTTTTGGGAGCCATGCATGGCAGTCCAGATCGCAGACTTTATCTATTCAGGGGAATTGCGCAATACGCGACGCAATTCTGTCTTTGGTTGGGTCGAGTTTGCCCCGGATTATGGCGTGCGATTGGAGCTTACAGGCAATTTCGAGGGCGAATTAGCTGGTAAACACATTCGATTCAAAAATCCTGGCCGCGCTGCGCGGAACGACTGCCAACCCGGCGAGTTTCCATCGCACATCGAAGACTTGTCGGACCGACAAATTGGTGTCGTACAATCGATGACGCTCGGCGCGACCAAGGTGCCTGAGATGCCCATCGACGAATTCCTGTCGTTGCCCCAAGCTGACCGTGAAGCGCACTTGGTCGAGAAACCGAGCTTGCGGCTGCATTGGTCAAGCCAGGATGGCGACGTGCATTGCGACTTGATTGAACCCGATTGGGAGTTTGTCGACGAACAAGACGCCATGCCTGATGAATCCAATTACGAACCCTTTGAAGGCGGACTCGCGCCTGGTTTTACAGAAATTCGCATCAATGAAAATGGCGATAGCGAGGCGATAAACTTCGACCTCGACTTGCCAGACGATGAAAGCCTTGGCGAAGATGAGGAGCAAGAAGACCCTTACGGTCTGTTTGACGAAAGCCTGGAGGACCGAGTGAACCAGTCGCTGAGCGAGAACCATCAGGCTGAGCTTAGCGATGAAGAAGCCCCGGACGATGAACACGCAGCCGATATCATGCGACACAGTTGGGACATCCCCGATCTGGATGACGAGACGCGCGAATTATACGAGCAGTGGGACGAGATTTTTGCTGGGAAGAAGGACGAACCAATCAGTTACCTGTTCCCGAATCCTCTAAAGCTGCCCAAGCCCGATGCGGTAAGTAGTGACGAGGAAGCGGAAGAGTTGGTCAAAGCCATCTTGGCCAACCTAGCATTGCTCAGCGTGGCCTTGGATGTGTGCGAGCATTTCACGCCGCAGCAGTCTTATCGATTGTTGTTTCAAGAAATCTTACCTTCAGCTAAAGTCCACCCGAACCTGGCTGCCAGCGAAATGGTGCAGCACTATGCGACGAGTGACTATTGCCAGATTTGTGCTGACGAATTCGAAGCTGAATATCAAGCCGACTCAGACGATGACTCAGACGACGACTAGGCCCTTGTGCTCAGTCATGCCAAAGTCGGTAGCTGAGCTCTTTTATTCAGAGACGGATCATCGGCCGCGCCACACTGCCCCCCTCGCATGGCTGCTTGACGCATCGGAGTTGACTGCAATCAGGGAAAACCGTACCTTGAGCGCCTGTAAACTGCCTGCGCATCAATAGTTACGCTTGTGGTCTAGGAATTGCTAAATGGGAGCCTCTACTGCGCAGAAACTGCCAGTCTGACAGGCACGCCCCCCCTATTGATGGAAAACCGAGGCTCGGGCGTCTTTCAACCAGGGAACGACCATTTGGTTTCATCGCCGTCGGTGGTATCCTAAGCGGCGGGCGGCGGTCCATAGGCGGCAGGCGGAAACGCTGCTGCACCGCTGAAAACAATTAGTACTCAATACACTTCACATCTTCGAAGTTTCGGTCATGGAATTATTGGAACGCGTTTGGGAAGGCACGGGCTGGTTTTTTGGCAGCGCCTTGCAAGGCATTGAACGCAGCGTCACCGGCATATTCGGCTCATCCAATGCACGTCAAATCAAGCGATTTGAAACGATCGTGCAGAAGATCAACGCGCTCGAAGAGGGGCTGTTGAAGGTGACGGACGAGCAATTGCGTGCCAAGACCGAAGAGTTTAAGCAACGTCTGCGCGATGGGCAGAAACTCGATGATATCCTCGTCGAGGCCTTTGCGGTTTGCCGAGAGGGCGGGCGGCGTTTTCTCAAGATGCGACATTATGATGTCCAGTTGATCGGCGGTATCGTTCTGCATAACGGCATGATCGCGGAAATGGTGACGGGTGAAGGGAAAACCCTCGTGGCTACCCTCCCTACGTACCTTAACGCGCTTGCGGGACGCGGCTGCCATGTGGTAACCGTCAACGATTATTTGGCGCGTCGCGACATGGAGTGGATGGCCCCGCTCTATATGGGGCTAGGCTTGACCGTGGGCGCAATTCAAAGCGGGCTGTCCAATGACGAACGGCAAGCCGCATATGCGAAGGACATTACCTACGCGACCAATAACGAGTTGGGCTTTGACTACCTGCGCGACAATATGCGGCTGGCGGCCCGTGACGACAATCGCTTCCCCAAACACTTACAACAAGTGCAAGGCCCGTTGGCTTATGCAATCGTCGACGAAGTGGACAACATTCTCATCGACGAGGCCCGGACACCGCTAATTATCTCGGGTCCAGCCCACATGGACGTCGGCAAATATGCTGAAGCAGATCGGGTTGCGCGACAGCTAAAGAAGGACACGCATTTTACGGTCAACGAAAAGGACCATACGGTTAACTTGACCGATGATGGCGTTCGCGCTGCAGAGAAATTGGCTGGTGTGGAGAGCTTCTACACGGCTGGCAATATGGAATGGCCACACCTAATCGACAACGCGCTGAAAGCTCACTTCTTATACAAAGTCGACGTGAATTACGTCGTCCGCCGCGACAGCGAGAATCCGCAAGGTGCCATCATTATCGTGGACGACTTCACCGGCCGCTTGATGGAAGGCCGCCAATGGAGCGATGGCCTGCATCAAGCCGTCGAAGCGAAAGAAGGCGTGAAGATCAAAGAGGAAACACAAACTCTCGCGACCATTACGCTCCAGAATTTCTTCAAGCTGTACGACAAGATCGCTGGTATGACTGGTACAGCGATGACGGAAGCCAATGAATTCTGGAAGATTTACAAGCTCGACGTAATTGCGATTCCAACGAACCGAAACATGCAGCGGATCGAGTTTGCGGACACTATCTATTTGACTGAAAAAGAGAAGTTTGCAGCAGTCGCCGAAGATGTCGAGCGCGCTACCAAATATGATTTGCTCGAAACCAAGAGCGGTGAAGAGCTCGTCGGCGTCATTACCAAGGAAAATGAACACGAACTAACCGTCAAGCTGAAAATAACGCGTGAAGAGCGCAAGATCCCTCGCTCGGAAATCAAGGAAATCGATCGTCGCGGCCGGCCGGTACTGATCGGTACAGTTTCCATTGAAAAAAGTGAACAACTGGGGCGCGAACTCGAATTGCGAGGCATCGAGCATCAGGTCTTAAATGCCAAGCACCATAAGCGCGAAGCCGAAATTGTCGCGCAGGCGGGACGACTGGGGGCAGTCACGATTGCGACCAATATGGCTGGTCGTGGTACGGATATTATCCTCGGTGGCAACCCAGAGACGATGGCTTGGGCGCAGTTGCAAGACAAATACGAAACGCGGTTGGACGTCCCCAGAGACGAGTGGGAAACGCTTATCAAAGAAATCGAGCAGCGAGAAGGCATGAAAGCTGCCGGCGAGACAGTCCGAGAGATCGGCGGCTTGTATGTGATTGGCACCGAACGCCACGAGTCGCGTCGCATTGACTTGCAGCTTCGCGGTCGTTGCGGTCGACAAGGTGATCCAGGCAGCAGCCGTTTCTACCTGTCCCTAGAAGACGATTTGATGCGGATTTTTGCGGCTGATTGGGTCCGCAATATGATGGGCAAGTTGGGCATGGGCGAAGGCGAGCCAATCGAAAGCTCTTTTGTCAGTCGTCGTATCACCGCCGCGCAGAAAAAGGTCGAAGAACGCAACTTCGAGATTCGCAAGAATCTGCTCGAGTATGACGAAGTGATGGACCAACAGCGTAAACGCGTGTACTCCTATCGCCAAGAAATCCTCGATGGCGTGAGCTGTCGCCATATGGTGCTCGAGCAAATTTCGCAGCAAATCGACCACTATGTGCAGATGTACACCGACCCGATGTTCGGTGCCGAGGCCTACACGAAATGGGTTAGCAAGAAACTGTCGTGTGAATTGGAACCCCGCGATTTCCGCAACTTGGATCCCGGAACTGCGTCCGCTTTTGCCGTCGATGCTGCCGAACGCGCCGCTGAAACTCAAATTCTGGACGCCATCGAAGAGAATTTGCCAATTGGTGAACCCGAGGAGGACTGGAATTGGGGCGCCCTGTCCAAGTGGGTTAACACACGCTACGGCACCAACTATAGCGTCACCGATCTAAAGAAGATTCCCCGCGAACAAATCGACGAAAAGCTCATTGACCGAGTCCGCGAGATTCTCGAAGCCATGGACCTGAGCGAAGGCGCGCCGCTGCTAAATGCCGACTATGGTTTGCAAATGCTGTCGGGCTGGATGAAGAACAAGTTTGGTATCGACTTGAGTATCGAAGACTTCCGCGCACGCGAAGCCGAGGATATTCGCCACGAACTTACAAAAATTGCCGAAGACGCCTACACCCAGAAGGAATGCGAATATCCGGTTCTGGCAGGCCTTACTCGGTTCGGTCGCCATACCGGGAATAACCAGTTCCAACTCGACCGCGATGCGTTCCTACAGTGGGCTCAACAACGCTTCGAAGTTACGCTTCAAGCTGAAGAACTGCCCACGAGTTCGCTAGATGAATTCCGCCAAGTATTGGTCGAACACAGCAAGTTAAATAATGAATTGGCCACTCAAACCGCTGAAAAAGCACTGGCTAAAGTCGATGAGTTCTTTGGCTCCGCCGAGCCCAACACCTCAGCGAAGTACATTGCCGGCAATAATGGGGCTCTAGACTCGTTGAGCAAGTGGTTTGAAGAGACGTTGCGGCACGAGCTGCCTGCAGAACAATTGGCTGAGATGGATCAGGATGAACTTACACGTGCTGTCCATCAAGCCCTTGATGATCGATTCCACCCCGAGATTCGACGCATGGAACGCCAGGTTCTATTGAATATCGTCGACAGCGCTTGGAAAGACCACTTGCTGGCCATGGACCACTTGCGTAGCGCCATTAGCCTGAAGAGTTACGCCCAGATGGATCCCAAGGTCGAATACAAACGCGAAGGCATGCGGATGTATGGCGATATGTGGTTCTCCATCGGTGAGCGCATGACGGATTTGATCTTCCGTATGGAAGCCCTTGACGAGGGTTTTATCAATAGCACCATGCCCGTATTCGAAGCTCGTCACGATTCGGCACCAACTACTTCGCAATTGGCCAAACAACAAGAAGCAGATTTGGCTGCCGCAGATCGCGCGGGGGCTCCAGAAGTTCGGCCAGAGCCAATTCGCAACACCGAAAAACGCGTGGGGCGCAATGATCCGTGTCCCTGCGGGAGCGGCAAGAAATACAAAGCGTGTCACGGACGAAACTAATCGGTTGCTGAAATAGCCAAGTTCGACCTGCTGTCCTTGCCGTCAGACGATTTGGCCACCATCGAGATCCAGCCGCATGCAGATTTGGCTGCGTAATACAATCTACTTGGCCGCGCTGCTGCTGGCTTCACCCTGGATTGCTTATCGTGCCGTGCGCACTGGTCGTTACTTGCGCAGCTGGCGACAACAGCTTTTCGGCTTGCGTCCGGCTAGCGGCGTGCCTGCTGTGCATGGCCGGCGGATCTGGCTGCACGGGGTGAGTGTCGGCGAAGTGCAATTGCTCAAACCGCTTTGGGAAGCTCTGTCGCGTGAAAATCCCGAGTGCCAATTCGCCCTTTCCACAACGACCGAAACGGGCATGGAGTTGGCAGCCAAGTGCTACCCAGAATCTGTGCAAAAATTTTATTTTCCGCTCGATTTTTCTTGGGCGGTCGGCAGGACGCTTAAGACCCTCAAGCCATCGCTGATTGTGCTGGGGGAATTGGAAGTTTGGCCCAACTTGATCGATATGGCTGCCCACCACGACATTCCGCTGGTGGTTGTCAACGGTAGGCTGAGCGATCGCAGCTTTCGTGGCTACCGTAGATTTCATCGTTGGACGGAGCCGATTTTCTCCAAGCTAAACTTGGTTGCCGCGCAGAGTGAAACGTATGCCCAACGATTTATTGAGTGCGGCACACCAGCCGAACGAGTCGAAACAACGGGTTCATTCAAATTCGACAATGTGGCTTTCGAACGAGATACGCCTGAAGTCCGTCAATTGAGGGAACTCGTCGGATTGACTCCGGGACATCGCGTCTGGGTCGTGGGCAGCACCCAAGCCGGTGAAGAGTTGCCAGCTTGCCAAGCGTTTGCAGTTGCTCGACAGCACGAACCTGCCCTGCGTCTGATCGTCGTGCCACGCCACAAGGAGCGGTTTGATGAAGTGGCGATTGATTTGCAGAGCACAGGACTTCGCGTCTTGCGGCGATCGTCGCTATCGCAACCAGGCAGGCCTGGATCCGCGTCAGCAGACTGGGACGTGTTGCTGGTGGATACAATTGGCGAATTGCGTTGGTGGTGGGGAACAGCTGACCTGGCGTTAGTCGGAGGTAGTTTTGGCAAACGTGGTGGCCAGAATATGCTGGAGCCCGCTGCCTACGGCATCAACGTCGCTTTCGGACCGAATACTTCCAACTTCCGCGATATCGTGGGCCTTTTGTTAGCCGCCGATGCAGCTACCCAGTTGGACTCTCTGGAAGAAATACGGCCTTGGTTGCTACGCGAGCTCGCCGATCCGTTGCCAGGAAAGGAGCGTGGCCAACGTGCTCAGCGATTGATTGCGCAGCAGCAAGGAGCCCTCGACCGAACCGTGCTGTGTTTGCAGAAATGTTTACACAAGTGATTTACTCAGCCAGGGTCATTGCACCTGCGCGTCGGGCAACGGCTATAATCTCGTTATGTGCAAGAATCGCAATCAGTAACTTAGCGATGACTCGTAGGTTCGCACCTGGGCTCTTGCACACAACTTGCAGACATCATGGCACGCTCTGAGGTTTAACCTGAACGGACTGCCCGTATGCCACAGCAGACTACGGAGGCAAATGTTTGATCGTACGAGTTCGCGCACAAGATAGGCAGCGATTCAATGAAAGTGTCCAGCGTTTTCGTGATCGTTGGATAGCCGAGTATTCTGGTGCGCTGACGATCAATCACTTTGCTAAAGAACTGCCGGATGATTCTTTGCGCCTGGCGTTGTTGATGGAGTACGTTGCCATCGACTTGGTAACGCGACTATCCCGCGGTGATCGTGTCAGCCTTGACGATTATTTGAAACTGATCGACGAGCTGCCGGCACGCGATAATTTGCCAGCTAGGCTACTGGCCACGGAATATCTCCAGCGACAGAAAACG
Organism: Pirellulaceae bacterium; assembly: GCA_041398985.1. Taxonomy (GTDB): domain Bacteria; phylum Planctomycetota; class Planctomycetia; order Pirellulales; family Pirellulaceae; genus Aureliella. Next base: position 390,307 of record JAWKTR010000005.1, read on the forward strand.
CCGTATCCACTGTCGTTGATTGAATATCTTGAAAGCTATCCGATCCAAGCGGCAGAGGTGCGGCGAATCGTGCAGTCGCAGTCGCAGGGCAGCGAGCGAGACCGAGGCACGATGGTCTGGCCCCAATCGGACGCGGCGAGCGAATCCCAAGCCGAATTGCGCCCGATCGACCTTGCCTCTTTGAGTGACAGCGATACAGACAATCGTCGCACCATGCGCCAAAGCTGGAGTTCCGATAAGACGGATCGATTCGTCAATTTGGAAGGCGGCTATCGCATGCTTCGCAAGATTGGCCAAGGCAACTATGGCGAGGTCTGGTTAAGCGAAGCTCCGGGCGGAGTTGAAGTGGCCATGAAAGTGGTCCACATTCCCTCTGGACAGTCGGTCAAACGGATGGAAATGCGTTCGCTGGATTTGATGAAACGACTGAGGCACCCGTTTCTATTGCAAGTGCAGGCGTTCTGGGTTCACGACGATCAAATTCTGATCGCTATGGAGCTGGCTGACGAGAGCTTGCGGGATCGCGTGCGCAAGCATGCGGACGATGTATTGCTGCGGGACGAACTGCTGCGGCACATGCAAGAAGCCGCTGAAGGCATCGACTACTTGCATCGCCAAAAAGTTGTACATCGTGACATCAAGCCGGAAAACATGCTGCTGCTCAAAGGGCATATCAAAGTCGCTGACTTCGGATTGGCGCGGTTTATGGACGAAAGCGGATTGAACGCCGCAGCGACCCAGGTGGCGGGTTCGCCGATGTACATGGCTCCAGAAGTCTGGTCGGGTAAACCCGTAGCGGCCAGCGATCAATACAGCCTGGCCGTTTCCTATGTCGAATTGAAACGCGGCCGTGCACCATTCTCTACCTCCAGCATGGTCGCAATTATGCAGGAGCACTTGTACGGCGAGCCCGAGCTAAGTGACCTGTCGGCTGCCGAGCAAGCCGTGCTTCGAACCGCGCTCGCCAAACGACCTGAAGACCGCTTTGCTACCTGCCATGAAATGGTGCAAGCCCTGCAGCAAGCTACGCTGGCCACCACGTCTGCGATTGAACCTGAGCCCAAATCGGCTCGACGCAGTGTACTTGTGCTAGGCGGATTCGCGCTGCTGGCTTTGGCCGCCTTTGGCAGCGTCGCTTACCTATATGACTTTAGCGGCGTGCGCAAACAATCGGATCCTCCCGAAATCAATTTGCGCGATAACGTCGCCGTCGCATATGGCGATCAGGTGAGCTTCGCCGTGACCGGAATCGATGAGTCTGACGCGGCGGAGTCGGCAGTCTTTGAGGGAAAAACCGAAGGTTTGCAACTGACGTTTAACCCAGGTCTCAGCGAATTGACGGTCGCGGCAGAGCTGAATGCGCCGCTCGGATCACAGGCAGTTTCCGTCGTCTTCTCCACGCCGCGCGGTATAGCGGAAAAAACGTTACAAATCGAGGTCATCGATTCCAAACGCTTGGGCATCCCAGCCTCGGCGCAGCCGGTAGGGTCGGAAAGAATCGAAGTGGAAGGTCGTATTCTGTACAAGTTGATCGACGTAGCTTTGCCCAGCGCGCCGGAGGATCGTATTCGATTTGTGCTTGTGCCGCGCAATGCGACCAGCGATCCATCGACGTTCTACATGATGCAGCAAGAAGTTAATAATCGTTGGTTTACCGCCTTCGCACAGGCCAATCCAGCCAGCCTAAGCGACGATTCACAATGGCGCAAAGGTGCTTTGGCTGGAACAGAGTTGCTGGGCGTAGATGGAGCAGCGGTCGAATTCCCAGTTGTATTTGTCACCGCCGAGGAAGCTCATGCGTTTGCAACCTGGATCGGTGGATTGTTGCCGACTATTGAGCAGTGGGACAAGGCTGCTGGTAGTAAAGAACCAGATCGCCGCGCGGGTCCATACGTAAACGATGGCAAGCAGATCTGCGTTGCGAGATTCGATGTCGGTCCAGTAGCCTGTGGTACCTCCGCTGATGACCTCAGTCCCTTCGGTGTCAGAGACATGGCAGGCAGCGTCACCGAACTCACTCGGAATATTTTGGAATCTACAAATCTAGGGGCGGAGAAATTGACAGTACCACTGGTGGATCACGTGCCAACCGATCGAGTGATCTTGCGCGGTCAGAGCTATCATGATCCCGAGCCTTGGATGTTTGACGATAGTCTGTCGCCATCGCTACCCTATTCCGGAAGCAAAACCTGAGGTCGGTTTCCAAGCGTTGTACTGGAATTGCTATGAACGAAAATCAAGAGCTACACCAGACGTCATCGCCGTGGGCGCTCACCCGGATGATGTGGAAATCGCCTGTGGTGGAACCCTCGCAAAGCTCGCCAGTCAAGGATACCGCGTTGGCATTATCGACCTAACCGACGGCGAACCCACGCCACGTTGCGAGGATCCTGCCATTCGCGTCGCCGAAGCCGACGCGGCAGCGGAGACGCTGGGGATAGCCATGCGCAAAATTCTACCGTTGACCAATCGTCGCGTATTCGATGGTTTTGACGAACGCGTGGCTCTAGCCAGCGAGTTTCGGCGCTATCGCCCCAGCCTTGTGATAGGCTTTGGACGAAAAACTCCCATGGCGTCCCCAGACCACTTTCAAGCGATGTTGATCACCGACGCTGCCGTATTTTATTCGCGTCTGACAAAATGGGATGAGTATTTTGACGGCCTGCCGGTCCACACCATTTCCGCACATATTTATTTCCAGCTTGGGTTCGAAGCGCCGGGGCAACCGGAATTTGGTAGCAACCTAACCGTCGATATCTCGGAGTTTCTCGAGGCGAAAATGCAGTCGATCCAGTGCTACAAGACTCAGTTCCCACCCGAAAAACAGGCCACCCTCAATCGTGTGCGAGGGATCGCTGTCGCCGCAGGCAGTGCCGCAGGTTTTGCGGCCGGAGAGGTCTTCTCCACAACCCGTCCGCTCGGTTGCCAAGACCTAGTTCAAACGGTAGTCCCAGACCACGCGTAGCCGTTCACGAACGTGAAGTCGACCCTGTCATACAAGCCGACACATCGCGAAGACTCTTGGTGATCAAACGCCTATTGCCACTCTTCAACTTGTGGCAGATCTTCGAGCGAGGCGAGGCCAGTCAACTCGAGCAGCCGATTGGTTGGATAATAACACGGGTTGCGAGCCCCATCGCCTTCACGGCGTATTTCCAGCAATTGTCGGCGTACCAACTGATTCAAGACGCCGCCGCTGGGTTGATTGCGTTGCTTTTCTAGCTCGTCACGTGAGATACCAGGCTGATAGGACACCAGAGCCAAACAGTCGATGGCCGCCTGGCTCAAACGAATTTCTCGCACGCGACCATAGAAGCGGTCTGTAATGAACTTGAGGTCGTCAGCCAAGCGTAGGCGAAAACCGCCGCCAGAATCAACGATCCGTAGCGCACTGCCATTCTGCTCATAGTTGGCATTCAAATCAGCCACGAGTTGTTCGACCTCAGCAGGGGTCACACCTCGCATCAAGCTCGCAATTTCACTGGCTGTGATCGGCCCACTGTCGGGACGTCCGACCAACAGGACTGCCTCAAGAATCGAAGTAGGTGTGACAGGGCAGTCTTCCGCCTCCGCTTCTTCATCGTCGCTGTCGAATAACACTAGCTCCGATTCATCCCCCACTGCATCGGACATGTCCGTAGGGTGCGCTGCTTCGTAATCGCCAATAACGCTTGCGTAAGATCTGCTCAGTTCTTCGAGCGAAACCCCCTCTTCGTGGAACTCATCAAATTCATCCAAGTCATCCGACTCGGGAGAGCGTTCTTCGGTCACAACTGACACTCCATTGCTGTGTTGTATTACAATAAACGCCAATTGTGATTGGCGACAATTATTCGGATACCGCTCAAATCATGGGCCAGCATAACATAAGACCTCGATCATGATGAAGACCGACTTTTTCAAGCCTCAGATTCGGGATTTTGCCTCTAAGATTTTTAAGGCTACCGAGCAACTATCGACTGACCGAAAGAAGTTGCTGACTGAGGCTGCCACGAACATGAATACGCTGCTGGCGGATTATTCGGTCGCCAACTTATTGTTTGTATGCACCCACAACTCGCGCCGTAGCCAATTCGCACAGGCCTGGGCGTATGTAGCAGCCGATTTCTATGGACTACAAGAGGTTAGTACCCACTCATGCGGAACGGAAACCACCGCCTGCAACATCCGTACCGTCGAATCGCTCAGGCGGGTTGGAATGCAACTTACCGAAGTCGAACAATCGGAAAGTAGCCCACCAGCTAGCGCAGCAGCATTGGCGAATCCACATTACGAAGCGACCTACCGCCACGGAAACGCTAAGACAGCTAATGATGGTAAATCATCCAATCTCGTGTTATTTTCGAAAGCGTTTGGACATCCATCACTGCCCACCGAGAACATTCTGGCCATGATGTGCTGCAGCGACGCCGACGAAAAATGTCCAGTCGTACCTGGGGCCGCGCACCGAATTGCCTTGCACTATGTGGATCCCAAGCAGGCGGATGATACGCCCCAGCAAGCGGAAACGTACGATGCCCGCAGCCTACAAATCGCTTCGGAAATGTTCTTTATGATCCAGCAAGTGCGCGTCGGCTAACTCTTTAATTGTGCGTTGGCAACATTGCGCCTAAACCGCTTGCGATTACCGCTTTCGCCGGCGACTACGACCACGCCGGCGACTGGTGGGCTTGGCCGGTGTAAACGGGGTGGTACTAAACCACAGGATAAGTCCCAGACAGCCAGCAATTGCCAGCGGCCACAAGATTGGGATCGAAATGAACGCGACTTTGGGTGCGGCATTTTCTTCTGGTGGATTTGGCTGGCTATCCAGTGGACCATTGGCTGCAGCGTGCGGCTGTGCTGGCTGCTCAGCGGCTTGCATGCGGCCAGGTTGTTTGAGTCGAATATGGGAGGTCTGCGTCATGGCTGCGACCAACGTTAAGAAGACTGCAGTGACGAACAGCACCAATCCAATCAATCGTACTTGAGGCATCGCGCGTGCTGATTCCTTGTAAATTGGTACAGGGTTATGTGCTTAGGCGAACGGCAGGTGAAAAGTTACCGTAGTGGAATTCGCCAGAATTCCCTTTTGTCGAAGGATTTCTGGCGAAATCCACTACGCCAGGTAAGAACTCATCTGCCGCTCGCCTTAGACACCGTCCGTACTATAAGTTACCGAATGGGACACAAGCCGACACATCGTGAACGGTTACGTTTTTCTTTTATGGACAACTCCTGAGGCCTTCCGGGCTTAGCACGGCAGCCCGTTGCCCAGCAAGCTAGACAATGGCTCCGTCTAGCATTTGGATTCGGCGAGGGCAGCTGGCAGCAATAGCTTCATCGTGCGTAACGACCACGAGCGTTGTGTCCGACTCCGCGTTAAGCCTACACAGCAACTCCATGACTTCTCGACCACTGTGGCTGTCTAAACTGCCTGTTGGTTCGTCCGCGAAAATAACTGCAGGACTATTCGCCAAGGCGCGGGCAATAGCGACCCGTTGCCGTTGTCCAATCGACAATTGGCTCGGTAAGTGCTCCATCCGCTCGGCAAGTCCTACCAAGTTCAGCAACCGTTTCGCTTCGATCACGCGTTGCGGCAAAGGCAAATCGCCTTCGAACATTGGCAATTGCACGTTTTCCAGCGCCGTCAAATTAGGCAGCAGGTAAAAAGACTGAAAAACAAAGCCAAACTCTCGGGACCGAAGTCGATCCAAATTGCGACCGTCCAAGATGGAATTCCCATTCCACAACACTTCGCCCGAGGTAGGACGGTCCAAGGCACCGAGCATATGCAGCAGTGTAGACTTGCCGCAGCCACTCGGGCCAGTAATGCCTGCAAACTCGCCAGCGTGAATCTGCAAGGAAACATCACGCAGCGCTAGCACATTTCCATCCGTGTACGTCTTGCACACATTGCGCAACTCTAGCAGCGGGGCGAGTACCTGTGTCTGACTTGCTTCGTGCATGAACGTCCCTAGAATGCAGTGTGAACTCGACCTGCGGAAGTAAGTAGTCGCGCGTGGTTGTGATCAGCCCCAGGTATTCGAAGTAGTGGAATTCGCCAGAATTCCTCGCATTCGGGGATTCTGGTGAATCCCACAACACATAATTCTCGAACGTTGCTCAGCCAGCGTTTGGTGCTGATTTGGAATATGGAATCACTGATTTGGAATATGGAATCAAATGAATAACACATCCAACGACCGCATCGATGTTGTGGGCTGCGACGATCGCCATCATCATAGCGAATTGTGGCCTATGACACAGCGGCGCTCACACCTCGTGGTCGTAGTGCTGGTATTACTTGGATGGGCGCATCCCGCATACTCGCAGACCACAGGTTCGCAGACCACAAGTTCGCAGGCCGACTCCCGACTGCCTATCATTGCGGCTGGGACTATCGTCAACAATCCTGATGGTGTGCGTTGGAATCGAATTGTGTTGTTGGCCCGGCCGCGGATCGCCAGTGGCGATATTAGTGCTTTATCCACCAGTGTTCGGGATTCCGTATCTACTTTTGTGCTGACGATTTTGGCGACAGTTGAACAGGTGCCCAATGCTCCCGGACCGTCCCCTCGATTTCGGCTGAGAGAAGTTGGATTGGGATACAGTTCTGAGATCGAAAATGTTACCCAAGTCGTTTCATCGAGCTCGGCGGCGGAACAAGGCCTGCAACTAGGCTTTATCCAGAAGCAGATGCTACTTGAGAATGAGAAGCAGCTCAAGAAAGCCCGCGGGATCGCGCGCACTTCAACGCTCGCTATCTTTGATGCACCTGCCAATGTGCTCCTCGATGACAAACATCAGTCCGTTATCATGCGTCACTTTATTTGGATCGATTCACAAACGGGAGAGAACGCATCGTTGATCTGGATGCTGGCTGAAGATTCGGGCGGTGAATTGCGTGTCGTTGATGCACCGCTCCGACACCTGCCGTCAGGTTTAGAAGAAGATCGTAAGATCCACATCGATGGCAATGCCTTTATTCTCGGCATCCCAAGTGAACGAGCGTTTGCCTTGGAAGGCTTGCCGCCTGGACGCGAGTTCTCCTGGACGAATTCCGCTCGCACGCTAGCAGCTCAGAAGCGTTACACGATGGACGATATTCGACAGCTAAGTGCTGAACTCAACGCGCTGATGAAATAGCCTTGCGCGAGTACTAATATTCGCCGAGCCTTACTGGACTTTGCCAACGATCTGAGATCTGTGTACAGGACCTAGTTCATGACGGCTATCGATGGAGACCGGCAGATTGTCGCCCAAAACAAAAAAGCTGTCGGTCGGTACTTGGCCAAAGTCTGCGTACTGCCACTGCTGGTCGCTTTGCAATAGATACTGATCGCGCCAGACATGCAGATTTACATCTCCTATCTGCGAAGCGGCGGTAAATCGCGCCCAGTGAGTCTTGTCGCCGGGCTGAGCACCTTCTCTAGTCAAGTCAGTGAAATCCTCCAGCGGTAACACTTGCGAGGTCTGATCACTATCGAGGAACACGCGTTCGTCGCAAACGCCAAGGGAGAAACGTCGATGACAGGGCAGGTCTGGCTTGTTCGTTTCCCGAGCTTGGCCAACCGCGTGTATGTGAACGGCGATCACTCGACCGTGCGCGTACAGTTCTAGATCCAGAGATTCTTCTAATGCGTTCGACAACTCGACATCAATCAAAAAGTCGTCGACGGGATGCAAGCTGCGCGGCACTCCTTGATTAAACTCGAAGTCATCGACGATTGGGCCCGGCTTGAGCCATTGCTCGGCAGGGACACCAGGTTCCCAATTGCGGGTTGGGCGAGCAGCTTGCCAAGCAACGGTACTGTTGGCTGAGAGATGCAGCGTGGTTGCAGCTACTGGCAAGGCAACTTGACGGAATTCGGCGAGCCCCTTCTGGTATCTCGCTCCGTTGATCCACAATTCGCCTTGGCGAAAACTGACCCGTTCGCCGGGCAGAGCCCAAACGCGTTTGACTTGGTCCGGACCTCCGGGCGATCGAAAGACAATCCGATCCAACCGACGGATCGCTTGGTCCTTCGCCAGTGTTGTGACGGATACGGATTGTCCTGGCAGCGTTTCTGACTGCAACTCAGAATGGCCTCCGCAGAGGAAACAACGGGTGGTGAATTGAGCGTTGGCTGTTTCGGCTGCAACCAGCGTGACGCGGGAGCAGGCCATGCATACAGCTCGTCGTGTCGGCCCCTGAAGACCAGGTGCCATGGAGGACGAGCTAACGCGGTACAGCGATTCGGGCTGCTGGCGACAAGCCAGCAACATCCCCATCCAGGCAAAGCCCAGGACGAGAACGACTCCACGCGGCATTCGGGCAGACAACCACCCCCAAGGTGGGCAGTATGCGAATTGTGCGGCCATTGTCAAGAACGCTTGACAGTTTCCATGTTCCACTACATCCTTGAGCGTCGCAGACCTGTCCCCGAGTTTACCAGCCCCGAGTTTACAAGATGCCTTGTGAATAACATTATCTCCCTTATCCAGGCAATGGATACGCCATCCACCAACCCCAGTAATTAGAACAGTCTAACAGGTAGAGTTCATGATAAGTAATGGCGGTTCTCCGCGAACCATGTTCCAAAAGATTTGGGACGAGCACGTTGTTTTCGCCGAATCCAACAAGCAGACAATGCTTTACGTGGATCTGCAACTAGTCCACGAAGTCACGAGTCCGCAAGCGTTCGAAGGTTTGCGATTGAGTGGACGCAAAGTGCGTCGGCCGGAACGCACGATCGCAACTCCCGATCATAACGTTCCTACGACCGACCGCAGCCTGCCGATCGCTGATCCGATTTCCAAACAGCAAGTTGACAAGCTGCGGGAAAACTGCAAAGAATTCGGCATTAAACTCTACGACTTGAATGATACCCATCAGGGCATCGTGCACATTATCGGTCCAGAACTTGGCTACACCCAGCCGGGGATGACCATCGTCTGCGGCGATAGTCATACAGCAACGCACGGTGCTTTCGGCGCATTGGCATTTGGCATCGGCACCAGCGAGGTTGAACACGTCCTGGCTACGCAAACATTGCTGCAATATCTGCCTAAGACCTATGAACTACGTGTCGGTGGCGAACTGGCCGAAGGGGTGACCGCTAAGGACTTGATCCTCTATCTAATCGGTCAGATCACAACCCATGGTGGTACCGGCTATGTACTAGAATACACCGGTTCTGCGATTCGCAAGTTGTCGATGGAAGAACGCATGACCGTCTGCAATATGTCGATCGAAGCTGGAGCGCGAGCTGGCATGATCGCACCCGATGCGACAACGTTTGAATACCTGCGTGGTCGCCCGTTTGCGCCCCACGATTTTGAGGCGGCCGTTCAGAGGTGGAAGCAATTACCAAGCGACGCTGGCGCTCACTACGACAAAGTAAGCAAATTCGAAGGCGCTGATATTGAACCGCAAGTCACCTGGGGCACTAACCCAGGTCAGGTCAGTTCCGTTACTGCGAATATTCCCGATCCGCGTGACGCGGGCGACGAAACCGAGCAGAAGAGTACGGCCGCCTCGTTGGAATACATGGACCTGAAACCAGGCACGCCAATCACTCAGATCAGCATTGACCGCGTCTTCATCGGCTCTTGCACGAATGCTCGCATCGAAGACCTACGAGCTGCCGCGCGTGTGGTCAAAGGCTACCGTGTAAACTCCAACGTCAACGCAATGGTTGTGCCAGGGAGCGGTCAAGTCAAGCGTCAAGCCGAACAGGAAGGACTTGACCAGATCTTCCGCGAGGCGGGTTTTGACTGGCGCGAAGCGGGTTGCAGCATGTGTCTAGCCATGAACCCAGATCGGTTGGAGCCAGGCGAACGCTGCGCGTCGACTAGCAACCGGAATTTCGAAGGTCGGCAAGGCAAGGGTGGCCGTACGCATTTGGTATCACCCGCCATGGCCGCCGCCGCTGCCATCGAAGGACATTTCGAAGACATCCGTGGCTGGAATTACAATAGCTAAATCGTAACCGTTCACAAAGTGTCGGCTTGCTTGACAGGGTCGACTCTAAACTCTTAAACGGCATCGCAAAATCCAACTTAAAGTTCATCTCATGCAAGCATTCACCAGACATCGTGGTACTGTCGCAGCGCTCGACCGCGCAAACGTCGACACCGATCAAATCATTCCGAAGCAGTTCTTGAAACGGATTGAGCGAACCGGATTCGGAGAATTCTTATTCTTTGACTGGCGATTCAATGACGATGGTTCAAACAATCCCGAATTCGAGTTAAACCAGCCTAACGCAAGAGGCGCTTCCATTCTGCTGACGCGCCGCAACTTTGGCAGTGGTTCGAGTCGCGAACATGCGGTGTGGGCACTCGAAGACTACGGCTTTCGTGTCGTCCTCGCGCCCTCATTCGCCGATATTTTCTTCAACAACTGCTTCAAGAATGGTGTCTTGCCAGTCAAGCTACCTGAGGCGGTGATCGATGACTTATTCGAACGGACGCAAAGCCACGGGACCTATGAACTCGAAGTCGACCTGGAAACTTGCTTCATCACCGATAGCCATGGACTCTCGCTCGAGTTCGAAGTCCAGCCATTTCGCCGCCATTGCTTGCTCAATGGCTTAGACGACATCGCCTTGACGTTGGAAAATGAGGAGAAGATCACCGCCTACGAACATGCACATGGAAAGGTTTGAGTTTGACCATTGAGACTGTCCACGTTGAATTGCTGGAGCGAGCGTATCCGATTCACATTGGGAGCGGTCTGACGGCGAATGTCCCACAATGGTTACGGGAGGAATTCCCAAGGGCTCGCCACGCGGTCTTGATAGCCGATGAAAACGTACAGTATGTTACCGATACCGTTCAGAAAGGTCTCGTCGATAGCGACATGCGCTGTACCCTTGCTCCCGTGCCAAGCGGAGAGGCCAGTAAGTCCGTACAGATGGCGGAACAACTTTGGCAACGCATGCTCGCCGAACACACCGATCGTGGTAGTCTTGTGATTGCCATTGGTGGCGGTGTCGTCGGCGACTTGGCAGGCTTCATGGCGGCTACCTTTGCTCGCGGTTTGCCATTGGTACAGATCCCCACCACTTTGCTTAGCCAAGTTGATTCAAGTGTCGGCGGCAAGACCGGAATCAACTTGCCAGGTGCCAAAAATATTGTTGGCGCTTTCTGGCAACCCAGTCTCGTTGCCATCGATACAGCCACACTGAATACATTACCACGTCGTGAATTTGTATCAGGCTTGGCAGAAGTCGTAAAATACGGCATGATTCTTCTGCCGGATTTGTTCGAATATCTAGAACAAAACGTCGATGCGATCGTCAACAAACAACCCGCTGCGATCGCACATATCGTGGCTGAATCATGCAAGGCCAAGGCGGCCGTCGTCAGGGACGATGAACGTGAAACGACCGGACGGCGCGCTATCCTCAATTACGGTCACACCTTTGCACATGCTTACGAAAGCGTGTCAGGCTATGGAACACTGCTACACGGTGAAGCGGTGGCCATCGGCATGCATCAAGCGGCCTTGCTAGCGGAACGGCTCGGTCGCATTGACCGAGCACTTGTAGAGCGACAGGAGCGTTTGCTGCACGCGTTCGAATTGCCCACCTCCTTTGGCGATGCCGATCCCGATGCACTGTGGGCAGTCATGCAGCACGACAAGAAAGTCGAACATGGTACGCTTCGATTCGTGCTCCCCAGTCGACTCGGCCATGTTGAACTTGTTTCTGCCGTTACTCGACAACAGGCTTTCTATCCCAGTTCGAACCATTGAATCGAAAAGTCATGGTAGGCGTTCACGAACTTGAGGTCGACGGGAAAGGGTCGGGAGTCTTTTCAGCAGCGCCGGCCACCGAGGAGATGCCGCTGGTAGGAACATGAGGTTGCTAATGGGGCAAGCGATTTAGGCTGAAAAGACTCCCGACCCTGTCACACAAGCCGACACTTCGTGAACGGTTACAAGTTATTTACGTGCTTCGTCCCCCAATCAGTCGTCGCATATCGGCTGCAGGGCGTTTCCCTCCCGCTGCCACGAGCGCGTCTGCAGCTGTTGAATCCGGATTGAACGATCTCTGCTGCAAACTGTTCTCCATCGTGTAGAATCGTGGCTATCAACCAACTTGGAGAGGCTCATGTTCGCTCAATTGAATCGAATCGCAATCATTCTGCTTGGCGGCTACATCTCGTGGTACGGAATGGAAAACCAAGCTCAGGCGCTATTGGACGGAAGCTCATGGCAGGCCTACACCGCCCAGCGCACGCGTCAGCTTGAGAAGAACTCGCTGGACGAACTGGCGACGGTGACACGGGATACTTGGCCGGCGACTCAGCGGCAGTGGCGCAGCGAATTGCAAGAGATGCTGGGGTTGTCCCCTTGGCCGGAAAAGACCGACCTTAAGACCACCGTCACAGGCACGATCTCGCTAGCGGGCGTAGACGTCGATCGCTTGCACTACCAGTCGCGTCCAGGTTTGTATGTCGCCGCTAATCTATACCAACCAACGGGATCTGCACCGGCTGATGGCTGGCCGGCCGTGTTGTATGTCTGCGGACACGCCCGAGCAACAGAGCATGGTCGATTGCTCGGTAACAAGACCGCATATCAGCACCATGGTTTGTGGCTCGCACGACACGGTGTCGTCTGCCTAATGATCGACACAATTCAATTGGGCGAGTTCCACGGCGAGCATCATGGAACCTACAAACTGGGGCGTTGGGATTGGATTAGTCGCGGCTACACACCTGCGGGCGTAGAAGCGTGGAATGCCATGCGGGGTGTCGACCTACTGTGCGAAACTCCAGGTGTAGATGGGAAACGAATCGGAATTACCGGACGCAGCGGCGGTGGAGCTTACAGTTGGTTTGCCGCAGCCTTGGACGAACGCATAGGAGTCGCCGTGCCGGTGGCCGGCATCACCGACCTGCGAAACCATGTCGTCGATGGCTGCGTCGAAGGGCACTGTGACTGTATGTATTTCGTCAACTATTTTGGCTGGGACTATGCGAAATTGGCTGCGCTAGTGGCACCGCGACCGCTGCTGTTGGCGAACTCCGACACGGATGGCATTTTTCCTCTCGACGGCGTAATGCGCATTCATTCACAGCTAGACACACTTTACGATCGATTGGGTGCGGCTGAAAAATACGGTGTCCTCATTACGCCTGGGCCTCATAAAGACACACAAGAGTTGCAGGTCGGCGCGTTCAAATGGCTGCTCAAGCACTTGCAGCCTGGCGTCGAACCGTTCATCGATTCCGCCGCTACCAAAGAAATCGATGCAGCACGACTGGTTGCCTTCGAATCAGAGATTCCACCAGACGAACAAGTTACATCTGTAGCAAGCTGGTTTGTGCCAACTGGCGGCTCCGCTGCGCAAGCTGCCGGATCAAGCGAGACTTGGCAAACCAACTGGCTGCCAGAACTACAGCGTATAAATTCTGTTCCCAGTCGAATCGCTGTCGACGAGTTTCATTCGCAAGCTAGCGGAAATGGCGAACTGGGGGCATGGGAACTGTTCACCACCGCCGATGACGCAATTCAATTGTTACGTGTTGGTCCCCACGAGGCGGCAAGTCCAATCGTCCATATTGTCGCTGACGGCCCACGCTGGAACGCAGAAAACCTGGCCGAAGAAACACCCGAGATCGCTAGCGCATTGAAAGCCTTTCCGGAACGGACGCATTACTTTTTGCGGTGGCGCGGAGCTACTTGGCTGGGTGATGCAACATCCGTCAAGCAGGCGCACATGATCGTAAGACGCCTGTACTTGCTGGGCGAAACGCCAGATACGATTATGCTTGGCGATCTGCTGACCGGCATCCAGTGGATCGCCACTCAGCCCGCAGTGAATTCAGTCGAGCTGTACGGCAGCGGACGACATGCCGCTTTGACCATACTGGCCGCGCTGCTGGCCAATGACTATCAAGAACAAAACGAAGAAAAGATCGTAACCAAGCTGCACATTGCGAATCCCAATCGGGATCCACAGTTGGCACCTGTGCTGCCGGGCATTTTGCGCGTGCTGGACTACGGTAGTCTATACGCCCTGGCATCACAGATGATCGAAATCCATGAACAGGAACATGCGCACGCTGAATCGCCCAGCCAGTTGGTGGATACCAGTGCCGAACCCCAGCAAGCGACGGGCATGCGGATTGTCGAAGTTACGCAGCACTCGGCCCGCGTTTGGATGCGAGCGACGCGCTGGCCGCTACCAAACTTGGGCGACCTGCCGAAGATCGAGTTTGAGAAACCCGCCAAGAAAGGCAAGAAGAACGAACTTCCGATCTTGCCCGAGTCAGGAGCTGATGGTCTGCGACATGCGGTGCCTGGCGTCGAAGCATACATGCGTGCGGCAATCCTCAAGGAGGGAAAATGGGCCTATAGCGATTGGCAGGCGGTTCAGTTTGCGACGGATTACTCGGCGTTGGTCGACTTTGATGGTTTGGCCCCCGGCACAACCTACGAAGTTCGAACGCAAACACGTAATCTGATCGACGAAGAAGTCACCAGTTCACTTAGCGGACGTTTCAAGACCTTGCCGACCCTAGAAAGCACCGGCACGAGCGTTTCGGATTTCAAGTTATCCGTTGGTACCTGCCAAAGCTTTGATGATCGCGATGGTCCCCATGGATTTGATGTCTATCGCACGATGCTGCAGCGTCAGACTGACGCATTTGTGATGGCTGGCGATGTGGTTTACTATGATGCATTGGCTCGAGACATTCCAACCGCCTATTATCACTGGCAGCGAACCTATTCCCTGCCGACTCTGCTCGAGTTTCATAAACGCGTGCCAACGTATTTCCTCAAGGACGATCATGACACATACGTTGATGATTCCTGGCCAGGTACCAGTCATGGTTGGACTGGCGCATTCACCTTTGAAGATGGCCAGCGGATCTTCAAGCAACAGACCGGATTGCCCGAACGAGGCTACCGCACAATGCGCATTACACCGGACCTGCAAGTCTGGCTGATGGAGGGTCGCGACTATCGTAGCCCCAATATCGCGGCAGATGGACCGACGAAAAGTATTTGGGGAAAAGAACAGAAAGAATGGTTGAAGCAGACGCTGGACGCATCGACAGCAAAGTTTCGAGTCATCATTTCACCGACGCCGCTGGTGGGACCCGATCGAGACAACAAACATGACAACCACTCCAACCCAGATTTTGCGACCGAGGGTCGCGAGGTACGAGCAATGTTAGCCAGCTATCCGAACACCGTATCGGTATGTGGCGATCGGCATTGGCAGTTCCATAGCGTCGATCCGGAGAGCGGCCTGCATGAATTCTCCGTCGGACCCGTTAGCGAACGCCACGCTGGTGGTTGGAAACAGTCGGACTTTCGTCCAGACATCCATCAGTTCTTACGTGTCGCTGGCGGCTACTTGGAAATTGAGCTGCGCGGCGCTGCGGACGCGCGCGAATTGAACTTTCGACTGTTGGATACGGCTGGCAACGAACAGCACAGGTATACACTACGGTAGACTGGCGAACTACGGATTCTCGGCACCGCCTAAATCAGGGGAACGAAGGTTCGCCGCATCACCCAGCAATTGGCGAACAAATTCAACCTGCGGATTGGTGCGTCCCAGCACCTTACCAGACTTTAGATAGTCGGCCAAGTAACGTTGCACTTCCCGTTTCTCAGGAACCTTGAAGCGATCGCCTTTTTGTAGAATTGGCAAGTACTCGGGCATAGACCCGAAGTTGCGAGTCCCTGCGACTTGACAGGGAAACCAGTACCCTTCGCCGGCACTGTCTTCGAGATAGAACTCGGGATAACAGTGGTTCGGGATCCAGACCATCCGCGCAGGCACTTTTGCCGCACGACAAAGGGCAACAAATGTACTGGTCATTTCTTCGCAATCACCCTTACGGTCCTTAAGCGCTTCGCGGACGGTTTTCAATTCGCCGTTTTCATACTCGATGTTGTCGCGGACCCAATCGTAAAGTGCTTCGACCCGCTTCCAATCGTTAAGAGGTTGAGTTTCGTCTACCTCACGTACGATCTTGCGAATTTCTCCCGCGTCGGCTTCGATGTAAGGACTGTTGCCTAAGAAATTTCGGATGTCGCGACTGGTACGACGTGGAATGACAAAGGCGGTGGTATCCTCGGGACCCACGATATGTTTCTTTTCAATGCGTACCTTGATGGTCGCTAGTTGACGAGAACCGCCTGGAATCATTTGCGATTCAAAGAGAAGTTGACGATTGTTGTGGGGTAGATCCCGAAAACTATAGCGAAGTGCCGGCGGCACGTTGACTTCGACAACTTCGACGGTTTGCTCCGGCCAGTCCGTAGGAAATACCGTCATCGCAATTGTATTGAGCATGTTGCCATCACCGGCCACAATTTGCACGCCTACTTGCATCTCAATGGACTTCGGCGCGATGTACTGCAGTGGAGACACTTCACCGTCAGCGGCTACAACGGCTGGTTCACTTGGATCATTGGAGGAAGCGTTATTGGGCACTTGCGCCCAACCGCTGGCAGCGGCGACGGCCAAGATCCCGCCAGTGAGTAACAGGCATTTGAAATTCAAATAGGGAAGCGAGTGTCCGGCGAATTGTTGCTCGAGGGTCATACCAGGGTCCACAGCCAAGTGACTTTTGTGAGGGTCGTTACAATCGCCCGCCACATCGATAGGAGAGCACAGTGCGATTGGCGTGCCAAGTCACATTGTGGTCCGATTTCTTGCAGATGCAAAAGAAAAAAGTAGCCGTTCACGAACTTGAACTTGGATCAGACAGGAAAGGGTCGAAGTTTATTCAGCAGCACCCATCTCCCATGCGATACCGCTGGTAGGAACATGTGGTTACTAGTGGGTTGAGCAATTTTGGGCTGAAAAGACTCCCAACCCTGTCACCAGCCGGTACATCGTGAACGGTAACAAGAAAAAGATTGTCAACTGTGCCTCCCCCCGAAGGCACAGTTGCAATCTTTTGGATCGCTGTGACGCGATTTAGTTGGATCCCTCTGGCGCG
This sequence comes from Pirellulaceae bacterium, assembly GCA_041398985.1. Classification (GTDB taxonomy): domain Bacteria; phylum Planctomycetota; class Planctomycetia; order Pirellulales; family Pirellulaceae; genus Aureliella. The sequence continues at coordinate 407,248 of JAWKTR010000005.1, forward strand.
TCACAGAGCGGTCTTTGTCTTGGGATCTCGTGGGATAGGCTTCTCAGGCTGCTGCCTATACCAAGGAGCGCGAGCTAGTTTGCGGGAGGTGCAACGCTAGGCTGAACTAGAGTACCTTCGACGATGTTGCCTGGCAGAACGTATCCGTCGTTAACATATCCTTCCGCAGGATATCCATTGGAAATAACACCACTGCCATAATAACCAGTATCCGCGATGACTTCGCCGCGATCCGTATAATTCGAATAGCCGCTGGCATAGCCACCGTCAACACATGTGGCGCAGTCACTGCTGTGTTTGGGTGCGGGCAAGGCTGCAGGAGCGGAGAGACAACCACCTCGGCAGCTCGCTCCACGCAATGATGGCAACCATCCTTTGCCGCATCCAACACTCAAAGTCAGTAACAAGCCAAGTAATGCAATTCTTTTCATTTTCTTTCCCCTGTGACAAAGTCTCAATAATCGTTAGGATCCAAATTCAACTGCAAAACTCTACGACACGGTAAACGATGTGCAAACGAAACATGATGAATTTTTTAAACATGTAGCGACAACTACACATCATTTGCCCGATGGTTGAACGGAGCGCTTACGGCTCGCCACATTCCATGGGTCCGTAGGCAGGACTTGACTAAGCATCGTTCGAGAAATTAAGTGAGTGGAACAACGCTAGCCACCGGTGGCATGGGTGGAATGGAGCTGATCGTAACGAATGTAACGATCAGATGGCATTTGATATCGCATATAAGACGAGACTAACTTGCAATTCGAAACGAGAGTCAAAGCACAGCGCGGAACATGGACCAAACGAGTTTGGACCATCGCCGTTTGCGCGCTTCTCGGTCTGATGTGCGACAGCCAGATTGTTCGTGCGCAGGAGCTCGTACTGAGCGATTTGCCGCTCGGACAGGTCTGTGAGCCCGGCGGAAAGAGATCTGAAGATGCGGTATGGGAAGTGAGCACACGGCGTTTGCCAAAATGCTGGGTTCAATGTGACGTGCCATGGGATGTTCATCGCTGGGAAGTTGGTTGCTGGCATCCATCAACAGCATCAAGCATTATCGAAGCGTCTCACGAACCCGAGACACAAACGATCATTTATGTCCATGGCAATTGGATGCCAGTCTGCGATGCGCGCAATCGGGCAATTTGTGTCTACAAGGCGTTGGCCTGTCGCTCCGACCGACCACTTCGCTTTATTTTGTTCTCATGGCCGAGTGAAAAGGACGATCGGCCCGCTCGCGATGTCATTTCGAAGAAACCGCTGATCTCAGCTTCGTCGAACTACTTGGCTAAGTTCGTCCAAGACCTCTCGCCAGAGCAGCCAGTTGGACTGCTGGGCTACAGTTTTGGTGGTGCCATTGTGTGTGGTTCACTGCATTTATTAGCCGGAGGAGCGTTGGACGGCCAAGCCATGTGCAACACACCCAGCGAGGTACCACTCATGCGAGTTAGTTTGATTGCGCCTGCCTTCGATCGAACCGCTCTAGGCGTCAATGGGCGCTATTCGATGGCATTTGAGCAAGTAGACAAAATGATCAACTTGTACAATTCGCGAGATCCGATCCTGCGTCGTTTTCGATACTTTGACCGTAACACAGACCCTATCGCGGCTGGCTTTGCGGGACTGATGGTTACCCGTGCCGTCTCACCCTTGAATGCGAATGAAAAAATCGTTCAGTACGATTGTAGCGCGGTCGGACGCAGTCACGCAGAATTAGAGTACTTGCAATGCTCGCACTACTTTACCGCCATCGATAATGTGCTCAGTCGGTGAAGCCTAAGAGAGAGTGAACCACATCAGCGAATCTCTCCGAGACTAGCAGACTGGGTGAAGATTCGGGCGACACACTGAGTTACTTCCTTGTGACAGGGTCGGGAGTCTTTTCAGCCTAAATCTCGAAACCCAAACAACCACATCTCCCTGCCTGCGACATCTCATCGGTGGGGCACTGCTGAAAAGACAGCTACTGTATTAGAATTTCACGGGTGAGGTCGCGCGCTTTACGGTTTCTCGCATGAGCGCGGAAGGGGGTTCTAGACCAGTGAATAGCTTGAACTGATAAGCAGCCTGACGGACGAACATGTCCAAGCCGTTGACGACGAAGCAGCCAACGTTGCGTGCATCTTTGACTAACACTGTTTGTTCTGGATTGTAAACGGTGTCAAAGACAATCATGTCCTCATTAAGCTTCTCTTTGTCGTAGGGCGTACGATCAATATCTGGATGCATGCCGATGGGTGAACAATTGACCAGGATACCTGGCTTCATTTCGTACCGATTGCTCCAGGCCAGAGCTCGGCCCCCGATGTCTGTGGCCAATTTTTGTGCGCGTTCTTCCGTCCGGCTGCTGATAACGACTAAAGCGCCGCGTTGACGCAAGCCATAGCCAATTGCGCGCGCGACACCACCGGCACCGAGCAACAGTACTCCACGCCCGCGGAACAAGTCGTCGTCACGAGCTTCCAAATTCTGAATGGTTTTCTGTGTCTTCAACGCCTCGGTTAGACAGTCCATGGCCGCGCGGTAGTCCGTGTTATAGCCTATTGTATCTTCACCGCGGATCGAGACCGTATTAATGGCTCGAATACCCGTTGCGGCCGACTCAGCGGATGCCACCATGCCGAGCATCGTCTCCTTGTGCGGGATCGTCACACTTAGACCCTCAACTCGCGACTGCTTGCACCACTGCAAAAAAAGGGATAGGTCATCGTGCGGCACACGAAATGGCAGGTACCGACAGTTCAGGTTTGATTTCTTAAACGCTGTATTGTGGATCAATGGGCTGAGCGAGTGAGAGACCGGGTCTGCGACCACGCCAAAAAGTCGGGTTTGATCATCAATTTCATGCGGACGATACAGATCTCGCATTGTTTCAAATGGAACTTGGCCTGGAGCGATCTTCCGCTCGGCGGTCAAGGTGGTATAGGTGAACGGCGCCCCGTAGTGCAGGGCCAAAATGCGGGTTACAACGCCAATATCACCCATGCACAGGCCAATCGTGGGAACTTTGGCATTCTGTACCAAGTCCAACATGCGAACGCAGTCAGCGAATGAATTGGCCATCGTAGCGATCTTCACGATGTCAGCGTCCAAGGCTGCCAAGCGAGCATGGATCGCAGGCAAGTCGTCCGGCGTGAAATCAAAGTTGTGTAAGCTCACGATACGCTTGGTCGCGCCATAGCGTGGAATCGACGCGGCGATATCTTCTTCGAGATCGACAAAGTCGACGCCCGAAGCGATCGCACTGCGAAGAATCATTTGGCGCTCCGCCTCGGTCTTTTCCCAACGACCACCATCCTCACGCCTTCGGCAAGTGATGACGACAGGACAATATCGATTTGCGAGTAGGCGCGACAAGTCGATATGGCGACCGACATAATCCAGCCGCATCTCTACTAACTCGGCACCAATTTCCGCCAGGTGCTGATATTCGGCGATCATCGCCTTGTGTCGACTTCTTCCGATAGTCACGCAGAGCATGTTGTCAGTTAGTTCTTTGGAGGAGAGGAGAAGGAGATCGGCGCATTAATTTGACAGATTCTAACCACTAGCTGAGCACTGGCAAATTCCATTGCAGGAACCGACGCAGGAGTTCAATTCCCGGTTCGGTGAGAAAGCTCTCCGGATGAAACTGCCAACCGACCAAGGGAAATTCTCGATGACGTACAGCCATGATCTGCCGGCCGTGTGCGTCATCAACCCAGGCGGAGACTTCCAATTCCGGAGGAAGGCTACTAGGTTCAATGACCAGCGAGTGATAGCGGGTCGCGATGAATGGGTTCGCTAGCCCCTCAAAAAAGCCGCGGCCATCGTGATAGATGGAGTCGGTCTTGCCGTGCATTAACACGGGTGCTCGAACGATCCTGCCTCCTAACGCTTGGCCAATCGACTGATGCCCCAAGCACACCCCCAGGATCGGAAATTCGCCAATTAACTGCTCGACAATGGCTACGCTGATGCCCGCTTCGGACGGTGAACAGGGGCCAGGAGAAATCAAAATGCGCGCCGGCGACAGACTACGTATTTCCTCAATCGTGATCTTGTCATTTCGGACTACACGAATATCTACATCGGGGTCAATCTCGCCCATGCGTTGGACAAGGTTGTACGTGAAGGAGTCGTAGTTATCAATTACGAGAATCATCAGGTAGGCTTGTTGTGCGGTAGGGACTTAGCTGCGATCCTTGGCCAATTGACGAAAGTAGCCTTCGATCACTTCGCGGTAATGGCTCGGCAATTCTTCCGTCAACCGCTGCAAAGCTTCCTGGCGCTGGGCAGGAGGCAAATTTCCCCAGTTGCCGCGTTCATCCAGTTCCTTTTGATCCACGTCGCCAGGTCCGGAACCACCAGCAACTTGGCTTTCTTCCATGGGTTTTGCCTGATTAGGCTGTTGCCCATTTGCACTAGCCTGCTGTTGCTGCTGTTGTTGCATCTGTTGTTCAATCTTTTCAATCAGCTTATCTAATTTGTCAACGATATCTTGCTCTTCCTCACGCACTCGTTTGCCCGCACGCCCCAAATCCAAGCGACGACGGACGTCAAACATCAATCGTGAAACCTCGCTCAGCGAATCATCCTCGAGAGGCTGAATGTCTGCTTCGATCAAATGTGCAACTTGAGCAAAACGCGTTGGCAATTCTTGCTCGCGCTCCAGCAGCAGTCGAACATTTGACAAGCACTCCGTTTTCTTCAACAAATGGTGCTCACAGGTAGCTCGATAAAATAATAAGCTCGCCGGATCACATACTTGTTGAATGTCCAAGCCGGCCAGCGTTTCCAATGATTCATCAATCAATTGCCGTTGGGCCATTGCGCGACCGTAAGCCAAACGCACCGTATCCTGCAGCCAACCGGGGACGTCACTGGTCAACCAAGGCAACTCGCCTAGCGGTCGCAGCTCCTCACCAGGTGATCGCAAACGACTGATCAACTCAGCCAATCGCGGCTCGATGATGGCACTCGCGTCTAACAGGCGATCAAGCAATTCTGGGCCACGAACGGCCGCAGCGGAATTCTTCCAGTATTCCTGCACCGCTGAGCGGACTTCGCTACTGGCCGACTGCTGGTCAAGGTAACTGATTAGCTGCTCTTCAAATGCGGAAACATCGGGCCAATTCCATGTCGCGGATTTGGCCAAATTGGTTGAACTCCTGGGTGACGCCTCGGCAACTCCGGACTCTACATCTGGATTGGGGGCAGCAATGCAAATGGAACAGACTAGGAGCAAGCCAATGGAAGCGCCGTGAAGCAGAAAATGACCAAATCGCTTTGGATTCTTCATTAGTTGTTCCTAAAAAAGGGCAAGTCGGCAGCCCATGTCCTTGAGAAACCACGCATTCACTTCCGCCAATCGTCTCAATTCTACCCGAGAAAACATGTCTAGGCCAAGCAGAACATGACAGTGTACGCCACTTTTTAGGGGGAAAGCCTCCCCGCCCAATAACCCCTAAGCCAGACTAGGCAACGCCCCCATGCGAATGGACCTGATGCGTGAACCAACGTCAAGCTCGATAAAAGCTTGCAAGCCCGCTCCAAATAGGAAAACCATTTGAAAGTGTTTGAGTAAGCTTGCTATCTCGCGGGGCACGAGGCACAAAGCACGAGGCACAAAGATTGCCCAAGCCGTTAGGAATTCGATGCAAACTGGGCTCGCCAGCAGGCCGGTTGCCGTATCGCCCGGCACCATTTATTCTTCCTAACTGCGGGAAATACGCGCGGCGTAGAAAATGTGGGCGGCGAGAAATAGGTTCGTACGAGTTCAGAACTCACGGGATAACAAGACTTACCAACAAGATCATCATCATGCGCTTTTGCCAAATCGACCAAATCACTCAAATTGAGCCAGGTGTACGAATTGAAGCCCTGCGTCGACTGACCGGCCAGGAGGACTATTTAAGGACCATTTCCCACGATTCGCTGTTATGCCCGGCGTTTTGATGCTTGAATCGCTGTCCCAGGCGGCCTGTCTCCTGGTGCGTGCGACCGACAATTACCAGACGGGACTGGTGTTGCTTCGGGCGGCAAAAAACGTCAAGTTTGCCGACTTCGTCCAGCCTGGTGAGACGCTGACCATTACGGCTGAGATTATCAAACGGGACGAAAACCGATTTACCTTAAAGGCGACAGGTGTTAAAGAAGGAAAAACAGCCGTCTCCGGCAGGTTAGTTATCGATTGCGTACCCAATGAGCCAGATGATGTGGTTGCCCGTTTTGCTAGTCAGTTTATGCACCAAATGGCCGACCAATTGCGGCAAGAGGCTATGGCACAACCATAAGATGGCTATAATCTCCCACCTTATAAACCTTGCGATTTAGGTTCACGCTGCGTGCGTTCACCTTAGGCCAAGAACGTGGTTTCCCAGTTCTGAGATGGCCCAATACAAAGTTGTTCAACCAATTTTAGGAAAGAAATTATGGCGAGTTCGGAAGAGATCTTCGAAAAAGTGCAAGCAGCATTGGTAGATGCCTTGGGAGTCGACGACGATGAAGTAACGCCAGAAGCCACCATGGTGGGCGATTTGGGTGCTGAATCGATTGACTTTCTAGATATCGTATTCAAGCTAGAAAAGGCTTTTGGGATCAACATCCCTCGCGAAGAACTCTTTCCTGATGATATCTTGACGAATGCCGAGTATGTAAAGGACGGCAAGGTCACCGAGCAAGGTATCAGCGAACTTAAGAACCGCTTGCCGTGGGCCGATTTGAGCAAATTCGAACAAAACCCTCGAGTTCAAGATTTCGGTAATTTACTGACCGTAAACGACTTGTGCCGCTACGTTCAGACGAAGCTATAACGGGTAGCTAAAGGACTTGCCAAAACATTTCTTGGGGAAGCCATGCGCTGGTTTTGGATAGATCGATTCGAAAAGTTCGTCTCCGGACAAGAAGCGGTCAGCATTAAGAATGTGACGCTGGCCGAGGAGCCGCTCGATGATTACTTGCCGGGCTATCCACACTATCCCCATAGCTTGATCATTGAGGGTATGGCTCAAACCGGCGGCCTGCTGTTGTCGCAAATGGAAGATTTTCAATTGCGCGTCGTGCTCGCCAAAGTTAGTAGGGCTGAGTTCTTTGAACTGGCGACTCCAGGAGATCAACTGCGGCTAACTGCCAAACTACTCAGTCGCCAACCCGACGGAGCTATCGTCGAAGGTCACGTAGAGGTGAATGGGAAACCGCAAGCTGAGCTGGAGCTCACTTTTGCGATCCTTGACGAGTCCTTCGGCAACGAGCCATTTTTTATCCCACAAGACCTGCTACGCATTATGCGATCGATGAAAATGTTCGAAGTGGGCGTCAATCCAGACGGCTCGCCCATCCGAATCCCACAACACATGCTCGACGCCGAACTGGCGTCACTGTCGACTTAGTGGCAGCGTAGTGGCCTGTTGATTGTCTGGTAACCGTTCACGATGTGTCGGCTTGTAAAAGACGCCCGCCCCTTTCCTGTCGACTCCAAGTTCGTGAACGGCCACATTTTCTGTCTGGCGATGTATAATTAGTGTTTATCCACCGGCTTGATGAAAAGAATCCGGAAATGAACACTGCTCTACAACTAATCGTTGCGCCCCTTCTTGCAATTCTACTGGTGGCCTCTCCAGTAGTAGCACAAGGAAAGAAGCCAACTCGCTCAGCCGCGCCAGAGTTCAAGCCAGGGCAATTCGACGGCGTCTTCTTTAACGACGTCAGCAGTGTTCTCAAAGGCGAATTGCCAACTCGCCAAACAGCCGTCCAAATAGCTGCCATTTCGAACGCTGCACCCTCAAACAATTCAAATTCGAGCGTCAACCTGGACAGCAGCGGCGACCCAAGCGACCCCATGGCCTGGCACAATCTTATCTCACCTACATCGCTCGAGGATCTCATCAAAGGCTCCAAGCTTCGATTGGATCGAGTGATCACTACGCCAGCTGCGTTCGCAGGCGGCGGATTCCAGGAAGCACGCAAAGAATTTTCACTGCAATCACTCTTGTTTGCAGTTATCGAAACGCATCCAGGCGATGTGCGCTGGAAGTCGAGTTCGGGTGTAGCCCGCGAAGCCGTGGCTCGCGCAGCAGCCAATACCAAGGTCGGTTCTAGGCAAGTCTACGACGAAGCCAAGAAACGGTTAGCCGATCTGGGCGACCTAATGAATGGCTCGCAGTTGGACGGGGCTGCCAAAACAGAAATTGAATGGTCCAAACTGATCGATCGTGTGCCGCTGATGCAACTGCTCGAATGGTCCAAAGAAGACTTCATATCGACCTATTCCGCCAGTGAGACGCAATTTGCAGAAAACAATGAAGAGCTACAACGCTACGCCGAACTGGTCGCCGTGTTGGGCAAAGCGGCCATTCAAGACGGAATGCCCGATGCAAACGATGACGACTATAAAGCGCTCGCGCACGATATGATTACTCAAGCTCAACAAATCGTGTTGGCCGTCAAAACGAACAATGCCGAGCTGGCTCGTCAGGCCGCTGGAAAACTCGGGCAGAGTTGCCAGAACTGCCACGATAATTTCAATTAGTGCTCGCCAACAGTCAACTTAAAACTAGGGGCAACTGTCGTGGGAATCCGTTTTCGCTGCCATCATTGTGACCACGAATTGCACGTCAAAGATTTCCAGGGCGGAAAACGTGGGCGCTGCCCAGAGTGTGGCGGTAAGTTTCGTATCCCCCCCCATGACGCAGACTATTCACTAACCATTGAACGAGCCGCAGCATCCGCCGAAACGGTGGCGGTCGCGGCCTCAGCTGCAGCTAAACCCAAGGCATCGACAGCGCTGCACGGGCAGTCGAAGTCGAGGAATGCTTCGCTGACCGATCCGACAACTGCGCGAGACCTCCCTCCGGCCTCTTCGCAGAATGACCAAGCGCGAATGCCTGCTCACGACTTATCTCCTGCGCATGATCGAACGACCGATAGCCTACAGGTTGAATCCGCACCATCTAGCGCAGACGCCACTCCCCAAATGCCGCGAGCCTTGGAGTCCGCACCCGATGGCACCTGGTATGTGCGTCCAATCTCGGGCGGTCAATATGGGCCAGCCCCAAGCGACACATTCATGCAGTGGTTGCTGGAGGGCCGCATTAGTCAAGATGCACTCGTTTGGCGAGATGGCTGGGAACAGTGGATTAGCGGTGCGCAAGCTTTTCCAGACTATTTTGCCGCTGCACCCTCGGTCGCTTCCATGCCACCACCCGTGGCGGGCGCGCCAACTCCAGCCTTGAACAGTGCATCAGCCGACTCGCCGGCAGTTACATTGACGCATAGCGAGCGAAATCGTTTGGCTCGCAAACGCAAGAAACGCGTACGTTACATCTGGATCCTGTCAATCCTGACGGTGTTATTCATTTGCCTAATCGTTGCGCTGTTGGCTGTGATGTTCACGCAGCAAACGCCATAGTCTGCAGCTCTGCCAGCACTTGGCCCGCAAGTCCAAAGGTCTTGCTAACGAGCTACACTGCTAGCGTATTGAGCTGGCAATCTATCGCCAGTCGAGTCCTTCGGGCAATTGGTTCAGATTGCGTGGGGCGCCGTCAGTGACAACAACCATGTCTTCGACGCGCACGCCTCCGAAATTGCGACTGTACAAACCGGGCTCTATTGTCAGTACTTCGCGCGCCAGCAGTGTCCCACCATTATCGTCCAGCAGGATTGGCTCGTGGACTTCCAAGCCGATACCGTGACCGGTGCCGTGCGGCATGACGGGATCATCGGAGACTTCCCCGCGGGCGAAGCGATACCCGATGCGCCTCAATTTCGGCTTTGGTTGCACCGTGAACGTCGTCCGCCGTGGCCCCGACGACCAATGCCGCGGTCGCCGCCTGCTTGGCTGCGACGACTGCCGCATGCATGCGTCGCACTTCGTCGGAAGGATCTCCATGGACAACTGTCCGCGTGCAGTCGCCGCAGTAGTGAGTCTTGGAGTCGACAGGAAAGATATCGATAATCACTGCTTCGCCAGTCCGCAACGGACCGCTGCCCCGTTCATGGCAATCAGCTGAATCGGGCTTAGTGGCAACGATGGAGCCGTGGGGGTTAGTGTAGCCGCAGTCTAGCAGGAACGCGCTGATCATCTTCTGCAGGCTCTCGCTCGTCAGACAGCTACCAGCATGCTGCAGCGTACCATCACTGGCCGCCGAAGCGCGTGCCACGGTTTGGCAAGCCATCAAAATGGCTGCTTCCGTGACCCGTTGTGCGGCGCTTAACCACTCCAGCTCCTGATCATCTTTGGTCCGCCGATCTAGCACTCCCAGCTCCGGACTGTACTCGACCGCGATTCCAAGCTGTTGGATATGCCAAGCAAAGATATAGGGGAGAGTTCGGTCGGTTATGACGACCTGCACCTCAGCTTGCCTAAGACATTCGGCCACCGCCTGAGCTGTCGCTGTGGGGCGATCGCCTGACAGGCCACCCGCAGGCGCATAGTCGGCTGGACACGAAACCTGGTTCACCTTCACTTGACGTTTCGCGCGATCCATTTCGATATCGCGAACGATAAACTCGGTACGCGATTTCCCGTCGGTCTCGATGGCTAACCAAGCGGCGGGATCGCCAACGGGGAAACGCACGCGATGAAACAAAGCTGGGTTCTCAAGTGGAATTCCAGCAAGCAGGGTTGCGGTACGAATTGTCATGCGTCATTCCCATTCGATCGTAGCGGGTGGCTTGCTGCTGATATCATAACAGACACGATTAACGCCACGCACCTCGTTAATGATGCGACTGCTGATACGTGCCAACAGATCGTACGGCAAGTGACTCCAATCGGCCGTCATGAAGTCGTCGGTATTGACGGAGCGAACCGCGATCGCGTTTTCGTAGGTGCGAGCATCCCCCATGACACCGACACTTTGCACCGGGAGTAGAACGGCGAAAGCTTGCGACGTTTGCCGATACAGCCCCGCCGCCTTAATTTCGCTGACGACAATGTGATCCGCTTCGCGCAAAACGTCGAGCTTGGCCTTGGTAACTTCGCCTAAGCAGCGCACCGCCAACCCCGGCCCAGGAAATGGATGCCGCCAAACGAGTTGTTCTGGCAGCCCAAGTTCCAGCCCCAACTTGCGTACTTCGTCCTTGAAAAGATCTCGCAGAGGTTCAACCAAGTCGAATCCCAATTGTTCCGGCAGTCCCCCCACGTTATGGTGCAACTTGATCGTCGCGGCAGGCCCATCTTTCGCGGCGCCACTTTCGATCACGTCGGGATATAAAGTACCCTGCGCCAGGTATTTGGCACCTGATATTTTCTGAGCCTCGGACTTAAAGCAGTCGATAAAATGCTTGCCGATCAACTTGCGTTTTTCCTGAGGCTCAGTCACACCGGCCAAGGCGCTTAGGAACTGGTCTTCCGCGTCAACGACATGCAAATCAGCTTTGAAATGGTTGGTAAACTCGGCAATCACCGCCGCCTGTTCGTCTTTGCGGAGCAAGCCATTGTCGACCAAGATGCAACTCAGTTGCGGACCAATCGCCTGATATAACAGTGCCGCCGTCACCGCGCTGTCAACGCCACCGGACAGTCCACAGATGACGCGATCCGAGCCGATTTCGGTCCGCAAACGTGCGATGGTCTGATTGGCGAAGTCCGACAAATGCCAGCGGCCGACGCAACCACAAACCGTATACAAGAAATTATGTAAGATTGTTGCGCCGAGCGGCGTGTGGGTGACTTCGGGGTGAAATTGCAAACCGTAAACCGGCAGAGTCGTGTGCTGGACGGCCGCGTATGGACAAGTCGACGTGGCTGCCAAGGCGACGAATTCAGCGGAAACCTCGTTGACCTGGTCGCCATGGCTCATCCAGACGTCCATCTCGGGTGGCAAACCAGCCAGCAGCCCTTGCCCGGTTCCAATTTTCAAGGCGGCTCGCCCATACTCGCGCGACGCACAATGCCCCACATTTCCGCCTAGCGATTCACAAGCGAGTTGCATTCCGTAGCAAATGCCAAGCACAGGAATCCCCAGCTTGAATAATTCCGGATCGCATTTAGGCGCTCCCTCCTCATAAACGCTAGACGGCCCGCCGGACAGAATAATTCCGCTGGGAGACTTGCTACGGATCGTCTCTGCCGCCAAGTCATGCCGGATAATTTCGCAGTAGACGTTTTGTTCGCGAACACGCCGGGCGATAAGCTGCGCGTACTGTGAACCGAAGTCGAGTACAAGAATGCGTTCTTCAGAAAGCTGATCCAGCCCTTCAGTGCTGGGCTGCGGGCTGATGATGGTTGAGCTGCTTGCCACGTAGACTAATTCCTTCGCTGATCCGCCTCGGGGGGCACTACCAAACTCCGCAGTATAGGCATTGGCAGGCGATGACGGTAGGACGGGACCAAGCGACGACAATGTCCAAGGAACGTGGGTGGGTAGTCTAGTCGCTCAGAGACTCGGAGTAACCAAGGAGGGACTGACCTACGTGGTATTGGTACGTGGTCTCAATCAGCGAGAAGTGCCACAGAATGTGCCGAAATACGGCAGCAGGGACCTGTCAATATTGCCCCACATCGACAAGTCCCTGCGTTGCCGCCTTTACAAACATCGTTCATGAATCAGCCCTGCGACGCCCCAAACCTCCAAAAAAACTACGCTCTGCCTTGATCTAGTGGAATCAATTGTTAAGAGCGGAATTTCCCGAAAAGGAAGTTCCATTGGTCCCCCCCACCAGACCTCGCTGAACCTCGCGTGTCTTTAGTCAGCTGTATCAAGGAAGCCGCGATCTTCCACGCCGATCGCTAGGCGCCCGTACCCTTGGTGGCTGCGTGTTCCGGCAGAATTCTCGCCATGGCCTCCCGCATGAGCTTGCCCCAGATACGGTAACCGTCTCGGTTCAAATGCAACTTGTCGTCGCGAAAAAGTCCGTCGTTGGGCTTTCCGTCTTTTAGGTATGCGTCAGCGGTTGCAATGAAAAACAGTGTTTCATCTTGGTCGCAATAGTCCTCAATCAGTTGGTTAGCGCGTTTGATTTGGTTCCAGACTTCGAAGCGCGAGCTGGTGGGAGTAATGGCGATGAAAGCGATGGGTTGCGTTGGATGCGATTGCCGAACTTTACTGACAATCAGCTTGTACAACTCCAGCACTTCTTCGGGTGACTTATCGGGTTGATTCTCGTTCTTGGAATTGCTGATATCGTTAGCAACAAAAATTGCCAATGCGTCAAACTGGTGTGGCTTGACCAGGCGTTCGACGAAGACGGCCAAGTCGGAGAGCTTAGCCCCCCCGTATCCACGGCGAATGGTTGGCCAAGGGGCCATGTCTTCTGGCATCGTCTCCCACAGGCGAATGCTGGAGCTGCCAACGAACAAGATGGCGTGCTCAGGATCACTTTCCTTTTCATCGAGCTGCTCCAACTTGCGAATGTCTTCTTCCCAACGCTCAATGGCTGCCGCTCGGTATTTGACTAGTGGATCTGTGTCCGATACCGCCGAAAATGGCTTGGCTGGCGCGGCAACCTGTGCAAGGACGTAGCAAAGGCAAAGCTTGATGAACATGGATAGCACTCGGATAAAAAGAAAAATTAGGAGAGCAGGGAAGCACGAGGGATTATACAGTCAATTATTATGTGAAGTGGCTGACAAACCCCTTTTGGGTGGGGCCGATATTTCGATTTTTGAGCAGAATCGGGCGTATTGCTGCCTTTTCTTAGCCGCTGGACAGCTTACTATGGTAGCGTGTCACGAGGGTGAAAACGTCTTCGCCCCTTTTGAAGACTCAAGCGAAAAAGCTTGAGTCCCGTTGTATCTCCAAGGAGTGTTCTATGAAACGTGTTCTAGGCTTAGCTGTCGCATGTGCAATGCTGTTCTCCGGCTTGGCAGTCGCCGAAGAGCTGAAGAGTGGTCTTAAGGCAGGTGCCGCAATTGGTCCCTTCTACGTAACCAAGTGTGCAGGTGCAGAAGAGGACGGCGTCGATACTGGCAAGAACCTCTGCTATCGTTGCAAGAACGGTGCTCGCCCCCAAGTTATGGTTTTCACCCGCAGCACTGACGACAAAGTTGTTGCATTTGTGAAAGAACTCGATGCACAACTGAAGAAACACGAAGATGCACAACTGCGTGCATTCGTCAACGTACTGGGCGACAGCAAGGACACCGCCAGCGGCGAAGCCAAGAAGTTGGCTGAAGCCAGCAAGGCCAAGCTAGTGCCATTCGTTGTGCCCAACGAAGTTGAAAACGGACCAGAAGACTACGGCATCAACCCCAAGGCTGAAATCACCATCATCCTTGCCAACGAAAGCAAGGTTGTTGCCAACTTCGCTGCCGCCAAGGCCAAAGATTTTGACGCCAAGGCTGTTATGGGCAAGCTCAAAGAAATGCTGAACTAGTTTAGGTTCCTGCTGGGCTCGCCCCCAAAGGGACTGAAATTCTTGTACACTATCCGCCATCTCCATTTCAGGAGGTGGCGGATTTTTTTTGTAACCATTCACGATGTGTCGGCTTATGTGACAGGGTCGGGAGTCTTTTCAGCCTAAATCGCTTAACCCATTAGCAACCACATGTCCCTATCAGCGACAACTCATCGGTGACGGCGCTGAAAAGAACCCCGACCCTCTCCACAACCTTCTCTTCTAGCGAGCCACTTATGAGTCAAGATTTTTTCTTCCTCAATCGCGCTCATCAACTCGCACGATTATGCCGGAGGGCCAACTCCAATTGCAGTATTCCCAGTGAGAAGCTGCGTGCAAAGCTGCCGGAGGAACTGCAGAGATTCTACAAGCTGGTAGATCGGATTTGTGACGGAGCCGGATCAGACGACGATACCGACGTCGATGATTCGCTGCGCGCCGATATGCAGGCGTTCGAAAAAATGATTGTGGACCTTCGTTTTTCGTCCAAGCCAGAATTTAAGCAGCCGTCGGTGAGCCTGATTCGCGCAATATTCTCCGACGCGGAGTATTTCTCAGGCCTTAAGCCATTGCCTCAGTATACGGACAGTTTTGCTTATGAACTGCTGTTCCCCAGTTGGCTAAATTTGCTGACTGCTCTGATGTTGCCCCGGGCTGACAATGGCAAGCCGCGGCTGGCTGGAGCTCAACAGGGCGAACTGTTTTCATTCTTGAGCAAGTTGGGGGCGATCAGCGAAACGACTGAGCAACAATTAACTGGTTTTATGACGCTGCTGGCTAGCCGTTTTGATGCGCCGCACTGCGAACTGCTATTGCAACGCCTAGTCGATGTAGTGTCGCGGGTTGGAATTTCCATTGTTGACACGATAGATCGATTGGATTCGACGTCTCGCGACGCCCGTGAGTTTACCAAGAGACTGGCCGCCTATTTGACCGTCAAGCATTCGAGCTACCAATGGCCGTCCAGCCCAGATACTCGCATTGCCACCACACGGCCACCCATCCGCGTGCTGCCCGCCAAGCTGCGTGAGCGCCTCGACGAATTAGAAGGCAGCGAAGATCTATGGTCTGAGTATTTTGCGATCGCGACTCCACTTCGCCAGTTGGTCGAGTCCGAGCAGATGTTGGCATCAGAATTCAGCAGCTTGATCGAAAAGTACCCTCAGCGAGCCGCCGACCTGTTAACGGCGATTACTTCTTCCAGCGGAGTGCTGTGCGACGAAGGGCAGGCCTGTGTTGCCAAATTGGCCGCGCAACGATTGAGGACCGATCCGACTGCGTCACTCGAGCGGGTCGTATGCTTTGCTAGGACCATGGCAGTAAACTTGATTGGCTTTAGCGAATCAACGATAGCTTACTTCTGCAGACAATTCATTGATGACGAAAAGAATGCTTGCCTACTACTCGACTGTTGCAGCTCGCCTGAAAAGCAGCAGCAAATGGTCAGCCACCTATTGAAGCGTGCAGAGAAGTCAGATGACGATGCCAGGTTCATGAATTTACTGTGTTGCGTGACGATCGTTACACCGGACGCGGAAGTTCGCAATGCAAAACACGCGCTGCAAGCCTTCGATGCGGTGGTCAGCAATCGCTCGATCGGCAGTCGCGAATACTCGGACCTCGTTGGTGACCTGCAACGCAATACAAACCAAGCCCTTCATTACCTAGCTTGCCCGATCATGGCTGGGGCAGGAAAATCGGATCGCCTCGCTTCATTGTATTTAACTTTAAACGAAATCACCGAAGTGTTTCAGTCAAGTGGCAAGGTGGGGAACTTCAGCGTCGTTCGCGCGAAGTATTCCGCCATGGCAAGCGACGGTTAGCTTGGCAGAATTCGGATCCTCCTTCCTCGGTTTGCACCACCGCATAAACAGTTGCGCACTCGTGTCTCTCCGAGACTCGAAGCAACCGCTGCGTTGCTGATATCAGCCTGGTAAGGGCTGACCGACGTGGTCGCATTCATTGAATTGTCACGAATTTCTTTGAATCTTCATGGCTGGGGACCATACGTGTCACGGGCCTTTGCGATAACTAAAACTGTCGCGGGCAACCATGGGGTTGCCAACTGCATCGACTCCCATCGCTCACGGAAGGTAGTTCCCATGTCCAAGTTTTATGTTTCCTGTGGTACCCATACATTGGTCGTTGCTGCCGAAAGCGCTCAGCAAGCCGCGATGCGACTGATCGACGAACTGCTGGCCGCCCACGCCTGGATTTACGAAGACGAGACCCTCGACGAACAAACGCGTCGTGAACACTTGGTATTCGAGGCGCTGTTACACCTGGCTTCGGAGGTGCATGTTAGCGAACGTGGCCTGGGACGCACGGACGCTGGCCAATTTGGTGTGCCCGAGTTGCTGGACGAATGGCACCAGTTGATGACAGCCGTTAGCAAGCTATTTGCTGCGGCCGGAATCGATCCGGATCGTGGCCTGCCCAACGAATTAGCAGAATTGTTCGCACCATACCTGCCTCGCTAATAGCATCTGGCGGACAAGTATCTAAAATGAAAGCCCATCGGTCGCTGGACGAAAATAGCTGTGCGGCACTGTTCCTACTATTTCCCCCCAACATACCATTCCTCACACAACACAGGTATCGATATGACAAGCTTTCTTCGTTGTGGGCTTACGCTACTCTTCGCAATAACCGCCGTCCAAAACGCAACTGCCCAACAAGCTCCTGCTGAGCCCGAGGGTATGCAGAAGCTGTTTAACGGCAAGGACCTGAGCGGCTGGGACGGCGATCCACGGTTGTGGTCTGTCAAGGACGGCGTCATCCATGGCGAAACCACTGCAGAAGAAAAGGCCAACGGCAATACCTTTCTCATCTGGGACGGTCAGACCAAGGACTTTGAATTGCGACTATCGTTTCGCTGCAACGCCTCCAATAATTCCGGTATCCAATATCGTTCAAAACATATCACAGACGACAAAGTGAAAAACAAATGGGTCGTCCGTGGCTATCAACACGAAATTCGAAATGAAAATGCATTCCCCAACGTTTCCGGATTTATCTATGGCGAAGGTCTAGGGCGTGGTCGCATCTGTCTTGCTGGCGAAAAGGCGGTTATCGAGGACGATCAAAAGACGAAGAAAGTTGTCGAGACGTTGATCACCGACGAAGAGTACAAGAAGCTATTCAAACTGGATGATTGGAATGACGTGATTATTGTTGCCAAGGACAATCATATTCAACACTATATGAATGGACGGCTGGTCTTAGATTTCACCGATCATCCGAAACTTGCCCTGTTAGATGGCATCCTGGCTTTGCAGTTGCACGCAGGAAATCCCATGTGGGCCGAATTTAAGGACATTCGAATCAAGCACTTTGACTAGTCGCTCAAACCGCGCGCGTACCGGTCTGTCCAGCCGTGGCCTTGGCCGTGAACCTCAGGCGCTAGCCGTGGGCGTGGGCGTGAACCTCAGCCGCTAGCGGCGCTAGCCGTGGGCGTGAGCGTGAGCGTGGGCGTGAGCGTGGGCGTGAGCGTGAGCGTGGGCGTGAGCGTGAACCTCAGGCGCTAGCCGTGGGCCTTGGGCGAGTAGTTGGCCATTAGGAGCCCACGGCTAGCGCCTGAGGTTCACTACGAAGCGGTCGCACTAAGCCTCTACAAGCCACAAGCGGTCGCACTAAGCCTACAACCCACAATCGGTCCAATGGCGCACTAAGCCACAACCCACGAGCGGTCCAACGGTGAGAAGCCAACACAAGTAACCATTGCGTCAAGCTTTCATGATCATCCTTTTTCCAACTTCTAGGAGTCTACTATGATGAGTTGCTGTCCCTGGGTTCGCAGAACGATTGCGACTACCTTGTGTTTTGCAATTGTCGGAGGAGTGTTATTGAGTATGAGCAAGCGCATGACAGCCGCCGATAAAGAGGAAAAACTGCTGCGGCACGTCGTCATGTTCCAGTTCAAGGAATCGTCGTCCAAGGAAGATGTAAAGAAGATTGTCGAGGCGTTTCAGAAGCTACCGAGCCAGATTCCGCAAATCGCTGATTTCGAGTTCGGCACAGACAATAGCCCTGAAGGCCTTGCTGACGGTTTCACCCATTGTTTCTTGGTTACATTCAAGTCCGAAAAGGATCGTGAAGCCTATCTACCGCATGCGGCACATCAAGGGTTTGTCGAAGTGTTGAAGCCGCATCTGGAAAAAGTTCTTGTGATTGATTACTGGGCAGGTAAATAACTCTGATGAAAAAAGTCTTAGTCACAGGCGGCGCTGGTTTTATCGCTTCCCATATTGCAACAGCTTGTGTCCAGCGCGGTGATCATGTACGCGTCCTGGATAATTTGAGCATGGGCTTTATGCGGAATATCGCGCATATCATCGACGACATCGAATTCATCGAAGGCGATGTCGCTGATGAAGAGACAGTGGCGCGCGCGGTCCAAGGCGTCGACTTGGTCTTTCATCAAGCGGCGCTGGCATCGGTACCGATGAGCATTGAACGTCCGCTGGCAACACACCACAGTTGCGTAACGGGAACGGTCAACCTGCTGAATCAGGCCGCCAAAGCTGGCGTTCAACGTGTCGTCTATGCGGCCAGCAGTAGCGCCTACGGTGATCGTCCATTCACCGCCAAGCGAGAAACCGACCTGCCGCAAGTTCTCAGCCCCTATGCGGCAGCCAAGTTAGCTGGTGAATTGTACTGCCAAGCCTTTTATCACAGTTTTGGACTCGAGACGGTTGGCTTACGTTATTTCAATGTTTTTGGACCTCGACAGGATCCGGCGAGCCCCTATTCGGCTGTGATTCCGCTGTTTGTAACCGCCATCCTAAGTGGCAAGCCGCCGACGGTCTTTGGCGACGGAGGTCAGTCACGCGACTTTATCTTTATTGAAAACGTGGTACATGGCAATTTGCTCGCCGCCGAAACACCTGCCGCCGCTGGGCAGATTTTCAATATGGCCGAAGGCCGACAGACGAGCCTACTGCAGTTACTCGACTTGCTTTCCAAGTTATTGGGCAAGTCGGTAGAGCCGGATTTCCAACCAGCTCGCCCAGGGGACGTTCGTGAAAGTTTGGCGGACATTTCGTTGGCTCGTCGCGTGTTAGGCTATGCCCCACAAGTTTCCTTGGAAAACGGTTTAGAACAAACCATTGACTACTATCGCGAGATCGCCGAAGCCAAACTAGCTCGCGCTTAACTCTCATACCCAAACAGCAGGCTTTCACGTTAGTTGAGTCTGCTTTGCAACAAGAGCTTAACGCGTCTGTGGTGAGACGCGGAAAGCCTGTTCATGGCTAGAAATTTCGTAGCCGTTCACGAACTTGAGGTCGACACATCGTGAACGGTTACGAGATTTCACGTGGCGAGTCTGGAGCCTGCGATTAACCCGAATTATTCGCCAGCTGCCGGTTGCCGTGCAAGGCATATACGTAATTGGCATGCAAATTGCCATTCCTGCTTCGCTCACGAGCCCTTGGTGTTGCGTTTGTATGGAAGGTTTAGAACAAAATGAAATCCCTCAGATTTCCGCGACAACGACTTGGGCATCCACGCAGAATTCCCTGCGTTGAGCGTTTGGAGGCTAGATGTCTGCTCGCGGCAGATATGCTTGAGGGAACTCCTGCCGAGCAAGTCGACTCAGCGGTTGATTCGTTGCTCAGCGGCTCGCTTGAATTTCAAAAAATGCGTCCTTTGGGCTCACTTGTAGCGCGCGTTGAGGGCAATCTGACACCATTATCAGGCGGTGGTGACAGCGAACGCCTCAAGTTTTTTGCCGAGGCAGGATCCACGGTCGCTTTTCGCCTCACGCCCGCGCATCCTGGCGCGAGACTGCGCGTCAGGGTGGCTGATGAACAGGGCATGGACATTTATCCGCAAGTATGGGGTTCTATTGGTCAACCCGTAAATTTCCCCTTAACTCGAATCCTAGCCGACGGCGAGTACACCCTCACGGTGACTGCGGCCACGAGCCCAGGAACGGATGTGTACTTGGTGGGGGTTCGCAATGCAGTGCTGGAGAGCCAAAGCCGCGATTCAACAGAATTCGATCAAGTTGATTTAAACGCGAGCTTTGTCGGGCTGGGGGGCGGCGGAATCAACGCGGTGGTTGGGAGCACTGAGACGATTTATGAAATCAATAGCTACAACCAACCTGAGAAATTCGTCGATATCGCTGGGACCGGCACGCCACTGAATCTCCGCGGCAGTGACTATGCCCTGATCAATAGCGGCATTCGTAACGAATTCTTTTCTTCTGGGCAATTCTTGATCGGTAACAGCGGCGGCGTGCTAGATGCTTCAGTCTTCGATGATCGATACCCAGACCCACTCCCGCACTCGAACCAACCCTTGAGTACGGTGAACGGCCAAGCGGGCTTGTATGCCTTCTGGGACGCAATCGGTGCGACGTCGGGAAACGTCTATTGGCAGGAAAGGAAAGTTGGGGGAATCGATGCGCTGATCGTGCAATGGGATCAGCAGCCGCTATTCAATGCGAATGGTGACGTGACCTTTCAGATCCAGGTATTTCGGGAGGGCCCCGTGCTGGCACGGTTTGCGTATCGAGATGTCGAATTTGGAGACGCGCTTCACGATTTTGGCGCCTCGGCAACTATTGGCGCCGTCAGCCAATCGTTGCAAGTGCTAGAGTTTAGTCATGATCAGCCCACGCTTTCCAATGGCGACGCGATCGATTTCGTTCGCGCAGAAATCGACATCGATCACTACACGTTCTTCAGCCGAGCAGGGAACACCGTAGATGTCATCTTTGAGCGATTGAACGCTCGCGATAGCTCGACGCGCATCATCTTGATCGATCCAAACGGAAACGTGATTGCCGAAGGCACCTCCACTCCCTTGGCAAACCGGACCAGCGTTCGCAATTACGATCAAGGGATTCTTGGTGTAACCCTGCCGCTTACAGGAAGGTACTCGGTGCAATTGCATGCAGCGGACCAATTTGATTACACACTAGTTGTGACCGAGCAGGTCGTGTTTGATACCGAGAATACAATCGATACCATTGCTCCGATGCGAACGCTCGAGCTACCAAGTGCGACGGTGGGTTTTCTCAACGGAGGTGACCCTCGGGATGTCGTTCAGTTTGACGTTTCAGCCGGTGAGACGATTCGCATTTTGACAAGCACCCCATTTGACCATATCGACAACAGTCCCCGAAATTCGTTACAAATGTCCACAACGTTGATCGCACCAGATCGATCGATCGTGGCCACAACCCGAGCATTGGACGACAACGGGAACTTGATCTTGAAGCATGTTGCCACACAAAGTGGCAATTATCGGTTGAACATCAATCGCGAAGGCGGCTCTGGAGAATACTACTCACGAGTATTCCTATTCAGGAGTCTTGCGGCACCGCTCGTGGACGGCATCGCTGGGATGCCGAGCGTAACGAGCATAACGAACCTGGCTCATACATCCGAGTGGACTACGACAGATGTGAATCGTGATGGAATTGTTAGCGCTCTCGACTGCTTGTTGATTGTCAATCACATCAACCTCCAAAATTCGTCCACAGAATTCTTGCCGTCGAACCGAAATGACGTCAATCAGGACGGAATTGTTTCAAGTCTAGATGTATTGTTAGTCATCAACGAATTGAATTCTCAGGCACTGAAGCTGATGGTGCCGCCCCTGGAGGACTCATAGAGTTAGCAAGTATTCGAGCAGAGCCAAGACTTCATGCTCTTCGATTGGTTGCTCCAGCTGATGTTGAAAGCGTGTCAGCACTTCCTTTAAGCTATCAGCACGTCCATCGTGAAAAAATGAGCGGCGATACTGGACGCCCCGTAAAGAAGGCGGATTGAACTGTAGATTTCCCACCGCATCTGTCAAACCTACGTCGTAAACGTTCGGTGATGTAAACGTCGGTGGTACGTGGCAGCGAACACAGTCAAGCGAGCGGACTAGCCGCTCTCCCTCGGCAACTAAGTCTACTTGGCCGGGCACTGTTCCAGCTACGACTTGCTGGCCTGCAAGTTTTTCGCGAGAGATTTTAGGGGGTGCAGGCAGCTGTTTCATGAAGGCAACCAGAGCAGCGACTTGTTCTTGGCTGGGCGAATCACCGCGCATGGTGTTCTGAATCGAATTCAAAACTTGCTCTTCGAGCGATTTGACAGAACCATTCCATCCCCATGGCCCCGTTTCGCCTACTCCTAGCAACGATGGGACCTGCTTGGGGTCACCAAACGCTCCGTCGCTGAGGTTATCATTTCGCATACCGTTCGTATGGCCGTCCGTATGACAACTGTGGCAACTCATCCAGCCATCCAAGGCGAGTTGGCTATCATAGAATAATTGCTCGCCGATCTGCGATTGGGTGAGAACTGGCTGAGGCCCAAGCGAAACTGAAACAGGTGAAACCGAGTCTGCAGTGGCTTGCTCTGACGCATTCCAATCAATCACTGTTACCGAATCGGAAAACTGATTGGCGACAAACAATTTTTCACCATGTTGCACTGCCGCAATGGGACGCTGATCCACTTGTGTTCGTCGATCAATGCCATTCTTTACGTTACCAAAACCTACCTGTTGGACTCCCGACAGAAGAACAGCAAACTTATCCTCACGGCCGAGAATCAGTGCCCCCGGGTCACCAGCCGCCTCGCCAGGTTCTCCCAGTGGAACAAAAACACAATGAGCGTCTAGGTCTGCTGAATTGCTAACGATCTGCTCCGCAGGTATGCTCACCAACAAATTGGCAATCATGTTTCCCCAATGCACATCATCGCGCGTTGAATGAGCGATTGGATTTAGTTGCTGACATGTTAAGAGTAGTTCGGATTGCGAATTGAAAGCCAGGCTGCGTATATTGTGGCCCAAGATCGATCGCGTATGAACCTGCTCCAACGTCGTCGCGTCCACCGATGCAATTTGTCCACCAAAGGCACTCGCGACGATTAAGTGCTCACCATCTGGGGTCAAACACAGCTCTCTTGGTTCAAACGGCAAATCAGTAGTGGCAATTGGCACGGGTCGAAAATCCACGAACTCGAAGGCACTGAGCGTGCGCGACCAAAGCGAGGTCACGTACATATGCTCTCCTGTCGAACTTGCAATAAGTCGCACCGGACTTGTGGCTACGGCGGTGCGGGACGATACCACCCAGCCGTCAGCATGCTCACACAATACCAACAATTCGCTTTGCGCTTCGTCCAATACAACGATGGCTTCGCGCTCACCATCGGCAAATACCGAGATATCTGCGAGTCGACCGCCTACGGAAATCTCCGCTTGAACTTCCAGCGAAACGCAGTCAATGACCGAAACCGAACCGCTATCGCGATTTGCCGTATACAACCGCTTGCCATCAGCGCTGATGTCCAGGGCCACGGGACGGCGAAGCATTGGTTCGTTACAAAGTCCCGAATCTACATCCTGCTCAAATGCCCAGCTGCGTGGAGCTTGTGAGATGCAGCACGCCAAAAGAACTCCTGCGACGTTCGTCAGCAACATCGAGTTGAGGGGCATGTGGTACCTCACAATGCACGCAAAGCGACATGAAGAGAGTGCGATTGTAACACTGGAAAGATTCCTTCCGGTCACTTGATGCGATTATCCTCCGAATGCCATCGTTCGGACGACTCAAACGTTTCTTCTTGACTGAGCCCTTGCTACTGCAGATGCTTACCTCACTCCAAATACAAGCGTTAAGCTACCATTGAAGTTGCTACTCGGCGGCTGCAGCCGCGGTTGGCTGTTTTCTCACGTTTCCCTCCTCCAACAAATCAATAGCCGAGCTCGTTGCCAAATCTCTGAAATCGGTTCCTTGGATACCAGGATAGTCTGGTGCGACCTGATCAGGAACGGTCAGATCAGGTACGACAATGCTGCGCATATCCAGATTTACGGTACTCTGTTTACCATCAATGGTTGGCATTGCAACGCCAAGGTTTGAAAACTGGTACGGAAGATACGGAAGAGGACGTCTCAAGATACTACCATCGCCGCGTTTTAGGACGCCGGTTGCCAGCAATATTCGTTCGCCATCTGGCAAATCAATATGGCTTCGAACAAACATTTCTTGCGTTGTGGGAACTTGGCCAACGATGTGGGCGCGCTTGCAATCTTGCAGGGCAGCCGCCAGAAATACTCGGTCTGGACCCGAGGAACTGCTGATTAGAACTGCCATTGGCAAACCGCGGAACAAACTGCCGGGCTCTGCCTTATGAATCAAATTGCTATCCAATGTTTGCACTTGACCAATCACCCCATCATCCAGCAACTGATCGGCCAACAGAATTACATCATGCAAACGGCCTCCTCCAACACGCAAATCGAGTACTATCCCAGCGACATTCTCGGAACGCAGTTGTGACTCGATCTTCTTCAACTCATGAACTGTGCTTGGACCAATCTGTACGATGCGCAGAAGAGCAATCTTGCTGCCTGTCCTCGGAAAGTAGCTCCACTGACCAGGGGAGACTTCTTTCACGCCCTCAATGGTCGGAATAAAGGTGACGCCACGAATAACAGAGATAGACCTTGGAGATTCGGTGGGCTGCTGAAGCAACAGCGATACGCTCGTGCCATCTTCGCCACGGAGTGCCTGGACCACGCTTCCAAGTTCCTGCCCAACTGTCGATTCACCATCGATCTCCAGGATAAGGTCTTTGGGCTTTACCCCAGCGGGATATCCAGGACCGCCGTGAAATACGGTTGAAATCTGAGGAACGTTGTTCGTCATCGTGAGCGAAATACCGATTCCTACGTAGCGGTTCGCTTGCAGCGACTCCTGGACTCGCGCTTCCTCAGCATCAATCAGGATTGGACCGCCGGGGACTTTCTCAAACAGCCCCTCCAACACAGACCGCTTGACCTCCCCGTTGAAATCAACTGGCAAACCTTCTAGAAACTTTATCACGGCGGCACGTGAACCGAGTGCGGAAATTTCGTTGCTAAGACGCATTGGCGCTGGCTGTCCATGAGCCGAGTACAAAGCCTTTACGCCGTCTAGAACCATCTGCTGTCGAGTGGGTGGAGCGATATGGCGTTCCAGAATGGTCTCCACGATTCCCATGAACTCGGCAGCACCAAAACTCGACTGTTGTCTAGCCTCGTTTTCGTCTGCCCGTCCATTCTCAAGCGGGACGATACTCAGGAGTGTGGTCAAGCCAAAAAGTGTTAGCGTCGCCGATCGGCAATGATTCAGCATAGCAATTGTCCGGAGCAGAAGTGCAAATGTTCGCATATGACTGTCTACAACATACCGTAAACAAACGTAGCCGTTCACGAAGTTGAAGTCGACAGGAAAGGGTCGGGAGTCTTTTCAGCAGCGCCGCCACCGATGAGATGCCGCCGAAAGGTACATGCGTTTGCTCATGTTTAAGCGATTTAGGCTGAAAAGACTCCCGACCCTGTCATAAGCCGACACATCGCGAACGGTTACAAAAAAAACGGACTTCCAGGAAGTCCGTTGGGTGTTGTCGATTTATTTATTCAGTCAGCTTAGTTGATAACTTCGCCATCAAAGCTGGCAGCCTTGAGGGCTGCGATGGCAGCGTCTGCATCAAAGCCTTCGGCCAACTTTAGCTCAACCACTTTGTTTTCAATGCTGCCCTCTGGGGTACCTTCGGGTTGCTCGGCCAATTGTACTGCTTCAACGCCTGGCACTGCGGCGAGAGCTTCTTTGACGGCTGGATAGCACGAATATGGGCACTGCATGCCAGGTACTTTGACGCTCTTGTCAGCCACAAAGCGGACCGCCGCGGGCTCGGTAGCCGAGGAATCTTCTGCAGCAGGCTTTTCGCCCTCTTCCGCGTGGTCGGCATGATCGTGCCCTTCACCTTCAGCGTGATCATGGTCAGCGTGATCATGATCAGCATGGTCATCGGTCGTGCCACTGGAGGACGATGGGGACACGCTGGGAATCGACTCGACAGGCTGATTACAACCGACGAACAGGGCACATACGGCCATTACAGACCAAGCAAACATACGCATGATTATTCTCCAGGGTTATTCTTCGATCAGAAACGAACGACAGCCAACCACCCACTCGGGTGTGTCGAGCCATAAACATAATCAACAGTCCGCTTATCTTAAGCGGAAGCAGACCTATTTCAAAGACCCTGTGGACAAGCGAGATATTCCAGGCAATCCCAGCCAATCTTGGATATCGAAGTTGCGTCCTGGCTCACCCCTGAACGATATCTTCGCGGTGTTTCAGCCAGAATATTAGCAGGGGGATGGCTGCTGGCATGCAGCAAGCGCTCGTTAGCCCGATGCAGATTAACACGATATTAAGGATCCAACCGAAATTTCCTCGGTGCCAGATCATTCCTGCGGCAAAGAGCGCCGCCAGCGGAAGGCAGAATATGGCACCCACGGCACCCATGATCTGCATTTCGCGAAGTTCATCGGCGTCAGCCGCCCAGGCCTGGGCGTTGATCCAAAGTATGCTCGCACCAACTGTGCATGCCAAATAAAGAACGAGCATGGCTGCACAGTACAGCATCTGCCACTTCACGACATTGGGTAGCGGGCGTTTTCCGGGCTCTAGCTCAGGTGGACTGCTTAGCGGCGAATAGGGATTGGAAGGCGTTTGGTTCATCAAGAAGTTATCTGGTCAGGATTTGGAGAATCGATTCTCGCCCAGTTTACTTCACCGAGTCGTTGCTGGGGTAGCGGACTCGTCGAGAGTTCCAGCGTGCCGCTCAATTTGCCGAAAGTCTTGACTCGCTTCCGCGACGGTCATTGTTTGTCTGCCGGAGCGGATCAGCCCCATTCTAAATAAAGCTAGCAAAAGTTTCCTGAGTGAAGATTGGTCGCGGTCGATAAATAGGCAAGAAACGACGTTGGCACAGCTTGGCAGATTGCGTTAAACTGTCGCAGCTACTCCAGGTCATTACTGTCAACCGCAGGCAGGATCGGAGCAGCAGAATTGCTCAACGCGCGGCGACGGCTAGGGAATGCTGTGGCCGAAAGCGCGAGCTCGTACCCAGGGAAGGTAATGTTATGGCGAAGGAATCGTTTCGCTTTATCCATGCCAGCGACTTTCATCTCGAACGTCCGCTGCAGGATATTCTCGATCTGCCAGAAAATCTGCGCAAGGTCCTTGTCGAAGCACCATGGAAAGCCGCCGAGGCGATTTTCGAGCACGCCGTTGTCGAAAATGTCGATTTCCTGGTGTTAGCCGGCGACCTGGTAAATCCAGCGACAACAGGAGCTCAAGGAATCGCCTTCCTGTTGGACCATTTTGAGACGTTGCGGGAACGCGGTATTCAAGTCTACTGGACAGGCGGTGCGGCGGATGATCCAGATCGTTGGCCAGACTCTGTTGCGATTCCCGACAATGTACATGTCTTTTCGAAACGCGAAGCAGAAACGTTTGTCTTCCGCCGACATCAGACACCCTTGGCCAACATTATTGGCCGCAGTGTTGACAACAATGAGACGGTGCGCGCGGCAGAGTATGCCAGCGAACCGGACGACAACTTTGTCGTCGCCGTCGCCCACGGCACGGCTGATACTGAATCGCTCGCATCCGAACGCGTGGATTACTGGGCCCTGGGTGGCAAGCATCAATCCGAAATCCTGCAGACCGACGAACCGGCGATTCGCTATAGTGGTTCGCCTCAGCGCGATCCATGGACGAGCCTGGCGCGCATGGATTCACTCTGGTCGACGTCGATGCGCAGCGTAATATTCAAGTGCATTCGATCGAGATCGATCTAGTTCGCTACTCGGTGCAGGAGATCGATGCGGAAGACGTTGCCTTGGGACGCGATATTCGACAACTGTTGGCCAAACGCGTGGCGCGATTGCAGAGCGAAGCGGCGGGGCGGCATCTGTTGGTCAAGTGGCGCGTACACATGGACTTGGAAAATGCCACGGTGGTTGGTCCCAGTGCCCTGGAAGACCTGCTCGGCTGGCTGCGTCGCGAATTTGGTCATGGCCAACCGAGTTGTTGGTCCACGGATATCGAAATTCTGCCGCCCAAAGAACTGCCCGCAAAGTGGAAGGAAGAGGATACGATCCTGGGCGACTTCCTGCGTACAGCGGCTGTGGCGCGCAAGGAGCACGGCAAACAACTGAGCCTTAAACCGCTCATCGATGCGGAAACGCCAGCATCCAATCTCTGGCAAACTGCTCTGACGCCCAATGACTCTGCCGGTGCCGAAAAGATGCTGCAGCGTGCAACGCTGTTGGGTGTTGATCTCTTGCGTGGGCATCAAGTTGAATTATTGGCATCTACCCGCCGCTTCGGAGGATCCGAAAAGTGAAAATCAAAGACGTTCAAATCGATGGATTCGGCGTATGGTCTGGGCTGACGGTGCATTCGATGCCAGACACGATGACGGTTTTTTACGGTCCAAACGAGGCCGGCAAGACCACGCTGATGCACTTCCTACGCACGATGTTCTACGGCTTCACGCCCGATCGTCGCACTCGTTATCTGCCAGCCGTCTATGGTGGCAAGCCTGGCGGTGCGATTCGAGTTACGGGCCCGGGCGGAGGCTATGAGATTTGTCGCCGCGCTCAATTGGACCAAATCGGTTCGACCGGGAATCTAACAGTTACTGGCAACGATGGATTGGCGCAAGGGCAGCATCGACTGGCCATGCTGCTGGGGCAAGTTGATGAGTCGATCTTCACCAACGTATTTGCGATTGGCTTGCGCGAGTTGCAAGAGCTATCAACGCTGGACGACACGGCTGCAGCGGACGAATTGTACAAGCTATCGAGCGGTCTGGATCGCGTCTCGTTAGTCGATGTCACACGCCAACTCAAAAGCGCTCGTCAACAGATCGTAGGCACGACGCCGGACAACGGCCAAATGCAGCGGCTGATGCTCTCACGCGAAAAACTCAAGGACGAGATCGAGGGTTTAATTGGCAACGGGCGGCGGTGGGGCGAATTGGCGGCACTGCGTAGCACCCAGAATGCGGAGCTTGAAGAACTCAGGCAACGCATTGCTCAATGGGAAGTTGAGGCCAGGAGTTTTGAAGTCGCTTTGCAAGTCCGTCCGAATTGGACCAAGCGCGCGGATCTAAACAACGCGATGACAGCCTTGAATGCGCGAACGGAATTGCCGGAATCGGCGGCAGAAAAGCTAGCTGAGATTTCTGAACAAATCGCCGAACGCCAGAAGAAGCTAGCCGAAGTCAAGGAACAGCGACGTTTATTGCGTGAGTCGGCGCGCAAGCTGCCGCTCCGCAGTGGCATTCTGGAACTCGCCGCGAAGATTGAAGCTGCCGCCGAACAGGCGCCTTGGGTCAGCTCGATACAGAAGACGATTGGACGGCTGGAATCACAAATCGACTCCACAAAACAACAACTGTCCGAAGACGCCGCTCGACTGGGCATGAGCGACGAAGATCAACAGGCGCTGCTGGATGATCGCCGCATGACGCGGATGCCCGATTTGTCGCGGCAAGCCATCAACGCGTTGGCAGAACCCGCTAGCGAAGTGCGTATGTGGAGTACACGGCTGAAGCAGGCTAAACAACAAAGCGACGTCGACAAGAAAGAGGCTGAACGCCTGAAAGCCGAGTTGACGCAGGCCATGGCCCAGCGCGGTAGTACGGACATTCACGCTGCCATGCAATCGAGTGGAGATACAATCTCGCTGCTTCGCAAACGCGTCAACGTCCAAGAAGTTCTCGATAAGCAGGTCGCGCGCCGAGAACAACTGGAAGAAGAAGCCGTCGATTTGGCCGTCGATGAAGCGCTGCCCGTCGAACGCTCGTTCCTGATGGGCATCTTGTTCGTCGGTGGAGCATTCTTGACGATCTGGGGTTTGGGGAAGATCCTGCCGTTTCTCAATACGGATACGGTCGTAGACAACTCACAAAACGGCATGTTGTATGTGCTGTTCGGTTTGGGCATGCTCTTTTTCGGATTTATGTGGAGCACGACCCTGGATCGCAACACCGTCACGGACCTAGAAGATGTCGAAGATCAGATCGACGCCATTCGAAAGGAAATTCGCAAGACCGAGGCCGAACGCGACGAACTTGAACGCCGCCTGCCTGCCTACAATGGACCCATTGAATCGCGACTGCGTGAAGCAGAAGCGGAGATCCATTCGCTGGAAGAACTGCTACCGATTCAGCACAATCTGGCGGCCGCCAATGAACGCTACCAGGCGGCTCGCAAGCGGGCTGCGCAAGCGGCGGATTCATTGCGTTCGGCAAAAAGCCACTGGCAGCGCACGCTGACCCAGCTTGGGCTAGCAGAAACGCTTTCGCCCAAGAGCATCCGTATCATGGCCGATGGTTATGAATCGCTGTTGCAAACGCGACGACGTTTGCAGAGCCTCGAAGAAGAACTGGAAACTCGCCAGTTTGAGCTTGGGGCCATTACCCAGCGCATTGACTCGTTATCGCGTCAAGCCTTTGCGGCTAAAGCTGCCAGCGATGCGATCGCTGGAGACGACGGGCACGATGATTTTGACGAGCCACGACGCCCACACATACCAGAAGCCAAAGTTGAAAGAGAGCCGCTACGGGCAGATGTTAAGATGGCGGCCCAGGCACTCGAACAACTCAGCAAACTTACCTCGCTGGTTAGCTCGCAGGAGCAGTACATTCATCAAAAACGAGGCATGCGCGAACAGGATCAGCAGATTGCCAAGCAACTGTCTGGTATCCAAAAGACCATTGACAAGCTGGAACGAACCCACAGCGCCGTGTTGGCGGAATACGGTTGCGAGTCCGAGGAGCAGTTGCACGAGCAACTCGAAATCAAGCACGAACATGAGAAATTGACTAAACAAGTCGCCGAGATTGCGGACCGGATTCAAGCGATCATCGGCGGCAGCGTGCCCTATGAGTCTGTCACGCGATTGCTCGACAGCCAAGGTGCTCATGACCTTGAAAAACGCTGGGAAGCAATTGGCCAGCGGACACAACAAGCCGAGCAACGTGTCGCCCAGTTGTTGCAACGCCAAGGCGAGCTGGCTCAGGAAATGAAATCGCTTGCTGCAAGTTCACGGCTCAGCGAAGCCAAGCTCGAATTGGCTTGCGTCGAGAATCAACTCAAGGCCTGCTCTGCTCACTGGCAAACACTGGCTGTGACGACAAGCTTGCTAGACAAAGTTTGTGAAGTCTATGAGACCGAACGTCAACCGGAAACACTGCGCGAAGCATCCGCGTTCTTGTCACAGTTGACTGAAGGCAAGTATGTTCGCATCTGGACTCCGCTGGGCAAAAATCAGTTGCGCATCGACAATGCACGCGGTCAAGCACTGCCACTGGAAGTGCTTTCGCGAGGAACGCGTGAAACGGTATTCATCGCGCTGCGTCTATCGCTGGCAGCCGCTTATGCGCGTCGCGGCGTCACGCTTCCCCTGGTTATGGACGACGTGCTAGTGAACTTTGACGCGGGTCGCGCAGAAGCGGCCGCCAAGGTGCTCAGGGACTTTGCTTCGCTGGGTCATCAGGTCATTATGTTCACCTGCCACGAACACATCATGCGGACATTCTACGACATTGACGTGCAAGTGCGGGTGCTGCCGCAACAAGGTCAGCCAGGCGAAGCGGAAGTATTTCATCCGGTACCGATCGAAGAGCAGCAAACCGTGTACGAACCGGAGCCTATCCACCAGGAAATCGTAGACGAGCCGCATTACGTCGCGCCGGAACAAGAAGAAATTGAAGAACCAGAAATCAAGGCGCCGGTGAGCGTGGCCAAGCGGGCCGAGCCGCCCAAAAAACCAATCCAAGTTCGCCTTCCTCGGCAACGCCCGCAAGTGCAACGCATCGTCGTCGTCGAGCAGCCAGCAGAACCCGATATCGATTGGCTGTGGTACGAGCGCAACGGTGATCGCTTTGAATCGGAAGCACAGGACGTAGTCGCTTCGACCGAACCAGTCTATACCATCCATTCTGAATGGGTTGAGCCCAACGATAGCATCGAACCAGAACCGCCAGAGGACTTATGGTGGAGCCGCGTCGGCTCCCGCGTTAGCAATGCAGGCTAAACTTCTAGATAACCACAAGTAATTTTGGGTTTGGCCTTCGTAGCCTCACTCGCCAGAGTTCGGTTTTTTATGCGAGGTCCTGAAGTCTAGCGACTCCAGCTACCCCTGAACTGAATCTGGACACAGCATGTACTTCAACCACATTTAACTTAAGAACGTATTGGGTTAGGTAACGAGTCCCATTCAACAGCCAAGCTGCGCGGGACTCGTGGCCTCGTCCTACGATCATATTAAATCTGGTTGAAGCGCTATTTGGCGTTGCGCGCCACGGTCGCTGCGATGGCTTTGAGCATCGCGCCAGATTTGTTGAGGGTTTCTTGATATTCATTGGCGGGGACGCTGTCCGCCACAATGCCTGCACCAGCCTGAATGTAAATCTTGTCATTGCAGAAGACTAATGTCCGTAGGGCAATGCACGTATCCATGTTGCCCGAGTAGTCGATGTAGCCAACGGCGCCCGCATAGGGGCCACGGCGATGTGGTTCGATTTCGTCGATAATTTCCATAGCGCGAACCTTGGGGGCACCACTGACAGTACCGGCTGGCAAGCAAGCTTTCATGGCATCCATGGCATTCATGCCCTCGCGCAGTTGGCCACTGACACTCGAGCTGATGTGCATAACATGACTGTAGCGTTCCACAACCATCACGTCATTTAATTCGATGGTGCCGTACTGAGCGACGCGGCCCACATCGTTGCGGCCTAAATCGACCAACATGACGTGCTCGGCGCGCTCCTTGGGATCTGCTAACAATTCGGCAGCCAACTCGGCATCTTCCTTGGCCGTCTTACCACGTGGTCGTGTGCCCGCCAGTGGGCGAACGGTGGTCAAACCATCCATGACGCGGCACATGATCTCCGGTGACGAACCGACCAGGGTTACAGCTGGCGTGCGCACAAAAAACATAAATGGGCTCGGATTGACGACTCGCAGAGTGCGATAGACTTCGAACGGATCACACAGTCCGGGCAGTTCGAGACGTTGTCCTATGACAACTTGGAAAATGTCGCCGGCGCGAATGTACTCCACGCACTTATTGACGGCTGCTTCGAATTCAGCCTGCGTGAAATTGCTGACCGGCTGCAATGGCTGTTCGAGCTGGCCTTCGAAATCCGTGACGGCCAAGCCCTTTTGCGGCTGCTGCAATTTTGTGGTCAGTTCCTTTAATCGCTGGATACCGTTGGCGTAGGCAGCTTCAGGGGAAGCGAATTCACGAACATGCACATGGGCAACCACAAACAGTGACTTGGTAACGTGGTCGAAGATCACTAAGTCATCGAAGAATGAAAAATCCAAGTCGGGCAGTTGACGATCATCCAGCGGCGCGTTGGGCAAATCCTCGACATAACGGACGACGTCGTAGCTGGCGTAGCCAATTGCGCCACCCGTCAGCGGTGGCAACTCTGGCAAGACTGCCACGCGCCGTCCAGCGACGCTCTGCCACAGACTGTCCAGCGGATCGACCACTTCCGTTTGGGTTTCTTGGGTGCTTCCGTCGTCCAGTATGCACCAGTGCGTGAGTACCGAACGCGTGGCGGAGATGCGTCCGCGCGGACCGACAGCAATGAAGCTATAGCGGCCGACTTTTTCTCCACCAATCACGCTTTCGAACAAACAAGCTGCCGAGTGGCCATCGTCGACAAGGCGAAAAGCTGAGACTGGCGTCAGTGAATCGCTGAGTAGCCGACGATAAACGGGAACCAGTTCATAATCGCTCGAAAGCTTCGCAAATCGCTCAAAATCGGGACTGACAGTCATCATTTCCAATAACAATCACAGTAAACGAGCCACCGCTCGCAAGAATCGAATCAACGGCACAAACTAAGCCTACCGGCGGGATCGCATTCTACCGTTTTCGCTAAGTTTCGCACCTTGGCCTGCAATTTATTGCGGATGGGAAGTCTTCGCCCAGTCGTCGCCTCAGGGAAAAACGGTATGATTGCTTGAAAGCCCTGCAATTTGCTGCGACATACAAATTGCCGTTAAGCCGTTACCTCGAAGCGCGGATGAACGAAGCGTGAAATGCCAGCACTGTGAAAAACCGGCCACTTTTCATATTACCGAGCTGACGGAGCCGTCTGGACCAGTTATCGTCCACCTGTGCGAAGAACATGCGCGCGTCTACCTTTCTCAAGAGAGCAATGATTCGCCGACCAGTGCCCTGGCTGGCATGTTGGCGAAACAGCTAAAATTGGAACAAACGGCAGAACAGCTTGCAAAACTCGACAAGAAAACGTGTCCGGTATGTGGCATTAGTTTTGCCGAGTTTCGACATTCGGGGCGTTTGGGCTGCGGATACGATTATGTTTGCTTCCAAATGGATCTGGAGCCGTTGCTGATTAACATTCATGGCTCTAAGATTCATAAAGGAAAACGCCCCTCACGGCGATCTGGTTCGCCAAATCGCCAGCACAAGCTGATCCAATTGCGTCGGGAAATGAACGAAGCCATCGCGCGCGAGAAGTACGAGCTCGCCGGCGAGATTCGTGACCGCATTCGCCGTATCGAAAGTGGTGAAGAAGAAGTGCCTCCAGACAAGCCCTCAAACTAAGGAATTGCTCAGCCCCAGCTTCAAGTCACTCGTTTTTCATACAGAATCCGTGACCTAACAACTCATCCAATGGGGCTATCCCCCTGTCAAATACGCTTTCTTTTGCGACTACATATCCGTGAAATTAGAAGAACTGGCTGGAAAATGCGGTGAATGGCTCCGGGGCTCAGGGCCTGAGTCGGATATCGTCATTAGTAGCCGCATTCGCTTAGCCCGCAATTTGGCCGAATTTCCGTTCGTCCGCCGCGCCAGCGACGACGAACGCGCGCAGCTGGTCAAGCTCGTCAAAAGCAAACTGGCGACAATCGACGCTTGGCCAGGCCTGATGTACTTAGACCTGCATGAACTCGATGACATCGATCGGCAATTCCTGGTTGAGCGACAGTTGATGAGCCGCGAGATGGCCGACGGTGAAGGCGATCGTGGCGTGGCTGTAGACCAAGATGAGCGATTCAGCATCATGGTCAACGAAGAAGATCATTTACGCATTCAAGTCATGTGCAGCGGCTTAGATGTCAAAACCGCCTGGGAACGCATCGATAAGATTGATGATTTGCTTGAACAAAAACTGACCTATGCCTTCGATGACACGCTGGGCTATTTAACGGCCTGTCCCACCAATGTTGGTACGGGATTGCGTGTCAGCGTCATGCTGCATCTTCCCGCCCTGGTCGTTACTCGTGAAATCGAAAAAGTCTTTCGAAGTTTGCAGAAGATCAATGTCGCCGTCCGCGGATTGTACGGTGAAGGATCAAAATTCATGGGCGACTTCTATCAAATCAGCAATCAGATCACTCTTGGTCGCAATGAAATCGAATTGGTCGATACGGTCAGCGAAGTCGTCCCCCGGATCATTGAATATGAACGACGCGCGCGTGAATTCTTAGTCAATGAGAGCGAGCAGGATTTGCATGACGACGTAAGCCGTGCATTCGGTATTCTATGCACCGCCAAGAAGATTAGCAGTGAGGAAACCTTGCATTATCTCTCGAAGGTTCGCATGGGCGTAAACCTCGGGCTCATCCGTTCTATCGAAATCGCGACCATCAACAAGCTATTCGTACACACTCAACCCGCCCATCTCCAGAAACTCCGTGGCCAGCACCTGTCGGTGGCCGATCGGAACATCGAACGAGCCTCCTATCTGCAAACGCACTTGGTGCCAAAGTCGTCGTAGACAGCCATTGCTAGCAACGTGATTTCGCGCTTCTTACGCATCTTCTCTTGATTTACGACGCTCGATTTGTCAAAGACAAGTCACTCGTGTTCAGATCGATAACGTGTGACTGCAAGAAGTGTCGACGATTGATGTGTAATAAAGTCCGCAATTTTTCCAGCCTCAGCTTGGTGCTGTTGACGCTGTTGGTCTTGGATCTCACCGCCATGGCTCAAACGCCTTGGGAGACCGCTCCAGCTCGCCCCGCGCCGCTGCCCGCAACACGTCCAACCATGCCGCCACCTACGAAGCTGGTCGACCTACCGCCACCGCCTGCCAGTCGTACCAGCCCGAGTGCCAACATGCCAGCAGGGCCGACTTCCCTGATTCCCGACGAACTAGGCGGTTTGCCCAACTCGACCTCACCATCGACAGCGGTTCCCGGCGGCGATGTAGGCAGCCGTCCAGGTACCGCCACTGACGCTACGCTGCCACGAATCACCGGAGCGCTGCCGATGGTAGCCAGCCCGACATCGCCACCACTGCTTGATCTCGGGAATATCCCACCACCAAACTTGGTACTGCCCGCGCTGAATAACTCAGTTGTCGACTCGCCAATTTCTGATCGAATGAACAACCGACTGCCGTCGAACACAGGCTCGTTAGCTGCCTATCCCAGTCAGCGTAGCATGCAAAACGCGAACCAACCGCCAGCTCCTTCCGAGTTTCAGCCTGGTGAGTTAATTGCCGTCGTAGGAACCGAGCACATCTTGGCTGGCGACATGAACGTATTCATTGATCCGATCATCGAAAAGAATCGCGCCCAAATCCGCAATGCGGAACAAGAAAAAGAAATTCGCACGCAGTTGACACGTCAAGTGCTCGAACAGTACGTCGAAGTCAAAGCCATGTATCAAGAGTTCTTCCGCGACATGGTCGGCACGGCCGTTCCCAAAGAACTGGAAGATACCAAGAAACAGGTACTGACTCGTGCGGGCAAGATATTCTACGAGAAACAAGTCCCGCACATGATGGAACAATATAAAGTCAGCGACATCGCCGCACTGGAGTACGCCCTGCGTGAAAAATCGATGTCACTCAACACAAAACGCACTCAGTTTGTCGAGCAAGTTTTGGCTGGAGAATTGGAACGCAAGTACGTTCCAGAGGAATTTGAAATCGATCGCAACGAGATTCTGGATGCCTACAATCGCGATCGCGAAAAGTGGCAAGTTCCAGCACGCCGCTGGCGACAGATCACCATTCGTTTTGACAAACACGAGTCACGCCAAGTTGCCGACGAATTGATCAAAAACCTTGGTGACCAAATGGTATTGGGCGGCAAGCCCTTCGAAGCTGTCGCCAAACAATCCTCGGAAGGCTTCACAGCCGACCAAGGCGGCCTGTACGACTGGACCAGCCAGGGAAGTCTCAAATCGCAACGCATCGATGCTGCCATTTTTGCCATCGAACTCAATCGCTTGAGCCAGATCATTGAGGACGACATCGGCTTGCATATCATCGAAGTCCTCGAGCGCGAACAGGCACACACCAAGGACTTGGCCGAATCGCAAGCCGAAATCCGTGAATCGCTCAACAAAGTCAAGCGCGATGAAGCGGCAGCCAAATTCCGGAAGGCCGTCATGAAACGCACACCGATTTGGACGCGTTGGCCAGAAGACATTCCCGGAAGTCGCCCACTCTCCCAAGCGATCGGTCCGTAGCCAGCCTCAGTCTTCAGAGAACACAGAGCCGATAAGCTCAGTGGCCCGCACCAATGCCTGCTTACGCCAAACTGTAGAGGCAGGACAGAAGACCTCGCGTAGATTCTGGCTCGCGCGATGGTGCGCTATTCTCGGGCGGTCGCTTAGCTGGTCGCTTAGCGACGAGCATCGTTGATAGGTTTGGTTTTCAAGTCGGAGCGCCTTCAAAACGCGAATGGGCGAGTAGGTACCGAACTCGGCACACGAATACACATAGTCCGACACACCCGTGTGTCTTGCACACCATCGCCCGAAACTACCCCGTGCTTGATAAAAGCCACGCGTCATCGACATCATGAAACGCGGAATCACCAAACCAGGCAACATACTCACGACGATGTTGGGCAGTCAACGGCATGTCTTGCAATAACTTGCATTGCATATTTCCCAAGGCCGGTATGAAAATCCAAGTGCACGACGTGGCTCGTCCCAGCCAGCCAGCGCTGCAGGCCCAAGGACAGTTCTTCCGCAATCGGGTTAAGCGAGCTGCCACCGTAGAATAGTCCGCGAGGATATTCGTATTGCCCCGACGCAATCGCAGCCTGCAGCTTTCCCATGCCATGCCTCAGGACGCACCAAGCAAGTTGCGGTATGAATAGATCGAACCGTCGCGGAGTATGTTCCGGATTCAGCAGCCCGTTGAGCGTACCGTAGAGCGTCGACGAGCCCTCGTAGTGCTCATCGTCAAGCAGGAAGTTGCGGTTCAAATCTCGATTCTGCTCGTCGGCGCGTCGCAAAAAAACATAGCCAAACGGATTCAAGGCATGCACCAGCACGACCCGCATGGGCCGTGTGGGTTGCCAATCCCTAAGAACATTTAGTTGCACGGCAGAGCCGAGGAAGCCTTCAACTCCGTGCAAGCCACTGGTCAACAGCAAGGTTGGCAAGCTACGATCACCTGTCGAAGTTGCCACATCGATGCTCAGCGGACTTTCTTGGGCCGGTAAATCCAATGTTCGCTCGCAGGTAACGTCTATCCGGTCGAGCTGCCATTGCCGGAACCGCGCCGCTTCGACAAAACGTCGCCGCGCCGTGAAGTAATTCGGTGAAAACATCTGATCGATATCGGTCATAGATGAATATAGGCCGCCAAAGAAGACACTGCTCGTTCACTGGGTCTCGTTCATTCGTTGTTTCATCCATTCGATTCCGACGGGGACACACTGTTGGAGCATGCCTTGGTAATGATCACCATCGCTGGTAATGTGAAGTTCGGTCATCTTTCCCGCCGCAAGCAGTAAGTCGTGCATTTCCTGCGAATCGCTTACGGGGACATTGCTGTCGTCTTCTGCATGGCAAAGCAGTACGGGGCAGTTCATCCTGGCCGCATGCGTCTTTGGGGAAGACTGTATCAAGAAATCACCGATGCGTGGTTCGCTTGCGGCGAGCAAGCGAGCCAAATGCAGGGATACGTTTGGGAACGTCACTGCATGCAGCGTAGGCAACCACACCAGCCAAACGAGGGTCATGTTCGCCTAGCAGCAACACGTGCGTTCCACCTGAACTGTGGCCAACTGCGAAAATTTGGTTCGGGTTGACCATTGGCATTTTCTGAAGAACAAAATCGATCACGTTGCGACTGTTCACCAGTCCAGCCTGCGCATCGATGAACGCACGAGTGGCGTCATTTGCATCCGTTGCATAATCCGGAGAGCCATCGAGCTCGTAATCCATGATAGCAAATCCGGCTTCGAGGTACGGAATATGAGATTCGAAATACGGGCCGGTATTTGCGCCGGTCATCAAATTGGTACCAGCCGGAGCTACCAGCAGACAAGGGATCGAGCCCGGCGCGTGATTGCCTGGGGGCAGCAAGACATACATTCTTCCGCCGATGCC
The DNA here is from genome assembly GCA_041398985.1 of Pirellulaceae bacterium. Lineage (GTDB taxonomy): Bacteria > Planctomycetota > Planctomycetia > Pirellulales > Pirellulaceae > Aureliella. The sequence continues at coordinate 446,783 of JAWKTR010000005.1, forward strand.
TGGTTGGCTTGGAATCGTGTCTTGCTCTGGTCCCCAAAGTACCTCACACACTTGGGCACCTGCCAGATCGGTGAGGGGCTCCCAATTTCCCAGTTCGGGCATGGGTGGAGCCGGAATCGAATCAACCGGAAAGGGCACTTTCGCGGTCGGTCCTTCGGGCAATGGTTTCATTGCAATCGATATGTTTCGGGAAAAACTGAAAATCACACCGCCGCAGAGCAGGAGCAGCGCTAGACCGCCGACCCCCAATACTCCCAACGTCACCCACAGCCACGTTGGCCCCGAAGACCGTGGTGGCTCGTAAGGTGAATACGGTGGTGGTTGTTTCGGAAAATGGTCAGAGTGCTGATGTGACATACAGACCTTTCGAAATGGCATAAGAATAGTGAATCCAAGCATGTGGCATGCCTCATGCAATGCGCATATTAACCGATGTTGCTACTGCAATGTTCAGGCTATTCTTAGCGGGCAAATGCTCCAAACTCCGTGCGCCTAGATGCTGAAGGCAGCTCCCAAACCACCTTGTAAGCACGTGGGTCCGCACGAGGCGGATCGAATCATTAGAGATAGCTTCTGCCAGCGCTCCTCCAGACCATGAATCACTTGTCCTGCGACACACTCCAGCGACAGTCAGCACATTGCGGAAACGCGATGTTACCACCGCTACAAACGGCAAAACTGCTCGATCGCCAAGCTTTAGCTACGAGTAAATGTCTGTGTACGCGATAAAACCTGTGCATGGATCTATTGGTGGTGAACAATTCGACGGAAATTGCGCTTCAACCCTTGCGCACGAGCTCCACAGATGCATCTCGAGCGGTTGGAGTTGTACGATTCGTCACTTGTTTCATGGACGCACCTGAAAAATGTCTGGCCATCGCAACACACAATTCGCTCCTAAGGATACCGCTTCCATGCAGGAAGCGACCTGCCGTCCATATTGCACGATGATCACTACTGGCCCGCCGAACCAACCTCGATGGAAGACACGGGGCTGAGCGAATCGTTGATCGAATCGTTGATTTGTCAAATTCTGTTGGCATCGGGGACTTTGTCGGGTCGCCGGATTGCAGAGAGCGTCGGTCTCCCGTTTGGCATTGTCGATCAACAGTTAGGCGGCATGCGCACGCGACAGATCATCGCTCACGCCCGCTCCGCACCGCTCAACGATTACTACTACAGCCTGACGGAAGCGGGACAGCGCCGTACACTCAACCATCAAAAAGTATTCACTTACACGGGTGTTGCACCAGTTCCATTAAACGAATACCTGCTTTCGGTGGAAACGCAAGCCAATCAATATCGCCAGTTGAGCGTGACCAGTTGATCGAGGCACTATCCCACATTTCCTACGAGCAGTCTTGGCTGGATTTCCTGGGGCCGGCGGTCAATAGCAACGGAGGTATTTTCCTTTACGGGCCGCCCGGTAATGGCAAGACGACCGTTGCCAAGTGCTTGACTGTCTTGCGTGGAGAAAGCGTGTGGATCCCACACGCGTTGATCGATGATGGCATGATTATCAAGTTGTTTGACGCAGCCTACCATCACCGTAAAGAACTTGACCAGGAATCGAGTTTGGTCAATTTGCAAGATTTTGACAGACGTTGGGTCCGCATCGAACGTCCTACGGTGGTCGTTGGCGGAGAGTTGACGCTGGATAATTTGGAAATCCGCCATGACCCGCGCAGCAATACCTGCGAAGCACCTTTGCAATTGAAGAGCAACTGCGGCAGCCTACTGATCGACGACTTTGGCCGTCAGCGCGTCGCACCTGAAGAACTGTTAAACCGCTGGATCGTCCCACTTGAGAATAAGCATGATTTTTTGACGTTGCCGACGGGCAAGAAGATTTGTGTGCCATTTGAGCAGATCGTTTTGTTTTCAACGAACCTACAGCCACATGACCTGGTGGATGAAGCGTTTCTGCGGCGCGTGCCATTCAAGATCGAGATTCGCGATCCAGGAGTTGAAGAGTTCACCTCGCTTTTCGAAGGCGCGTGTGCAGCGATGGGCTTTCCGTGGCGTCCGGAGGTAGTTCGGCAGTTGATTGACGGCTTCTTCCGCGCGAACCAATTGCCCCTCCGGCGTTGTTACGCTCGGGACCTATTGAGCCAAGTCCGCGCGTTTTGCACGTACCGCAGTGAGCCGCTTGATCTACGAATCGATTACTTGCAACATGCTTGCCGCAACTACTTTGGCAACTTGGGGACGCTGGGTGGCAAGACGCCAACGCCTGCGGCTAGAACCAGTGGTGGTGGACGAGCCGTAACGCAGGCTAACCAAGCACCGCTCCGCAGCCAATCTCGCCAGTCGCAATCGGTCAATCTGGCGACGCCAAAAAATACGGTAGCCCCCGACACCCCACTAACCGGACCAGCCACCGTTAGCACGTCGGCCATTCCTGCGAGCCCGAACCAAGCGAGTGTCCAATTGGTTGAACCAACGCAAGCGATTTCGATTGGTGAAGGCTAAACGGCATGTCTAAACGCATCACTAACAACAAAGTTGGCTACGAGCCAATTCCTGGCTACGTGCTTCGCAAGCGTTTGGGGGCGGGCGGCTATGGCGAAGTCTGGTTGTGCGACGCGCCTGGCGGCCTCCAGAAGGCGATCAAGCTGATTTATGGAACGGTAGACGAGTCGCACGCGACGAGCGAACTGCGCAGTTTGCAACGCATTCGACAAGTGTATCACCCGTTCTTGTTGTCGATCGAACGTATTGAGATTATCAGCAATCAAGTGGTAATCATTACGGAGTTAGCGGAGAGTAGTCTGCTAGACCGTTTCGAGCATTTTCGCCGCAAGGGCTCGCCGGGCATTCCGCGTCAGAGCTTGCTCGACTACATGCGTGACACAGCCGACGCGCTTGACTTCTTGGCTCAAAAGCATGCCTTACAGCACTTAGACGTTAAGCCCGGTAACCTGTTGATCATCGCCGATCGTGTCAAGGTCGCCGACTTTGGCTTGATCAAGGACTTGCACGACCAAAACCAGTCGCTGGTGAGTGGGCTCACGCCGTCCTATTCTGCCCCAGAAATTTTTGACGGGCGGCCCGATTACCGCAGTGACCAGTACTCCTTGGCCATCGTCTACATGGAAATGTTGACAGGGCAACTACCCTTTGATGGTCGAACCACGGGCGAACTTGCGCGTCAACATATTAATCAAGCGCCAGATTTAGAGGCGCTGCCACCCGCCGATCGCCCGGTCGTCGGCCGCGCCTTGTCCAAAAATCCGCTGGACCGATTTTCCACCTGCCGCGCGTTTATCGAACAACTGCAGAAGACACGCGGAGCAGTCCTGCCGCTGCCCAACGCTGACAGACGCTCCAAGATCGATCCAGACTCAGAGCGCGAAAGCACCATCAACAACACGGTGCAGGCTCCCTTCGTCGGCGGCGATCGGGTATTCCAACCCGCTATCGGCACAGAACAAATCGCTAGCACCTGGATCAATCCACGTTCAATGTTCATCGGGCTGGGAGGAGTCGGTGGCCAAGCACTCCTTTCCCTGCGTGAGCTTGCCAAGCGGGACTGTGATTGTCGCTTCAGTGTCGACGAGCTGAATTGGATGGTAATCGACACCGATTCGAGCTCACTCAATCAATTGACCGAGGAAGACTCAGAACGTAGCTTACCCAGCAACTGCGCAATCCAACTTCCAATCTACCGCCCTAGCGAGTATCGCAATGCCGATCCAGATTTGTTCGGTCCATTGTCACGACGCTGGCTTTATAATATTCCCCGTTCATTGAAGACCGAAGGAGTGCGGCCCTTAGCTATTCTATCGCTGTTAGATCACTATCCGCAGTTGAAGGCCAAGCTGTTTTCCGAGTTGCGGGAATTGACGCAGCAGCACGAACAGGATGAGGAGTGCCAAGAACCGCTGCGGATTTATGTCCTGACCTCGCTGCATGGTGGAACAGGAAGCGGATTATTGGCAGAGGTCGGATTTCTAATTCGCCGCATTATGTCGGAACTGCATTTTCAGAATTTCCGTATTTCGGCAGTAGCCGCCGCCGCGACAACTACCAACAGCCACAAAACCAACCTCCCGGCGGCCGCTGCGATTGCCTGTCTGTCGGAATTAAGTTTCCTGATGGACCCACTCCACGAAACTCAGAGTATCTACTTCCTCGACAATGTGGACGGAACGTCGAATGTCCGACCCTACGACTGGGTAACACTCATCGACGGCGGCTTGCATGGCAGTAGCCAAGAACTCGCTAAAGCGATCCACGGCATGGCGGCTGCCGTTTGGCAAGACGCTCAAACCATGTGCGGCGCAGTACTCAACGAATCGCGGACGAGCAGCACCGAAGCGAAATACGGTTGGCTGCGCACTGCTGCCACTCGACCAGTGCACATTGCCTCCAATATCAGTGCCCAAAACTTGGCCCGTTGGTGCTGCGAACAAACACTACATCACTCGCTACGATACATGACCGGGCCGCGTGGTATGGTAACCAATTCTACTTCGCTGGCGATGGATCACCGGCAAACTGAAGGCCCGATATGCGACGCAACAACTCGCGGCCCGCTGCCAACCGTCAGTGGCGATCTGCCATTGACCGAGCTGGCTTGCGAAGAATTTAGAAAGCGGCTGCTGGCCGAGCTGGGAGTTGTCCACGGACTGGCTCAGCAGGATTCCGTCGGTCGCGATAAGATGTTGACACAGTGGGCCCGACGGATGGCAGACAATCCTGAAATCGTCCAAGCCCAACTCGCCGCCGACATCGCAATCTGGAAGAACTCGATTGCGAAAACAGTACAGATGCGGGTTTACAATTGGAAACAAGTCGAGCAAATCCAACTGCGCGTCATCGAAGGCATCTTGGACTTCTGCGAAAATGATGCCGTCAACTTGGTCCAATTGTTTGCACCGCACCAAGACCTATTGGGGACTCCCGAAGCGATGCTCCGCTCTGCCATTGGCTATCTTCGCAGATTCAGCGAAGAGTGCATGAAGCTATTGACGCATTTTCAAGGCGAAGGCAAATCGCTCAGTAAACGCATTTCTTCTTGGTGCGAGTCGATAAGTGCCGAAAAGGTGTTGAACGAAGCTTCCTGGGAGGTCAATCTCTCAGGCTTGCCGCCACGCTTGCAGCTTTTGGCCAGCCGCGTGAATGCTGTACTGGAGTCAACAGTCCATCGACTGTCGCTGCAAATCATCGATGAATCCGAGCGCTCACTCGAGTTATCCAAGCCCACGCTGCGACCCGGCGACGTTGCCGAAAACATCAATTTGAATTATATGCTTTCCCTGTCAAACGACTTGGTGGCTCGTATCGCCAACGAGATCGGTATCAGCGAGTCCGAGTTTTCCGAAAGCGAAAACGCAGACGGCGTGTCACTCAATGAACTGGCCAGGTTCTACCCCGCGCTGGCAGACTCCGGTGGTCGGCTATCCCGCCTGGTTGTCGCTCCTGCCGAACAACAAGTGGTTGTCTCCCATACGCTTGACAAGCGCAAGTTACTCGAGCACACGACAGTTATTCCGAGCACTCGCAGCCTCGGTACCTACATACTCTGTGACGCAGTCGGCTTGCACATGCGACAATTGGTGACCTCGCTGTGGCGCCCCAGTCCCGCCACACTCCAATTATCCGAACGTCTGCGCACGCGAGTCGATATCGATTGGGAACCAGCCACATCACTGGTCGAAATTGAAGCGATCGCCGAAGATGACCAATTCCCACCCCCGGCGGAATCGATGCCGCTGTTGGACTTGCCGTCCGTTCCATATCCAACGCCCATTGTTTGACCTGGATGATTCAGGGTCGGTTCTATTGCGCGGGAGGGAGGGATACCATTCTTTGCCAGCCATAGTTCGCGGTGATCGCAAGTTTCCGCTAGAATACGCTACGCTGCAAAGTACTTCTCCCTGATCCCCGCCATTCAACTTCGCTTGGAAGACATCATGTTGTTTTCGAAACTCTCAATCCGCCTGCAAGTCGCTGTTTTATGTTCATTCGCGTTAGTCCCCGCGGACGTACGTTCCCAAGAGACCAAAAAGGACTTTATTCCTCGTCGCCAATCTCAGCCACCAGGACCACCACTTTCACCAGCGGCCGCCCTCAAGAAGATGACCGTTCCGGATGGTTTCCATGTGGAGTTAGTGGCGTCGGAGCCAGATCTGTTGAATCCCGTCGCGATGGCATTTGACGCACAAGGCCGCATCTGGGTCACCGAAAGTTTCGAATATCCACGTCACGAACCTGGGCCAGGTCGTGATCGCATCAAAATCTTGGAGGATCAGGACGGAGATGGCCAAGTCGATTCGGTCAAGATATTTGCCGAAGGACTCAACATCCCGTCAGGCATTGCCGTTGGACACGGTGGCGTGTGGGTGGCCAATGCTCCTGATATTTTATTCCTGCAAGATACCGATGGTGACGACAAAGCGGATAAAACCGAAGTCATCGTCACGGGATTTGGCCGAGATGACACGCACGAACTGCCAAACAGCTTGACCTGGGGTCCCGACGGTTGCCTGTATGGGCTCAACGGTGTGTTCAATCCGTGCCGCGTCGAAGCCGACGGTAAGATCCATGAATTCACGTGCGCCATGTTCCGCATCGACCCGACGACTCGCAAATTCGACTTATTCTGCGAAGGAACGAGCAACCCTTGGGGCATCGCATTTGACTCACTGGGTAGCGCCTTTATCAGCGCTTGCGTGATCGATCACTTGTGGCACTTGACGGAGAGCGGCTACTATCATCGCCAAGGGGGGCCATACCCACCTCACACTTGGAAAATTGACTCGATCGTAAAACACCAGCACCAAATGGCCGCTTACTGCGGAATCACCTACTTTGACTCAGAGGCTTACCCGGCTGCCTACCGCGACAAGCTGATCATGGGCAATATTCACGGCAACTGCCTAAACGTCGATCGCTTGAACGCCAAGGATCGACTTACCAAGGCTTCGGCGAAGAAGATTTCCTCAGTGGCAACGACGTATGGTTCATGCCTGTGGCTCAGAAAGTTGGCCCAGACGGCTGTTTGTACGTTTTGGATTGGTACGATCGCTACCATTGTTATCAAGACGCCAGCCGCAGACCCCGAAGGCGTGGACTGCGGCCACGGGCGATTGTATCGTGTTGTTCACACCGCCACAGGTCGCCCCGCTATGACCTCATTAGACAACCAATCCGCCGTCGAACTGGTTGCAACTCGGCAATGCCAACATCCATCTACGCGAAACCGCTCAACGTCTTCTGGCTGAAATGAAATGCGCTGGGGTGGTCCCGCAGTTGGAAGCCGCTGTTCTTGACGAAGCCAAGCCACATAAGCAGCGCATGCACTCGCTGTGGTCGCTGGCCGGAGGAAATGCCCTTTCGCCAAGTTTTGCAAGTAAGCTGCTCACCAACAGCGATGCCTCCCTTCGCAGTTGGGCAGTGCGCTGTATTGGCCGGATGCATGCAGACAATCAGCATTTGGCCAGCGCCTGTGCCACTTTGGCAGACGACCCCTCTGCCGATGTCCAATTACAGGTCGCGATCGCAGCTGGCAAATTGCAACACATCGATGCACTGCAAACTTGGGTGAACGTATTAGCCAAGTGTGGCGACGATGCACTCATTCCGCACATCGTTTGGCAAAACCTGCATCCCCGCCTGCCAGCCGAATCAGAACGCTTGCTGCAACTGGTTGAACAAGTAGATTTGGAAAGTGCTCCTGGCTTGGCGGCCATGCTGACGAAGGTCGCTGAGAAATTGCAAGATTGATCTAGTCGGCGGTCGTCCGACAACGTGCTGCCGATGCTTTTCAAGCGCATTGTTCATGCCCATCATCCGTGGGTCGACTCTGCCATTCGTGGGCCCACCAACCACAAGCGGGGGCCCCTTCCTTCGGCAAACCCCAACTTTTTCGGACCGCCCAATCTGGGACGCAATGGTGCCTTGTGTATTGTCACAAGTCTAGTCAGCCGTCACATGTCTCTGGAACCGTCCACATGCCCTTGGAATTGGTACAATGAATAGAACAGCAACGATAGCGATTCACTGGTGCCTAGAATGCATGGTTGGACTAATCGGCTCTGTCTAAGAGGGGCCACCCTTTCGAGGCAGCCGGAGAGGATTGCTAAGGATGAGACACATGCACAAATCGGCACTTTATGACAATCGTCCTTCGAATTACGGGACGGGCTGCCGAGGTACGACGTGGCTGCTTTTTTCGCTCATTTCTTGTCTTCTTTTCAGTAGCTTCGGAAAGTCCAATGCGCAGGAGGCCCCAGAGGCGGTGCAGCGCGATGGCTATATTGTTGACGTTGAATTGCCGTTGGTTGGTGATCGCGACGAGCGTGTAAGGCAACAAATATTGCGTATTGCGGATGCCGCGAACGATGCAGAGCAGCGACCGGTGGTGGTGATGCGATTTAGAGCCTCACCGATTACCAATGTCGGTGAGCCTCTCAATGGCGGTATGGGGACTCGCGGCAGCCAGTTTGAACGTTGTTTGGCTTTAGCGCGATTTATGACCAGTCCCGATGCCTCGCGGGTGCGCTTGATTGCCTATTTACCACAGACGGTCGAAGGCCATGCGGTCTTGCCCGTGTTAGCCTGCGAGGACATTCTAGCGGCTCCTGAAGCTGAGCTGGGCCGCGCGGCTATAGACGAGCCGCTCGATGCGACAGTTTCTGGAGCGTATCGAGACGTCGTTTCGCGTCGTGCGACGATGCCTGAAGCCATTGTGTTAGCGATGTTAGATCCCCAAGTCGAAGTCTATAGTGTCGACTTGGCCGATGGCAGCACTTCGATCGTGGGGCGCGAGGCCGCCCGAGCGATGCGTGAGGCGGGGCAAGTCCTAAGTGAGGAAACTTTATGGGAAGGCGGTCGACTAGCTGCGTTTAACGGACAGCAAATGCGAGTCCGGCGCTGGATCGGCCAAACGGTCAATGATGAAACGGAGTTGGCTTCGGCACTCGGACTAGGTACCTCGCTCCGCACACCCCGGCAATTGCCGAGGCAATGGAAGGCGGTGGCAGTTACGATTGCTGGCAAGTTGGGCAAGAGTCGCGTCAATCAGTTGATTCGTGCCGTTACGGACGCCACCAATAACGACGACGTGAATCTGATCGTGCTCTACATGCAACCGGCGACCTGTAGTTTCGTCGACGCGGCGAGATTGGCCAGCACCATTGCGGGCTTGGGAGAAGAGGGACGTGAAGTTTATACGTTGAGCATCGTTACCGAACCGATAGCCGGAGCAGCGGGCTTGATCGCCGTCGGGTGCGACGAGGCTGTCGTGTTGTCCGGCGCATCGTTAGGTCCAGACATGGAGCAAACGAACTCGTTGGGTAATGCACCTATGCAGCGTGTCTTGGACGACTTGGCCGCGCAAACCGGTCGACCGCTAGCGCTAATGGCCGTGTTGGCAGATCCCGCCATGGAGGCCAACGAGTTTACTCATCAAGGAACGGGCAAGCGAGCGATCTTCACCGACTGGTCGATGGACCAACAAGCCGATGCTAATATTTGGCAAATCAAAGCGAAGGTAGCTGGAGGCGGGCCATTGGAAAACGACATTGCCTTGCGTTACCGTTTAATCGACTCGGTCGACGATTCGGCCAGCATCGCCTTGGCCCGGCTGGGTTTAGATCGGATGCCAGCGGAACTCGCTATGCCCTGGCTCGACGCCTCGATACAGATGGTACTCGCCAACGCCTGGATACCCAGGCTGCTGCTGACGATCGGTTTTTTTGCGTTGATGGCCGAACTGGGCAACCCTGGCATTGGGGCGGGCGGATTTCTGGCAGCAGTCTGTTTCCTTGGATTCTTCTGGATCGAGGGACTCAATGGCAATGTCGAGCTTTTGGAAATTCTCTTGTTCGTGGCCGGGCTTGTCGCGTTGGCACTCGAAATCTTTGTGGTACCCGGATTCGGAGTATTCGGCATTGGCGGTTTGTTGATGGTGTTTACGTCAGTCGTCTTAGCCAGTCAAACGTTTGTCTGGCCCACGACTTCGGCACAACTGAACGAGGTCGCGGTGAACTTATTTTGGGTAGCCTGTTTGGCTTTTGGCGGCATGGTAGGTTTGCTGTTCATGCACAAACACCTGGAACGCTTACCCATGCTGCGTTGGCTGTCATTACAGCCCGGCGGTACAGATGACTTGGATGAGATTGACATTCGAGAATCCGTCGCCCATCGCGAACATCTACTTGGCCAAGACGGCTTGACCACCACACGGCTCAATCCAAGCGGCAAGGCGCAATTCGGCCATGAGATTGTGGCGGTAGTTGGGACGGGCACATTAATCGATGAAGGCACGCCTGTCCGAGTCGTCGAAGTGCGCGGCAATCTGGTGTTGGTCGAGGCACTCGAGTAGGCGGGCAGCTACTTGATTCCTACGCCGCATTCGCTCCCGGCTTCCTATCTGCACGACATCGGTGTGATGTGGTAAAACTTCACGTAACCGTTCACGATTGTCGGCTGATGTGACGGGGGCGGGAGACTTTTCAGCCTAGATCACTTAACCCATCAGCAACCCCATGTTCCTGTCAGCGGCATCCATCGGTGTCGGCGCTGCTGAAAAGACTCCCGACCCTGTCGTGTCGACTTCAAGTTCGTCAACGGCTACAACTTCACGTTCTTCCCCCACACATTCTCTCTTAGCTGATATGGAGTACGATCGATGACGAACGGGCCGCTGAATCGCAAACTGAAAATGGGACTAGTTGGTGGTGGCCAAGGCTCATTTATTGGCAAGGTACACACGATTGCGGCTTGCTTGGATAATCGAGCGGAGGTGGTGGCAGGGGCCTTTTCCAGTGATCCACAACGTAGCAAGGACTCTGCGTCCGATTACAACGTTTCGCCAAGTCGAGCGTACGGTTCCTACCAAGAGATGCTCGACAAAGAAAAACTGCTGCCTGAGGGCGAGCGCATCGACTTTGTCAGTGTGACTACGCCCAATCATACCCACTTTGAAATTGCCAAAGCTGCCGTGGAGGCTGGCTTTCACGTAGTATGTGACAAGCCCATGACTTTCGATCTAGCTCAGGCCGAAGAGCTTGCCCAAGCTGTCGATCGCTCGCCCACCGTGTTTGCATTGACACACAATTACACGGGATATCCACTGGTCCGCCAAGCTCGTGAGATGATCCGCGCTGGTGAATTGGGCGAGATCCAAGCGATTCGAGCAAGTTACATCCAAGGTTGGTTGCGGACTAAGCTTGAAGACAGCGATCAGAAACAAGCTGCCTGGCGCACCGACCCGACCAAAAGCGGAGCGGCAGGATGTTTCGGCGATATCGCAACACATGCGTATAATCTGGGGCGTTATATGAGTGGTTTGCTGCCCGCCGAAATCTGTTGCAATCTCAAGTCGTTCGAACCAGGTCGCAAGTTGGATGACTACGGTACCGCCGTGATCAAGTACCAAAATGGAGGTCTCGGTACGGTAACGGCTTCGCAAATCAGCCACGGCCGCGAAAACGACGTCACGATCGAGATCGATGGTACCCTAGGTTCCTTAAGCTGGCGTCAGGAAGAACCCAATGTGATGATCGTTCGCGCAAACGGCCAGCCGCATAAAATGTACACCCGCGATCCCAATGCTCCGTACATGAACGCGGCCGGCGCTGGCGCATGTCGTTTACCAAGCGGTCACCCGGAAGCGTTCTTCGAAGCGTTTGCGAACGTTTACGTAGCAGCTTTCGACGCGATGGTAGCTCAGGCTGCTGGCGAAAAAATCGAGCGAGTCGATACGGTCTATCCCAACGTCAACGATGGTGTCGAAGGCATGGTGTTTATCGAACAGTCGGTGGCCAGCAGCCAACAAAATGGCGCTTGGCTACCGTTCAATTGCGAACGTGCTCGGCGCTAGTTGAACCAACTGCATCCGATTCCGCGTCGTGGGGGAGGTTTTTAGCAATCCCATTACGCGCGAATCGTTGTCAGGGAGCTCTGAGAACTTTCGCTACGTCTTGCAAACTTTTCACTTGGGAAGGCACCCGTATTTTGCAATTTGACACGGTGGTGATCGTCGGCGTGGGGCTGCTTGGCGGCTCAGTGGGCTTGGCCTTGCGCGAGCGACAAATGGCGCACAAAATCATTGGGGTCGGTCGCACGGGTAGCTCGCTGCAAGATGCATTGGAGCGCGGTGCGATTACCCAGATTGAAACAAACGTGCGACAAGCATGCCATCAGGCCGATCTAGTGGTCGTCTGCACGCCCGTACAAACAGTTGCCGATTACGTCGCGCAATCCCTGCCGACAGCCGCCCCCAGCGCGCTGGTTACGGATGTGGGCAGTACGAAGCAGACGATTTGTGAAGCCGTGCCGGAAACCGAGCATGGTCGATTCTGCGGCTCACATCCACTAGCAGGCAGCGACCGTAGCGGAGTAGCCCACGCCAGCCCAAGTCTTTTTGAAAACAAGTTAACAATTGTGACGCCCACGACCGCCACAACCCCCGACTGTATTGCTCGGACCGAACAGTTTTGGCGAGCTTTAGGTTGTCGCACGTTGTGTATGTCGCCCGCTGAGCACGATCGGGCGGTGGCGCAGACCAGCCATTTACCACATGTGGTCGCAGCTGCTCTCGCCGGAAACACGCCGCTAGACCTACTCCCCCTGGCGGCTTCTGGCTGGTGCGATACAACACGTGTAGCGGCTGGCAATGTTGAACTTTGGCGGCAGATCATTTGCGAAAATCGCCAGCCAGTGCTAGCCGCGCTCCGCGGATTTGCAGATTCGCTCGAGCCATGGCTCGCAGCCCTGGAATCAGACGATGCCAGGGAATTGACAAGACTATTGCTATTAGGAAAACAGCAGCGTGACTCTGTGGGAAATTGACATTCATCCTGCCAGCGGGCAAACGGATGTGGCTGGCACGGCTCTGAGCGCGGAGGCACGCGATCTAGGCTTAGATTCAAACTTGACGATCGCCGCCGCTCATGGTTTTCTGCTGCAAGGTGATTTGAACGAAGATCAGGTTCGTCGCGCCGCCGAATGGCTGCTGGCCGATTCGATTACCGAATCCGTCACGATCGCCCAGATTGGCGACTCAGCCCTGGCCGCACCGCGGAACAACCTCGCGCAACTCGTCCATGTGCTCCCTAAACCGGGTGTAATGGACCCCGTCGCGCTGAGCACGATCCAAGCTTTGCAGGACATGAGCTTGCCGGTTGAGCAGGTGACCACGTTTCGTAAGTACTGGCTCAGCGATGTGGCCGCGCCTGAACTGCAGCAACTGTGCAATCGCTTGCTCTCAAACGACTCGATCGAACGTGTGATCGCAGGTCCGCTGCACCTGGACAAGCTTGATGTTGGCTCTGAGTATCAATTCGCGTTGCAGCGCGTTGCAATCCGCGATCTAGACGACGCAGCTTTGATGCACTTGAGCAAGCAGGGACAGTTGTATTTGACGCTGCCGGAAATGCGGACCATCCAGCAGCACTTCCAAACTCTAGGACGCGATCCCACCGATATCGAATTGGAAACGGTCGCGCAGACCTGGAGCGAACACTGCAGCCACAAGACCTTGGCAGGTCGGATCGCTTACCGCGATGAGCACGGTGCGCAGCATTTCGAAAACATGCTCAAGGAAACCATTTTCCAGGCTACCCAAACGATCCGCAAAGAGCTTGGTAAAGATGATTGGTGCGTCAAAGTGTTCTCCGATAACGCGGGCATCGTCACGTTCGACGATGACTACCACGTCGTCTTCAAGGTCGAAACGCATAACCATCCCAGCGCCATCGAACCGTACGGTGGTGCGAACACGGGAATTGGTGGCGTTGTTCGCGATCCGATGGGAACTGGATTGGGGGCCAAACCATTCTGCAACACAGACATCTTCTGTTTTGCCCCCCCCACCACCGACCCCGCTTCTCTGCCGCCAGGGTTGCTCCATCCTCGCCGCATCATGAAGGGCGTTGTCTCGGGCGTGCGCGACTACGGCAATCGCATGGGCATTCCCACGGTCAACGGGGCGGTCTACTTCGATCCTCGCTACCTGGGCAATCCGCTAGTGTACTGTGGCAATGCGGGCCTACTTCCGGTGGACAAAGTTGAAAAGTGCCCCGCCGATGGTGACTTCATTGTGGCGATCGGCGGGCGGACGGGACGCGATGGCATTCACGGTGCCACCTTTAGTAGCGCCGAACTGACCAGCGAAAGCGAGTCCATATCGGGCGGTGCGGTACAGATCGGTAATGCGGTGACGGAGAAGATGGTACTAGATGTCTTGTTACAAGCTCGCGACGAGGGCTTGTACAACGCCGTCACCGACTGTGGCGCAGGTGGATTCAGCAGCGCCGTTGGTGAGATGGGCGAGCACTTAGGGGCCGAGGTTTGGCTGGATCGCGCGCCGCTCAAGTATGCAGGCTTGAGCTACACCGAAATCTGGATCAGCGAAGCCCAAGAGCGGATGGTCTTTGCTGTACCTGCCGACAAACTCAAACGCATGCAGGCGGTGTGCGAAGCCGAAGGAGTCGAGGTTTCTGTCATCGGCAAATTTGTCGCCACCGGCATGCTGCGACTGATGTACGGCGATCAGGAAGTCGGCTCGGTTTCGATGCAGTTTCTGCACGATGGCCGCCCGCCGGTCATCCGCGAGGCAACCTATGCGCCTCCCGCAGTTGTTGATTCCGCCGCGCCGGACTTGGATCAAGCCGCTACCCAACAGGCTTTACTCAGTATCCTTGGCTCTCTCAATGTGGCCAGCAAGCACTGGATCATTCGACAGTACGACCACGAGGTCCAAGGCGGTAGCGCAATCAAGCCTCTGGTGGGTCCCGACTGCAACGGGCCTGGTGACGCGGCCGTCGTGCGACCTCGCTTGGATAGCCGCCGCGGTGTGGTCATCAGTTGCGGTATGAATCCAGCTTACGGAGACTTGGACACCTACCATATGGCTGCCAGCGCAATTGATGAAGCGGTGCGCAACGCAGTGGCCGTGGGCGCTGATCCCAAGAAAATCGCCATTCTGGACAACTTCTGTTGGGGAAATACGGATCGCCCCGAAACGCTGGGTTCACTCGTGCGGGCAGCACTCGCTTGCCGCGACGTGGCCATCGCTTGGAAAACGCCGTTTATCAGCGGCAAGGACAGCTTGAACAACGAGTTTACTTGGATCGATGCCACAGGCGCAAAGCAATCCATTGCCATTCCACCTTCGTTGTTGATCAGCGCCCTGGGGCAGGTTGCCGACGTCGCGCAGTGCGTCACGATGGACCTGAAGGCCGCTGGCAATCCGATTTACATGGTTGGTACAACACGCGCAGAATTTGGTGGATCCCATCTCTTCCAAGTCCTAGAAAAACACGGCGGTCAAGTTCCGACGGTTGACGTCAAGGCTGCCCAGCAGACTTTCCAGGCGATGCACGCAGCGATAATTAGTGGCTGCGTTCGTGCTTGCCACGATCTGAGCGAAGGCGGGTTGGCGGTTGCTTTAGCTGAGATGGCGTTCGCTGGCCAGTTGGGAATCGAAGTCGATCTGACTGACGCCAGCCAGTCTGCGGGCTTGACTGCAACCCAGTTGCTGTTTTCCGAAAGCAACTCGCGCTTTGCCGTCGAAGTTACCGCTGGGCGCGAAGCGGAATTCAACCAGCTGATGTCAGCAGTACCAGTATCGCGAATTGGCAAAGTTGCCTCCCACGAAAGGGTCACCGTGCGCAGCGGAGAGCGCGCACTCCTCGACCTCACTTGGCAAAGCCTCTTTGACGCCTGGCATCAGCCACTCGACTGGGCCTAACGGAGTGGACCAGAGTTCACTCGCCGTAAAGTGTCGCCACAAAGTGCCTTTGGCCGCCACAGTTGCGGTGCTCGCACAAATAGATGCCTTGCCAGGTACCCAACGCCAGCTTGCCATCGCAGATGGGTATCGATACCGATGCGCCTAGCAAAGACGATTTGACATGTGCCGGCATGTCATCAGGACCTTCAATCGTATGAACGAGCGGCAAGCCAGATTCTGGGGCGATCTCGTTGAAATACGTCTCCATGTCGACACGCACATCCGGGTCGGCATTCTCATTGATCGTAAGGCTGGCGGACGTATGCTGAATGAACAGGTGCAATAGCCCGACACGCATGGCACGTATTTCGGGTAGATGTCGAAGCACATCAGCCGTGACTAAATGGAATCCTCGGGTTTTGTGCGGCAAACTAAACCGCTTTTGAAGCCACATGTCAAACTGCCTGGCTGGGGAGTTGCGATGCCTTGGACATCACAAGTGTCCGGAAATGCTCTAATTGTCCAAATCGCTGACGAAAAAAATGCAGTGTTCAAAAACTTTTTTACTGGCGTTCTTGAGGTGCTTGGTGGGATGGGCGGCTACCCGTATTTGACGACAGAACGACTCTAATACCCATCGGAGGTAGTGAGCTGCGATGGTAACTTTTTCCACATTGCGCTATGTGAAGGGGAGCCATTAAGTCCTCGCCTGGAAGGCAGTGGGATACCCCATAACTCAAGCGTCAAACTCGCGGCAAACCGCATTGTTTTGTTGTGCGGTCGTGAGCGACCAATAACGCTTTGTTAGCAGTAGCGACTCAAGAAAAACTTAACAGATTTTTCTTGACTTCACTACGCGAACATGAATAATCGCAACGTATCGAACGTCAAAACATCAAACGGCTTTTTCGCCAGTTACAGATATTTTCTACCCGCTTTCATCTTAAGGAACTCGATTCAATGAGTGATGTCTGCAAGAACGTTTTTGAAGCCATTCTAAAGTATGGTCATGACGAGGATTTCGACCCCGAGATCAACGAGCATTTTCTGCCCACAGACGCCCCTGCTGGCTCGTCGGAGAAAATTGAAATCTTGCGCCGCCGGGTTGACTTGGGCCAACCTCTCTGGCACCGTGATGACCGGGTCGACTATGCTGGTTTAACCGGCGTTATCCGCCCTCGCGAATAGAATTCGCGATTCGAAATCTGAGTGCTCACAGCAAATCGAAGTGAGCCCAAACCGCAGGAGTCTTTCTGCGGTTTTTTTGTAGCTGCAGGAACTGTGGTTCCAACTCGCTCGTGCTCTCTATCCCAAAACCCAAGACGACTTGCGGGTTTGCCTCTACGGCGATAAAATCCCGGGCTTGCCTGCCCAGACAACAGCGCTTGATCGGCTTAGAACACGGTTGCGGCAAAGACACTACCCCAGAAACTAAGTGTCCTCAGCGGATTGCTGGTATGGGAAGATTTTCAGGTTTTGCCACAATTTTTTTCAGTTATATCGCTTAAGTTAACGAGATTACGGCTTCCATTGCCATGACACTGACACAGAAAACAACCTTAGCCAAACCCCACCAACTACCTAAGAAGTGGTTTCATGTCGATGCCACCGATCAGGTGCTAGGGCGTTTGGCGAGCGACATTGCGATGATTTTGATGGGCAAGCATCGTCCAACTTATACCCCTCACGTGGATACCGGCGATTTTGTCGTCGTGACAAATGCCGAAAAGGTGGTGATGACCGGGAGTAAGCTCGAACATCGCCACTACGCTTGGTACACCGGCTATACGGGCCAAAAGATGGAAAGCTATGGTGACCGTTTGGCGCGCCGTCCTGAAGATCTAATTCTGCACGCCGTGCGACGCATGTTGCCAAAAAACAAACTGGCGCGGCAAATGCTAGACAAATTGAAGATCTATGCCGGTCCAGAGCATCCGCACCAAGCCCAGCAGGCGGAAACTATCGAACTTGGCAAGAAACGCCAATCTTCCAACTAACCTATTCTTCATTCGATCGACGAAATTCTAATGGTAGCTGTCAAGAAAGATAAGATTAACGGTGATTGCCTAGGCACCGGTCGTCGCAAGAGCGCTGTAGCTCGAGTACGCGTTCGTCCGGGCACTGGCAATATAACCATCAATGGCAAGTCGCTCGAAGTGTTCTTCCCCACGGTACAGCACCAAGTCGCTGTGACACAAGCCCTGGAACACGTATCTGCCAGTGGTACCGTCGACGTGATCGTGCGCGTCAACGGTGGCGGATTGACTGGACAATCGGGCGCCATTCGCATGGCTTTAGCTCGCGCCTTGGTCGCTCACAGCGAAGAGAACTTCCAACCACTGCGCGATGATGGCTTCTTGACTCGCGATTCACGCATGAAGGAACGTAAGAAGTACGGCTTGCACGGCGCTCGTCGGGGCACTCAATTTAGCAAGCGTTAACCGACTATGCTCTACGGGACGCGCGTTTCCATCACGCGCGTTTCAGTTTACCAGGCGAATTTGTCCCGGGCTTATATAGTGGACAGCATCGCCTCGATACTCGCCTCTCGGAGAGAGGCGACTACGTGGGAGCCTAGCGTCTCGAAGAGGTGTGGTTACGTGGGAGCCAAGCGTCTCGGAGAGGTGTGGTTACGTGAGTGCTTGGTACTTAATGCAGTAGTCAGCGATGGAACAGTCATTTGTAGCGTGGGCGAAGATGCGTGCGCGCCGCTTACCCCAAGTCAAATTGGGGATAGGCGATGATGCAGCGTTGATGGCCATGGGTGAGCAATACGCGGCCAGCGATATCGTGCTAACCGCCGATAGCTTGATGGATGGGGTACACTTCGAACTCGCTCATACCGACCCGAGGCGAATCGGGCGCAAGGCCGTCAACGTCAATCTCAGCGATTTAGCCGCGATGGCCGCCGAGCCTGAGGCAATCTTGCTTTCGCTATGCCTGCCACTCACGTTGCCAAACTCCACCACCGACGCATTGGCGGCAGAAATCTTCGAAGGCATTTGCGAAGCCTGCGAACAAAATCAAGTTGCGATTGCAGGCGGCGATACCAATTGCTGGAATGGTCCTCTGGTGCTGCACGTCACAGCCGTTGGGCGGTCGGTGGACAACGTCGTGTGGCGCCGCGACGGAGCGCAAGCCGACGATCTGATCGTCGTCACCGGACCACTAGGCGGCAGCATCTACGGGAAACACTTAGATTTTTCGCCGCGGTTTGACCTCGTTCGGAAGTTGCGGGGAGTTGTGCCAGTTCATGCGGCCATGGACATTAGCGATGGCCTCAGCGTTGACTTGCTGCGGATGTGCGATGCTTCAAACTGTGGCGCGATACTACAATTCGAAAACATTCCAGTGTCTGAAGCACTGGCAGGTGCCCCTGCAGAACCCGATAAGTCGTTGGTGGAGCGCGCGTTGAGCGATGGTGAGGATTTCGAACTCATTTTGGCTATTGCCCCAGATCAACTCGACGCCCTAACTGCTAAGATTGGAAAGGAGCATGCCATTGTCTGTGGAACATTTACGAGCCGGACTGGCTTGTGGGCTCGCGATGGGGGCAAGATTCGACAGTTGACTTCATCCGGCTACCTACACGGCTCCCGCTAGGCTTTGTCTAGTACTTCCTTTTCCGTTTCCACGTAGTAGCGTCTCTCTGAGACACGAAAATACTCCGCAGAGAACACAGGATCGGAGAGTCGCGACTATGGGGGAATTACCAGAGCTGTCATGACACCCGCACCGCTTATCGTCGCTGATGCCCTTTCCAAGTCTTATGGACAGTCGGGTCAACACGTAATCCGTGCCCTTGATGGCGTCTCCTTGAGTGTCCTGACCGGTGAGCGCGTCGCGGTGGTCGGGAAGAGCGGTTCCGGCAAGTCGACTCTACTCAACTTGTTAGCTGGTTTGGATCGCCCGACAGCCGGTTCGCTGAAGATCGACGGGAGACAGCTCGATCGATTTACTCGCAACGAAATGGCACGCTATCGTTGTCAAACGGTTGGGATCATCTTTCAGTCTTTTCAGTTGTTGCCACAACGCACCGCCTTGCAGAACGTTGAACTTCCGCTGATGCTCAGTGGCGTACCCAGTAGACGACGGCGACTCCAGGCACTGGAATGGCTAGACCGAGTGGGCCTAGCGTCTCGCGCCGCGCATCTACCGTATGCCCTGTCGGGTGGAGAGCAGCAGCGGGTAGCGATCGCGCGAGCTCTAGTGCATCACCCGCGTTTACTCTTGGCCGATGAGCCGACTGGCAATCTAGACTCCGTCACTGCCGATCAGATCCAAAGCCTGCTATTGGACCTATGCTCCGACGGCAGTGTGACTTTCGTACTGGTTACGCATGACGACCATCTCGCGAGTCGTTGCTGCAATCGCACAGTCGCGATGGGCGATGGAAAGCTCATGGAAGGCGGACACGATGCGATTCTTTGACATACTCACACTCGCTGCACAGGATTTGTGGGCGCGGAAGCTGCGCACGTTTCTGAACTTAACTGGGATCGTCACTGGATGCACGATGCTATTGCTGACTGCCCTGGGCGCGACAGGCTCAACAGCCGTCTTGCGAGGTTTGTTCGAGTCCGCCGAAGAGGTTCGCAAGATTTGGATTGAGCCCCAATATTTCTATGCGCCAGAACCTCCGCAGGACGCCATTACCATCAGCGACTTGGTCGAAGCCGATCGAGTCGAACGCATTCGCTCAGAGATGATAGCCGCCTGGAAAGGCGAACACCGCGAAGAGGGGCTCGACGCGATCTCGCCTGCCCTCCTCGCTCAACTGTCGGAGATTCCTAGAGTCGACCGCGTCATCCCCGATGTTCGGGTGGACGCTCAACTCACCCTGGATGCCGAAGCTGCAAGTTCTACGCCGCTGTTTACCCACATCGTCAGCACGGATGTGCATTCCTCGGTCCTAGCCGCCCAACTCCTAGCCGGTGACGTCCTAGATGCTGCCCCCCGTGACGAGGTACTGGTGAGTGAGTGGCTGGCCTATCGCTTGGGTTACTTGAGCCGTGACGATCTTAAGCGATTGATCGGCAAGCAGGTGACATTGCGTTTCCAGGCTGGTGGAAGAGAGTTGCATTGGATGTATCAATTCTTGACCCAACAGTATGGAACCCTAGATCAGGGAGGACTGGCCGAGCAAATTGCGTTTGCAAGCGCCTTTCAGCAGGTGCTAGCCGATCTAGATAGTACGTCGCTAAGTTCTGAACAGAAGGCAACGATGCGCAACGTGACTCAGTCGCTCATGACGTCGGAGGCAGAGTCGGACGATACCGTTCAAGTCTTTGAGCGAAGCTTTAGAATTCGCGGTGTGATTCATACCGACGAAGCAGCCGCTTCGCCATCGAAGATGTTTCAGACGTGGTTTGGGCAGTCTTCAGGGGACGTATTTGTACACCACGCACTCGCTAGTGAACTGCACACCCAAACCTCACCCAACGCGGACATTCACAATGCAACAGTCGTCGTGCACAGCGCAGGTGACTTGGCCAGCGTAACAAGCGCTATTGAGAAGCTGAAACTGCAAGCCTTCTCGGCTGAATACCTATGGGAGACGATTCACTATCAAATAGAGCGCGCGACATCGATCGTCTACGGGCTGGCGGCGGCAGTCCTGCTAACCGCCGCGTTAGGAATATCAAACACGCTCTTGATCTCCGTCCTACAACGCACGCCAGAGATGGGAATTCTCAAGTCGGTTGGAGCGCGAGATCGCGATATTTTGTTATTGATGTTAGCCGAAGGCACCCTGCTGGGCGTGATCGGCGCGGCGGTTTCCATTGGAATTGGCTGGTTGCTATCGTGGGTAGGCACCCATTTCTTGTCGCTGTACATTTCAAGCCGCGCGGGTGAAACGGTCACTGGTCAGCTTTTCCAGTTCACTTGGTGGCCGGTCCTGTTGGTATGTGCCTGTTCGATCTTCATCTGTGTTCTAGCCAGCACAATTCCAGCTTGGCGGGCCGCCCGCATCGACCCAGTCATCGCCATGCGTCGCAGGTAAGTGGGTAAGGCCGAAGCCCGTTTAGCGCATCATGCTAAGTCCGAAGTTGGTAGCTTGCGAGGTCCGAGACGACTAACTTGCAAAGACGACCTTGTCATAGACTTCGGTTCCGACCAGTTCGCTGTCTATTGCGTCCAACTTGATTTTCCCTTCTAGTCCTTGGCAACTCGTCAAATTCCAACTGCCATCGGCGGATCGCGCAAAGCAATCGATCGAGTGTCGATCTTGGGCAATCAAAACGTAATGTTTCAAGCTCGCGATGGTTCGGTAATGTTCGAACTTCTTACCTCGGTCGTACGCCTCGGTAGACTCCGAGAGGACTTCGACAAGCACTACCGGGTTCAGCAGTACATCGCCGCTGTCGGATTCAAGCTGAGGTTCGCCGCAGACGACCGAAAGGTCAGGGTAGGTGTATAAGCCAGTTGATTCAATCCGCAGCTTCAAGTCGCTCGGATAGACTCGACAGGGCTTTTGCTTGAGCTGTTGCCCAAGAGTCTGAATGCAATTCCCAACGATCAAGTTGTGATTGGCAGACGCGCCTGCCATGGCGAACATCTCTCCGCGAAAGTACTCGGACCGAAAATCAGCTTTTCTCTCGCGGTGCAAATATTCTTCAGGGGTTATGTGGTGCTTGGGGACTGTTGACATATGGAGGCTTCCTGAGATATCCCAGATCTGTTCAACGTATTCTAGCTGATACATGAGTTCCCCGCTTGGTCTTCCAGATTACCCAACACTACTGGCGGGCCAGCTCGTTAAACTCCGTTACTTTTGCGGGACGCACGATGCCCCAAGCCGCGCAGACCTCGGCATTCAGCTCCGCACCGCCAAACGCTGGACTTACGCTAGTCATGGCTGCACGCCCACCTGGCTGAGGAAATCCCACTTCGATGCAAGCGAGGACGCACCCGGAACTGGCGACCTACAGTTCTGTTTGGCTATAATTGCAAAGTTGATGACGTTCCAATTAACGAAAGAATCGAAACATGCTTTCACCGCCGAATTATCAGACTTGCATGCTTGCGCTAATGGTGCTGGCCACGAGTTCGCTGGCATCGGGCGAAGACAAATTGGATATCGTCGTTCGCGGAGGACGGATCGTGGATGGCACTGGATCACCATGGTTTGTTGCCGATGTGGGCATCAAAGATGGACGCATAGAGCGAATCGGGCGCATTCCCGCCGACGACGCAATAAAGGTTATTGACGCGCAAGGCATGGTGGTTGCGCCAGGCTTTATCGACATGATGGGCCAGACGGCATCCCCCATGGTTGACGATCCCGCCACGGCCCTCAACTTGTTGACCCAGGGAATTACTACCATCAATGCCGGCGAAGGCGGCTCGGCAGCGCCCCTCGATGCGATCGAAAGTAGTCGACAGGGTTTCCGAAGCATGGCCGAGTACTTTGCTTTGGTGGAATCCAAGGGCTTACCAGTAAATATGGTTCAGACGATCGGTCATACGCAAGTGCGGCGAATCGTATTGGGCGATGTCGAGCGTCGTCCGAGTGATGAAGAGCTGGGGCAAATGCAGGCCCTCGTCCATGAAGCGATGGAAGCAGGGGCAATAGGCGTTTCCACTGCTCTGATCTATCCACCGGCCGTCTATGCGCGCACGAAAGAGATCGCTGCACTCGCCTCAGCCGCTGGAAAATACGGTGGACGCTATTTCACGCATATGCGAAACGAGGGCGATTTATTACTGGAAGCCATTGATGAAGCACTTGAGATCGGACGTGAAGGGCAGACACCGGTACACATCTTTCATTTGAAAGCCGCTGGTCAACAAAACTGGGGCAAAATGCAACTGGCCATCGCCCGCATCCGAGCTGCTCGAGCCGATGGGCAGCAGGTTACCGCTGACATCTATCCCTACATCAACAATGGTCTTGGAATCGCAGCCTTGATCCACCCACGCCACTTCGCGGATGGGCACGAACGCCTGGTAGCGCAATTGGATGATGCGGCACTGCGCCAGACCATTCGCCAAGAAATGGAAACAACCGATGGCTGGGAAAATTGGTTTCGCCACGCCAACCACGATTGGAATCGTATCATCGTCGGAAGCAGCAATGACGCTCGATATCGCAAGCACGATGGCTTGTCGGTTGCCGAGATGGCTACAGCGCTGGACGAAGACCCTTGGGACACATTCTTTAACTTGGTGAAGAGTGGTGCGTTCGCCCTGCCGCAAACGATGTCCCAAGCCAACAAAATCTTAGCGATGCAACAAGAGTTTGTTTCATTCTGCACCGATGTTGGACCGGCCGGTGGCAGCCGCAGTGCCTCCCATCCGCGCGCCTTTGGAGCGTTCCCGCGTTTGCTTTCGCACTACGTCCGCGATCTCGGCGCGATTTCGCTGGAACGCGCCGTGCGCAAGCCAGCCGCTGCGGCCGCAAACAATGTTATGGCCTATGACCGAGGACGCATCGCGGTAGGCATGGCTGCGGACGTTATCGTTTTTGACTTTGCAAAACTGAGGGACCACGCAGACTTCAAGAATCCACATGCCCTATCGGATGGGATGCAACACGTGATCGTCAACGGCCAGATTGTCCTGAATAACGGTGTCTTCACAGGCAAGCGTCCCGGACGTGCGCTGCGAGGCCCTGGCTTTAAGGAAGAGCGGGCGGCCTATAACGCGAGCGCTGGCCCGTCAGATTCGCGTTTTGCAAACTATGATCGTGCGATGTCGGCGTTTATGCGGGAGCATAGTGTCCCTGGAGCGTCGATCGCCGTTACCGATCGGGGAAAAGTCGTATTTGCACGTGGCTACGGGTACGCGGATGTTGAGACGAGCGAGTTGGTAACGCCCAACAGCCTGTTCCGTATCGCCAGTATATCCAAACCGATTACTGCGGTGGCGATACTGCAAATGATTGAGAAAGGCGAGCTGCACGCCGACGACAAGCTGCTTGAGACGCTCGACTACGAAGAGGCGATTGAGTCGGCTGGCGAGGCGTTTGACCAGCGTTGGCGCGACATTACGATTCGACAACTGTTAGAACATCGTGGCGGCTGGGATCGCAGCAAGTCGTTTGACGCGATGTTTCAGTCTGTGCGTTTTGCGGTGCAAGTTGATGCGGAACCGCCAGCCGATCAGTCCGCTGTCATTCGAGCCATGTTGGCGCAGCCGCTCGACTTCGATCCTGGGCAGCGTTATGCATATTCAAATTTCGGTTATTGTCTATTAGGGCGCGTCATCGAGAAGCTAAGCGGCCAGACCTACGAAGCTTATGTGCAAGAACATGTACTCGCGCCCATTGGTATCACGACGATGCGTATTGGTGCCACGCGTTTGGCGGGCCGCGCGCCGCAGGAAGTGCGTTATTACCAGCCCGGCACCGCGACCTCAGTGTTTGCCGCCGATCTCGATGAAACGGTAGCTTGGCCCTACGGCGGCTGGTTCTTGGAGGCCATGGACTCGCACGGCGGCTGGATCGCTTCGGCGACCGACCTGGCAAAATTTGCGGCAGCCTTTGACGATCCGGATCACTGTCCCATTCTCAGTCGTGAAAGCATCGAAGCCATGTATGCTCGACCGCCGGGCTCAGCAGGGCAGGACGAGGATGGACAAGAAAAAGCGGTCTATTACTCGCTGGGTTGGAACAACCGCGTC
Organism: Pirellulaceae bacterium; assembly: GCA_041398985.1. Classification (GTDB taxonomy): domain Bacteria; phylum Planctomycetota; class Planctomycetia; order Pirellulales; family Pirellulaceae; genus Aureliella. The sequence continues at coordinate 472,095 of JAWKTR010000005.1, forward strand.
GTTGGCAAGGGTAGAACCAACCATTGGCACACTGGTTCTCTATCGGGTACCGCCACGATACTCATTCGACGCCACGACGGAAAGAACTTTGTCGCACTATTAAACTCACGCGTCAGTCCCAGCACCGACCACCTTGGCCGCGAGATCGACAGCTTGCTCCACCAAATGGCCAACGCCGTAGTAGACTGGCCTGAATAGCCCCATCTTGTGCTCAAGTGCGGTTAGTTCCTTTTTTCGTCACGACATGATCCTACCGACACGGAGGCAGTAGCGATGACCACTCCAATACCTACTTCACCCAAACGACCTGCGGCTTTGCTCCGCACCGATGAAGCAGCCAGCAAGAGCTCAACAACTTCGACTGACATGCAGAAGTGCCAGGGATGTACAGCGCTGACCGAGCGACTCGAAAAGCTCGAACGGCAGGTGGCTGCCCTGGAACAGGCAGTTCATTTCGCCGAATCGACGGTGTTGGGAACAACTTCCTGTTACTGGCTCACCATCGCTATTCACTGTGTACTCTTGGGCTTAACTGCCGTTGGTGTCGAAATCTTGGGTATCTTGTTTTATCCACTGATCATGGGATCGATCGGTAGTTTAATGGTCTCTCATGTACTGGCTAATCGCGCGGTTATCCAAAAATTTGCTAGGACACTTTTGTCAGTGGCATGTGTTGGAACAGTCGCTACGACCGCTTTATCGCAAGCAACGGGGGTCAACTCAGTCTGGGAAATTGTCCAATTCCTTTTGGTCTTCATTCCTCCGGTGTTCATCAGTGCTTGGTTGACGGGCACCGTCATCGCGAAGACTTGCGATTGGATGATTGTTCCAGTGGGGAACGATGGCAGCAGACCGCGGATGAAACTCAGTGACTTTTTCTTCGTGACTTTCGTCGTAGCCGTCTATTTCAGTTTGTTTCGGGGATTCGTCAACCCGAGTAGCATCGATCTGAGCGATGCGGACAGTTGGGTCATATTGTCGTTCGCCGGTGTCGCATCGATTCTCAATACAATCGCCGCGGCGATGGTAGCGCGGGGGGTACTGGTCACCAAAGTTAGCATCAAGTGGATCGTGAGTGCCTGTTTGCTATTCGCGCTTGGCTTGATCGGTATCTTCGGTGGCTTTCTCTTCTTGAGCGGCGAATTTGAGATCTCCGACGCGCTCAGTTATTTTGGCTACACAGTCATCTGTGCTATTCTTGGAGTGACCTCACCTCTGATCACATTTTCCCTCATGCGAACGGCTAGGTATCGCTTCTTTCATCGAGCGTTGCTAAATTAGCTTCCTCGAGTAACGCTGCTGGATACTTACAGTCACGCTCCACGTGTAGCTCAAACAATATCGATCCCTGCCATCGATGAAGCTCTTCAGGATCTGAACTCGCATCGAGGAGAGTTGAAAGCAGTTTCCAGTCTCCACTTTGCATGCAGTAGTGTATGGCCCAACAGAGAATTAAGTTTGTCGATACGCATACCGGTGGTGAGCCCACGCGCGTAGTTCATGATTTTCCATTCGAGCTGGACGCGCCTACCATGCTCCAGCGGCGGGAGCAGTTTCGGCAGAATTTCGACCATTTTCGACGCGCGATCGTCTGTGAGCCACGTGGCAGTGATGTGATGGTTGGCGCAATCATTACTCCGCCAGTTACCGAACGAAGCGCGGGTGGAGTTATTTTCTTCAATAACGTTGGCTACCTGGGCATGTGCGGTCATGGGACCATAGGCGTCGCCGTGGCCTTGTTGCATCGCAATCAAATCTTAGCCATACGGAATACAATCGACACGCCTGTCGGTACGATTGGATTCGACGTCTCGCCGGACGGCCGGGTAACCCTCGAGAATGTGCCCAGCTATCGCTATCGCCATCACGTTCCTGTGCAACTGGACAAAACTACGCTTATCCACGGCGATATCGCCTGGGGTGGAAACTGGCTGTTCATTTGCGAAGACCACGGGCTGCAGCTTGATGCGAGCAACATCCATCAACTCAGCAGCTTTGCCAAGCGTATTCGCAGGCAATTGGATCAACAGGGCATCACAGGCGCTGATGGTGCCACGGTTGATCACGTGGACTTAATTGGCCCACCCACTTCACCTAACGCGGCTGACGCCAAGAATTTTGTACTGTGTCCTGGCGGTGCCTATGATCGTTCACCATGCGGTACTGGCACAAGCGCTAAACTCGCCTGCTTGGCAGCCGACGGCAAATTGGCGGAAGGCGCCGTCTTCCGCCAAGAGAGTATTGTCGGCAGCATCTTTGAATGTACCTACCGACAGCTCGAAAATGGCCACATCTTACCAACCATTACTGGTAACGCTTGGGTCAACGCCGAAGGTACTTTGTTGCTCGATAGTGAAGATCCGTTCTGCTTCGGGCTGTAAGTCGGATTGAAACCTCACCCGTCGTGCTGCATCTGGGGCACGATTCGATTAGAATTGAGACCGGTCAGAGATCCACCCTGCTTGGTACAATTACTATGAATTCTCAGCGACTCTCCCTCGCTTTATTAGCGGTTATTTGCTGCTTTCTACATATAACCTACCGATCGGCCCATGCGCAGTCTGCTGCAGACCAGATCGATTATCATCAAGACGTTGCGCCCATCCTGAAGAAATACTGCGCCGGCTGTCACAACGATTCAGATCTTGAGGGCGATTTCTCGGTTAGTTCGTTGGATAAACTGCGTGCCGGTACGCCGGATGGGGATGTCCTGTCGCCAGGCAAGCCACAGGCCTCCAAGTTGTTGCAGTTGTTGCTCAGCCAAAGCGATGAGCAAATGCCGCCAGCGGACGAACCGCAGCCGAGCGAAGCCGATCTGCTTGTAATTCAGACCTGGATTGCACAGGGTGCTGCTGGCGATGCGGCTCCTGCCAGCATGGACTTAGTATCAAAGTTGACGGCTCCCAAGCTGGCCGCCGCGCCTCGCGACAAACATTATGTCGGTGCCGCCTGTCTAGTCGGTGGTAGCGATCTAGCTTTGGGGACACTCAATACGGTCGAACTGCGAAACGCAAATTCGAACAAGGTTATTTGGAAGTGCGACAGCTTGCCGGGTAAAGTCAATGCGTTGCGGCTCAGTCCCGATGGCAAACTGCTGATCGCTAGTGGTGGCATCGCTGGCATTGGTGGCGAAGTAACACTACTCGACGCGTCTGACGGTTCCGTCATCAAACGTCTGCAAGCCCACCAAGACATCGTGTACTGCGCAAGCATGAGTCCAGATGGCAGGTGGCTGGCTTCCGGAAGCTATGATCGTAACGTAATCCTGTGGGACGTCGCCACAGGTGAACAAGTTCGGCAGTTTACAGGCCACAACGGAGCAATCTACGATCTCGATTTTGATCCTACTGGCAAAGCGCTCGCGACCGCTAGCGCGGACCAAACCGTCAAGCTGTGGAATGTTAGCGTTGGCATTCGGTTGGATACCTTCGGTCAGCCCGAAGGCGAAATGCGATGTGTTCGGTTTAGCCGCGACGGAAAATATGTGTTTGCGGGTGGCGCTGATCGCCAAATTCGCAAATGGAAAATCCTGTCCACTGAAAAACCCGCGATCAATCCAATGACAGTCGCTCGCTTCGCCCATGAATCGGATGTGTTGCAACTGCAACTCCTCGACGAAAATCGCATCGCCTCGACCGCTCGCGATTTGACACTGAAATTGTGGGATGTCGCCGAGTTGAAACCGCTGGGCAAGCTAGGACAATTAGCGGATGTACCAGCGGCAATTTGTATTGCAGATCAAAACGCTTTACAGGTCGTCGAGTTGACCGGTGCCATACGCTCTTTTTCGGCAAATTCAGTCTCAAGCCATTCTCCCAAACCACTCGCAGGCAGCTCGCCCGCAATCGTTTCCGCAGCCCCCGAGCCCCAAGCCATTCAAGAGTTCCAGGAAATGGAACCCAATAACACCTTGGCCGCCGCGCAGGCAATCGGTTTGCCAGCACATATTCGCGGAGTGATTTACAGCGAAAGTGGCGAAGATGACGACTTGTTTCGCTTTAGCGCTCGATCCGGACAAACCTGGATCTTCGAAGTTGATGCTGCCAAACACAACTCGCCGCTGGATAGCCGCGTCGAAATCTTAGATGCGGCGGGGCAACCTGTCCTGCGCACTCAGTTGCAAGCCGTTCGAGAATCGTATTTTACGTTTCGTGGCAAGGACAGCGATACGATCGATGACTTCCGAATGCACAAATGGGAAGACATGGAGCTTGACGAGTATTTGTACTCGAGCGGTGAGGTCGTCAAACTCTGGTTGTATCCGCGAGGCCCCGATTCGGGATTCAAAGTCTACCCGGGTGCTGGAAAACGCACTCCGTTTTTTGACACCACACCTGTCGCACACGCCTTAGGCGAGCCCGCCTATATCGTGCGCGAGTTGCAGCCCGGCGAACAGCCACTGCCCAACGGCCTACCCGTCTTTCCGGTCTATTTTGAGAATGACGATGATGCCTTGCGACGCGCGGGTAGAGATTCCCGACTAACGTTTACTGCTCCCGCAGATGGTCAGTACTTCATCCGCGTCCGGGACGCGCGCGGATTCGGAAGCCAAGAGTCAAAATATGAGCTGACGATTCGTCCCGCCAACCCAGACTTTAGTGTGGCAGTCAGCGGTGAAAAGATGAATATTGCAATCGGAACTGGACGCGAATGGACGGTCAGTGCAACCCGAGACGATGGATTAGATAGCCCCATTTCGATTACCTTGGAGGGTTTGCCTGCCGGGCTCCTAGCCACTAATCCGCTGGTGATCGAAGCCGGTCAGATCTCCGCCAAAGGAACGATCTACGCGACGAATGACGCAACCGCCCTGGCCGCGTCAGAACCCAAAACCAATGAAGTAGTGCTGGTGGCTACCAGCACCGTCGATGGTCGGAAGATTACTCATCAGCTAGAGCAAAAACTGCAGATTCAAGTTGTCCCTGCTGGAGGAATGCGTTTTGACATCGTCGATGCGATGGACCCAAGCCAGCCTTTGGCCGAATTGACGATTCGCCCTGGTCAAACGATTTCGGCGGGTATCCTGCTGGAAAGAGCCGACCAAAGCGGCCCGATCAGCTTCGGCAAAGAAGACTCTGGCCGTGGTTTGCCTCACGGTGCTTATGTTGACAACATCGGCCTAAACGGTCTACTGATCCCCGCCGAGCAGACACAACGCGAGTTCTTTATCACTGCCGCACCAAAACTCCGCCCTGGTCGTTACCAATTCCATCTCAGGGCCGAATCCGGCGACAACCCCACTAGCCGCCCTATCTGGCTCGTTGTCGAATAAACCCGCTTCCCAATTAACCAATCCCCCCACCCCGCCTGGAGAGTTAACACATGAGATTTGCATCATCCTTTTACGCCCTGGCTTTTGCTCTAAGCCTCGCCTGGCAGACCCAAGCCCAGCAAACGGTGACGCCAGTGCGCATGGGCTGTGGCTTGATGACGTTCGATACCGTTCCCGGCTGGGGATTGCGTCCTGACGGAAAGTCATCCATTGGCCCCACGCACGGTGCAGTGGTGATTGACAAGGCGGGGAACATCTACACTAGCGCTCAACAGGGCGTGTTCGTATTTTCGCCAGAAGGAAAAGTCGTCCAGTCCTATTTGGGTTCCGACTACTCGAATCTGCACGACATGGAAATTCGTGAAGAGGAGAATGGCGAGTTCATCTATGGCGCGCGAAATCAGAATGCCGAAGGCATCAAGTTTAACGCGGGCAGTGGTGAAATCGTCCTGCGTTTGCCATTGCCCACGGAGGCCGGCCTAGGAGAAATCAAGTTCAGTCCAACGGCTATCACAGTCGCGGCCAACGGAGATATTTTCTTATCTAATGGCTATGCTACCAATCACATCTTCAAGTTTGACAAGCACGGCAAGTACCTCATGCACTTTGGTACCAAGGGTAATGGCATGCAGGAGTTCAACACCGCCCACGGAATGACGCTCGATACACGCTACGAACCAGCACGCTTGCTGATCTGTGACCGCAATCATGAACCCAAAGGTCGCTTGCTGCACTACAGTCTGGATGGAGAGTTCATTGGAGAAGTCATTACAGGCTTGGGCATGCCGACCTCCGTAGCCATCCAAGGCGATTATGTTTCGGTCCCAGACTTGAAGGGGCGCGTCGTTATCTTGGACAAATCCAATACGATTATGGCCGTACTCGGACACAACCCAGACCCTGCCAAAGGCGGCAGCTACAACATTCCGCAAGAACAATGGATCGAAGGCGTTTTTAGTGGCACCCATGGCTCCTACTGGGACAAAGACGGCAATCTGTATGTCCAGGACTGGAATGTTTCAGGCCGCATCATGAAACTCGTGCGAGTCAAGATCGATGGCGTTTGAGATTCCACTCCAGCAATTCTCCCAGTCTTGGAATGAACACGATGAACTCTAACCCCATACCACGGCGCACCATCCTTCGTGGGCTCGGAGTCGGCATTGCGCTACCAACGCTGGATGCTATGCTGCCGCGTTCTGCCTGGGCGGCAGGTGCAACACCCGCCGTACCAGCCCGGATGCTAGTAGCCCATTTTGGCACGGGCATGAACATTCGACGTTTCTTTCCCAAGACCGCTGGACTCTCGTGCGAATTGCCGCAAATCCTAAAACCACTCGAACCAATGCGTCAGCGCATGACGGTACTGTCCGGTTTGCAATTGGAACATGGCGGGGGACACACGGGAGACTACAGCTTTCTGACTGGCACCGAAGGCTGGACTTCAAATGGCATCAAAGGCGGCATCTCTGCTGACCAAATCGTCGCCGAGCTGATTGGTAGCGACACGCGCTTCCCCTCACTGCAACTTTCGATCGCACGCGGAACCAATTTTGGCAATCAAGGACTAGCGACGCTCTCTTGGAGTAAGAGCGGAATTCCCCTTGCCGCCGAAAATGATCCACACGTTTTGTTCAATCGTCTTTTTCAAATTGATGATACGAAAGAAGTTCAACAGCGCAATGCGGGATTCAAGCGCCGCGGTAGCATCCTCGATTTAGTACATTCCCAAGCTCAATCGCTGGAACACAGTCTCGGCAGGCAAGATAAACGCAAACTCGACGAGTACTTTACCGCAGTTCGGGAAGTCGAGAACCAGCTACAGCGGGATATCGATTGGTCGACCAGGCCCAAGCCCAAACCGGAACTCAGTGGCATCGGCGACTACTCGCGCTCGTTAACTCCCGATTCGCGCGAGTTCGACTATGTACAGTACCAAAAGCTGATGTACGATTTGATCGCGCTGGCTTACAAGACGGACTCGACGCGCGTGATTACATACAACGTGCGTCAAGAACTTGCTGGCGGCACATTTCCTGCGCACGGAGTCTCCAAAGGCTTCCACGCGCTCACCCACCATAACAACGATCCCAAGAACTTGGATGAACTGGCCAAAGTCGATGAGATCAACATGGGGTTTTGGCTGGGCTTCCTACGACGACTCGATGATATCCGGGAAGCAGACGGTCGCAGTCTGTTGGAGCATACGGTGCTGGCGTTTAGCAGTAGCGCAGGCATGGACCACTCCCGCGATCAGTTACCAACAGCCGTTTTTGGCGGAGAAGCCCTGGGATTGAAACATAAAACGCACGTGGTCCTCCCTGAGAAAACGCCTTTGGCTTGCGTGTGGCACACGATGGCTGAGCGCATGGGCGTACAACTTGCACAACTGCAAGATAGTACCGGCGTGATTTCCGAGTTGACCAGGTGACCTTACACTTCCCGCCATCACCGCGGGCCTGACGCGTCGGCTCACGATCTTCATGACCAGCGCCCGTGCCCATCCAGCGCCCTCTCCACCCACGATGTTCAAGGGCCCAACACCCAAGTTCGTGGGTGCTTTCAGCCGCCCTGGTTTAGGCGTGGCGGCGATTGGGAGTCGAGTGTTCTTACTGAATTCGAGATCCAGCATGCTTATCTCACGTATAGTTTGTGTAATCGTTGCGTTCGTAGCGGTAATACAGCCAGCCGTCGTGAACGGGCAGTCGTTGCCAGGCGAAATTCGCGATTCTACGGGTCAGGTCTTGCGATTGATCGAGCCCATCCATTTCGAAATGGGTTCCCAGGAGACAGCCGAGTTTCGAAAAGACCACGTCAATCGCCCAGTGGAGGATAGCGGTCCCCAGCATGCAGTCATTTTGACGCGACCGTTTTATGTAGCGACCACTGAAGTAACGCGAGGCCAGTTTCGAACCTTTGTTCATGCCACTGCGCACAAGCTGGATCGTGCTGATGGTTGCGTCGGCTGGGAGCCGAAGGACGATGATCGCGGCAACCCGGATCAGTCCTTTGTCTCTGCCCCTAAATTCACCTGGGAACACCCTGGCTTTGCGCAAACGGACGCACATCCCGTCGTTGGGGTGAGCTATCGAGATGCGACGGCTTATTGTGCCTGGCTTAGCGAAAAAGAAGGAGCACACTACCGTTTGCCAACGGAAGCCGAATGGGAATGCGCATGTCGCGCTGGCACGAACACACATTTTTCTTTCGGCAATAGTTACCGAGATCTGTTTCAGCGACACGTCAACTGGGCTGATACGAACTTGGAACTTCAAGCTCCAGGCTTAGCTACGATGCAGTGGATGTTTGATCCCAAGCTGGATGCGGGTGATGGTTATGCGTTCACCGCTCCCGTCGGTAGCTTCCAGCCGAATCCCTGGGGACTTTACGATATGCATGGTAACGTCTGGGAGTGGTGTGCCGACCGTTATTTGGACACTTACTACCGCAATTTTGCTCAGCCTGGCCATGGACGTATACGGCCGCGTGCCATCGATCCGACTTGCGACGCCAGTTGGAACGAACATGGACAGTGGCAAGTAATTCGCGGTGGTTCATGGTACGTATCTCCCATGCAATGCCGCAGCGCGTCGCGCGGCGTGTTTCTCGCTGATGACGCGGCTTGTTACCTTGGTTTTCGCGTTGTTCGAGATGCGCCGAAAGAGGCGCGTCAGATCGCTTGGGAAGAGCATCTGAAATCTGAAGCCGCCCTGGCAACGCTGCAAGCCCTGGCAAAAGTGTCGCGCGAATACAATGACGGCAGTATTCGATTCGAATTCGTTTGCGATCAACTGGCAGACGAAATCTTCCAGGCCCTATGCGAACTAAATTACGCAGTTGACGTAACGATTCGACCACCTGGTGAGATCGACAGTGCCCGACTCGCTAGACTCGAATCCGTCAAGCGTCTCACTGGTTTCAACTTGGCGACTGGTTGTACAGATGTCGATGCGCAGACCTTCTCTATGTTGTCCTCGCACACGGGGCTCGAGCGATTGCAAATCACCGGCTCAGACGCACTTGCTGACGAACATCTTTTTCCGCACCTCAAGAACTGCCAGCGATTGAAGGAAATCAACCTACAAGGGCAGGGAATAACTGACGGAGGATTGATGCAATTGCCCGAATTGAGCACTTTGGAAACATTGAACGTCATGAGTACTCAGTGCCGGGGTGAAACGCTGCAGCATTTTCGCAGATCCCCCTTACAACAAGTCATGTTTCGGAATTTAACAGACGCTGGTGCGGAAGCTCTAGCGATGTTTGCAACGCTGCGTCATATCCAATGTCCCAACAGCCCCATTTCACGCACTGGTCTAGAACGTCTAACCAGCTTACGGAAAATCTATTCATTGAATTTAGAGAACTGCCAACTCTTGCAAGATGAAGACTTTGCTCTGGTCCATCAACTGCCGATGTTGCAGCAATTGCAAGTCCAGGGTACGCAGGCGGGCGATCAGATGATTCACGCGTTGACCGAATCTTCGACACTACGTCAATTGCGGATGGGCAGTGCGCAACTAACAGACCAAGGACTCGCCAACCTATGTCAGATCGTTTCACTTCACGAATTGACGATCACTGGCGACGCTAGTGAGATTACAGAAGCGGGTTTTGCAGACTTCTATCGTTTAGTGAATCTCAAACGCATCGATATCACGCGCGGGAACAGGTCCAAGTTGTCTGGATCGTTGACCGAAGTTTTGCAGCAGCAGCTTGATGCCGTGGAGGTTAGGGTTCGATGAGAAAACGCCAAAGTATTGTAATCTTTCTTTTCTGGACAGTTGGTACGAGTGGACTTGCTGGACCTGCTCTGTCGAACGATGAGTTCGAGACGATCCTGCGACCTTTCTTCGGCAAGTATTGCCTACAGTGCCATAGCGCTGAATTGAGCGAAGGCAATTTGAGGCTTGACAACATAGTGGCAGACTTCGTTAATCGTCCCACCGCAGATCAGTGGATCGAAATTGTGGATCGCCTAAATTTGGCAGAAATGCCACCTCAAGATGAGCTGCAGCCGTCGAACACGGAGCTCGGTCGGGCGGTGGACTGGATGGCGGGGCAAATACAAGCCGCCCAGCGCAGTCGCGAGGCGACGGGAGGCCAAGTCATTCTGCGACGAATGACGCGCCGCGAGTACGCGAACACCGTTCGCGACTTGCTCCACGTCGACTTTATCGATGGCGAAGGACCAGCCGACCAATTGCCACCTGATGGTTCAATCCGTGGCTTCGATCGCCATAGCCACGCTTTGATGGTTGACCCTTCATTGATGCAAGCCTACTTCGATGTGGCTGTTGAGATTGCCAACCAGGCAATACGTTTTCGTAGGCCGATGATTCCAACGCGGACCATACGTTTTGAGTATCGCGACATTGTGGACTCGGCCATGAAGTATCAAATCGATGAACCCAGTGCCTATCTCGATGGAGACACTCTGGTGGTAATGCAAGGCGGCGCGCGATCGTTTGCCAAGCTGCGACATCCATACAACGACCAAGAAGTACCCGTTACGGGTCGCTATCGCGTGCGTATTCAAGCTGCCGCCGATGCTGGAGCAAGTGGTGCTGCGGTTTACATGCGAGTCAAACAGGGAGCAGATGAGAATATCGCTCAATTTCGAGTGGACGCGCCACCCGAGTCGCCTCAGGTTTACGAATTCGAGACGATTCGTGATGCCATGCTCCAAGGCGAATATTCCGTTTCGATCGTCGACGGCACCGAGTTTCAAAGTTACGTCAGTAGTCGTGGCCAGCGGTCGCGAGCAGCCGCGGAACTGCTGCAAAAAGGCGAAGTCGAATTGGCCACGCGCGACAAGGCTCGACTGAACGCACAAGGAGAAGACGTCGCGAGTCGTATCCGACCAGAAGTACTACATACCGATGCACTGCCCAAACTGCGGCTTGATTGGATCGAAGTCACCGGGCCATTGCAAGGCGATTATCCGCCGCAAAGCATGAAAGCGTTTTTTGTAGAGGGCTGGGAGCCCGAAAAATGGAATAAGCCGTACGCGCAACGCCTATTCGCTCGGTTCCTGCCACGTGCCTATCGTCGCCCCGTGACTAAGACCGAGATCGATGAAGTGGTGCGTTTAGTCAAATCTGAATTGGACAACGGCAGCAGTTTCGAAGCAGCCATCCAAACTGGAATTATCGCCACGCTCTGCTCACCGAAGTTCTTGTATTTCTACGAGCCATCGTCGACCCCAGATACTCCGCGGGCGCTCAACAACTATGAGCTGGCGTCGCGTCTGAGTTATTTCTTATGGAGCACGCAGCCCGATGATGACTTGTATCGACTCGCCGCTAAGAAACAGCTCGAGCATCCGGCCGTATTAGAGCGCGAAGTAGATCGCATGTTGGCCGATCCACGCACGGAAGGCTTTCTGCAAGGCTTTGCGCGACAATGGCTCAAGATCGACGAATTCAATCGCTTTCCACCGGATCAAGCCATCTATCCAGAGTACTATGCCACACATTTAGTTGGGCTAAATAGTGATTTGCGACAGCAACCACTGGAAATGCTTGCTGAGCTGATCCGTACGGATGGTTCCCTGACTGATTTTGTCGATTCCGAGTGGACGATGCTCAATGAACGACTCGCAGCCTTTTATGAGATCGATGGAGTGCGGGGCGAAGCGTTTCGTCGAGTTGAATTGGTTGGCGAGGCGCAGATTCGCGGTGGCTTACTAGGCATGTCGGGCGTGCATCGATGGGGCAGTGATGGGAATCGAACGAAACCTGTCGAGCGTGGCAAATACATTTTGGACGTACTTTTCAACGATCCACCACCTCCGCCGCCACCGAACGCGGGTGAAGTCGAACCCAATATTCAGGGACAGAAGCTAACGGTAGCCGAGCGTCTCGCACTTCATCGTGAACAGCGCACTTGCAACAACTGCCACCGCCGTATTGATCCCTACGGACTTGCACTTGAGAATTTCAATGCCATTGGCAACTGGCGGACGCAAGTTGACGGCGAACGACCATTGGCGCATTGGGGAAAAGATCGCCCAGCTATTGTTGTCGTCGGTACACTACCCAGCGGTGACAAGTACGAAGATTTCGTCACGTTCAAACAAGCGCTAGGCAAACAACACGAACGCTTCATCCGCGGGCTAACTGAGAAGTTATGGATGTATGCACTGGCGCGCTCCGTTGAACCTTCCGACCGAGATTCGATCAATCGCGCCGTCGCTAGCTGCCAAACGCACGGCTTTACCATCCGGTCATTGATCAAGTCGATTGTCACATCGGAGAGCTTTCGGCAGAAGTAAATAGGCTATTGAAACGCAGTCCGAATTTCTGTAATCGTTCACGATGTGTCGGCTTATGTGACAGGGTCGGGAGTCTTTTCAGCCAAGATCGTTTAACCCATTAGCGACCATATTCCAATCAGCGGCATCTCAACGGTGGCGGCGCTGCTGAAACGACTCCCGACCCTGTCCTGTCGACTCCAAGCTCGTGAGCGGCCACGAATTTCTTAGCGATAGATGGGCGATTGGATACCTGGGACAGGGCCGCCGTTGCCCCAATCAAGGACTTGAATGCCTGCGTTGCCGCTTGGGGCTGGACGCAAGCCGGATGGAGCGCCGCGCGCGATCGCGGGACTGCTGCCGAAAGGACTGTCCGGCCCCGCTAGAAGTGGCGTGGCGCGAAGCGAATTTTTCGCGACCGTGTTGTGCTCAGGGACCGGCGAAGCGGGACTACCACTGACTTCGATCAATCGTCGCTTGTACCAGCCTTCGCTGTCAACAGGCATCCCGCGTTCGGCATCCGCACCAGCGTTGGATCTCGCTTGCACCGGAGCGTTCAAGGCAATTGGATCGCTAGCCAATCGTGCTGGCGTGGGCTCTGTATCGCCTATCGCAAACTGGAATGGGCTGGGCTTTGCGTTTTCGACATGCTGATTCGCTGCTGCCGTGGAAGGTCGGCTGATATCTGCCGATGCTAGACTTGCACTCACTGCATTGGCTCGCAAACCTGGTGCGTAGGCTGTCAAATCGGTGGGGCTGCCGTCGTATAACCACTGGTTCCACGAGACCTGAAAATCCCCGATCGATTTGTATTCATAGAAAGAACGCAGTTCCTCTGCCCATCGCTCAGTGCGCATGCCAGCTTCTAAGAACTGAACGAACTTCTGAGCGCCACCTTGGTCAATCAAGAACTGAACCGCGGAGTGACCTTGGGCATACAGCGGCAGAATGTCTTGAGGATACTCCTTGAGTTTGAACATGGTGTTAAATGCAAGTCCGCGGCCACTCTTAAGAAAGCGATCCAAGTGTTCGCGGTGCTTGCGTTTTTCCACGTCATGTTCAACCGTGGTGCATGCACCTTCATCCGCCCAGCGTGGAACATACTTGCCCAGCGCTGCAAAGTGTGTTGCAAAAATGGTGTGAGTGATCTCGTGCGGCAAGACGCTGTCCAGAATGCGTTCTGGCGTGCCGGTGACGGTCATTGCCCAGTCTCCAGCGGTGCCTCCCGGCAACAGAGAGTATCGCGTTTCGCCTTGTGCACCAAACGGACCACTATTCACATGAATGGGGCAGCGTTGTGGCCAGGCTGGAAGCTCTTTGCCCAACCAGTGTAGAGCTAGTTCCTGGCGGTGTTGTTCGGCAACTTTAGCAACTTCGGCTGCCGACTGTGGCGAAGGTGCAAACACGATAAAGTTCTGGCTTTGTGCTACGTGTTGTTGCACTGAGCGTTGAACAAGTTGCGCGGACGCGACTTCCGCCAAGGCGCAAATCGAGAGAATGGCCAGTGACACGGTTCTAATGCGAGCTTCCATGCTCGATTCTCCTTCATACAACTGCTTTGCAACTCAAACATCCTCGCTCACGCGACGGATTGCGTTTTGGGCAAACGGACCGCGTCAGCGTTGGGGAGTCTACGAGGGTGTGCTGCCTGTCGGAAGGGCAATTGCGAAACTTTAGTCGTTTCAATTGTTTTATTCCGACTAGCTATATCAATCGGCAAACTCTCGCAACGTAGACGAGTTGTTCTTGAAAAGTCTCCCGACCCACACGGCTTGCTGTTCTAGAGAATGCTAGCCTTCTCGGTCCTGTATTGTTCGCGTGCTGCCAAACGCCCTCCAGCGTCACTTTGAGTCAATTATGTCAGCCTTCTGTCCAACATCTTTGCCAACTTCCTCCTGGAAGAATTTCTTGCACCGCAATCTGCGACTAGGCAAGAGCCGCGATGTTATCATGGCGGCTTGGTTGCTGCTGGCAATCGCTTGTGGCTTTCTGGCGTATATTGCTCGCATGCATGAAGTCACGCATGATGCATTTCACGAAATGTCGTTGTTTCGTGAGGCACTGATTGATGGCGAGATTCACAAGCAAGATGTGTTCGCTTATACGCCAACGGTCAATCCATCGGTCCACCATGAGTGGGCAACCGGCGCAGTACTCTACTTTGTTTCGGTTGGAACCGGCCTGGGCGTGGTTGGTATCTCCCTATTGAAGTTTCTGCTCGTAGCCAGCTTATGGCTGATGCTCTACCGAGTAGCCCGCATGCGTGGAGCTCATCCAGCGATTTTTGCTCTACTGTCGTTCGTCGTCTTCCCAGTCTTGTGGGTTGGTTTTGCAACGGTCAGAGCTCAAAATTTCACGCTGCTGTTCATTGCCATTCAGTTGTGGATGCAAGAACGTGACTGTCGAGGGCATCGCCTCTGGGTAGTCGGATGGCTGGTCATGTTGGTCGCCTGGTTGAACTTGCACGCAGGCTTTGTGGTCGGTGCTGGCATGATCGCCTTTCATACGCTCGAGCGTTTTGGTACGGCCTGGTGGTGCAAGCGAACGTGGATGGCCGGCTTGCAAGCAACTTGGCACCTCTTGCTAGCAGCCCCCGTGGCGGTGCTCGTACTACGCATCAATCCGTATGGATGGGAGTACATACCGTATCTGGTTCGAGCCATCAGTATGCCACGTCCCCTCATCCGCGAATGGCAGCCGCTTTGGCAAACGTACATGCCTGTGATGACGGTCATCGTTTTTGCTGGTAGCGTAGCTCTGTTCGCTTATGCCCAACGCAATACACGACTAAGACGTGCCCGAGGTGCCGCATTTCTCGCGATCTGCACCTATATGGCTCTCAAGCACATTCGGCATGGTTCAATCTATGCAGTCGTTTGGATCGCATACGTTCCAGCTTGGATCAGTCACACGCGTTTGGGGCGAAATTTGATCGCGATGATCGATCGCGATCGCAGCATTGCAATCCGCGTCAGCCAAGGCATCGTGTGTGCGACGCTGTTATTTGCAACGTATCATCAATTCTGGATGCCGACGATGCCGCCGCGCCGACTTTACTCAACCGCATGTTATCCCATTGCGGCGGTCGAATATCTGCAAGAAAACAACTTCAGCGGAAACTTGCTGACGCCATTTCACGTTGGCTCGTATGTCTCTTGGGAGATGTACCCTGATGTCAAAGTTAGTCTCGATGGCCGCTATGAAGTGGCATACCAAGAGCAAGTCTTGCCCGAGCACAATGCGTTCTTCGGGGCCGAAGGCGACTGGTGGGAGTTTCTGGAACGATATCCTACCGATGCAGTCTTGGTGCACATTCAAGCACCAGTGGTTGAGAAATTCGGAATTTTGAGCGACAGCGCTGAAACCCCGCATCCTCCGCTAAAAGAAGCCTGGCGTGTTGTGTATCGCGATGATTCGTTTGTGATCCTAGCTGCCGACCATTGTCGCCTGCCGACCGTGGATCGGACTGGTGACGCGTTGCCAGACGGAGCCTGGGAAGCGTTCTCGCGCACACATGCTCACTGGAATCGGCGTCCCAACCGAGTCTTGGCCAACCACTAGTGCTGCGTTACAGCATGATCCACGACCAAGACTACTTGCGAATTTCAACTTGACTGTGCTTGGTCAAGATGGAATAGACGTCTGCGGCATCAAGCGGAGCTAGGCTGATGCAGCCAGCCTTTTCCAAGTCGCTCCGTGCCATTTCGGGCGATCCGTGAATTTCGATATTATTTGCTAAGCTAAGCCAATACCCGCCGTACGGATTGTCTGGTGCGCCCGCCTGGATCTCAACACCGCCCGGTCCATAGTAGGCTCGATCGCGACGACGATCGACGATCTCAAAGATGCCTTCTCGGGGAGGATTAGCTTGATTGATCGAAATCGGAAAGCGTCCCGCGTACATTTTCCCGAGGAAAACGGTCAATTCACCACGATTCATGCTAATACGCGCGTGAAAGGGCCCTGGCAGAACCTTGAGTTGGCTGCCTGCGACCAAAGCGGTGGATTCGCCCATCCCGTTGATGGCTCCCAGCAACTCAGGGGAAACCTGATAGCGTTTGGCTAACTCGTCGAGCGTGTCGGTCGCTGTTACTACATAAGCCTTTTGAACCAAATGTCGCTTGGAATAGATCGTTTCGCGAGACAAAGCATCGAGCATATCGACCAAGTCGGTGTGCTCCGCGCGGCCGAGTTCCACACTCTCATAGTAAGCACTCAACTGTTCCAGTGCTTCCCGCAGCGATCCATTTGCAGCCTTCATCAAGGCTTGTTCCCGTGCAATCTCAAACGGCAATGTTGGTAAGGCTGGCTCAGAAGTCGGCGTACTGGTCTCCATTGTTCCTGGAGACGAAACACTGTCTGGATAGTTAGTTGGAGATGATCCACCTGTTGCCGCAGGCAGCGTATCTTCGACTGGCAATAATGGAACCGCTAATTCACCAGCGGGAGAACTGTCCGTAGGCGACTTCTGGCTGACCAAAAGCCCATTGGGATTTCCATTAGCGACGAAAGGGACGGCGGGCCCATCCAGCACAGGGACATGGCCAGAATCTGTTCCGTCGTTGACCACTTGACCATTTAGATCGGTTTGGGCGGGAGGCAGATCAAGAACTGGAGCGGTGGAGTTACCGCCCAGCGTTTCTTGTGTAGAGGACAGCGTAGGAAAGACTGGCAAGTTTTCGCCAGCTGGTTGGGTAACGTCAAAACCAGAACTGCTGGCAGAGTTATTGGCTATCGAACCATGACTGCCACTATCCGGTAGACCCATCAGCTCTGTTGGATCGATCGACTCGGCACCGCTCGTGTCAAACGTGAAGTCCGCCCCATTGGTAGGTACCTCAATATCCAATAAACCATCGAAGTCTTCTGAATTGGCCCACTGTTGCAGTTCTTCCGGAATGTCCGCTTCCGGAACGTTCAAAGCTACGAAAGCTCCATAGCAAACAGCGATTAATAGCACGATCACGACGCCTGTCTTAATCGTCTGCATGATGTCCTCCTTGCTTCATTTCATAGAAGGGCTGCTCGCCGCGCGGCCAAAGGCTTGTTGACCTCTGATAGACGCATCATCCCTAGTCCGAAACGCTAGCGATTGAGAGCCCCATGCGTCGCATACTAGCCATCGCGTCGATCTAACGCTATAGCAAAAATAGCAGAAAGACAGGCGCGTCTGTTCTAAATGGAAAGGCTATTTTGCGTCCGCGGATTCACCGAGTCGTTGAAGTTGATAGTTGCCGTCCAAGATAGCTTGCCACCAGGCCTGGTTTTCCAAGTACCACTGGACCGTCATTCGCAATGCATGTTTCAGACGATATTGTGGCCGCCAGTTGAGTGTGGTTTTAATCTTTGTCGAGTCGATAGCGTAGCGGAAATCATGGCCCGGGCGATCTTCCACGAATCGGATGAGATCCGCATGTTTTGCGCCGCCCGGTCGCGGACGCAGCTCGTCCATGATCTCGCAGATGACATTCACCAAGTCGATATTTCGAGCTTCGGAGTTGCCGCCGATATTGTACGTTTCGCCGGGAACGCCCTGCTCTAACACCGTAATCAGGGCACTTGCGTGATCCTCCACATACAACCAATCGCGCACGTTCAGCCCCTGTCCGTAGACTGGCAATGGCTGCTCGGACAGGCACTTGATGATCATCAGGGGCAGCAGCTTTTCGGGAAATTGGTACGGACCATAATTATTGGAACAGTTCGTTACCAAGACTGGCAAGCCATACGTGGACTTCCAGGCTCGAGCCAAATGGTCTGAGGCTGCTTTAGTCGCGGAATAAGGCGAATGAGGATCGTAGGCGGTAGTTTCACTAAACTTCCCAGTGTCGCCAAGTGATCCATAGACTTCGTCAGTGGAAACATGCAAGAACCGGAAGGTGGCTTGCTGGGCAGTGGATAGTTGGCGATAGTGACTGAGACTCGCATCCAGCAAATTAAATGTCCCCACCACGTTGGTTTCAATGAAGGCGGCAGGGCCATCAATTGATCGATCCACATGCGACTCGGCAGCCAAATGCATGATTGCGTCTGGCTTTACGCGTCTAAAGACTTCGTGCATTGCCCCGGCGACTGCAATATCCGCCTGAATGAACTCGTAACGTGGCGACTCCTCCACGTCCTGCAGTGACTGAGGATTGCCTGCATACGTCAATTTGTCGACATTCACGACCGTGTGCTGCGAATCGCGTATCAAGCGGCGAACCAGGTTCGAGCCAATAAACCCACATCCACCAGTTACCAATATTTTCATTAATTTCAGCTTTCAACAAGTAATTCGCGACCAGCACTTCCGCCGGCGGCGAGGAGGCAATTAAGCGTGGCTTGAGTCTAGCAAATCGCTCACAACGGCACGGGTGCAATTTACTGCTCTGGCATCTGATGCGGCACGGTGATAGTCTCGGAGTAGGCCAATTCACCGGTGCGTCCTTCGAAATACTGCAAGATGACTTGCGGATGTGGATAGGCGACCCAGCGAGTGCCACCCAGCTTGGGCGGCATGTTAAAGACGTTGTTGACTTGCACGACGCAGTAGTAGGGATAACACCGCTCCAGTCGTGGCAAGTCGGGAAGAATATAGCTGGACCAACGAATGTCGCATTTACGCGGTCCCGATTCGTACCAGCCCGTCGCCGGACGGTCGCCTTCGTCCAATTTCGGTACATGGTTAACCGAATTATGAGGTCCACAACAGAATTCCCACACCCGATCCGTGATCTTAATTGCAAAACTATTGTGGAGATCGCCGGTCATGACCATGACGGGTTTCCCCAGAGCATCCCACTTTGCGACAAGGCTCTCGCGTTCATCCAGGAAGGCTACCCAGGCTTCCTCCTTGTTGGCTTCATCGAACTCAAATCCACCTGCTCCGCTGTGGGGCACCATCATCGGCACGCTAGATACAACAAAGAAGAAGTCGGCGTCACTGGATTGCATGGATTCTTCAAGCCATTGACGCTGATGTCTGCCGAGCATCGTTAGCCCCGGTTTGTCCGGTTGACGCACATCGTGCATTTCGCGATGGCTACGTGTATCCAATAGGTAGATTTCGCAATTGGCAACTCGAACTTTGCCATAGTTGCGTCGGCCAATGGAATATGCGCTGCTGCCATCTGCTACCGCCTGCATGTGTAATCGTAGAGTGTGCGCGTCAATAACATCGACAACATCATACACTCGGGAGTTAGGGTCTCCGCTGTCGTCATCCAGATGTAGCTCATTCACCCCGGCGGTATCCGTTCCCCAGTGAATGTGCAGATTGGAGAGTTGTTCTTGCGGGAGACTACTAAAGTCGGCCTGCATGTCGATCAGCAGGTCGCTACCGGCTTGCAACTTCGCGCGACCGTAACGAATCTCGGCGGGGTCCTGGGTTGGATTTGCCCAACCCAAGTAGTCGTACCAGGCTTGCGTGCCAATATCGCGAAAGACGGTCCGCCGATGTCGCCGCCCCGCACTACCCGCTCCCCAAATGTCGTTTACCAATTCGTGGTCGTCGAAAGTAAAGTAGCTGGGAACATTGCGATGCCAAGCCGCCAGCGGTACACCGCGCGACAGGTAGAGCTTGTAGTTCTCCCAAACGCCCACAATCGTAGGCATCGTTTTGACGACCTGCGGCACCCCATTCACAGGTACCCGGTTCGTCGCATGCCAAGCCTCAGTTGATGTTTCTCGGAGTTCTTCGTAAAGCCAATCACCATTCATGATCGCAAAGTCTACTTGATCGGCGATCCGTTGGTTCATCGTGTTGTACAGGGGCAATGCATGTCCGATGCCGTGTAGTGGATTTTGGTTGGCGCATGAACCGATTTCGAACTTAAAATTGAAAAGCCCCCGTGGGTTCAATTCAGGGTCGACCAATTCCGTGGAATCCGGCAAGGTCTTGAACTGAGCTATCTGGCCTTGGGGCAGGTCTTCAATAAAGACTTGGTAAAAGTACTGCGTGTTGCTCTTGAGCTTGTCTAGCTCCAGCCAGCCGGTGCAATCATCTTCAAAGGCGGTCTCTGAGGCTGCAGCGGCTACTTTGTCCAGACTGGAGCGATGGGTGCCGTAGCGGACTTGCCAAGTCGTCGGTGCTGCCGAACGCATCCAGACTCGCATGCTATGTGCGGTGGGATGTCCCAACATTGGTCCATGTGTCATGGTCACCGGATCAGCGGCGAACGACGTGTGGTGGCCCACCAGGAGCATGGCGGCACAAACTTGCAGAGCGAGGCGATTGCAGAGTCTCGACGTGCAAGTGGCCAGCGTTGGCGTTTGTCCAGACTGAATTCCTGACCAAACGGTTCGGCCTCTCCTGCAACTTTTCGACTTGCTTTTGGCAATTGCATTTTTCATGTCGGCTACCGATAGCTATGATGTAGGGCGGTGAATGGAAAATTGTGGGTTGACGGCAACGGTTGGCTACTACCGGGTTGCCCCACTCCAGCAGTCCTCAACGATTAGTAACAGTGCTGGTATGAGTCTGAAAATGTTCGTGAATGTACATCTGCGTAAATTGTATCTCCTTTGCTTCTTGCTGTGCTTGCAGAGTCTGCCAATTCTTCACAACCTGGGGCGCGCCGACGAGCCAGCGAGCGATGTGGCAGGGCCCATGAAGATCGCGCGCCTGCTATGGAACGCGAATAAACAGAGTGCTGGTGACACGTTAAGTCGGGCGATTGCCACTTCGCTAGACCGCGGAAACACCAAGGCCCTTATCTCGGCTTTGGAGCCCATGCACCCGCAGATCCACGCCGTGGTCGCTGCGGGAAATGTAGACGATCCACGATTTTTTGGATCGCTTGCCGCCGCCGCTATCGCCGATAAGCAGAGGATTGCATTGCTTGCAGAACATCTCGATGCGCTGCCGAGCACATCAGCATCGCACTTGGATGATCGCGAGCTGCTGTTGCGAGTCTGGTTCTATCAGTCTCCCGAGACAGCACAAGCAGCATTTTCTAAGAAATTAACCGCCGATATTGATCCTGCGTCGGCTGCAATCTGGATTCGCAGAAGTCTAGCAGCAGACGCTATCGGTGCTTCGCAAGCCGTTTTGGCTCGCTGGCCCGAGTTGTCACAACAGGTACGGATCGTGGCCATCGAACCCCTCAGCTCGTCAGCCAACTCCATGCTGGCCCTTGCCGAAGCGGTTCGCCAAGGAACTGTAAACAAGGATCTAGTCAATACGAACCAACTGCGCAAATGGCTGACGACCAGCAATACACAGTTGAAGGCAAAGATTGAAGCGGTGTGGGGCAAGATCCGCGAGTCGGAAAATGCCGAACGCACTGCCCTAGTGGCGCGGACGCTCAAACTACTGAGCTCGAAAGTCTCCGGCAGCGCGGCGCGCGGTAACCAAGTCTTCATTCGCGTCTGTTCGCAATGCCATCAACTGCACGACCAGGGCTTTGAAGTTGGGCCGAATATTAGCAACAATGGTCGCGGCAACTTGGAACAACTTGTGTCGAATGTTCTGGATCCCAGTTTGGTTATTGGTGAAGCCTTTCAAGCACGCACCATTCTCACAACTGATGACGAAGTTGTTTCCGGCTTGGTTGTCGCAGAGAACGATCGCTTCATTAAGCTCAAGGTCCAGGGCGGAAAAATCGTCGAATTTTCGAAAGCGGACGATATCGAAGAGATGAAAACCAGTTCCAAGAGCCTAATGCCCGAAGGGTTGGAGACTCAATTAAGCGAGCAAGAGTTGATCGATTTGTTCGCTTACTTGTGCTTGCTCAAGCCCCTGGGTTCGGAAGACAACGCCTTGATCAGTGGAACGCCGGACGGTCTCGTCGAACCCTGAGTCTACGATGCGTCGTAGTTGCTTCCAACTGCTAGCCCATTTGCATGTTCCTTAGCAATGGCTCCCGCCAAGTTCAATTGGCGCGAGCATCCAGTGCCATTTGATGGAAGAAGTGAGGAACTTGGTCTTGGTTCTCAAGTAACCAATCGATACTTGGTTCGTCATTCATCGCTTTCGCAATGGCCTTGGTTGTGGCGGCACGGTGCGTACCGAACAAAACCTCAGGATCAAAGTCAACGTCCAAAATCGAGGGATCAAGCCAAACCGAACATATGATACCCAATTCATTGGCTAGTGCTTTCGGTATGTGGTCTGCTCGCACGGCATCGAGCACGCCATGGGCAATCGCTGCTTGAACGGTTCCCATCAAAATGTTGGTATACTTTTCTTTGTTTACCGTTACCTTGCTAACCATTACCGTTACCGGGCGAACTTGAACGTCGCAATTCAAGATTGCAAAGACTTTGGAATGCCCTTTGGCCTGATTGCCCATGAGCTGCGCGATCGCGTAGCCGACTGGGCCACTGAGTTGTCCGATCACGACCTCTGGCTCGGCAGCCGACCAGGCCTCATCAGCCTCCACCAGAGCTTCGCCCGTTTTTAGTATGATGGGAGCTATCGGTTTCTTGTGTTTTGTTGATCCAGCCGCGTTGTTCTTCTTTGTTTTCGCCGATTTCTTTTTTGCCATGATGTACTCATTGGTTTGAAAAGTGGTATAGGATAGGCGGGAAGCGCCGGCGGCCCTTTTCCACATGGGTGCTGGCAACGATTATACTCGCGCAAGCAGATTGCATCTTCGTTTCCTAGGAGCGGAATCTTGAAAACTATTTCCCCAGGCTCGCCGCGGCTTTGGTTTGCCTTTGGTAGCTTAGTGATCTTCTTTGTGGTCGAAGTCCAGTCGCAGACTGTCCCATCACCGACTGAAAAACCTTGGCAAGCCAACCCCGACTTGGTGCAAAAGCAGTCACGCAATTCGTCTGAATTTAATTATGACGAGTCGCGCGTACCAAAATATGAACTCCCCAATGCATTGCTTACCAGCGACGGTCAGCAAGTTATGTCAGCGGAGCAGTGGAACGCGGTGCGGCGGCCAGAGTTGATGGAGTTGTTTCGCGATCAGGTTTATGGTCGGCGTCCCAGCACGAATTACGAAGTGACATTTGACCAGGTGGCCAAACGGGAAAACGTGTTCGACGGCGCAGCTACTGGTTACGAAATGAAGGCCAGCCTTGCAATTGCTGGCAGAAAATTCGAGTTTCCATTTGTGGCTGTTATTCCCAAACAGAAGTCAGACGAAAAGTCGCCAGCAGTGGTATTGATCAACAATCGCTATTTTGTGCCACTCGATAAAGCGGTTAGCGAAGTCGACGAGTTTTGGCCAGTAAAAAAGCTGATCGAACGTGGGTACGCAACGGCCTCGTTTCATACGTCCGACGTTGACCCCGATAAAAAAGATGGATATGCGCAGGGCGTACGAGCGTTTTTTGCCGACCACGCCCCACCCGCCGACGACGCGTGGCGAAGCTTGTCGGCATGGGGATGGGCAGCAAGTCGTGTGCTCGATTACTTGCAAACACACGGTTCGGTCGATATCAAACGTGCCGCAGTCGTGGGGCATTCGCGCGGCGGCAAGACCGCTTTGTGGGCCGCTTGCGAAGATCCAAGATTCGCGATTGCCTACAGCAACAACTCCGGTTGTGGCGGTGCCGCGCTCTCGCGCCGAGCCTATGGAGAAACGGTGAAACGCATTACCACGTCATTTCCACACTGGTTTTGCAAGAATTTCAGTGACTACGCTGACCGCGAAGCTAATTTACCCGTCGATCAGCACGAGGTCATCGCCTTGATCGCTCCTCGGGCTGTGTATGTGACTAGCGCCGATGAAGACTTGTGGGCAGATCCACGCGGCGAATACACTGCGCTCATCTCCGCCGCTCCCGTATTCAAGTTGCTGGGACATGCGGCAATTGCTGAACCGACGATGCCACCCCTAAATTCGCCAAGGGTCGTTGGTCAAACAGGCTATCACATTCGTAGCGGCGGCCACGGCCTGGAAGCCGTCGATTGGGATCATTTCTTAGACTTTGCCGACGGCCACTTGAAGTAGTTGTCGCGGTCTGTTCTTCTTCAAGCCACACACGTCCGCTACCCACGCTAGAATGAATAGTGTCAGAAGAAGAAATATTTCACATGTCGCACAGGGAGTAAACCGAATGTCCACCGCAACTAGCACCCAATTGCTACCCGAAGTTGAAGCATTTCTTAACGGTAGTCCCTTCTCCGGATTTGTGGGCGGGCAAGATGCCTCGGGCACGGCGGAACTAATCGCGTCGATCGACCCAGGTTCTGGCGAAAAAATCGCTGACATCCGCGAGATGGACACGCAGGAAATTGATCGAGCGGTGCAAGTCGCCAGCCAAGCCTTCGAAACTTGGTCGAGGCTGTCCAAGCAAGAACGGAATGCGCACCTGTTGCGACTAGCGGATGCCGTCGAAGAGCGCAAGGCCATCATCGCTCAAATCGAAGCACTCGAAGCCGGCAAGATCGAGGCTCAAGCTCAAGGCGATGTACAGAACTTTGTCGATACCTTGCGATACTTCGTCAAACTTTCCGAAGGCGTCCAGGAACGCACGAAGCTCGATATCGCTGGACACGAAGCCTGGACGTACAAGCAGCCGTGGGGGGCATGCGCTTTCATTTTCCCTTGGAATTTTCCGTTTCTGTTGATCGGCTGGGGCATTTCGCCAGCCCTGGCCGCCGGGAATACCGTGGTCATTAAGCCAGCGGAAGACACTTCGATGTCAGCCATCTACCTTGCGCGCTTAGCTAGTGAAATCGGCCTCCCCGCTGGTGTCATCAATGTCGTTACTGGACGCGGAGCGACGGCTGGCGCTGCTCTGTCCGCCAATCCCAACATCAAACGCATGTCTTTTACCGGTTCGCCGGAAGTCGGACGCTTGGTGGCCGAGGCGTGTGGTCGCAATTTGGTGCCCGTCAAGCTCGAACTGGGTGGAAAGGGAGCCGCAGTTATTTTTGATGACGTCGACGTCAACGATACCGCTGAGAAACTGGTTGGGGCAATCACGTTCCATACCGGGCAAGTATGCTGCGACGCCACCCGCTGGCTGGTGCATCGCAAGAACTACGACCAGTTCATTGGACGTTGCGTGGAATTGATGAACCAAGTGCACATCGGCCACCCCCTGGATCCGAACAGTCAAATGGGGCCAGTGGTCAACGCAAAACAACGTGCGCGAGTGCTGGGATACCTCGAAAAAGGACAGTCGGAAGGCGCGAAGTGCTTGTGTGGCGGCGGGACTGCTACCGTCGAAGGCCTGCAAGGCAATTACGTGCAGCCCACCTTGCTCGCAGGAACCCTCGACAACGTTGCCGCACGTGAAGAGATTTTTGGCCCAGTTGCCTACGTGGCTACATTTGAGTCCGAAGATGAGGCTATCGCCATGGCCAATCAGACGGATTATGGCTTAGCCAACAGTGTTTGGACGAGCGACAACGATCGTGCCGCACGCGTGGCGGAGGCGATGGTGGCTGGCAACAGCTGGATCAACGCGCACAACGTCTTTGCCCATGGAGTGCCCTACGGTGGCGTCAATAAGAGCGGCATGGGCGGTGGCGTGTTGTCGATCGAAACTCTCATGGACTACTACCGCAGCACTTCCGTTGTTCGCCCGCTGGAAACCTGATCAACCTGAGATCTTAGCTGGATCTACGACACTTCTCGCTGATCGCCACCAATTACTGCCTTAAACCGCTTAGCCTTATGAAGTTGTGAGGACTTCCGCAACTCACGTAGTCGAGTCTCTCCGAGACTCGGAAGTACCATTGATTCGCGGTTGTCAGCCTCGGAGAGGCTGACCTACGTGGTAGCGATCAGCGAGAAGTGTCGGAACAGCGCCATCCGAGCTACCGTTTTTTCGCGGTAGGGTCCAGCGTTGATCTACCAGAAATCCCCCAAACACCTTATTATTCCATTCGTTAAGGTGTGGTCGACGAGGATTCGAGACGCTTCTCCGAATTAGCTCCGGACCCGTGGCCTCGTCCACAAACCACGTTATGACTCCACAAATCTTCAAGCAATCCCTTTCCATTTTCGCTTGAAGGACTAGCCCGTGGCGGCTTGTCCTTCAACAACGGGAGAACGCCTACCTATGGCGGACGATATCAAACTCAGCCCAGTCGAACTCATCAAGGCAGAGAGCCAGCTATTACGGGGAACGATTCCCCAAGATTTGGCCGACGATAGCGATCAATTTGCCAAACCAAATACGCAATTGCTCAAGTTCCACGGCACATACCAGCAAGATGACCGAGATTCTCGGAAATCTGGCAAGGCATATTCGATGATGACGCGGACACGCATTCCAGGGGGGCGTTTGACGGCTGAACAATTGCTAGCTCACCTGGACCTGTGTGACACGCTTGGAAACGCCACACTCAAATGCACAACGCGGCAAGCGCTGCAACTGCATGGCATTTTGAAGAGTGACTTGCGGGAGACGATTCGCAAGATCAATGATGTGCAACTCAGCACATTGGCGGCCTGTGGTGACGTAAATCGCAATGTAATGTGCTGCCCTGCGCCCATCGCCAACGATGTTTACCGCGAGTTGCACCGGCTAACCGATGCACTCAAAGACCACTTGGCCCCGCGTACCAAGGCGTACTACGAGCTTTGGCTCAAGGATGAAGCCACGGGCGAGGAAACGCTCGTGGCCGGCGGCAAGCCGGACGACGCGGCCAACGTTGAAGCTGGGGACGAAGAGCCGATTTATGGCCCCACCTATTTGCCTCGCAAATTTAAGATAGCCGTTGCCTTACCTGAAGACAATTGCGTCGACATCTATACGAACGACCTGGGGTTCCTGGCGGTCGTCGAAAACGGGCAGGTCATTGGATACAACGTATCGGTTGGTGGTGGTCTCGGCACAACGCCCAGCGCCGCCAAGACTTTCCCAGCGCTTGCCAAACGCATGGCCTTTGTAACGCCCGATCAAGCGGTTGGAGTCGCTGAAGCTGTTGTGAAAGTGCAACGAGACAACGGCAATCGCGAAGATCGCAAGATAGCTCGCTTGAAGTACCTGATCGCCAATCGCGGCATCGAGTGGTTTCGCGCCGAAGTTGAAAAGTACTATGGTGCGAAACTGCAAGACTGCACCGAACATGACGTGTACGCCGTCGACGACCACATGGGTTGGTTTCCGCAGGGCGATGGCAAGTTCTTCTATGGTTGGAACGTCGAAAATGGACGTTTGTATGACGACAACGAGCGGCGTTGGAAGTCGGCGATTCGCGAAATCTGCGCCGAACTAAACCCAGGAATTTGCTTGACCGCTCACCAAAGCATACTCTTTACTAACTTGCAGGAAAATGATCGCGAGCGTCTGGAGGCTCTGATCACCAAGCACGGACTACCGCTGACTGAAGACATATCGACCGTGCGTCGCTGGTCGATGGCTTGCGTTGCCCTGCCCACGTGTGGCTTGGCAGTAACAGAAAGCGAACGCGTATTACCGAACCTGATGGATGAGTTAGAAACGGAGCTTGCCAAACTAGGCTTGGACAAGGAAGCATTTACGGTCCGTATGACAGGTTGTCCGAACGGTTGCGCTCGGCCCTACAACGCCGACATCGGTCTCGTCGGAAAAACCAAAGGTAAATACACCGTATTCCTTGGCGGACAACTATTGGGAAAACGCTTGAATACCATTTACAAAGACTTGGTCCCTTTCGAAGAAATCACCCATACATTGGTGCCTCTGTTTGCGGCTTTCAAACAGCATCGCGAAAACAAAGAAACCTTTGGCGATTTCTGCGACCGTGTGGGCAACGATCAACTGGCAACCTGGTCTGAACAGTACACTTCCGTGGTATAGTTCAAGGGCACTGTTAAAGACAAAGTAACCGTTCACGAAATTGGCGTCGACAGGAACGGGTCGGGAGTCTTTTCAGCAACGCCCGCCACCGAGGAGATGCCGCTGGTAAGAACACGTGGTTTCTAATTGGCGAACGATTTAGGCTGAAAAGACTCCCGACCCTGTCACACAAGCCGACACATCGTGAACGGTTACCAGACAAAACGCTCAACGTTCTAGCTTGGCGGGGTCGATAACCTCGCCTTCCCAAGTGGCTTGCTCTCCATCCCAAGTCAACACGCGATGTTGACTGCCAGCTGCGGGTGGGCGATCAATCGTGGGAATCCACTTTGCCAATTCCTGTTTGGTATCACTGTAGTCGCTGTTGCCAGCCAAATTGGTCCATTCATGTGGATCATCCATCAGGTTGTACAACTCTTCATTGCCGTCCGCATAGCGAATATAACGCCAGCGATCGGTGCGAATTGCGTGATTGCCCTGATTGTGAGTAGTGATAGCAGGCCACTCACGCGGGGCATTAGCAAGTTGCAGCTGTGGGACCAGTGAGTGGCCTTCGAGCGGCTCGTGTTGAGGTAGGCCACACAGTTCGATCAAGGTTGGGTAAATGTCGAGTAGTTCCGCCGGTTGCGAACAACGTGCCCCGGCTCGTATTTTCGTTCCCTCGGGACCGGCGATAATAAAAGGTACGCGAGTGGACCGTTCCCAGAGCGTGTTCTTACCCGAGATTTCTTTCTCACCTAGATGATAGCCATGGTCGGACCAGAGTACCACGATGGTGTTGTCCTGCAGATTGTTCTCTTTCAGTGCGTTCAGCACGCGCCCGACCATGCCGTCCACAAAGCTGGTAGATGCCAAGTACGCGCGCACGAGTGATCGGGATTCGCCGGCTTGCTCCAGCCAACTCTGCCGAGGTTCTGGCAGTTTCCAATGCAAGTACCAAGAGAACATGGGCGTATCATTGCGGTCGCCAGGCAGCATCGGCGGCATCAACAGCGATTCCTCGGGGTAGAGATCGAACCAAGCCTGCGGAGCAAAACATGGTACGTGCGGTCGGCGAAATCCGCAGTACAGCATGAAGGGCTGATCAGACGTTTGCCGACCCAGTTCGTTTAACTGATCTACAGCCCAAGTAGCAATCTTATAGTCGTCTTGCTGGTCATCGCGTTCGGGAAACACGCCCCAATCCATCAATGGATGTCCACCCTGCATATTGATGATTTTCTTGTCAGGTCGAGGCTGACCGCCATTACCGTGGTATCCCCAAACATCAAATTCGGTGCCATCCATGCGCGCCGGACGAGGCGGGTAAGCATCATGATAGATCTTGCCACATGTAACCGTCCGATAGCCATGCTTCTGGAAGTACTGAGGCAGGGTGGTTACGTCCTGGAACTCAGGCAGCTCGCGAAACCAGGGTGCAAGACCGTAGATGCCCGTGGTGGACGGGCGGAGACCGGTCATGACGCTCGTCCGGGAAGGATTGCAGAGCGGTGATTGGCAATGCGCGTTGGTAAAAAGCGTGCCACGGGCTGCCAGACTATCCATGTGTGGTGTTTGTGCCTGAGGATGTCCACCCAAGCAACCAATCCAGTCGTTTAGATCATCGATCGAGATGACCAGGATATTCGGCTGGCTTGTGTGGGAACTCGAACCCGTCGTTTGTGCTTGAACGCTAGGAATAAACAGCAACCACACCAGGCAGAGGGCACGGACAAGAGGCCAGCGTAGAGACATGGTGTAATCCAGTGTGCAGCGTGTTAGGGTGGACCTCTCCCGACCGGCTAGCCGTGATTCCTTGCCGGCCCGAAGGTCCGGAAGGCATTTAATTCGGGTCGGTTGGAGCGGGAGGGGCTGGCGGAGAGCCCTGGTCGGGGCGCTGGGCCCGCAATTCAGGGGCTGGCTCGCTTACCTCTTGTGGCTCGTTTGCTGGTTGCTCAGGCTCAACGGCTGGTTCCGCAGGCTCAACGGCTGGCTCCGCAGGCTCAGGCTTCGGCGGCGCCTCAGGTTCGGTAGGCAGCGTCGTTTCAGCTTGAGGCTGGGGCGCATCGACATCGGGCAATGGCGGAGCGGGCGCGACTAAATCAATTTCAAGACCACGGCCAGATGGCTCGACCGGTTTCGGTGATTGATCATACGGATTACCTGGTTCTGGTTCCCGCTCAACCGGTCCCACCTTGAGCATCTCTTCGAGAAAGTTCCGGCCTGGAAATCGTTTTGGCCAACTCGAAATGACCGACATCAGATTGGGATCCGCGAGATTGTCCGTATACAGTCGCCGGAATTCCATGAAGTTCTTCAATTCGAAATCGTCCGGCAGATCGGGCTCATCAAGCAGTCGACGATAGCGCTCGATCGAATCCAAAATATCTTCGGCGAGGTCATCAACCATCATGCCTGGGTGATCATTGAACAACGAGGCCCAATTCGACCAAGCGACTTCGTACTTCTCCAGCGCCTTGTCTAATTCACCAGCGTCCAGCAGTTGATTGGCTTCATACATATTCGTTCTTGCCATCAATGCTTCGGGCTCCTGCTCAGCCACACAACGAGCTTCCCAATAGGCGTAGTTGATACGATTTCGATAGGAATCAATCAATCGAGTCCGCTCTTCCGCTTCGTACAATCGATTCGCTAAACGTAAAGCTTCAACTTGGATATCCTTGGGAGTAGCTTTGGCTATTTCGATCGGTTGAATTTCCAGCAGTTCATCGGCTCGACGAGCCAACAACAGTTCTTCGAATGTTCGCTCGGATTCATCTTTGTCACGGGCCGCGATTTCTTCGTCGGTCAATTGCGACATTCGGTCAGCCACCATCTTGTCATACGTTTCACCGCAGAACTTTTGGAATTCAGTTTCTTTCTCTTCGTAGTCCTTAACCGCTATCTCCAGCTCATTGAGAAACAAGACAACAACGCCTTTCATCGTCTGGGCGGGGATCTGTCGCTGGCCATATTCAAAATAGGATTTCTGCGCTCGCTCCCATGCTAGGCGAGCAGCTTCATCCAAGTAGCCTTCTGATTGAATAGCCTCGGCGTGTTTCATGTCCCAAGATGTGCCTTGCAGATAGAACATCTGATGGCTCTTGGCGGGGGGAGAGCCTGCGGCAACCATGTCGTAAGCGTGTTGTGACCAAAGCGTGCCGACGCGCCAGTTATCGGGTCTCCCGTCCGGCCCGAGCCCAGCGCGCTGGGTAACGTCAATGCCCGATGACTCTGCCATTTCTTCATGAAACGGTCCGTCGGCGCGAAACAACTCGCGGAACTGCACTTTTTCATCAGCTACGCCGAGCTTGTTTCCGAAAACGCGCCCCAATTCAAAAGGAAGTTCGGTACGAGTCTTGTTGAACTTTCCGCCTTCGACGAGGTAGTTCATACCGCGTTTCACCCAGGCGTAGCGCTGACGATAATCGTCGAACTCCACGGACACGTTGTAGGCCAAGTTGTGCGACTGGAATTCCCAAACTTTGACAAAGTGAGGCTGTAGAATTGCAATTTGATTCAAAGTGGCTTGAAAACTGTCCCACACCTTTTCACGCTTGTAGTATTCAGCCCGCTGCCACAGGATTGCGATAGCGGCACCGCGTTGGCCTAGCGTCGCCAACCTCATGGTCTCGCTGGCAGGGTCCAATTCGCCCAAGTCGCTTTGTCCCAGATCGTAGGCGGTGCGCAGTTGCGCTAGCACACCGCCCTCGCGAATCACCGAACCGTCAGGCTTGCGGACAGAAGGATTGCCCAAGAAATACAGCGGTACTAGCAGTACCACCATGGCACAAATATAAGTCAATCGACGACGGAGAACTAAAGTGTTCATGCTGCCGCCAGCTCCCGTGTTTTGAGGAAGAAATATGCCACGATACTAGTCATCACAAAATACCCAAAGGTCATCACGATGTGACGTAGTACCAGCGAACCAAAGATATCGTACCCGTGTGCCACAAAGTCGGATGTATTGAATTGCCCAAAGCTTGGCACCGCCTGGAACACGCTCCACATCCCTAACATAACCCACTTGTCAATGAACTTGATGCTATTCTCCAGCGGCTGATTGCCGAGATCCAAGTCAACTTCCGCGCCAGTCTGCAGCGGCATGCGAATCAAAGACTCTAGCGGCCCACCTCCAGCCATTTGGCCAGTAGAAATATCCAAGGCCATGTTGCCAAAGAATCCAAGCACCAAGCAGGTTAGGGTAGCGACCATGGCCACGGGACCGCTTAGAAAAGTACTAAACATAACCCCCAAGCAAATCACTAACACCATCTGCATCCAAATGCCGAAATAGCCTTTGAACAAATTCCAGCCAAAGGTGCTATCACCGGCTCGCAAGTATAGATCGGTGGTGGACACACCTAAATACTGTCCCGAATCGGAACATCGGACAATGATCTCCATTCGCCCCCCGGAAACCAGGTCATCGAAAATATCCAACTCACGCGGCTTACCGTTTTCCGTACCGTTGATCGTCCGCGGAATTTCCATGTAATCCACTGCGAACTCTTTGACGATGAAACCCAACCGCTTGCTCTCGATCGGCTTATCAGGGTTGCGCAAGATAATTTCACCTTGCACACCCGTCACGATATCGCCCTTAAAGGTTCGAAAGGCTTGCAGGCTCAATTCGATAGGAAGCACATCGCCGCCCCGGAACCGCTCGGGTGTTAAATCTTCAAAGGTCCAGATGGCCGACATCAACCCCGCACCTTCAATGTAGGTGTGGTAGGTCGACTCATATCCGACGTTTAAGCCAGTCTCCTTCAGAGAGCCATCACGATCGGTAATGGCCATCGTCTTGGCGTAAATCGGGATACGAGCTTCTAACAGCCCCTCGGGCGGACCAATCGTGTACTGCAACTCGCCATTAACCTCTCTCGCGGTAACAACGTGCATGTGCCCTTTCTGCTCATCGGTCACCCCTTGGAAATTCCCATCAGCATCGGCGATCAAGTTGCCATTTTCGTCCTTCAGCATTTCGAACGTATGGGCATGTAGAGCTTCGTAGTTCGTCGTACCTGACAGTCCGTCGGCCGCCACATCCTTCCGCTCATGTTGGTGGCGAATCCCACGACGCACAAATTCGTAGCTCAGACCACCCATCACACCCAGCACGAGAGTACCAACAGCGGTGAATCCTAAGATCCGTCCGAAGATGATCTCCGTAGGTCGCACTGGTTTGGTGGTAATCGTTTGAATCGTCTTGTTCTTGATGTCATTTGGCAAGCTGAAGCAACTAAGGAACAGGCCCAGCAACATCATCAGGAAGCTGGTACTGGTCATCACAAAGCTAATGTACAACCGGGCTACGTTGTCCGCCCCTGGATTCAAGAACCAACCGGCAAACAGCAAACCGACGATGAACACCGCGAGGACGACGAGCACCTTGCGGCGGATCGCTTCTGGAAAGCTAGTCGGGCAAAGGCATATACGCCTGGAACGGGTCCGGTAAATCCCGTGCGAATAGTTCGTAGATGACTTTGGTGACGTTGTAGAAGCCTTCGCTGGGCCCATAGCGGGCCGTCGAAACCAGATAACAAGCGACAAAACCCAAGACTGAGGCAATCAGCGCAACCGCCGCCCCAATCAATAACCCATTCTGCTCGAAGAGCCATTCAAAAAGGCCCCACCGCTGGTAATCTTCAATGCGCATATTCGGCGATTAGTTTCAGATAAATCGTGATTTGGTGAATGGTAAAAAGCAGGAGCGACAAGTCTGCTTCTACGAGCTGCGTGGGCGGCTGCCGGGGCGATCGCTTTGCACGATATCAAGGAACAACTCCTCCATCGTGGTCGTGGGGTTGTCGATGGAGACTACGTCCCCACCTTCGCTGCGAATCAATTCAGCAATTTTCTGTTTCGTTTCCTCAGACAACCCCGTGGCATGCACTTCCGTGACATCGCGGACTTTGAGCAGCTCGTCCACGCGTCCGAGCTCGCGCAATTCGCCCTGATGCAAGATCGCGACGCGATCACAGACGTCTTGCACATCGGCTAGTTGGTGCGAACACAGCAGAATCGTCTTTCCTTCGTCTCGCAATTGAATGATCAAATCCTTCATTTCGCGGCTTCCAATCGGATCCATCCCAGTTGTTGGCTCATCTAGAATCAACAGATCGGGCTGATTGATCAGAGCTTGCGCGAGTCCAATTCGCCGTGTCATCCCTTTGGAATATTCACGAAGCTGCCGACGTCGAGCGTGATCCAAGCCGACCATCTTGATTAGTTTCTCGCTGCGTTCTCGCCGCACCTCGCCTGGCATGTCGAACAGGCGACCGTAGAAATCCAGCGTCTCCTCGGCATTCAAGAATTTATATAGATAGGACTCTTCAGGAAGATAGCCAATCCGCTCGTTCTTGGTAACGTCCCGCGCATCTTTGCCGAACACAAACGCCCGCCCGGAGGTTGGGAAGAGCAATCCCTGGATCAACTTGATGGTAGTCGACTTCCCTGAACCGTTGGGGCCCAGCAGACCGAAAATCTCCCCCTTCTTGACTTCGATATCTAGCGACTTTAGAGCCGCGACCTTCTTCACTCCCCAGAAATCGCGGTAAATCTTGCCCAGATTTCTCGTTTCAATACCAACATCCGAATCAACAGCCGCAGGCGAAGCGTCAACGGGTTTGGGTTCTGTTGCAGAGGCATTCATGGAGGTGAAAAGTCCTAGTGTTATGTGATGCTCAGTATCAGTGAATTCTCGAGGAATACACTAACAAGTTCTCTATAAAGTCAAGTTCACACGAGTAACAGCGGCGTTCTTGGTTGAATTCCGCACGCGTTGGCAAAGGCCGGGGAACCTTGCCTGGCGCAGCGACTGGTGTTGGATTTACGTCCGAGGCGGTAGGCGAGTTCGCTTGCGGCAAGGAATGGCTGGATTTTAGCCGCCACTGGCTTGTGTGGCGACAGTCAGTAGGCGATTGTTTGAAGAATTCTGCTTGCGGGAATAGAGCAATTGGTCGAAAATACCGACTTGTAGACTTTTTCACGCTCTGGCCGCTTGAACGGCGACGAGCATGCCGCCAGACTCTTCCGCTTTCAACTCAGAACGGATTTCACGATTGGTGCGGCAAGTGCAAGTTAATAGCTACGAACATGCCCTGAAACTGCTTTACGAACGCATTAACTACGAGAAAATCGGGCACGCACCCTATACATCCAACCACTACCGGCTGGATCGCATGAGGCGACTGCTAGAATTGCTCGGCGATCCCCACCATGATTATCCCATCGTGCATATTGCTGGTACAAAGGGCAAAGGCACGACGGGAACGCTCCTGGCGGATAGCCTGCGGTACTGCGGCCACCGAACCGGACTGTATACTTCGCCGCACCTGCTGAAGCTTGAAGAGCGTATTCAATTCCAAGGTCTCAGTTGCACGTCCGCCGACTTAGTCCAGTTAACCGCCGCTGCCTTAACCGCAGCAACGCAGTTGGAAGCCACCGGTGGCGGGCGCGCCACGTTTTTCGAGCTTACCACGGCCATGGGCTTTCTGTATTTCGCACAGCAGGCGGCGGACTGCGTCGTACTCGAAGTTGGCTTGGGCGGACGATTGGACAGCACGAACGTCTGCCGACCAATGGTTTCCGTTATCACTTCCATTAGCTTGGATCATCAGGCCCAGTTGGGCGAAACCATCCAAGAGATCGCTCGTGAAAAGGCGGGCATTATCAAGCCTGGTGTGCCGGTGGTCTGCACGGCTCGAGATCCGCAGGCGCGGCACGTCATCGGCCAAGTCGCAGCCGCGCAAGGAAGTACGCTACATCTACTCGAACGAGACTTCGATTCGCAATGGGCCGCCATCACCCCTGCCGAGACGTCGAGCATCCCCACCAGGCGTGCCCAGCTTACCTACGAAGGTCCAACTGGCTGTTCCGTCTGGACTACGCGACTACTTGGTCGCCATCAGGCGGATAACATTGCCGCTGCGTTGGCGACACTGGATGCACTGCGCGAACTAGGCTGGGAATTACCGGTTGAGTCGGTACAGGCAGCCATCGCCGTTGCGCATCCCCGCGCACGATTGGAAGTGGTTGGGGCGTCGCCAATCCAGATAATCGACACCGCACATAATCCCGCTTCCATTCAAGCTGGGATAACAGCCTTAAGCGATCATTTCCCCAGCATGCGGCGCACGATCGTCTTCGCCTCTAGTCACGACAAGGATTATCGGCAAATGCTGGCCTTGCTCTTGGAAAACAGCGAACACTTGATTCTAACCGCTTATCAAGACAATCCTCGCGCCTTAAGTGGCTGCAAGCTGTTCGAGGCAGCGCAGCAGCTCCAGGCAGAGCTAGACGTAGCAAACGCGGCTCAACTTCACTTCGCTCCCAATCCGTCGGAAGCCTGGTCGCTAGCTCAACAGCTTGCTAGCCCTTCGGAAATCATTCTGGCGACGGGTTCATTCTTTCTAGCTGCGGAACTACTGCCACAAATCTCGCCCTCAATCACTCCAACGGTTCACTCTTAGGCAACTCAACCGTTGGCAGAATCACGCAAGCAGCTTCGTCGGAATTGCGCATCAACAACCGATTTCCTGACAAAGCTGGAACATTCCAAGTGACGTCGCCGATGACATCTAGCTTGGCAAGTTCATGGAAACGCTCGGGAGTTGCGGCAACCAATACAATTTCGCCGCTTTCGGAAGTTATTAACAAGTGCGAGCCAACCAAAAGCACTTGTCCTTGTCGGTAGCGTCCTTTTTTCCATTGCCGCTCGCCGTCCGCCAGCGCGATACATTCGAGTATCCCATCACTTAAGCCATAAGCGTAACCATCGCGAATGACGGCTGTTGTAAATTTGGTCCGTAATGACGTTGCGTTCTTCCACTTGACATCAACCGACCACTGCTTCGTACTCGTCTGGCTTGCGTCGGGATCGGCGTTTTCGCCCTCCTGCGTCAACTCAACTTCGATGACTTGACAGCCTTCACCGTAGCCCTTTGACATCAGGATTCTATTCCCATCAAATACCAACGGTTGACTAACGCTCGCTGATCCATGGCTACTTCCAGGCCAAGGCACGCTCCATAGTTCTGCTTGGGATTGCGGGTCAAATGCCCGCAGGTGTTGTTCGGTTATATACAACAATTGTTCACGATCATGGATCGTGGCCAGCGATGGCGAAGCGTAGCTGATCTCTTCTTGTCCAGCCCGCCAGCGTTCTTGCCCCGTAATGGCATCAAAGCCGATTAGGCTACAGGCGTTAGCCCCACCCATCGGGACGATGATTTGTTCCTTATAAATCAACGGGGAAGCGCTGCGTCCCCAAGCTACGCGCATTTCGAATTCGGACTGTGTAACACCAGCTAGTTTCAGTAAGTCTTGCGTCCACAATTCTTGCCCATTGGCAATGTCAAGGCATACAAGTTGACTGACGGCAGAGCAAGCGTAGACGCGATTATCCGCCAGTAACGGCGTGCTGCGTGGACCTGTGCCGCCCATTGGATTGGTGTGTTTGGAATCGATTGCATAGCCCCAGAGTAGTTCACCATTGAGCACGTTGTAGCATGTGATCCACTCCTGTTCATTGCGTTGTTCCATCGTTACGGCTACATCGCCTTGGATGGCGAAGCTCGACCAACCGTCGCCGATCGGGACTTTCCACAGGACCTTGGGCGGATGGGCATTCCAGTCGCTGTCTAATTCGATCTCCGAGTAAATCGCATTGCGAGTGGGCCCTAAGAATTGTGTTGAGTCGCTCGCCCGTGGTTGCCACAATTCGGCGGAAAGAGTTTCGTTGGCCACGGATGCCTGCGGTAGTTCGTCTGCGGCCTTCCAGCGCGAAACAAACTTGGGGCTTAAGTCACCGTCAACCCGTTCGACGCGATAGAGGGCGAACAGGACTGCGCAGGCCAGGACTGGACCAAGGAAAAAGCTGCGCCACATCCATCTTGGCCTACCCGAGAGTTGCAGGCTGACGACCAGCGAGCCCCAAGCCAGAATCAAGAGTAGAAAGGTCAGCACATTGACGATCGCGTGATCAAAATTGGCCGCCGCTTGCCACAGCAAGGCCACTCCGACCAGCAGGACTGCTGCAAAAATCCAAGCTGCAGCGCTAGCGAGGCCGGCTAGTCGCCCGACTTGGCGTGGTTCACGTTTGGACGATGCATTCATGGATAACTTTCTCCAACACGGACACCCGCCGCGTCCCGTTTCTTTGTTCAATAATTCCGTGTATAACCGACTGGCTTCTGAAATATCAGTCTAAGGGGTTTCATGATTCAAGCGAATACCAAAGAGGAAATTGCCAAGCTTCAGTCGAATATTGAGCTTGCAGTGCTTGGGAAACCAGAGGTCGTCAAGCTGGTAATTGCAGCGTTGCTGGCGGGCGAGCACATTTTGCTGGAGGATGTTCCCGGTGTCGGCAAGACGTTGATTGCCAAGGCTCTTTCACGCAGTATTGATGGGAAGTTCTCGCGACTGCAATTTACGCCAGATCTCTTGCCGAGTGATATTACTGGAAGCAGTATTTACAACTCAACTGAAGGGAGTTTTTCTTTTAATCCTGGACCGATATTTGCCAATATTGTGTTGGCGGATGAAGTAAATCGTGCGCCGCCGCGAACGCAGAGCGCGCTGCTGGAGGCAATGGGCGAAGGCCAAGTTAGTGCGGATGGTGAAACGCATCCGCTGCCCTTTCCTCTGCTCGTCATCGCGACACAGAATCCATTTGAATTCGAAGGCACTTACCTGCTCCCCGAGAGTCAATTGGATCGTTTTCTGTTGAGAATTACCGTCGGCTATCCAGATCGCGATCATGAGTTTCGGTTGTTGGCATCACACCGATCCGGTGAGCCAGTCGAACAACTTCAGCCCGTTCTATCACTCGACCGCATCCGCGAAATGCAGCAGTCGGTGCGAAATATCGAATTTGAGCACTCGCTTGTGTCGTATCTGCTGGATATTGTGCATGCCACGCGCGATAGTGAACAAGTCCAGGTTGGCGTAAGTACGCGAGGCGCGTTAGCCTATTATCGTGCTGCTCAAGCACTGGCCCTGGTAGAAAATCGCGACCATGTGATTCCGGACGATATCAAACGCCTTGCGATTCCCGTGCTAGCACACCGAATTGTGCCCCGCGGCATGCTGCCCGGCGCTGACCGAAGTGCAGCCGAGGACGTCGTCCGGGGACTGCTCGCCAATCTGAGCGTCCCAGTTTAACCTCAGTTTGCTGAAGACTTTGCATGGTCAGCTCACCCGCTCGAATCCAATCCAACCGACATGACGCAAAGCAGCGAATGGCCCCAGGGCCGGCAAAAAGCGTGCTCGGACGCTTGTGGCGCAGATGGCAAGCGCGACAGCGTCGAGTGCAAGCACGGTATTTGTCCCAGGTCCGATTTCGGCTGACTCGTGAAGGAGTCCATTTTCTTGCCGTCCTACTATTCATATTTTTGGGTGCCGTCATTCGGCAAATCAACCTGCTGACACTCCTGGCCGGCGCCATGATCGGCTTGCTAATCCTGCAATGGCGTTTTAATTCGCGGACGCTGATCGGCTTGACCCTCGAACGGCAATTGCCCGCACGTGCCCGCGCTGGACAAACCATCGACATTCGGCTGGCCCTCTTCAATCCCAAACGTCTGCTTGGAGCATGGCTGGTCGTCATTGAAGAACGGCTACAGAAGCTCGAGCCCAATTCCTTGAAATTGGCAGGCAAAGGTCAGGGAATCGTGGAAGAGGTGCGGCCTCGTGGTTCAGCGGTTTGTCGCTACCAATTACAGTTTCACGAGCGAGGACGCTATCGGATTGGGTCTAGCCTACTATCG
Source organism: Pirellulaceae bacterium (assembly GCA_041398985.1). Lineage (GTDB taxonomy): Bacteria > Planctomycetota > Planctomycetia > Pirellulales > Pirellulaceae > Aureliella. The sequence continues at coordinate 512,050 of JAWKTR010000005.1, forward strand.
ACTCGTTTCCCCTTGGGGCTGGGGCGTGGGTGGCGGACGATTGACAATTCTACGGAATTGATCGTGCTGCCGCGGTTGGGAGAATTGACGCCTCGATCAAAAAAACTGTTCCAGCAGATGCGCGAGGGACATGCTGCGAATGCACCGATGGCCGGGACTCACGAAGCTGAATTCTATGGCTTACGGCCATGGCAATCCGGTGATTCGCGACGATGGATACATTGGCGCACCACCGCGCGGCTAGGTGAGGTCGCCGTGCGACAATTCGAAAGGCAACAACAACGACAGATTTGCGTCCTGCTCGACCTCCATAGGACCGCGAACAACAATCTTGAGTCAGATGCGAAAGACGCTTGCGAGACGGCTATCGAGTTCGTGGCTACGTTGGCTCATAGTACAGCTATTCTTGGCTCGGATAAATTGGCCGTTGCGGTGGCGGGATCGCAGCTCAGCACCTTCAACCGCATGCAAAGCGCCGCGCTCGCCGATCAATTGCTCGAGGCTTTGGCTACCGTCTCGCCAAGTTCGAATCCCGACTTGGCCGAAGCGTTTCGGAGCTTAACCTCAGCGCTGGTCGCCAATCCAGTCCTGGTCGTAGTTAGCTCACGCGGTTCACAGCTGTCCGAGCTGCGAAGTACATTGAAGGACCCAGTTAGCCAAAAGCTGCTTGCCAAAATTAGCCTGCGTTGGTTGGATGTGTCGGCAGGGGATATTGATCCGTACTGGATCGCTGATTCCCTAAGATGATTTGCTCAATGGTTGAAGCTATCATGACTGGTTCTAGGCTTTGTCTCAATAAGGGTCTGACCCTTTGGAGGGCATGCAAAATCCCTGACCAAAGGAACCAAAGGAATTGCCCGGAGAGTGTCAGCCCCCTTTTGAGACAAAGCCTAATGATTATTGATCCTATTTGAGAGAGTTCAGAAATGCTGTTGCGCTACACGAGACTGACTTTGACCCTTATGTTCTTCGTGCTCAGCGTAGAATGCAAAGCGACAAACATTGCGACCGAGCGTCCCAATGTAATTTTGATTATGGTGGACGATTTTGGCTACGAATGTGTCACGGCCAATGGTGGCGAATCGTATCAAACACCCAATCTTGACAGACTGGCTGCAACTGGGCTTCGATTTGAAAACTGCCATGTTCAGCCACTGTGTACGCCTACGCGAGTGCAACTGATGACGGGGCGTTACAACATTCACAACTACGTGCAATTTGGCAACTTGCCACGCAACGAAACGACGTTTGGTCAGCTCTTCAAGCAAGCGGGATATGCGACGGCGATTTGCGGCAAGTGGCAGCTCGGAAAGGAGCCCGATGCACCCCAGCATTTCGGCTTCGACGAATCACTACTCTGGCAACATACGCGTCGTCCGCCGCGCTATGCAAATCCTGGGCTGGAACGCAACGCCGCCGAACAGGATTTCTCGATGGGTGAGTATGGTCCGCAGCTAATCAACGACTTCGCATTGGAGTTCATCTCTAAGAATCGGTCGCAGCCTTTCTTGCTTTACTATCCGATGATCTTGACCCATTCTCCATTTCAGCCAACCCCCGATAGCCCTAATTGGGATCCGACGATCAGCAGTGAAAATGTTCAGAGGGACGTCAAGCACTTCGCCGACATGACCGCGTTCACAGACAAGATGGTTGGCAACATTATCGAGAAACTGGAACAACTGCACATTCGTGACAACACATTGCTGATCTTCCTCGGCGACAACGGCACACTGGGGCAAATCACTAGCCAATTCAAAGGGCAACCCTATCAAGGCGGCAAAGGTTCTACGACGGCCCACGGTACGCATGTGCCTTTGATTGTCGATTGGCCAGCTGCCATGCCAGAGCAAGGACGCGTCTGTTCCGATCTCATCAGCAGCACCGATTTCTTGCCAACGATTTGCGCGGCTGCTGGTATCGAGATTCCTGGTAACGTAGATGGTCACAGCTTCTTACCGCAACTGCGCGGCGAACCGTCTCAACCTAGAGAGTGGCTATACACTTGGTACTCGCCGCGCCAACGGCGGGATATGACTGTCAAAGAATGTGTTTTTGATCACCACTACAAACTCTATCGGACCGGTGAGTTCTACCGTTACAGCGTTGACACCCGAGAAAAGTACGAACTGGCATCCGCATCGCTCTCCGCCGAAGCCGCTGCAGCGAAGTCAAAGTTACAGGCCATTTTGGATCAATTCCAAGATGCTCGCCCAGCCGCCTTAGATTTCATAAAGTAGCAGGCACACTCCGTGTGCCTTCCGCACTCTTCGCTCTTCGCTCTTCGCACTTCACTCTTCACTCTTCACTCTTCACTCTTCACTCTTCAGTTATAACGGCACCTGGAACGGTATGCCGCCTACGTAGAAGCGAATGCGTGGCGAATCGCAGTGGTAAATCGATCGACAAGCCACTGCGTGGGTTCGGCTCCGCAGGACACGCGGATGGTCCCTTCTTCAATCCCCAAGAGCTGGCGTTGCGCCGCAGTTAGTCCGCGGTGACTGGTAGTGGCCGGATGGGAGACCGTGGTGTTGATATCGCCCAACGATGGAACGAAAGGGATGTCGGGGCGCAGACAGTCGAACAGCTTGAGCACGTCCCCGCGCTCGATAGGCAACGTAAAACTGAGCATCCATCCGTAACCACCGCGCAGTTGCTGCGTCGCCAGCTCATGCTGCAGGTGCGAATGCAAGCCAGGATAATCGACGCTAGAGACCGTATCGACATTCTCCAGGGCTTCCGCCAGCGCCGCTGCGTTACGACACGCACGCTCAACTCGCAATCCCAGCGACATCAAACCGCGATGCGTTAAATAGCAGTCTAATGGGCTACTGGCCATGCCAAACGTGGAGACAATGTCAGCGATGCGACTTGCGAGCCCGCCATCTTTGACCGCGACTAGTCCGAGCATGCTATCGCTGTGACCGTTGACCTGTTTCCCCAGGCTCTCCACGACCAGATCGGCCCCTAAGGTCAGCGGTTGGCAGAGTAGATGCGTAGCGAACGTATTGTCAACAACCAACAGTCCCTTGGCGTGGTGGGTAGCGTTGGCGACGGCGGCGATGTCAGGCACCCGCAAACGCGGATTGCTCATTGTTTCAATTAAAACGAGGTCTGCTGGGCCTTCGCGAAGAGCGTTCACTGCTTGCAGATCGGATGCATCGAACGTGCGAGCCACAACGCCCCAGGACTTGAGATCATTGACGAACAGTTTGGTTGATTTGCCATACAATTCGCTACCAATCCAAGCAGTTGTGCCGGGTCGCAGGACAGCCAGAGCGACGGCAGCGATGGCGCTCATTCCCTGGGCTGTCAGGATCGCCCGCTCAGCGGCGTGCATTTTGGCCAACTTGGCGGCCAAAGCCCGCTCGTTTGGATGGCCGTCACGGCGATACGCGTAGGCTCCACTCTTACCGGCGAGTGCGTCGTCGGCGGTTTCCGGTGAATCCATTTGCCAAACGCTGGCTACGGAAATCGCTTCGGCTTGGGGGCGATTATCCTCCCCCAACCATTCTGGACTGTGCACGGCTTGACGCTCGAGATCGTCGTCCCACGGAAGTGGTTCGTTATGTGACATAGCTAGATTTCGCTCAGCGCGCCGAACGTATCCTTCAAGGATCCGTACAAGGATTGGTAGATCGGAAAGAGTCGGTTGTACTCGCGTACTGCGGATTTCTTGGGCGGAGTTTTCTTGACGACCTCGATGGTAGCCTTGCAAGCTTCTTCAATATTCTTGAAGTGCCCACAACCGACAGCGGCCAGCAGGGCGACGCCATAGGCTGGACCTTGTTCGGCATTGATCGTGCACGCAGTTTGGTCGAGTACATCGGCAAAAATCTGTTTCCAAAGCTGACTCTTGGCACCGCCACCGCTTAGACGTAATTCTCGGACGGGCACATTCAGGCTCTTGATGATCTCAAGGCTTTCGCGGAGGCTCATCGCCACGCCTTCCATGACGGCCCGCGCCAGGTGTCCACGTTCATGCTTGCTTGTTAAGCCAACAAAGCAGCCACGGGCGTGCGGATCCGCGTGCGGTGTACGTTCGCCAGCCAAGTATGGGGCAAACAACAGACCTTCGCTGCCGGGTGCAACGGCAGCCGCTTCTATGTTTATCGTTTGATACGGATCCGTACCACGACGCGTGGCCAGCTCTTTGCAAATATTCTCCACGAACCACTGCAATGATCCGGCCGCCGATAATGTTACGCCCATCATGTGCCATTTACCGTGAACGGCATGGCAGAACGTGTGGAGTCGCCCTTGGGTATCGTATTGTGGTTCGTCGCTGTGCATGAACATCACGCCCGAGGTTCCCAGAGAGGCAGTCAATACGCCACGCCGTACGATGCCATTACCCACCGCACCGGCAGCGCAGTCCCCCGCGCCTCCGACGACTAGGCAATCGGTCGTTAGTCCAAGTTTCTCGGCTACTTCCGGCAGTAGTGAACCAGTGACCTGCTCTGATTCGTAGACAGTTCCGAGCAGCGATTTGTCGAGCTGTAGTTTTCCAAGCAATTCGTCGGACCAACAGCGATTCTTGACGTCCAACAGCAGCATGCCACTGGCATCGCTGACTTCCGTCGCGTATTCGCCGGTCAGGCGTCGCCGCACGTCATCCTTTGGCAGTAGCACACGTCGCAGCCGCTCAAAGCGTTTGGGTTCTTTGTTTCGCAGCCATAAGATTTTGGGGGCCGTAAAACCGGTGAGCGCCGGATTTGCAACCATGCGAATTAGTTCGTCGCGACCACCAGCCAACTCAGTGATTTCCTGACATTCATCGCCAGTGCGCTGATCGTTCCAAAGGAGCGCTGGCCGCAGCACTTTATCCGATTTATCCAAGAATACCGAACCATGCATTTGTCCAGACAGCCCGATCGCCTTGACATCCGCGGGCTTGGCACGAGCTTTCTTGACAACTGCGCGGATGGTTGCACAAGTCGCTGTCCACCACTCCTCTGGATCTTGCTCGGTCCACATTGGCTTAGGCATCAGCACGCCGTAGTTCGACGAAGCCTCCGCCAGTATATTGCCGTCCGGATCGATCAACAGGCTCTTGGTTCCCGAAGTCCCAATATCAACGCCGATCGTGTAGCCCACTATCGCAACTCCCAGTGTTTCTAGAATTTGTTAGCGACCCGTGGGAGTATTTCGCCATCCCCGCTCGGTCGAATTCAAGCCTGCCACTATACTGACTTTATTCACCCGTTCCTACAGCCCTTCACGACCTATGACTGCTTCCGACCGAGCTTACCTATCCAAGATGCCAATTGTCTTGTTGCTTCTTACATTGACCTGGTGCAGTGGGTGCAAGCCGAGCCAACCAGATGAAACAGCTGCCACTGCCCCTCGTCCTGTAGCTTCAGACGTTCCGTTGCGAATTGTGATTGCCGCGCCCGTCGCGGACATTGAATCCATCAGGCGTCAGTGGCTCAGCGACTCGGAGCAGCCATTAGCGATTGACTCGATCAGCGTTGACCAGTTGATCGGTGGTGCCGAACTGCAGGCAGACGTCGTGCTTTATCCTTCCTATCTACTTGGCGAGTTGCAAAGTCGCGGCTGGATCGTCAAACTGCCAGAGATGACGGCTGACCTGCCAAGCGTCCAAGAGGGGGATTCCCAACCTGCTGTGGTAACGATCCCCAAGAGTTGGCAATCGGGCGCGCAGTACAATGAGACTGTTCTCGGGTTACCCTTGGGATGTTCGCTCGCAATACCGATTTGCAGCGACAGCCTGAAGAGCGAGCTTACCAATTCACTCTCCTGGGAGACCCTCTTGGCCGCCATTGAACAGGGGCAGGCTGTTGAGGCTACGACATCGAGTGATCAAGCCGCCAACGCTCCTGAGTTCGTAGCGGATCCGATCGCAACTGTTGATCGTTTTCTCGCCATCGCATTTTCATTGACGGAGCGCAATGTACGCTATGGCTTACTGTTCGACATCGAATCGATGCAACCGCGTCTGTTGGAACCCGAGTTTCTACGGGCTGCCGAGATCATGGGTGCCCTATCGCGGCAGACCAATGGCTTGACATCGGTGGTGGGATCGCACTCGCACGCCTGGCGCTGGGCGGCGCAGCATGAGTCGAAAGTCGTGGCCATCGCGTCGCCCATCATGCTAGACGCCGAGGCTAGAAGTGTTGAGGTTGGTGGTGTTCTGTCCCTTGAGCCCTATGCGTTTCACAACAGTGGCAGTGCTTTGTTGGCTTCCCTATCGGCAACATGTCGTCAGACTCGGCAGAGCGTTGCGTTCCTCTCCTGGTTGCGCCGATCGTCGACTCGCGATTTCCTAGCGCCTTTAGTACCAGGTATCGAGGCGTCTCAGTTGGGTGGCGTCGAATCACTTAGCTATCGCGCGCGTCAAAGCTTGGTGCATGTTGTCGCCAGCGATACTTCATCCCAAGAGCCGAGACTGCCTGGATCGCATGAGTATCGCCGCGTGTTGGGCGAACAGCTTATCAATTTTCTGCGAGGCAATCAGACGGCTGAGGCAGCGTTGAGCAGTACGGCTCAAAGGTGGCAGGAGATCACCGCTAAGTTGGCGAATCAAAGCGACGCCGAGCCTAAGGACGTTTACCAGCGCAGTCTTAGTCTGACCCAGTAGTCTGACCCATTAGACTGGCCCTTTGAAAGCACGCGGAATGGCCAGGATTGCGGAATGCAGATTATTGACGACAATTTGATCTCGCAGTTCGCTTTCGCTTCTCCAACTGCTGTTTGTCCAATTCACTCCGCGCGGGTCATAGTGCACAGTCCTATCCACGTCGGCCCTTGTCGCACTGCCCCCCTTTACTACGCAACGGTATCGAGAAATCATGGCCAAGACAACTGTCGCAGAATTGCTCTACCTGCCAAACGATGATGAAGTTCGCTTCTTGCCGGAAGGACCAACGGCTCTGGGTGTCGGAAAGTTTAGTTGGGTAGCGATCCAACACGGAGCGGATGCAGGCTACGGTTCGCTGAATATATTTGATGTTGCGACGGGACAGAACCAACAATATATGTTGCCCGGACGACCGGGCTTCGCCAAACCGACGACTCGGACTGGAGTTTTCGTCATCGGCTGTGAACGGGAGCTCGGACTGTTTGATACGCAGGATGGGACGTGGACTCCGCTGATCGCATCGATTGACTCGGACGTGCAGGGGACCATCGTCAATGACGGTACTGTCTACGCCAACAATCTAGTTTTCGGCACGAAGGATTTGGAGTTCAAGACCGCCAAAGCTGGTTTGTACTTGTATCGTGGGGCGGACGGTAAGTTGATTCGGTTGCGAGCCGACCAAGTCTGCAGCAATGGCAAAGACGTCATCGACTCTGGAGCAGGTGGGTTGAGTCTGATCGACATCGATTCACCGACGCGTAAAGTCGTCCGTTATGAGTTAGATATTGCCAAGGGTACGGTCTCGAATTGCGAAACCGTCGTTGATTTATCCAATCTGGAAAGCGTGCCAGATGGCATGATCATGACTCCCGACGAGCAGAGCATGATTATCAGCTTTTACAATCCCAATCCCGCAGCGTTTGGCGAAACGCGACAGTACAGCCTGCTGACTGGTGAACTGGAACATGTATGGCAGACGCCGGAGAGCCCGCAGGCGACATGTCCCTTGCTACTCGAAATGCCCGATGAAACGGTCAAGCTTATCATCACAACTGCCGTTGAGCATATGCCACAGGAGCGTCGCGGCAATTCACCATTAGCGGGTGGCATCTTTGTCGCTGACACTACATTTCGCAACTCTCCACCAACCCCTGCCTTCCAGTTCTACGTCCAATGATGTAGTGGAAGTCGCCAGACTTCGCATAACACAGGGATCTCTGGCGAGATCCACTACATTGTCTTTCTATTAAAGCAAAAGACTTTTCGAAAAGGCGTGGGTTCAACAGACGCTCAGCGGATCTGCCCCGAACCCCCGGGATTTTCTAGGCGCTAGTTGGCACAGAGTGGTTAGAATTTCCAGCGGAATTCGATGCGTGATCCGTGAATATCCTGGGCGTCGCGGAGAAAGCCAACCATGTGATCGGTGCGGAAGATCCACGCGTTGCTCAGGGGTTTCTGGTAGCGCATCCCCAACGCGTATTGGTCGCCTGGGGCATTGCGAAACTGCTGGCTACCCGTTGCGCCTAGCGCGGCTGCCTCTAATACTAGTTGATGCGAGAAATTGCTGCCCAGAATATTCATGCCGATGGCCGCCCCGTAAGCGTTGTGTCCCGTGGCATCCAGTGTTGGATAGCCTGTGAGGCCGTCGGTTTCAAAGTTGATACCGACGTTGTTCAAAACACCGCCGGCGATACCAGCTCTTGCTAAACTCTGAGGTCGACCTTGGCCGTAGAATAGATTGCAGTACGGTACAAAGGTGTTGGGCGCGGCACTGATCAAGGAGTTTTCGAGTAGTAACAAGTGGCCGTCCGCTGTCTTCTGTTCGTCGGGAAGACTTTGACCAAAATTGACGATGTAACGCACGGAGTTGCTGATACGAGCCATGTACCGGCGGGTGAAGGCCACAGCCAGATTGTGGTAGCTCCGGTGCCCACCCACGTCATCGTGAACGAATGCATAGTCGGCTTCGATATAGCCATCATAGGCATCGATAAACCAGGCCGTGCCGAAGAACTCGGCCGCGTTATTGTCTCCCGCAAATGCATCGGTTGTAACTTGATCGCTGGCCCAAAAGAACGTAGCGTCGTAGTTGGACCAATTTAGGGCGCGACTGTGTCTAGCCGGCAATGCCACAGCGGCACCAATCACGTTGTCGTTCGCCCAAATTCCGTTTTGATAGATTAGCGGCAAGAATCCGAAACTGAATGGTAAATCGAACGGTGCATCGACGTTATTCAAACCACCCCAAATCGCTCCAGCGTCGCCTTCGAAGAATAGCGTATCCAAGCGGATGTCCGTGCGGTCTACAAATTCAGCACTATTCGAGAAATCCAAACGAGTGAAATCGCCTCCACGGTCCAGCGGTCCCATGAATGCATGGATGCGTTCGGTCGCGGTCAGTTCGAAATCCATGTCCAAGTTTAAGCGCGTTGCAAGACTATTGGCGTCGCCGCCTGCATTGCGGTTAACTCCCAGGCCTGTCCGCCAATCGCCATAGACAAAAAAGTGAGGCCGGATGAGATTTGTCGAGCCCAGTAGATCATTGCCCGGCAAGTAGATGCCGCCGGTATACAGGGGCTTGCCCCATTCGATCAAGGGTCGCTGAGTTGGTACCGCAAATTTTCCGCGATATATCAACTCTTCCGATAACGGATCAAGCAGGCTGGCTCCAAAGGGAACGGAGGGACAAAAGTCTTGCGATTGAAACGGAATTCTGCGAGTGCCTTGTCCAGTGATCGGATCACTGCTTGGCACAGTAAAGAACTGTGGACCGGTTGGTTTCTTGGAAGCGTTGTCAGTTGCTTGCGGAGCGGCAACTGGCTCAGCGGTACCCAAACCCTCGCGCGATGGTTCGCTCGATGGCCGTTCTGATGGGAGTTGGGTTGGTGGCGCTATAAGGCCGCTCGGAGAAGGCAGGTCATCGTCCGCGCGATGCGGTGCGATGAGCGATTCTGGCAATGCCGAAAGCGGGTCGAACGATTGCCGGACGCTCGATTCGTTGGGGGTGACCGTTCTTGAAACCGGCCGCTGCCGCTCAGCGGCTTCTTCGCTTGCGTTACGCCCCTGGGTCTCTTGAATTGCATCTTTATCGGGTGCGCTCTTGGGCTTTAGAAGCTCGAGCGGTAGTGCATCGAGAGCCGATGACGTAGCAGGACTGGTTGGCGGTGGCGGCCCGAGGCTAGCGGGCTTCGACGCCCGTGACTGTGGCGGCTTATCGAGTGTTTGAGGAACCGATGGCGATAGCAGCAAGTCCCTTTCGTCATTGAGCAGTGACCCCGGCGGCTCAGCATCAAGGCTATTGGGAGCCAACAGCAGTTCGTCTGGCTCCGCCGAGGGAGTCGTAACCAGCTCGTCTGTCTCGATCGGCGCTGGGACGGGCGGCAGTTCATGCAGGGAACGCGGTAGGGCCAATTCTGCTACGGGTGTACGTTCGCTCACGTCCTGGACGCGCAGATCGCTTGAAGCTGGGGCGCGTCCCTGAGCAGTGGGATCACCCCACAAGTCGATTGACTCATTCGCGTCGGATTGGCTCAAGACCGGCCTGGGCTGTCCCAGCGTGACGTGTGGCTTGTCTCTGCGAATGCCAACCTGTTGGCCATAAGTGAACATGGTGACGAGCGACATCAGTAGCGCAGCCACAACCGCCCACCCGCCCAATCTTTGGGGCCCCAGTCTGCGGACTCTGCCGCTGCGCAACCACGAGGATCGTAGTTGCAGGTTTCGTATTTTAGGGCGTTTCGCTAACATCAACCGCTGCGATTCATGACCTTGTGTGTTTGATATCAGGACAATTCAGCCACAAGCTGGCTCTGCTACTGGACGGTAAATTCGACGGTATAGGGATGCAAGTCGATGGTCTGCTCCAACATGCGGCGTTCCATCTCTGGCGTCGCAGTGCAGAATCGCATGAAGTAGATTGGCTCCATCCGACTTCGCATCCGCACACTCAATCGATAGGTACCTGGTTGGTTAACAAGCTCTCCAGGCACACTGTATTTTGCTTTCCGTGAGTCCAGCGGCGGGATGGAGTGTGCTTCCATACGAATGAACGGTGGGTGGTTTAGGACCGTGATGGGCTGCGCGCCGGGTCGCAGAAACGGGAGCTGATCTATGTCAACGTTGATTGGCAAATACATTTCACGATCTGTGCCTTTGACGCCCGTGATTAGGAACTGAGTCTGCAGATTGAACAACTGCCGATCGGCGGGGATTTTTCCTTGCGTTACTTCCAGTGAATGTTGGTTGGCCAAATCTCCGTTGCGGTCTAGGTACCCCGACTCCCACAAGTGCTGCCCGCTTGGCCCAGTGAGCACAACGTTGAGCCAGAGCTGCGGCTGCGCGCCCAGTGAGCCGCTGGGCATATTGTGGCCTTCGCTAATATTGCTCACCAAGTAGTGGAAGTTCATGGGCGAACCGCGAACAACTGGACCATCGAAAAACGGACCGTCGATTTTCCCGCCGGCTTCCATCACAGCGATCGCGGATGCCTTCTTGATATTCAGCAATTTAAAGTTTTCATCGAGAACTTTACGTGCATCTCGGCGTTCATCGACCGAATCCCATTCTTGGGGAAAAGTGACGTAGGTCTGTTTAGCGGCTATCGCCTTTTCGAATGCATCGGTGCCCCAGCCTGCTCGCCAATCAAAACGAAACCACTGGTCGGCTGTCCAGCGAAGGGCCTTTTCGTTGTGTGGAAATATCCCTGGATGGGCGATGGAGTTTCCAGGCCCAAAGAACATATGGTTGGAGTGCTTGCGGCTGTTATCGATTGTCTTGTCACTAATTTCGGCTGCGGCACCAACTCCATAACCGAGCGGCTTGCCCGGTACGAGTCCCATGTGGCAATCCTGACAGCTAATCCCCTTCTTGCAGGCTGGACCAGCCCGGTACTGCGCCCAAACAACTTCGAGAGCAATGCCCGGATGCACGTCTACCTGATGGCAAGAAGCACAAAAACCTGGATGGGAAAGCTGTTCGAACTTGATGCCCTGACGATGAATCGGTTGCCCTGGTCGTTTATCGTGTGAGTCGAGTTTTACTTTGAAATGGTCTTTGTCCGCAATCACTCGGGCCACGCCATCTCCGCCGATGCTGCCGTAAACAGGATCGTTCAGGTTGCCGGGTTCTATCCGCCGCTCGCCATTCACTTTCCCATAGGCTTCCGCGACTCGGTGGCAGGCGATACAGGTGACCCCCTCACGATAGACATACGGTGCATCGACCATCGACTCGTGCCTAGGGAATCCCATCTGCATGGCCACTGGCGCGTGGCAACGCATGCAGAAGGTGCCCACCGTGCCTTGGCTTAGCTGTGTAATTGCCTGTTCAAACTTGTGGAACATTGGCGAGACCGCTGCATAGGCGTGCGCACTGACTCGCCATTCGTCGTAGATTTTCTGGTGGCACTTCGCGCATTTGATAGCGGAAGGGTAGCAGTCGTCGATGTATAGAGCCGCGTGAGGATCTTCGCACTCCGGGACGCCGCCGCGAGATGGTGCATCGACACCATGGCCCGCACCTGGCAGTTCTCCAGGTTTACGTGCGGCCGGTCCCATCGATTCCAAAGCGGCCTCATCCGCTCCCGCGGAGTCTTCCGACAGCAGACTATCTGGCGTGTCGGTTTCGAGCAAGTTTTCGCCCGAAGCGTTTGCAAGCGTGGCCCGCAGCACTGCCGAGGTGGCTGCGTCAACAGGTTTCTCACTACCTAACAGCCGCTGAACGGTGGCGAGTCGTGTTTGCGTCGGCGGTGGCGGCAGACTGGACTGAGCCTTGGCAAGCGGCGGCAAGCCTGCAGCGAAAGTGTATAAGCAAGCGAATGCCAACGCGCTGCGGATGCGCGCAGTTGGTCTCTGCGTTATCCTCAAGTGGGTGGACTTTCGATGCCGGTTGTGCATTGCTACTCCTGGATAGCGTGCCTTTGACTAAATGCTGGCATAGTTGGCAAGTCGTCGTATTGGACGAGTATCGACCGTTACAACACTTAAAATCAGATTATCCACAGGCAAACCGACAATAAGACGCCAGTCTCATACGCTGCAAATTCCTCACAGCTAGCAAAATTTTTCGGCAACGATGCAAGTCGTAGTCATTCTTGCCCATGCTCCCGACCCGCGAGTCGGATTCGAGTTATGCTTCGGATGCAAGCTAGAAATCCAGATGATTCTGGGTTCAGGTTTTCCTTGTACATTGCCCCTGTAGCAGGAAAGTCCGTCCGTCGGACGCCCCTGAATTGTTGTTTTTTGGCAAGCTCACGTTTGCCATGGAGAATCCGATGACACGTCCGCACGATGTCCGCTCGTCGTTCCGCTGCACCATTGCCCCGGAAGACTCGGCGGCAGTAGTCAAAATTTCCGGCAAGAAATTCAATTGCTCGGTTGTCAACACTTCGCGCGACGGATTTGGCATTCGTGTACCATGCAAACTTGCCAAGCAACTGAAGAAGGCCAAACGGGTAGAATTGGTTTTTCGCAACGAACGTTGGCAAGTTAAACCAGTTTCGGAATTCAGCGAAGACGGGAAGACGGCCTCGGTAGGCCTAGTCCGCATCGTCGAATTGACAAAAATCAATTTGCATCAGAGTATTGGATTTTCGTCAGTGCCCAAATTCAGTCCAGGCACTGACCCATCATTTCTTGTCGCATTGGTGGTCGCCTTTCTGCTGACTTGCGTTTGCTTGCCTGGAATTGGCACGCACCTTGGTACGGCTCCGAAGATTCGCGATGGCGTAAGCTACCTAATGCGAACCGTTGCCGAGACTATGAACTAGCCAAATAAACTGGTAATCTGGTGGGCTCCCATTTACGCATTACGAGAGCCACCATGAGCAATTTACGCCTTGAAGATTTTGTTCGCGATGTGCCGGATTTTCCCAAGCCCGGAATTCTGTTTCGCGATATCACACCACTGCTTTCCGATCATCGAGCGTTTGAAACGTCAATTGATCGATTTGCGGAGCGCTACGCCAACCTACACATTGACGCGATCGTGGCCGCAGAATCTCGCGGGTTTATCTTCGGTGCTCCCCTGGCATTGCGGTTGAATTGCGCATTTGTGCCTGTGCGTAAGCCTGGAAAACTGCCCTTTGATACGCATAGTCACTCCTATGACTTGGAATACGGCAGCGATACGCTTGAAATCCACTCAGATGCACTTTCTGCCCGACAACGCGTGCTGATCGTCGATGATTTGTTGGCGACCGGCGGTACCGTGCAGGCTTGTGTGCAGTTGCTATCGAATTTCAACGTTGAGATTGTCGAGTGCGCATTTTGCATTCACTTGCGATTTCTCGAGGGTGAAAAGAAACTCACCCCACATTCGACGTTTAGTTTGATCGAATACTAGGCTCGTTTCTAAACATGTTGTAGAACAGAGGCAATGGAAAGGCAGCATCGGTCCTAAACGGTCCGGTCTAGCGAACTGGTCCTTGAGGTCACTTGAGGACGGGTTCGGTAGTGGCGAATGTGTTTAGGATTTCGCAAGCTCTCACCCCTGCGATGATAACTGCCTTTCCACGCCAAAGTTGCCAGTCGTTGCCTTGGTCTAGCTGCAGCGTGACAGCGACGGTTGCCTCTTGTGGATGGTAGGTGCCTCTGAAGGCGACCTGCCAGGACTGACCGTCTTGTGAGCTTTCAATGAGCTGGTCGACAGTCCCGTTCGAGTTTGGTGTAAGCACCATGCGACATTGCGATGTTTGGCCGTTGACAGCGAACGACTCGCCTACGAATTCCATCTTGCCGTTCCTAAAGCCACCGACAAGTTCAATTGTAGCGCCTTTATCATCAACCCACACCTGAGTCCACTTTTTCTTTCCGGGGTGAAAAAAGTTGATGCTCGTTCCTGTTCCCCCACCGGCGCTGACCCATTTTTCGGTAATCACCCGCCCTCGTTCGCTGGACGTAATGACATTGCTGCCAACCGACTTGCCATCAGCATCCCGTACCTCCCAACGGCCAATCCAAAAGTCGAATTCAGATCGGTGGCTGTTCATTCGCGCCTCGAGTGCTTTGAATTCGTCGGTATCGACCAGGACTGCCAGATCTGGGTCATCGCTGAGTTGTTCTTGGTGTACGAAGCCCGCGTCAAGCGCTTCGGTGAGTTTTTCAAGCGCTCCCTGCACTTCACCCTGAAGTGCCAAAGCACAGGCCCAGTTGTAAAGTGCGATGGCTTTGGTCTTCGGAAAGTCAGCGGCTAATTTGTGATACTCTAAGGCCTGCTCGACTTGTCCATTCGCATGCAGCGCATAGCCCAGGTAGAAAATGGCGTCTCCGTTGGTCGGATCCTTTTGGACAATTGGTTCCAGCAGGCGGATTGCTTTCGACCATTCTCCAGCTTGTATCGCCTGATTAACCTGCGTGCGGTATTCCGTTTCCTGCTGGCGAACGACCTCAGCACTTGACGGCTTCTGTTTTTCGTCCTGTGCAACGGCCCATTTCATACCCGGAATAAGAATGGCAGCCAGCACGATCGTGAGCGCCCACCCCATGCGTGAGGTCCTTTTCGAGAATTTACCATAGCGTTTCATTAGTCGCTCCAACCTTTGGCTTGTGATCTGCGATGGTGACATCGCGTGGCATAACGGAACAGAATGGAACTCGCTGCGCATTTCCAAGACGCGAACAAGACTTTCGGCATAGTCACCCGCTGAACAGTGCGTTGAGGCTACGACTTCCTCGTCGCAACACCGTTCACAGATAAGACTGGCGCGGCGTCCAAGCCACCACACGAGCGGGTGAAACCACCAAACGGCCTGCGCGACGAATTGCACGACGCCCCAGGCGATGTCACCACGGCGCGCATGAACTAATTCGTGCGCCAGTACGGGACTCATTAGGCGTTCTGACCAAGCCGAAATCGAGCACGGAATGATTAACTTGGGGCGAAAAAATCCCACGCATGCAGGTCCAAAATTCTCGTCTGAAATTAGCACGGAAACCGGTCGCCTGAAATCCAGTTGTAACTGAAGTGAGTTGGCCAGCGCTTGGATGGGAGCTGGTGCCTTGCGCGACTTGCGAATCAATGCTCTCAATCTGGCGTATTGCGAACCGGCCAGAATTGCAATTGCCAACACGCCCAACATCCAAATGAAAAGTACCGCGAGCATCCATCCCTCAAATGCGGGCTCAATGTTGACCGCAGACTCACGCCGCTCGTAGACGCTTGTACCGAAGGTGTTGTGCTCCGTAAACTCAGTTTGCTTCAAATGAATCAACTCACTTGAATTCATAGTTCTGAACTGTGGTGAAAATGCCAAACTGGAATAGCGAGTGAAGATTCCTGCTGGACTGGTGATCAAGGGTGGCACAAGACATTTTGCGAGCGCCAGCATGCAGATTAGGAACGCGAAATGCGGAAAGCGGCGACCAGCTAGAGCAATTAGCGCCGCACACAGGGTGATGACAATGCTAAACTGCAAGATATGTGTCACTAAGATCGATTGAATATCAAGGCTTGCCAACATCTTTCTGCTCCCGCTGAAGTTGCTTTACCAATTTCATGAGGTCCTGCACTTCCTCTGGCGTGACATCTCTCGAATCGACTAGATGTCGCACCATGGGAAGCAGCTGTCCATCGAACAGTCGATCGACGAATTCATCAATGGCATCGCCGACCACCTGATGTTTGCGGACCGCAGAACGATAGACTTTGTTACGTCCCACGCGCTGAGCAGAGAGATAGCCCTTGGATTCCAATCGACGCACATACGTCTGCACGGTCGAATAGTCCATGTTCTTGTCGGCTGCGATCGCTGCATGAATCTCGCCCACCGAACCCTTGTCAATGCTCCACAACGCCTTGAGTACTTCCGTCTCTCCTTTTGAAACCCCTGGGCGATCCACGTTTTCTCCTTCGCAAAATTAGTCGTGCGTTATTGCGTTATTCAGTACAGATAACTCAACTACAGTACATACATACTCATAAAAAGTACAAGTGTACTCAACGGGGCGATGGTTCGCAACCTGGTTGCTGCCAGAATTCCCGAACTTTTAAGAGGTGGCTAGTTTTGGGGTAACCGTTCACGCTGTATCGTCTTATGTGACAGGGTCGGGAGTCTTTTCAGCCTAAATCGCTTAACCCTTTAGCAACCACATATTTCCATCAGCGGCATCTCTTCGGTGGCGGCGCTGCTGAAAAGACTCCCGACCCTTTCCCGACCCTTTCCTGTCGACTTCAAGTTCGTGAATGGCTACGTTTTGGGGGGGGAGCATTTCGCCTAGGTATCGTCGAGCCGTGAGAACTGGTGAATCCTCGACCGGGAATCTCCAAAGGACTAATCTCTTTAAGCGTTGGCTGGCAAAAGACGGATTCCAGGCATTCACGCTTCTCAGGAATAACGCCACTTGTCAATTTCAGCTCTGACTGTTAAATTTCTGAATTCGCCAGGGCAGGACTGTGCCTATTTCCCCTTACATTTTTTGTGGTTATTGAGGTCGAGGATTTATGTCTACATTGCGACGAGCGCCCACAGCCAAGAGCCGCGCGCGTAAGCGATCGCGAATTCGTTCGCGCACCAAGAAGAAGGATCCGCTGTTCGTCGATGGCAAGCGTCCTCGTCCCATGTTCGTTGACTACAAGGACTTGGAAACTCTAAAGAAGTTGATAAATCGCCAGGGTCGAATCGTAGGACGACGCAAGACGGGCTGTTCAGCAGTCAGCCAGCACGCCGTAACCGCTGCTATTAAGCGCGCTCGCTTCATGGCCTTGCTGCCCTACGTCGGCGAGTAGAATTCTGGGAATTCCAGAGCGGGCGCGCAGTCCGCTCAATTCTGAAGCCGATCGGAAAATCCGCGGACGTTATGGCGCACGAAGTTTTCACGACCAAACGCCGCGTTGAATTCTGCGAAACAGACGCAGCCGGAATCGCCCACTTTTCCAGCTTTCTGCTGTACATGGAGCAGGCTGAGCATCAATTACTCCGCAGTTGCGGCGTATCGGTTGTGCAGCCCATAGATTCACGAGACGGCCAATCCGGCTGGCATCTGAGCTGGCCGCGCGTTCACGTCGAATGTGATTACTCCGGCTCAGCCCGCTTCGAAGATGAATTAGAGATTTGCACCCATGTGCAGCGGCTCGGTGACAAGAGTATCACCTACGGATTTGAATTTCTACTGGACGGTCGTTCAATCGCCCAAGGCAAAGTCGTTGCAGTTTGCTGTCGGGTCAAATCCGGCCAACCGTTGGAGTCCACGGTGATTCCGGTAAGTCTTTCCAGCGAGTTGCAGAGATACGTCGCAAGCAGTGCTGACGCAGGCTAGCGAACGACCTTCACTTGCTTCCCACGTTTACTCTTCTGCGCTTAGCATGGAGCGGAAAATAAGTGTCGCCTTTCGCTCCGCGAAAGTCCACCAATACACCCTTTCGCGGAGCGAAAGGCGACCATAAGAAGTCAAGCTATCCTGGAAATTTCGGCGAACGCTTGTCTTTGAAAGCGGCGAGCCCTTCGGCTGCGGCCTCGGTGGTCAGGGCCGTAGCGGTAACGGCGGCACCACTAGAAAGCATCGTCAGCATCTGTTCACCGACCATTTCGTTGAGTAGCTTCTTGGTCAACTGCAATGATTCTGCGGCCCCCATAGAAATGGTATCGATCCAGTTGCTCGCCCTGACCCACACCTGCTCCGCCTCGACGACGTACTGCACTAGCCCCAGATTTTTTGCTTCGGACGCAGAAAGTTCACTGCCACCAATCAAGAAATGGCTGGCAACTGCGGCGCCCGCTCGAAAGGCGAGCAGCGGCGCGACTAGACCTGATACAAGTCCCAGCTTGGGCGCTGGCACGCTAAAGGTCGCTCGCCCGCTCGCCACAACTAGATCGCAGGCCAGCACCAGCGCGAATCCGGTCCCGATGGTAGCTCCATCAACGGCAGCCACAATGGGTTTAGGGAGCTGCAGCATCTGCTCGATCACTGCCTGGATGGCTTGAGCATCCCTGTACCATTGTTGCATCGAATCCTCACTGCTGGTCGACTCTTGCCACTGCTTCAAATCAATACCAGCGCAAAAGTGAGCACCAGCGCCCGTCAGGACAATCCCACGCACGCTTTTTTGTTGCCGCAAGTCATCCAGTGCTTCCGACAACTGGGCGACCATCTCACGACTCAGGGCGTTGCATCGCGCTGGCTGGTCAAGGATAATTGTGCCCGTCTGACCGTTAACTTTGACCGTAATCATTGACGATTTGCTCTCTTGCAAGAAGACTTACGAGATTATGCCTAGCATTGCAGCCACGCACGGCGTCGGATCATGGTACTCCGAAGCGCATCACTTCTTCAACCTATGTCGGGTACTTTCCGCCGTCTGCTTTCTAGGAGCTTGGTCTCCACTGAGAGCTCAAGACACTCCACCCGCTACAGCTGCAGTGGATCTGCCCGACGTTGTGTTTATCATCTCTGATGATCAAGCTTGGAGCGATTATTCGTTCATGGATCATCCGCATATTCAAACGCCCCAGATCGATCAATTGGCACGCGAGAGTTTACTCTTCACCCGCGGGTACGTTCCGGACAGCCTCTGTCGACCGTCCTTGGCGACGATGATCAGCGGCTTGTACCCACACCAGCACGGCATTGTCGGCAACGATCCTCCGCCGTACTCCACGAAGGATGATGTCAAAGGAGCGGAAGCGGCTCGCGGGCGATTGTACCGTAATGCCGATTATCAGAAGGCTATCGAAGAGTATTTGCGGCTGCACATCGATCGCATGCAAACTTTGCCCGACCGACTGAAATCGTTGGGATATGTCAGCCTCCAGACAGGCAAGTGGTGGGAGGGCAATTACGCTCGCGGCGGATTTGATGCGGGTATGACCCACGGCGATCATCAACGCGGCGGACGTCACGGTGACGAAGGACTTAAGATCGGCCGCAATACGATGCAGCCCATTGAAGATTTCGTGTCCGCTGCTAAGCAAGATGGCAATCCCTACTTCTTATGGTACGCACCTTTCTTGCCACATACGCCACACAATCCCCCGCAGGATCTGTTGGCCAAGTATCAAAAGCTGACCGATAGTCCAGCTATCGCCAAGTACTGGGCGATGTGCGAGTGGTTTGATCAAAGCGTTGGTGAACTACGCAAGATCATCAGTACACGGGGACGGGCAGACAGCACGCTAATCGTCTATGTCTGCGATAACGGATGGATCAACTTGCCCGACCGTAGCGCATATGCGCCCAAGAGCAAGCGTTCGCAATATGATGGTGGCGTTCGCACGCCCATCATGATTCACTGGCCCAAACGGGTCCCGGTCCAGCGCGATGAAATGCATTTGGCCTCCAGCATCGACTTGGTGCCAACCGTCATGAAATTGGTTGGTTTGCCACCCGATGAGGGACTGCCGGGGATCGATCTGACAGACGCCAAACAAGTCGCAGGGAGGCAAGCTGTTTTCGGTGAAATCCTGGAACATGACGTCCAGAGTATGAATGACCCTGCCACCAGTCTGATGTATCGCTGGGTCATCAGCGGCAAGTGGAAGTTGATCATCCCTACACCGCACCGTGTTCCAGATGGGGAAATCGAGCTGTACGACTTGAGTGCCGACCCATGGGAAACGAAGAATCTTGCCCAGCAGACTCCCCGTCAAGTCGCTCAGTTGCGAAGTCAATTGGACCAATGGTGGTCACCGGCAACCAGCAAGTAGAACGCGCACCTGCGCACTTTAGCAACGTCTAAGACGCCCGAGTCTCCCGCCACTAAAGGCCCGTGTGCCCAATGCCCATTAAATTTCAATGCGAACATTGCCAAACTAAATACTCCGTCGATGCGAAGCTGGCTGGCAAGAAAGCAAAGTGCAAGAAATGCTCGCAAATGATGGAGATTCCCCGCCCAACACAGCCGGATCGTACGGCCCGCGTGACGGCCACGGTGGTTGAGAACATCACGGACTCAAATCGACCCGCGGCGGTGCCAACCGGTGTACCGTCCAGGGTGACTGCGGAAGTAGTAGAGGATGCCTCGCCAGTTGCAGCCGCCGTACCTCAGGCAAACCAACAGACATCGCCAACGGCCGCGCGAGTTGCAACTGCCAGCCCCACGACGCCGCCAAGCCAGCGACCGAACCTGCCCCAAGCCCCGCCGACGGCACCTACGCGAATTTTCGATCAAACAGAATTGCTGGCAGCAATTGCAGGCCCCATCGAACGTGTGCCCACGACCCTTAGCTATCGTGTAGCAGCCTCAGTGGTCGCCATATTGATGATTCTTCTGCCCTTGGTTTACGTGGCGATTATCGCGGCAGCCATCTATGGTGTTTATTGGTATGCCATTTACGGTACGGCGATATTCCAAGCCAATGCGGGTCGCAGTGGGCGGGGCGGTTTCATACTGTTATTGCTTTACGTCGGACCACTGATTGTGGGCGTCATGACGATCTTGTTTATGATCAAACCATTGTTCGCCCGCCCCGCTCGATCTGAAGGCAAGCGAGCGCTGGAGCGCACACGTGAACCCAAACTATTCGCCTTTGTAGACAAGCTTTGCGAAAGTGTACATGCTCCGAAACCGAAACGCATCGATGTCGACTGCGATGTAAACGCATCTGCGTCGTTCCGCCGTGGGATGCTCAGTATGTTACTCAATGGCGACTTGGTATTGACGATCGGGATGCCCTTGGCTGCTGGTCTCTCCGCTCGACAATTGGCCGGCGTGTTGGCACACGAATTCGGACACTTTAGCCAAGGCTTCGGCATGCGGGTCAGTTACATCGTCCGCTCTGTCAGCCATTGGTTTGCGCGCGTCGTCTATGAACGCGATGAGTGGGACGACTGGTTGGCGCGCACCGCCAATTCGCTTGACCTGCGCATCGGAATTGTCTTGCACCTGGCACGGCTACTGATTTGGTTAACGCGGCGGATTCTGTGGGCGTTAATGATGGTGGGGCACATTTTCTCATGCTACCTGTTGCGTCAAATGGAATTCGACGCCGACTTGCACGAGATTCGCTTTTCAGGCTCCGACACGTTTCGAACGACGTCGATGCAACTGCGGAGATTGGGAGTAGCCTATCAACAGGGGATGATCGACCAGCAGACCTT
Source organism: Pirellulaceae bacterium (assembly GCA_041398985.1). GTDB lineage: Bacteria > Planctomycetota > Planctomycetia > Pirellulales > Pirellulaceae > Aureliella. Next base: position 533,680 of record JAWKTR010000005.1, read on the forward strand.
CTTTATGGATGGCAAGCTCGGCGATAACCTCCCCAAGTTGACTTGCATCAATCGAGATACGCAAGACGATAAACTGGTGAAGAAGATTTTTTCGGGCGTCATGGAGGAAAAAACGGAGTGGCTAACGACTCACCCCGTTGACAAAGATCGCGTTGCTCGGGCAAAGCAGGAGAACGAACCCGGCGTCTTTCAACTCGACGCGCCAGCAAGTGCGCTGTTTGACCATTTCGATAACACCTGCGAAATGGTTACGCAGGACATGTTCAAGGAGATTTTCGACAACGAATTCAAGCCGAACATGTTGGTTCCGGTCGAACAATTGGTCTCGCACAAGGCGGCTGCGAAAGAAGCGAATTTGGCCATGCGTCGACTGCTGGGCAACTATTTTCGCGTACCCCGTCAGATGGCATTCGCCATTCCCTATGATGTCCCCATCAATACGGCCAAGTCGACTGCAGCATTGAAGACCGCGCAAGCAAATGATCGACTTATTGCCCGTTTACACAGAATTAAGTAAAGAATTCGACGATGTCGATTCGAGTTGGCTGTTGTGTCATCAAGTAGAAGCCCTAATCGATTTGGGAGCCAAATTGGACCAAAAGGACTTTAAAGTACCAGTACAGTCCAAAGCAGCGGTGCTCACCGCCGCCGATAGTTACCGCAGTCGCTTGGCCGTGCTCCACGAAGAATTGCGACCGCTTGAAGATGCTTTTGAACGCCGCGTAGTTGCTGTGGGCGAACTGCTGCAAACTCCCGCATTGCGTGGTGAGTTAGGTGCCGAAGCCGATGAGCTCGCACAGCGCCTGGGAATGGTTTGTCAAACTTTAGTGCAGGTTCAAGCAGCCTATCGCGAGTTAGCGGGCACCCGAAATCGCATGGCCGCCCTCGGTTTGATCTTGCGTCTAGTCGGAGGCCAGGACGTAGACCAGAGCATAGCGCAAAACATCAACGATAGGATTGGTACTTTGGCTACGGAGGTGCGTGCGACTTCGGATCGTTTTCAAGGCGTGTTCTTCCCATTCGAACACGCCGATGGAGCGCTGACCATGGCCCAGTATCTCGTGCCCAAAATACCTGCTCCTGGCGATTTCGGTGGAAGTGTTCAAGCGGTGGAGAAGCTGCTCGAAAACTACTTCTACGTTTATTTCCGGTCGATTGGCACGTTAGCTTTAATCTGCTCGCGCGTCGAAGAAGCTTTGGGCTGGCCGCCACAGGCTGACCCCGAACCCATCCTCGATCAGGATGAATGAGCTTGACATCGTCAGCAGTTATGCAGTTGCTTCGACAGAAAAGGATCGGGAGTGGGTCGGTGCCGCTGGTAAGAACGTGTGGCGGCTAATGGGTTAAGCGATTTAGGCTGAAAAGACTCCCGACCCTGTCACACAAGTCCTAATCAAGGAGTGGCGTGAGCTGGTTTTAGCGCGACCACTTGGCGTAGGTACTCGCGAGGCTCTCGCCCCAGTTCCCATACCAAGTGTATCCACCCCGACGTTCGCTACCGATTTCTTCGATGTCGTATTTGACGACTCCGTCTCGATCACAGAAAAACGGTCGATTGGTCGGAATTTCGTAGAAGCGTGCCCAAAGTGCTCTTGCTGACGGATCCTTGGTCAAGCTGGGTTTGCTGCTGCTTTTTTCATAGCGATAGCCTTCAATCTTTACGGACTCAAACCAGGCTGCTCCAGCGTCAACAGCGTGAATGACCTCCGGCGAAGGTCGATCGACGCTCATTAAGAACTTCAGAATTCCGGCACTTTCTGCACCACTCAGCGAAGCCAATTCGTAGGCTCGCGCATTGGCGGGTGCAAGGGACTTGGCATCATGCTGAGCACACCACACCGTTGGCTGGCCATCGATCACGACTTGGCATTTCAATATGCACTCAATGCCACGTTGGACAGCTTGCTTGGCGGCATGGCGGCGTTCATCATCGAGCTGTGAAAACTCCTCGGATCTTGTACTCTCACGCAAGAACTCCATTAAGCGAATCATGCAGTGATCATTAAACGTGATGTGCGAATAATAGCCCTGGCGAAGTGGGTAGCACTGGGGCCAGCCGCCATTGGCATACTGCGCTTTCAAAATATGATCAAAGCCGTGCAGGAATGCGCGTTGATAGATTGGGTTGCCAGTTAGCCGATAGGCGCGTGCCAGCGTTCGCAGTTCGCCAGTCGTTGCGCCATTGTCAAACGTTCCTTGCAGCTTTGATCGATCGCCAGAATATTCTTCATTCGTTGTATCTTGATTCTTGGGCCAGTCTCCATACTGCGATTGCCAAGATAGTATGCACTCGAGTGTATGTTGAGCCTCATCGCTGCTGAACCAAGCATCCGGCTTCTTCGAAAGCCTCTCTGCGGGTGTGTCAGCTAACACGGACGAGGACCATCCATGCACCAAACAGACCATAAGGAATGGAATTGTGCCTCGCAGCATAGCTTTTAAATCCGAATCCATTTACGTTAAAGAATTCGCACCAAGTCTTGACTTTTCGCGAAAGGATTGACAACTTCGCATTCGCCGACTCGATAACAGTGCAGTTGCCAACTTTCAGTGTATCAAGGAGAGGTCGATGAGTACATTAACAGGACACGCGAAAATTACGGCACAAGCTGTCCGCGAACTTGCTGCCGAGTGGAAGAATCAGCCACTTGCAACCGGTTTGTTTGCGGCAAGCTTGCCAGAATTCGTCGTAAAACGTGACATCCTGGATGTCTTGAATCAGGGACACTGGGCGGACTTCGGTCAAAAACATCACTTCATGCGCCAGTTTGACTCGCAAAGTCCATTTGAAGCATACGAAGCGGCTGTGGAGTGGATTCGCTCCAATGCACTTAAGTCGGCTCAACGCATTTCTGCGCGAGTTGCCGCGAAATTCCCCGCAGGAATTGACAATTCAAAAGATAAGAACTCGGTTGCAATGCGCATCTATTTCGATGGTGCTTGGCAACCGTTGGGCAATGCAGTCCATGCACTTGAAGATTCATTCGCAAAGGGACATGCAACTCGCGGCAGTGGTTCGCCTGGCCCCATTACTCACGTCAAACGCTACGCCGGTGCAGAAAAAGAGCACCACGAGGAGGGCGATGAAGAATGGAAGAACGAGAGTGGCGGTTTTAGCGCAGATGGGCGTCTGGCCATTGATGCCGTCAAGGCGTTGCTCAAAGTCGTTATCCATACAGCGCAGTCAGGCAAAAGTCCCGAAAGCCTCGTCGGGTGGCAGTTATTTCTCGACAAGTGGCTAGTCGCTGATTCTTCGCTGAGTAAATCCAAAGATCGTGTATTTGAACTGATCAACGCTCACTATACCGGCGTTCGTCGTGGTGCTTGGAATGCCAAGACGGTCAACATGAATGAAGCTGGCCTTGCCAAGGATCTTCTTGGCGAGAACATGCAAACCACTTTGGCCGTTTTCGAGCGTTTGGACGACCAGTACAACTCGGATGCAGACGATGTCGCGGTACTGTACGTCAATCTTGTTAAGAAAGCGGGCGGAGCAAAACAAGCCGCCTTGGCAAGCAACAAGGCGCTCGTAAAACGATTGATCAAAGTGATGGATGAAGGTTGGACTTCGGATGAGGAAGCAAAAGCCATTACATTCTTGAAAGGGCTGAAATAGAGCGCTGTCCACACGACGCAGACGCTCGTCTCGCAGCAAGTACAATACCACTCAGCGAATCGACTAGGATGGCACTCGATCTTGCCATCGCCAATCATCGATTCTCAACTCCCGCTTCACCTTGCCTGACGAGCTCCCACCGTGCGCGACTATTCAACCATCATCTGCACTTATCTCAAAATCTCAATTGCTACTCTCCTTGGGTGGGCTGGAACGATCGGCGAATCCGCCGCAGGCGAAATCGTTCGCTTGCCCGTCACCCAAGATAACTCGATTGTCATGGTTGACGGCGAATGGGAAGTCAACGCGGGGCAGCAAGGGCGCATTCGAATCAAAGGCAATCAACATATCGTTGCCATGGCGTTCGATACGCGGGCCATCCAGGGGCACACAGTAAAGCAAGCAACTTTGGTGTGCGTCAAGGGCGAGCAAGAAATCCAAGGTATCAGCGTTTCGACCATCGCCTCCCCCTGGAACGAAGAACGCTCCAATGGCTTGACCGCCGGTGTGGTTGGCCAAAAAGACTGGGGATATTCTGGCGCTCGATTCCCTGCGGTCTCAGGCGGCAATGGCTTTACGCTCGTCTACCAAGCCAAGTCGGTTATTCGTGACGGGAATTACTACTGGAACGTCCCGCCCGATTTCGTCCATGCGATGGCGATTGGCGTCGCCCATGGATTAGCGCTGCACGAATTCTCCGCCGAAACGCGACGCAATCCGACCATCTTCGCTCGTGAGCAGTCGGGAAGAAAACCGTACTTGGAAGTCGAACTCGACGACCGCCCCGAAGCCGAACCTCTGGCGGCATCCGCGCTGCAACTTACACCCCAAGGAACCTCGTCCGCCGAGTTGCAGTTGCGGTCTCCAAAGGCTGGATTCGCCTACGAAGTAACGCTCGACGGAACGTTGCTAGGGCGGCACAACATTCCGATGGTTGACAACGGCCAGCTCCAAACGATCGCCCTGCGAGATTTTCCTGCGGAGATCGCGACGGATCAACCGTATGAAATCGAAGTGGTCACGCTGAATCGAATCGGTGAGCGCTCGCCACCGGCAAAATTGCGTGGCATTGCCTTCCAATCTGCGCCGGTCGACCGGCCAGTTGTGAGCTTTGCACCTGCCCAAACCTCACCGGTCCCTGGCATTAGCGTCATCCCCGTCACCGACAAATACGATTTGCTGGGTGAAGCAGTTGGCGACCTGCCCGATGACTATCGGACACACAATGCAGTCTTTGATGGACAACAAGTCAACTTGACCGCTGCCGCTGGCGAAGTGGTTGGGTTTCAGTTGCTGTTGCGCCAAGCAACCAGTCAGGCTGTCTCGGTAGATATTCGCCTTGATCAGCCAGGACCAAGAATCGAAATGCATAGAGCGATCTATGTGCCAGTCGATGGACGCTCAGTCCCCGATCCATTGTTGCCCCTATCTGATTCTCTTGCGTTGCACGCCGACCAAGACACCTGCGTCGTGGCTGATATCTATATTCCGTTCGATGCGGCAACTGGTATTCGCACTGGGAAAATATCGATTTCAGATGGTCGCGTCTTACCGCTGAGAATCAAGGTGCTGCCAATTAGCTTGCCTCGGGAAGCCACATTCTTTTGCGAAATGAACGGCTACGGACTTCCCGACCACGTCGATGAGTACTACGCCTTACAGCGGATCGCCTACGATCACCGGGTACATGCCAATATTCTGCATTATTCACACCATACAGCGGCTCCTGGATCGCGGAAAAGCAACATGGATATGCGTTTACGTTCAGGTAGGCGCATGGATAACCAGCGATACGATGCTATCGCGCCCAACGCGCGAGACGCCTATTGGGATGATTTTGTGGAGGCCTTTGGACCCTATATTGATGGTTCGTTATTTCAGGACGGGCATCGCGGTCCCATCGCTGCGCCAGGCTTCTATCTCACATTTCATGAAAGCTGGCCGCTAAACTGCCGCTCTTACTTTGACGGCAACCCAGATGCCTACCAGGCATTTGTAAAGCAACCTGCCTACGCGCAGACCTACGTCAATATCCTGCAAGATTTTGCACGGCTCGCGGAAGACAAGCGTTGGCACCAGACTGGCTTTCAAGTGTACTTCAACAACAAGGGTTCCCTCGCCGAAGAATCCAAGGCTCCGTGGATTTTAGATGAGCCCGCGAGTTACTGGGACTATCGCGCATTGCAATATTATGGCGAGCTAACCGATCGTGGCCACAGCGATTCAACCAACGTCAACATCGACTTTCGGATCGATATTTCACGTCCTGAATACTGCCGTGGACAGTTAAGTCACCGCGATGGGCTGTGGGTCGTGTCAGCTGCCGCGTTCCAAAATTACCGGCGCTTGGTCACTGACCGCTTACACGATGACGATTTAAACGTATGGGTTTATGGGACTTCGAATCGGGTACAAGAATCCAATCGCAATCTGCCAGCGTGGGCGCTAGATGCGTGGCAGCACGGCGCGACGGGCATCGTACCATGGCAGACGATTAATAAATCCGGGAGTGCACTGAAGGAAGCGGATCAACTGGGGCTGTTCATCTTCGATAAGACTGATACGGGCGATACCGTCATCCGTCACTCTCTGCGTCTCAAAGCTTATCGCGAGGCGCAACAGTTAATTGAATTGTTGAATCTTCTCCAGCAACGGCGCAATTGGTCGCGCGAGCAAATGCGACTGTTTGTAAATCAGTATGTAGATCTCGGTTCGCGAGTCGACCAAGCCAACGATGCTGATGCTGGAACCACAGTGTACAGCCGACTGTCAGCCACCGGATTTGAAACGCTCAAAGCTGCGGTCACGCAATTGCTCGAAGCCAGCTCCAAGCCCTAAGACCTTCATCGATCTGAAAAGATGGCAGCTTGACGGTGTCTTGGAAACACCGACAATCCGTAGATGAAGGAAAAAAAACACCCGCGATCCAGTTCCAAGTCTACCACCAATCGACGGACCACTTTCAGCGGAAATCACCAGCGAAGTTGGCTATGGGGACTCCATGCTGTCACGGAAACTCTGGCTACGGGCACGTGGCCCGTTCATGAAATTTTTGCCAACCCCAAGGCTTTTGAGTTATCCAACGAACTACTGCGATCCAAACAAGCATGTGGGATCCCGCTGTTGATCGTTGACAGCGAACGCTTGCAACAATTGACTGGATCCTCCGAACACCAAGGGTTGGCTATTCGCCTGGGACCATTTCAATATCAAACCTTGGCTTCTCTTACCACACGCTTGTCAGCGCCTCCCGACGCAGCCAGTGTGCCTCTAGTCGTAATCTGTGATCGCTTGCAAGATGGCTTCAATATGGGAGCCATCTTGCGCTGCTGTGATGGTGCTAACGTCATGGCCGTTATCGTGGGCGAACACTGTCAAGCCGATATTACTCCCCATGTCGCCCGATCGTCCTCTGGTGCGGTAAACCATCTGGCAATCGTTCAAGTTGCCGACCTGGTCGCGACCGTCAAGCTGCTCCAGCAACAAGGGCTGCAAGTAGTGGCGGCAGATGCCAACAAGCAAACAAGCATGTGGTCTTCGGAACTAACCCAGCCAACCGTACTCATCATTGGTAGCGAAGCACAAGGGGTGCAGCCTGAGTTATTAGAGTTGTGCGACCAACGTCTGTGGATTCCAATGCACGGTAAAGTCAGCTCGCTGAACGCCGCCGTCGCTGCTGGCATTCTGCTCTACGAGATTCGTCGTCAACAACAAGCATAGCCATCGGCGTCGGTCCCCTCTTCGTTTAACGGCAAGCCGCAGGCGTCGGTCCCCTCTTCGTTTAACGGCAAGCCACAGGCGTCGGTCACCCTCTTCGTTTAACGGCAAGCCGCAGGCGTCGGTCACCTCTTCGTTTAACGGCAAGCCACAGGCGTCGGTCACCCTCTTCGTTTAACGGCAAGCCGCAGGCGTCCTCTTCGTTTAACGGCAAGCCGCAGGCGTCGGTGTCAAGAACGGAGGCAGTATCGCTTACCACCCAAAATCAGTCTATGATGGTCCTATCCCGTCACCACTGCCCCTGAAAATTCTGCTGCTACGAAATTTATCATGATCCGTATTTCCGTTTTTCTATTTCTAACGGCCGTCGGCATTTCCCATTGGTCCTATGCCGATTCACCTGACGTTGGCACCGATGCGCGACAACACATACGCATTCTCACCATCGGAAACAGCTTCACGCAAAACGCGACGCGATACCTGGATGAAATTGTCGATGCGGCGGGACACAAGCTCACCCACAAGATGCTGTCGATTGGCGGTTCACCGCTCGAGCTACATGCGGCCAAGGCTCTGGCGTTTGAAGCTGACCGCAACGATGCGTTTGCCAAGTATTCTTCGAAAGAGAGTTTGCAGCAGGCGTTGCAAAGCGATAACTGGGACGTCGTGACGATACAGCAACAGAGCGTCAAAAGCCATAACGTCGATACCTATCGCCCTTACGCTGCTCAGTTGGCAGACATCATCCATCGCTACGCGCCGCAAGCCCAGTTGCTTGTGCATCAAACTTGGGCGTACCGCAGCGACGATCCGCGTTTCGGCCACAAGACCAGCCCTTCTGCTCAGGACGATCCTCAAACGCAGGAGGAAATGTACAAAGGCCTGAGCCATGCCTACAGCACAATCGCTACTGAACTGTCTGTACGCCGAATTCCCGTCGGTGACGCTTTTTGGCGTGCTGACAACGATCCACAATTCGGCTATCGCGCACCGTCGAACTTTGATGCAACGAATGCAACCTATCCGCAACTCCCCGATCAAGCGTTCTCGTTACACATTGGCTACCGATGGCTTGAGCAAGCTGGGAATCGGGTCCTGCGGATGGATGGACACCACGCAAGTTTGGCTGGCGAATACCTGGGAGCCTGTGTGTGGTTCGAGTGCTTGTTTGGTGAAAGCCCAGTAGGAAATAGCTATGTACCGGACAAACTCGACGATCACTACGCCTCGCATTTGCAGAAAATTGCACACCAAGTTGTCCAACTGGGTGACGACGTTGCCCGTGGACCTGCTCCCGCTCCAAAACCCGGCTTCGATGACCCACAGCCCCAGCGTTACACTTTGCAAGTGCGCGCTAGCAAAATTGATTCGCGTACAAGGGAGTATCCCGACATTGGTTTTGTGTTTGGCACTGACAAGAAACCCGCCGACTTGGAGTATGCCTCAGTCGATACACGCGTCGCCCCGCAGGGCAAGCTGGCAATCTGGATGATGGGCAATAACAGCGGTCTGTTTGAGCGATTGAACGAATATGGCATCCACGCCATTGGCGTTAGTTATGCGCGGCAGTGGTTTGGCAAACTCTGCCAGCCCCGTCCCGCCGATGCATACGCGCGAGGTCGCGTTCGATTGGAAGCTGCCACCGGCCAGGACTTCAGCGACGAACTCGATCTGCTGGCACCCGATGGAGCTGCCGAGCGGGCTCGGCAATTGCTGTTGTGGCTCTCGCGCGAGAATCCACAAGGCAACTGGCAGCAGTTCTTGACGGATGATGGCTCGCGCTTGCGATGGGACAAAGTCATTATGACGGGATCATCACATGGCAGCACAACCGCCGCGCGATTTGCTAAACACCAGCGCGTCGATCGCGTCGTAATGCTGTGTGGTCCACGCGACCAAGATCAAGATTGGCAAAGCCTTCCATCAGCCACGCCTGCGAATCGCTATTTCGGATTCACGCACGTCTTAGACGGCGGCTGGACTGGCGACCACTACTGCCGCTCGTGGGAGCTGTTAGACTTGCATCAATTCGGTCCGATTGTCAATGTTGATGACACACTACCACCGTATCAAAACACTCGACGACTGATCACTGCCGCAGACGTCCAAGGCGATGCCAACCGAGCTCACTCGTCGGTCACTCCCGGCAATGCCTCTCCTGTAAACGCACAAGGGAAGAAGCTTTTTGATCCGGTCTGGAAGTACTTGTACAACCACCCTATCGACCAAGTGGGACAGGCAACCCCAGCCGATCCCAATTGCCAGCAGGTACACGCCAGCTACGATTAGCACTTGCAATTGATCTGCCGTTTTGCGACCGCGTATAAAGAACAGTCTCAAAAATCGTCGCTGAACGCCACCACATCTGGTATCTCATGCTCCCGCGCAATAGATCTGGCAATCAAGAGTGTACTATTTCGCGGAAGGGTCGCTAGGTAAGTAACAAGAACCACGGTGGCATTGCAACCGCTGGAGATTCAATGAGCAAGGTAGTCTGCTTGCTCAAAAGAGATTGCGATCGAGCATACGGTAGTTGATCGCTTCCTGCAAATGAACTGGACGGATATTCTGCGCGTCCTCCAGGTCGGCGATCGTACGCGACACGCGAAGGATCTTATCGTGCGCGCGGGCGGATAGGCCAAGCTCATTACAGCTATCGCGCAGCAAACTCTTGCAAGTCAAATCGAGTGGACAATACTCGCGCAGCTCGCGGCTTGACATCAAAGCGTTGTAGTGCGTCGTTGAACCAGCGAATCGCTGAATTTGATGTTCGCGTGCGTTTTCTACCGATCGTCGCATTTCTGCACTGCTTGTCCCGTTGGCCATGGAACTGAGTTCTTCAAACGGTACTGCGGGAACTTCGATGTGGATATCGATGCGATCCAGGAGTGGCCCTGAAATCCGCGACATGTAACGCTCGATCTGGGTCGGATTGCAATTGCAATTGCGCCGCGGATCAGTTCTAAATCCACATGGGCAAGGATTCAGAGCAGCCACCAGCATAAAATTGGCTGGAAATGTGGTGCTGCGCAGCGCCCGTGAAATAGTCACGGTGCGGTCTTCCAAGGGCTGACGCATGACTTCCAGAGTGCGTCGATCGAACTCGGGCAATTCGTCTAAGAATAGCACTCCATTCTGAGCCAAACTGATTTCACCTGGCGACGGTGGGCTACCGCCGCCGACCAAACCCGCATTACTAATCGTATGATGTGGCGAGCGAAATGGTCGCAGCGCCATCAGCGGTTGGCCAGCCTTGAGGCGCCCCAGAGAACTATAGATGCGGGTCGTTTCAATCGACTCCTCAGCCGTCAGCGTTGGCAGAATGGAAGGCAGACGTTTGGCCAACATCGTTTTTCCTGAGCCTGGTGGTCCCAGCATCAGTAGGTTGTGTGCGCCTGCCGCGGCGATGATCAGCGCTCGCTTGGCCACGTCTTGTCCGCGGACGTCTCCGAAATCCAACTCGTAGCGACTGAACTCTTCAAATAGCTCGTCCAGATGCGAGGGTTCGGGATCAAGATCCAGCGTGCCAGCGAAGAAGCCAACCGCTTCGGTGAGGCTCGCGATCGGAATGACATCAATCTCGCTGACGACAGCCGCTTCACTCGCATTCTCGCTCGGCACCAACAGCCCTTGATAACCCGCATCGCGAGCAGCCAGGGCCATCGACAAGGCACCTTTGATCGACCGCGTGTGTCCCTCCAAAGCCAATTCGCCAACCACCGCATACTGCAGAAAACGATCGGACTGAAACTGACCGCTGGCGGCCAAAATGCCAAGTGAAATCGGCAGATCAAACGAGGCAGCTTGTTTGGGCAACTCCGCTGGTGCTAAGTTGATGACCACACGGTCATTGGGCCGCTGAAATCCGCTGTTGACAATCGCTCTCTCGACGCGGTGAATGCTCTCCTTTACCGCCGCTTCGGGTAACCCCACCAACATCGTCTTGGGTAATGGCGAGCCCGATACGTCAACCTCCACTTCGACTGGCAAAGCTTCGATGCCCAGCAACGAAAGCGTATTCAACTTAGCCAACATCGTCCCTGCATCTCCAACTAGTGCATCAAGGGTGCCTATCGATTCATCCAATCCAATCTCGTCGTTTCGGAATGCATTGTTGTCGCAGCCAAGCCCCGAAACAACCAGACGCAGGCTTTCCTTATAAAGACGTTTGAAACTGGTAATTCTTACAGCAAATTTTCAAAAAAATCGACACTTCTCGCTGATCGCCACCAATCCGAGTTGTAAACCGTTTTGTCGCAGGAACTTGCGAGTCGGTCGGCAAATCACGTAGCCGAGTCTCTCCGAGACTCGGAAGAACCGCAGCATCGCTGCGGTGCAGAAGCGGAGTTGGAAGTTGTTGCGGACTCGGTCTAGCTAGTTCGTTATCTGCGGCCCTCTCCTTCAGTGGAATAATGAACAGCATTTGGAAGACTCCAATATGGGTAGGAGTTCTGCTATACTTGTTGCGAGTGGGCGAACGGTCTGACCGCGATAGTATGGTGAGTTGCATTTCATGAGTAAGACGATCTCCTGCCCCAAATGTCAGAGTGAGATACAGGTTGATGTTAGAAGCAGCCGTGTAGGCAGCGTAACATGCAAATCGTGCGGATCAGCATTCAAGATTAAGAGTCCGCTGCCGGCGTCTAGGATTGCGGAGCCAAACGTCCAGCACAATGTGGCACCAGGACCACGTATGGTAGAGGGCTCGTCTGAATCAGACTTCACTAGCCTCGACTTTGTGGATAATGTACCTGCATTCGCCCCAACTTTCCCTGCTGGAAATGAACTTATTTCCGAGTCGGCAGAGTCTTCAACCGGGTTTCACCTAGACGAGCCCTTCGCTGTGAGCGATCGACTCGAATTGGGAGCCTTTGTCGACGAACCGAGTCAATTGGATCCGTTTTCTCCGGCTGCCTATGCGAACTTGGTGCCAGCCTCTGCGCCAACACAAACCTCTGGGGCGCATAATGCAACGGATAAAAATATTTCGCTGCCCGCAATTTTACTAGTTGGCGGTTTGGCTGTTGGGGCCGGGCTAGTTCTCGTCCTGGTAGTTGGTCTGTTGCTGCTCAACAGTTCCGTGGGAGTTCGCCCCGCGACCAGTATATCGGCTACCGATCTGGGACATCCTCACCCAGTAGTTTTTAACAAGGCTGTCGAAAACTTGACAGCCGCAGTTAAAACGGACGATTTTCAGTTTGTCCCGGGTGAAGTCTTTCCCAACTCGACTGCCGAAATCGATTCGCAGGAAATCCCTGCCGAAGTGCATTCAGCGCCACTCTGGCAACTGCCTGCTGACCCAAGTCCCAAAGAATCGGATTACGAGCTTTCCAATACATTGAACATTCAGTTGAATGGATGGCAGTACACCATCTCAAATTACAATGACATGACCAGTGTAACGAAGGAGCCGGCCGAGTTTTTCCCGGCAACGTCAAAATTCGGGAATTTGCGCGACCCCATTTTTGCTAGCCAAAATGGTCCATTCATCATCGTCAGGCCATACTTGCAGGGGGCGCCCTACGGGTGGAAGCTGTACTCCAAAAAAGAAGAGTGGGTTCGCTATGAACGCATTGAGGGACGCATGGACGATCTGCCGGTCATTGATCTACGAACCGGAGACGCAGTAGGAAGATTTAGTTCTAAAATTCCATTTTGGCTGTTCCCAGTGCTCAGTCCGGATGGAAAAACCTTGGTTGGCCCAAGCAATGAAATACCGATAGACACTCACATCGTCATGAATTTGACAACTTCCAAGGAGAAAAAAGCGATCTTCGATCGGCAGCATCAAATGTACGTTTGGAAACGAGATTCCGATGCAAAACCGCTGCCCTTACCCATCGAAGGTGAGATCAGCAGCATGACCTTTGCCAATAATCGAGTATTGGTCGTTCTGCTAGAAAGCCCAACACGGCGCATTGAGGCCTGGGACACACTCAGCGGCAAGCGTGTGAGAAACATTCCGCTAGCGACTGCACTGGAGTTTGCCCAAGGGAGATACAGGATGCTGCCCAATCCTTCTGACATAGCGAATTTTGCCCTGAATCCGCCGCGCGCCCAAAATATTCTCGCCGTCAGCGGCGGCGGCAAATACGTGGCAGCTATGAGTACGGCCGGAGTTATCGTAGCTTCTCTGCACGATGAGAAGGTATTGGGGACGCTTCCAGTAACGGTGTCGGCTGGTGAATTGGAACCGATCATCGACAGAAATGGGAGTGAAGTTGAGCGCAGCGCGATTTCGTTTAGTGGTCGCGCTGACCAGTGCGCCGGTCTGGAATTCACGGGGTCGGGTGAAAGACTGATTGCTTCTTTCCAAAGCATGGGCGGTCCCCAAGATTTGGTGATCTTCGACTTCAACTTTTGTACCGGTACCGTCCGTGAAAAGCTCTACCTACCAAGATTTAACTGGTTGGGGGGATATGGTGAGGCCCAGATGAAGCTAACCCTCTGCCCCGGCAAGAATCGCTACCTTTTGTCGTTGCCAGAGGACATATCGACACTCTATGATTTCCAAGTTCGGTCGAGCTTGAATATGCACGGAGCAATTCGCATGCCCCCGCGTGGTCCCCTACTGGCCTATCTTACACTCGGCCAGAATCGCAATAAGACGCGGTGTTTGGTCGCCATGACTCCCGACCAATTGAATAACGCCAATCGTTCGCGGGTAACGATTTCCCAGATTGCTCCGCCCCTCGAGTCGCCGCTCGAGGTTGATCGAAGTTCGCTCCAGCCAGTGCGTCCCGTTCCTCCGCCTGAGTTCCAGCCACTCCCGAAGTATCAGATCCCTGCATTCAGTCCGGCAACCAGTTTGCGATCAAAGTTCTGGCCCAGCGCCTGGACGAGTACCAAAGCGTTTTCCGTACACAGCTCAGGAATGCTGTCTGCACCCACGCAAATTGAAGTTCTTGATTTAAGTGTGCCAAGCGGCGGTTTGCAATCCGGCCCCTTCGAGGTCTTTCCGGCAATTCCTCGCCCCCAGTCTCCACTCATGAATGCTCCGCGTGTACCCCTAACAGCATTTTACGAGCCAGATAATTTGGTTGCCGTAACCGACCCGGAATTGGCTGGTCGCGTCGAGATATGGTCAATAGAAACGGAGCAGCGCAAAATTGTATTCGAATCAGGGCAACGTCCCAAACGAGAGGTTATTTCTTGGACCGATTTCGATATTGCCGGCAGGCTCTTGACGCTAGAGGCAGGCATATTGTCGAGTTGGGATATCAAGAGCAATGAAGTCCAGGCAAGGTATGCGGTCGATGGCAACTATCGTGAACCCGTGCAGTTTTCTCCAGATCGCAAGATGATTTTTCTTTCGCGCGGCAGTGATTTTGATATTCTTGATACAGAAAATGGAAACTGCCTGACGCGACTTGCATGCACTAAAACCGAAGTTCCCACCGAGGCTTGTTTCTGTCCCGATGGAGTGCACTTGGCCGTAAGTTATGCAGCAGTAAGAACCCCTACCGATCTAAGGCGTATCTACAGGCAGGCTGATTGGGATGTACACCAGCAGTCCTACCCCCAAACAAACTATCGCGAACTGATAATAGGACGAGCGACGTCGGTTGCTGTTTGGGATCTGTCCGATGGAACGATGCGTCACGTCAACACGGCTACAGCGCCTCCGACACGCTCTTGGGAACCCACCGGCATTACCTGGGCGAGCACAGAACATCTAGTTCTGGGGACTTCTACGTCAGCGCCATATCTCTACGACTTTAAACTGGACTCACACACCGCCAATCTACAGCAAGCCATAAATAAATCTGGTGATGGGCGGCTGTGGATCGCGAATGTTTCGGGCTCGAATTTGGGACGTGTGACCAACGCGCGTTCCGCGGGTTTGGGGCAGCCCCCAAATTTTGCCAACGATCCGATGTCAGGTCTTACCAACAATCCATTGGCGGGAAGAAAGGATTCCTCCTGGGGTTTGACGACGCTGTTTGGCAATCAGACCGTAACGGAAAAAGCCTTGTTTGCAGAAGGTCGCCAAATTATCGATTTTCGCAAACAGCCAGTACAATTGGAGTTGGATGTAGGCGATGTGGCACTGGCCGAGAAATTCGCACCCAGGATACTAAGCGCGATGGCAGCGAAGGGCTGGGTCATTGGCCCCAGTCATTTCGTGTTTAAAGTATCTGGTCAGACTGCGAATACTCATAAAAAAATCACTTTCACAAAGCCATCCAGATCGGTGATGATTCCTAAAATTGTTTACAAATGGCAGCTTGTCGACAGCTCCGGTAACAAGATTCTGCAGACCGAAACGGAAGGTGCGTTTGCCCTTAGGAATTCTAAGTATAAGACAACCGAGAGTCCCTCCCGCGGCTTCCCCAGAGATTTAGATATTAATTTCGACTTTGGTCGAAAAGATCCAAAATCTGCTATGGTGGAAGAAATCCGTCAGTCCGGTGCCGGCCTTGAAAACTTTTTCTCGTCACCTGGCGTCTACTTGATTTCCCCCTCGACCGAATCGCTGCAGATCCCCGTCAAATTGCCCGTTCAAGCCAGCTTTTCTCCCTGATCTTGCGACAATGCGGGAAGATCGATTTCACGGATGCCCGTGCGCTTGGTCACGAGCATTAATCATGCCCCACTGCTGTGATGGAAGCAAGAGTGCATCCTACATTCCGGATGAACGGATGGATATCGTCTGTACATTTCGCTAAGACCATCCGTGGGGCGGCTTTGCTAATGGGAGTTGCATCTCCAATGACCACCAAAGCCGTTCTTGGTGGCGAGCCGTTTTCCGCTTTAGGTGAGTGAGACAGTTTCCTAGTTTGTGAGGTCCTGATTCGCGGGAGACCAGTCGAGCGTAACGAACAGGAAGGTGGCAATGCCGTTTTTTGTCGCTACGGTCATCGACTCCAGCGAGCGGTCATGAGACATGTCTCGATACCACCGGCATTGTGAATGCGAACGGCGGGAATCCGAAGACGTAGGTAACGACCAAGCTGGGAACATTCAGTGGCTGGTCAAGCTTGGAGCCGTGGATCCTGCATCCCCGCCAATCGCGGGTCTAAATAGCGTGTCTGCCTCCGATGGCCTCACCACACAGTATCTGTACGATAACAATCTGTCCGATGGGGTCGGACTAGATGCCAGCGGTGGCTTGAGCTATACCAAGATGGCTAGCTCTGGCACTAGCAGCGTGAGTCTGACCAACGCCATTACCAAGCTCTCCGATACACAAACCAACGGCGGGGCAGGGATCACTTTTAGCAGTACTGCTCCTGGACGTGCTTCGGTCGTCATCAACGCCCAAGACGAAGTGTCCTTCTCGATCAGTGACGCTGCTGGCCGAACGGTCATGAGTGGACAACTCGATAACTACTCGGGAACCAACAATGCGCTCCTTACGTGGTCGACGCAGCTGCACGATACGGTGACTGCCGTCTCAGGCTACGGGGACTGCCTGGAATCAAAATCGATCGATGCCCTGGGCAAAGCCACTAAGTCGTTGACCGATGGCTCAGGACGAACCATTCAGTCGATTGACCAGCTTGGAGAGATTACCAGCTTCACTTACGATGCCGGTGGAAATCAGCTTTCGGTGCGTGATCCCAACAGTGTGGGACAAGATGTCGTTTATGATGCCCTGGGACGAGCGGGCTTGACGACCGACACGGCCAGCGACACGACCAACAGCACGTATGACAAGGCAGGCAATCGTGTATCTGCCACTGATGGCAAGAGCAACAGTACGACCTATGTCTATGACGCGCGAGGGCGGCAGAAGTCGCAAACCGATCGCCTCAGCGGTACAACGAGCTTTACTTATAAAGCGACCGGTCAGCTCGCCTCGTTGACCGATGCCGAAAGCCAAACGACCAGTTACACGTATGACGATGCCGGACAAAAGCTCACTGAACAATATCCTGATCATACCGGTGGCTCGCCGGGGGATAGCACCTATAGCATCGTAACCTTTACCAATGATGACGCTGGACGGGTGCTACGCAAGCAGGATGCTAAGGGCGACACCGTCACCTTTAACTACGACTTGGCGGGGCGTCTCAGCCAGCGTGACTATCGTACAAAAGTCAATTCACCATCGGGCACTATCGCTGATAGTGATGTCTTCACCTACGACAAGGCCAGTCGCATGCTGACGGCTGTCAGCGGGCGTTACAGCAACACGGTAACCTATACCTATGACACAGCCGGTAGAAAAGCCACCGAAGCGCTGACCATTTCGGGCCAAACCTACACTACCACGACGGGCTATAATAGTAAGGGTCAGTTGACGAGCTATACGTACCCAGACAGTACCGTTGTGGCACGCAGCTACACCGATCGCGGCGAGCTTTACCAGCTCGCGCATGCCAGTACGACCATTGACACTCGCACCTACGACGATGGTGGTCGGCTGACGGCCAGCAGTTATAATAATGGTGTGAGTGAGAGCCGCACCTACAATGCCGACAACACGCTCAGCGGCATCAGTTATACTGGAGCGGCCATTGGTAACTTGACCTATGGCTATGACGACAAACAAAGTAGCAGGCACTCTCCGTGTGCCGTCCGCTCCCCAGCCTCCTCTTCGAGCACACCAGGAACATGCCAGTCCGCTACTTCGTCGCATACCTGGCGCAAAGCAGCCTGATGGTAATCTCGATCAATCGTGGAGTCTTTCCGAAGTTGGCGACTGGGACAGCGTTACGACCGAAGGAACGACTCAGAATCGTACGCACGGTCCCACCCACGAGCTGCTGACCGCAGGCGGGCAAAGCCTCAGCACGGATGTAAACGGTAACATCACGCTCATCCCATCGAACCTCCGTCCTAATACCTCAAGCCTGCTCATGAACTGGGACATGGATAATCGCCTCAGCACCGCCGACGTCGGCAACAACAGCAGTGTGGACGTGACCTACAAGTTCGATGCCTTAGGTCGTCGCGTTTATCGCGATGACGGCACTACGGCTGAAGTGTTTGTCCAAGCTGGTCAACAGACGATCGCTGACTATGTCGCTGGCACGGCGGCCAGTAGTCCCACCTATCGCTATGTCTACGCCAGCTACATTGACGAACCAGTCTTGCGGTACCAGCCCAGCGCGACGGAGAGCCTATACTATCATCGCAACCAGCAGTACAGCGTCACCGCGCTAACTGACGGTTCTGGTGCCATCGCTGAGCGACATGCCTACTCGGCATACGGCGTGCCTACGATCACGAACGCCAGCGGAACCCTTCGTTCAGCCTCAACGTATGACAATCGTTATCTGTACACTGGTCGCGAGTGGGATGATGTGATCCTCATGTATCATTACCGTGCCCGCATGTATGACGCAGAACTAGGCCGGTTCTGCTCCAAAGATCCTATTGGGTACGAGGGTAGTCGATGGAGTGTATATGAGTACGTGCGTGGGGCATCTACACTTCGATTGGACCCGCTTGGTCTGCAGACAGAGCAACACCATCATTTGCCGCGCCAATTCACGGACGAACTAAATCGCACATGTGGGCACATTTTTGACGAATTAGGTTACAGACTTCCGCGCGGTATCGACGCTTTAATCGACGAATTCACTTCACCACACCTGACCGAGGTCCATCGATTCATTCACAACCGGCTTAATTACAATCAGTTGGTGCAATCGATTTTTGATTCCGGAGCAAGTTGTTGTTTGACGCTGGAAATGCTTAGCGCTTTGATCTCGTCGATTAATCGTGCTGTCGTCGAAGAGTTTTGGCCACGTTCGACGCCTATACGTCAGCCTCAAATGTACCCATATACGTCTCCAAACCCGTTCAACAATCCTACGCCACCAAGGTTAATCCAAACAAACGACGTGTTCGATCAAGTTATTCGAGACGTATGCGGGCCACCAAAATGCCCAGTGCCAACGCCGATTCCATTTCCCGTTACTGTCCCAGTTCGCGTTCCGATCGAGTCTACCGATCAGGTCGAGTACGTCTGTACCGTAGGCGTCGGAATGTATGTTTGCTACAGAGTAATTAGGATGA
>JAWKTR010000006.1:0-517284 GCA_041398985.1 Pirellulaceae bacterium
CTATGGGTGCGCGCGCTTGCTAAACTAAGAACGCGATTGAGCTAAGTCGTTTCCAATCTCAGATCACCAATCTTCAAGCACTCCGCGTCATGTCTAGTTTCAGTGACCATGCTTTCGACGAGACGGATGACCCACGCGTGCTTGCGGCTATGAAGGATTTCATGTCGCAGCTCGACGCGGGCAAGCAACCATGCGTAGATGAATTTCTGGATAGATATTCTGTAGTGGCCTCCCAGCTACGGCCGGCTTTGGAGGGACTAGCGATGGTCCACGGCGCGGCTGGGCCAGCCAAGGATCGTGCGGTCCCAACCGTACCGGAAGCCGAGTTTACTGCCAAGCCGATCGGCGATTTTCAGATCGTGGGCGAATTGGGACGCGGCGGCATGGGAATCGTCTACGAGGCAGTCCAAATGTCTTTAGGACGCCGAGTCGCGTTGAAAGTACTTCCCTTCGCAAGCGGGCTGGACGCAAGTCGCTTGCAGCGATTTCGTAACGAAGCCCATGCTGCGGCCCAGTTGCACCACACTAATATCGTGCCTGTTCATGCGGTCGGTAGCGATCGAGGCGTACAGTACTATGCAATGCAATTGATCGAAGGCCAAACCTTAGCGGAGTTAATTGATCGACTCCGCGAAGTGAATCCGCAAAGCGCTGGCCACGCCAGTGCAACCCTCGGTGAATCGGCCCCCCTAACCGGCGGTGCAACGCAAGGTCGCCCAAGACGACTCAGCCATGGCGATCCGCGCGATGGAAATGACCGTTTGCGCACCACACTACTGACCGACGCTGGTCAACGCAAACTTCACTATCGCACCATGGTACAGCTTGCTCACCAGGCGACCCTGGCACTCGAGCATGCGCATCAATACGGCGTTGTACATCGCGATATCAAACCCGGCAACTTGCTGCTAGACACAATGAGCAAGCTATGGGTCACAGATTTCGGCTTGGCCCAGATCGAACAGGCGGAGATGCAACTAACACGCTCCGGCCATGCCTTGGGTACAGTGCGTTACATGAGCCCCGAGCAGGCGGCCGGGAATCGACTTATATTGGATCACCGAACTGACATCTATTCTCTCGGAGTCACGCTGTATGAGATGTTAACACTGCGACCCGCGATTGTTGGCAACGACTATCGAGCGATGCTGAATCAAGTCGCCGAGCAGGAGCCGACGGCCCCGCGAATCATCGATCCTGCCTTGCCAATTGAACTAGATACGATCATTTTGAAAGCCATCGCCAAGGATCCGGCTGCGCGTTACGCGACGGCGAAAGCATTTGGCGATGACTTGCTGGCTTGGCTGGACGACAAACCAATCGCCGCCAAGCCGCCTACGCTGTGGCAGTGGCTTGGGAAATGGCGTAAACGCAATCGACGGCTCGTCAATGTCGCTGCAGGACTGTTAGTCGCTTCGTCCATCGGCATGCTGATCACGACGCTGATGGTTGTGCGCGAGCAACAACGAACTGCTGCAGCACTGCGGGCAGAGAAGGCCAGCTTTGAACAGGCGCGGCGAGCGGTTGACACTTTCAGCGAACTAAGCGAAACCGAATTGGCTTACCGTCCCGAATTTCAGAATTTGCGCCGTCGCATCCTAGAGACCTCGCTGACGTTCTATCGAGATTTCTTAGCACAGCGCGCCGGTGATATCGGCCAATCTCAGGACTTGCTAGAAGCTTCCGCCAAAGTAGAACGCATGGTCGAGGAACTAAAGTTGCTCGATGATGTAGCACCGTTGCTGCTACTCGGCGACCCACACGTTCGTGAAGAGTTGGGAATTGATCCCAAGTTGGGCGAGCAACTCCTGGTGGAGATATCCGAAATCCAAAACGCGCGAGCCAACCTGGGCGACGACAGTGGCCCACTGCTGGCCGGTGCCAGCGAAGAAATCGGAACACACTTGCGTAGCTTTGTGCGCGTGGTTGGTAATGCAATTGATGACGCACATATGAACCGGCTTAGACAAATCTTGCGCCAGCAACAACTGCCGTTTACATTTCTGACCATGGAAGTTGGAGATGCCTTGCAGCTTTCTGCTGAACAGCGTCAGGAAATTAGCAAGATTATTCATGAAGAACGGCCGCGCCATGGGCCACCAGACGGCGAGTTTCGACCAAATCCTGGCCGCGGCTTTAATCAGAATCGACCTCCACCTCCCGATCGATTCGGTGGCGGCGAAGGCCCGTCGGGACGAGGACCAGGCGGCAATCGAGTCGCAGGCGGTGAATTTCAAGTCACTACGACGCGAACCGTGGCAAAGATCTTGGAAATCCTGACCGTTGATCAAAGAGCCAAGTGGAATGCATTGGTCGGCAAGCCGTTTGAGTTCCACCGTCGACCGGAATTTCGGTGAATTGAGTTCATCTCGATTTCTGCAGAATTGAGCGGCGGTTGTAGCTCAAGTGAGCAACTATCGACATAGCCCATGATCAATCTCACCGAACTCCACCAACGAAAGTTCAAACATTGCCTAAGCGATTATTCATCAGCAGTGTCTGCGTTCTAGCGATTTCGATCTGTGTGACCTACTTTTCGCTCGCCCAGCCGCCGGGCCTTTTCAGTCCCGAAAGAGGTCCCGGAAGAGGGCCTGGCGGACCTGGAGCCGGCCCCGGCCCCGGTCGAGGACCTGATCGCGCGATTCTGAAACAGTTTGATGCAGATAAGAGCGGTTGGCTCAACGACGATGAGCGCAAAGAAGCGCGAACATTTCTAACGGCCAACCCGTCGCCCCAGCGTGGCCCAGGAGGTCAGGGTGGCAGAGGCTTCGGACCGCCTGGTGGCAACCGATCAGAGTTTGGAGCTGGACCTCGGGACGGTTTTGAGCCGCCGGATGGTGGCTTTGGTCCTCCAGGCTTCGGTCCCCCAGGCTTCGGTCCGCCTGGCTTCGGTCCGCCTGGTGGTCCTCCAGGTATGGGACGCGGTCAAACCGCAGCCACGGAGGGGGCTCACATAGAAAAATCCAGCGTGCAACCATCGACAGCAAAACTGTACGACAACCATGTATTGCGCACGATCTTCATCGATTTCGCGAACGACGACTGGGAGCAGGAACTGGAGGAGTTCCACGGTACTGACGTCGATGTAACAGCCACATTGACCGTTGACGGTCAAACCTACGAAAACTGCGGAATCCACTTTCGCGGAATGTCGTCTTACGACATGGTCCCGGCTGGTTATAAACGCTCGCTGAATGTATCTCTCGACCTCGCAGATGAAGATCAACGCTTGCTGGGTTACAAGACGCTGAATCTGCTCAACGGCAATGGCGACGCATCAATGATGAGTACCGTGTTGTATGCGCACATTGCCGAGCAGCTGGGCGTGCCAGCCCCCCAAGCCAACTTTGTGCGGGTCGTGATCAACGGTGAGAACTGGGGGATCTACACGAATGTGCAGCAGTTCAATAAGGACTTTCTGCAGGAACATTTTGATACAACTGGCGGCGCACGATGGAAGGTTAGCGGCTCGCCTGCTGGCGGCGGTGGCTTGGATTACCGTGGCCCTGACCCAGAGAATTACGCGTACCCGTACGAACAAAAGTCGGGCGGGAAAAAGGCGCTCGCAAAACTGATTGAGCTATGCCGCTTATTGGACGAAACCCCCACCGCTGATTTGCCCCAAGCCCTAGAGCCAATCGTTGATATTGACGGACTGCTGTGGTTCCTGGCACTCGACAATGGCCTGATCAACTCGGACGGCTACTGGATTCGAGCGAGTGACTACAGTATCTATTTGGATGAGAATCAAGTCTTTCATTTTATTCCACACGACATGAATGAAGCCTTCCGCGGAGCTGGTGGTGGACCAGGTGGCCCAGGCGGGCGCGGCGGCCCAGGTGGACGCGGTGGTCGAGGTAGCGGGCGCGGGTTTGGACCTCCAGGCCCACCACTTGACGCGCAAGCCGGTCGATCGCAAGACAGACTGCCGCCTGATCCCGGTGGGCGAGATCGGGTGCCGCAGTCGCCGCTGGAACTTGATCCCTTGATCGGCATGGACGATTCCAGCAAACCGCTACGAAGCAAGGTATTGGCAGTCCCTCAATACCGCACGCAGTACCTGGCGAATCTACGTGAACTTGCTGAGTCAGCATTGGATTGGGAGAAGCTGGGACCCTTTGTCGCTCAGCAAGCGACCTTGATCGACGAAGG
The DNA here is from genome assembly GCA_041398985.1 of Pirellulaceae bacterium. Taxonomy (GTDB): domain Bacteria; phylum Planctomycetota; class Planctomycetia; order Pirellulales; family Pirellulaceae; genus Aureliella. The sequence continues at coordinate 4,153 of JAWKTR010000006.1, forward strand.
TGTTAAGACGGAGACGCACAAACTCGGTACTTACGAAGGCTTCTTGGCAGCCACCTCGCCACGTGCCAATCGAACTGCTCAGACGAATTCGACTGGGCAGCGCGGAGGCCACGGCAGTATGAACCTCCGCGAATTCGCGGAAGGAAGGCGTGCGTACCTACTGAAGAAAACAGAGTCGGAGCCCAAGCAATGAATGCCACACCACCTATGGATAGACGCATTGAACTCAAGTACCTGTTGAGCGAACCGCTCGTCCAGCAGGTAACGGGCTGGGCACGAGAGCATTTGGGTATTGACGCTCACTGCTGCGATCGCTTGGTGGATAGTTATGACGTACACACGCTGTATCTCGATTCTCCTAATATGGACCTGTACCACCGTACTGGTGTTGCAGGATCCGCTAAACATCGCATTCGCAGATATGGCCATGAGCCGACAGTCTGGCTGGAGTGCAAACGCAAGAAGAACAATGTTGTCCGCAAGCATCGTACTGCCGTTCCGGACGAGCAGGCTTTCGAACAGCTATCGTGCAGATTGCCTAACGAGCCTGAGAATGACCGAACTTGGTGTGGTGAATGGTTCGCCAAGCGTATGGCCGATCGCGGCCTGCAACCCGCAATCCAGGTTCACTATCGCCGATTTGCGCGAACTGCGACACTAGCCAACGAAAGCTTGCGATTGACGATCGATAGCCAGTTACAAGCTAGCCGTGTCGAGGGGTGGCACGACTCACTGATCAACAGTCGCTCCAACAACGAAGTACGTCGCGATGCGCCAACCGTGCATATTCTGGAACTGAAGTTTCACAACCGAATGCCCAAGCTATTCAAGGAACTGCTGACGCAATTTCTGATTCCCGCGAGTCGCTTTTCCAAGTATCGCACGGCAGTAAACACATGGGGACTCGATGCCCCTCGATCGTTCTCGACGACCGGCCAATCCATGTCCATGCCGTTGAATATGCAAGCTTCGAACGCCGCCGAGGGTGGGGAGCAATTGGCCAATGTATGATTGGTTGGCATCGACATCGACGGAGGTTCAAGCAACCGCCCCCACTTTGGTGCTTCGTCTGCTAGTTGCCTGGCTATGTGGTTGGATTGTCGCCTACCTAGAACGGCGCAAGATGCCCCCTGGTGCACCCGACACTCTATCGCTGACACTCGTGCTCATGTGCATTCTAATTGCTATGGCCACGCAAATCATTGGCGACAATATTGCGCGCGCGTTCAGTTTGGTCGGTGCATTGTCCATTGTTCGCTTCCGGACCGCTGTGCCTGCCACCCGCGATGTCGCGTATGTGTTAGCCGCCGTTGTCGTCGGCATGGCTATCGGGGCGGGACAATACTCGGTAGCTGCGCTCGGGTTGATGACCGTAGCTTTGGCCACCCAATTTAATGCCCCCACGGCTGGTACCGAATGCGCCACGGAGCTGGTCAGAGGATCATGGCGTTTAACGATGAAAGTTGGCTTGCATTCCATGGATGGATGGGAAGCTGAGCTTGAGCGCTTAACCGACAGTTATCAGCTCATTTCTGCCGAGACTTCGCGCCGCGGTGGCGCGCTGGACTTGGTCTACCGCTATCAGCCGCGAACTGGTATCGACGCCACCCAGCTCATCGCCGCCCTCAATACCATTCCGAACGTCGAATCGGTGTCATCAAAACTTGTCACCTAGCGTTCTGGCAGCGCGTGCGCGGCGGCTAACGGGAAAGTAATACCCCATAGAATACATATCTACGTCAGCCACTGGCTGGTGGCGTCAACAGCGCGTTGAAATTCGGCTTCGTCAATTCCCAAAAGTTCTTTAGAACGCAACAACGACTGGAGGCGGCCGGGGGAAATGTCACCGTCAGCTCCGCTGACGCCAAACATCGCTTGTACCAAGAGTAGCTTCTCTTCGTGACTGCGACGTGTGCGGCACGTTGCCAGAAAGCTGGTCGTGTTCAGGCGTTGCAATTGAACGCGCGCACAAGCCGCTCCCAAATCATCACGGCTGAGATTCTGCTCGGAAATGTTTTCGTACAGCCGCCGCGCGACTCGGATCTCCTCTTCGGTCACGTGCCCGTCTTCAACCATCATCAAGGCTAAAACGCTTAGCAAGTCGTCTTCGAACGGACTGAGCGACTCAGTACTTACTGCCGTTGTAGTCTTTCCAGTGCCCGTTTGCACCGAACCGCCGGGGAGCATATGCGTGCTGAGGATAATCGGCTCAAACGCATTCTTGCACTTGCGGCACTGTACGTACTCCTGCAGTGCACCGATGGGCAAAATGGGAATAAAGTACAAGGTTAGAAATGGCCGCGAGGCCCGGAGGCGAAAATCCTCCGTAGTGCCACAGTTTGGACAGGCGAACATGCCCTTCAATCGGGTACTCGCCCATTGCATGGTTCCAATCAAAATCATGTCGTCACGCTTCGTTTGCGGCGTAGTTGCCCACAAGCCGCGTCAATGCCGTCGCCTTTGCGTTGCCGAAACATCACGTTGATACCACCCTCCAATAAGGTCGCGCGAAAATCTCGCACCGCCTGCGTGTCTGGAGTCTCGAAAGGCAATCCAGCCACTGCATTATACGGAATCACGTTGAGCATACTAATGCGACCGCGGAGTAATTGCACCAGTTCGCGAGCGCACTCGATGGAGTCGTTCACGCCAGCCAATAGAACGTATTCGAATGTCAGTCGTCGACCAGTCGCCTCAAAATAGCGCTCGGAGGCCGCTAGAATATCCCGAATACCGATCTTCTTATTGACGGGAACCAAGCGGGTCCGCAGCGCGTCGTTCGGAGCGTGCAAGCTAATTGCTAAGTGAAATGGGGTCGAATGACTAGCCAGCCGATCGATGGACTTAGGGATCCCGACCGTGCTAATCGTAATTCGTCGTGGACTAATGCCTAAACCTTTAGCATCACGAGCAACTTCTAACGCCGGGAGAACAGCATCCAAATTGGCTAAGGGCTCGCCCATACCCATCATTACAATGTGACTCAAGCGTTCATCTGCGGGCAAGAGACGTTGCAATCGCAGCATTTGCTCGATGATTTCACCGCGAGAAAGATTTCGATCAACGCCGTCTAAACCGCTGGCACAGAACACACAGCCCATGGCACAGCCAACTTGGCTGCTAATACAGATTGACCGTCGCGGCCCATCGCGCAGCAATACACATTCAATCCGACCGCCATCAGCCAAGTCGAGCAGAAGTTTTTCAGTCCCATCCTCCGACGTTTGATGTGCGTCGGTGGTCGCCGTCCACAGGCGAAAACTACCTGCCAACTCCACCCGCAGCGGCTTGGGAAGGTCACTCATCGCGTCGAAACTCTCTGCCCGACGTTCGAAAAGCCAACTCAGTATCTGCGCAGCCCGAAAACCGGATTGGCCCTTTGCTGCCAGCCAGCCCTTGAGGCCGTCTGCATCCAGGTCAAGCAGGTGGGGCCGCTGATCATTTGTGGAAAAAGGTGTTTGCATTAATCCATTTTTATCGCATTTGGAATTAGGCGATAGCTGGCTGGCAAGCTTTAACGATTGCGCAAACTCTCCAGCCCATGAGAACCGTGCATCCAGTGTAACTGCCCCGATCGTTTAAACCCAGCAATCCGGCCGGGTCGATACACACGATACCACCAGCAGCGACAATTTGACGAGTGCACGTAAATTCGCAGTTCCCGACGTCGCCTACTTGCCCAAAGACCGCTACGAGGAGAACTCGTGAATCCCCAAAGAATTGCCCAGCCTCTCGCCCTGACTTTCATGGTGCTGGTTGGAACTACAATGGCGTGTCAAATTTGGGCTGATCAGCCAGAGCCGCAGCCCGTACGCCTCAGCTTGACCGACAGCGTTTCAGGAGTCGGCCTAGGTGTCGAAAGCGACGATGCGTGTCTCGAGCCCAACGCATGCGACAGTCTGGGAATTGCATGCGCCGACTTAGCGCCTACGTGCTTCTCGTGTCTGCCAAACCGCCGTCGAATCCCAGCCATGGTCGGAGATTTCTTTGGCGGTGCTCCGTTTAGCGCTCGCGCTGACTCAGTTATCGACCGTTTGTTAATCGTCGCCAATGACCTTGATACGCCTCAAATCATGCCCGCTGGCTCCAGCCGATTGACGCTTTCCGAACCTGGGCCAATTGGCGCGTTCGATACATCACTCGCATCCGTGCAACAGCTGCAAACGCTTCTGCGATCTGGCTCGCCATTGCCGGGGGTATCACTGGCTGGCACATTGCCCGATGCTGCTACACTGACAACTCTGAACACCATTGCACAAATTCAATCGCAACTGGCATCGACAGGCGTCGCCTTTGATATCATTGCGTTGCAGAATCCTCCAGCTGGCTACAGTAGTGGTCTAGCGGCCCTATTCGCTGGCCGAAATGGATCACCGGGCCTCGTTTCCTATGACGCAGCCGCGTCAGGCGCGATCTTGCAATCCGGCGCGGATACGTTCAACGGTGGTGAAGATTTGGATGCCTATTATTTCTTTGACTACATCCTGCGATATGACACGGCACTAGCGGATGCGGCGAGCGGGGGTATGGGCAGATTAAAGATTGCCGAAGGCGGTGCCGTGCTACCAACCGATCGCGTATTCTTTCGACATAATAGCGTGAACGGAATTGCCTACAGCGCAGGTGGCCAGAGTCTGACGCGATTTGTGCCTGGATTTGAGAAGACGATGCTAGACGGCCTAGCCAGTTTTGAGCTACGCGTACCGTTTTCCGCCAACGCACCGATCAACAGTGCATTTGCATCGGACGGCAGCATCGCCACAGGAGACGAATCGCGGTTCGGCAATTTGACGATGTATGCCAAACTGTTGCTCATCGACCGTCAGCGTTTCGCGCTGTCCGGCGGCTTGGGCATTGCTGCTCCCACTGGCGATGACGTATCGGTAAACCTGGCCGATGGCACGCGTTTGCTACACATTGGAAATCAGAGCGTACACTTGCAGCCGTTCTTAGGCATGCTCTATACACCCAATAACGATTGGTTCGCTCACGGATTCTTGCAGACGGACTTTGCGACCAACGGCAGTACCGTTACGGCCAATACAGGATCGGGCATGACGAACGTCGGCACATTCACAGATCCGAATTTTCTATACGCCGACTTCGGAATCGGTTGGTGGGTCTTCCAATCGCAGCGTCGCAGCGGATTGACGGGCGTCATTCCAACGGTCGAAGTCCACCACACCAACTCGTTGGGAGCTGCGGATGTAATTACTGCCGGGCCCATCCAAGTTGGCAACTTCCGCGGTTCAGTCAGCCAAACCAGCCTCGTCGCTGGCACGACGCTCGAGTTTGGCACACGCACGCAATTGACTGCTGGCTATGCGGTGCCACTTACACCGACCGAACGACAATACAATAACGCTCTGAACATCCAGTTCAGCCGTTCGCTCGGACGATAACAACCCAATCTTGCTCCGCATCGGCAGGCGGTGTGCCGAGCTGGACCACTCCGCCGCCGGACACCTCGGCAACGGTGCCCACGGTGGGATTGCCGCCGCTGCGAGGGTTGAACCATTGCACACCAAACTTGCCATCTGCTGCGCTTAAGTCCAAATCGGTCGTCCCACCCTGAGCCAAATAGACGACATAGACCGCTCCGGCTTCCATGTCGGCAGGCGTGGCTAGACAGTACTTCTTATTTGTGTTTTCGGGGTTGCCAATCAATTCGTTGTGATTACTCATTTCCGAAAACGGAATTCGCTGATCGCGGAAGAACTCAAGGGCCACACGGCAATAGTCCCAACTACGATCGCGACTACGCCAATCTTCACAATCCAAGTCATTTTCAGCGTATTGATATCCAAAGTAATACTCGACGCCGGCACCGCCAGCCATCAACGTTCCCCACAACGTCTGTTGGCGTACTTCGTGTTCGGTATACGTCATTTTGCCGGTCTTGTCATGTCCGTCATAACCTCGATAACCAAGGTCTGGACACTGGCCATGCGCGGCAGTGCCCGATTCGTCAAACGCGACGACCCAAGGTTTGCCAGCCGCCGCCGAAGCTTTGACCCAGTGGAGTGTATCGCGGTGCGTGTCGTGGATACCGCTGTTCTGTAGCGAGACACCTGTTAATTGGGATTTGTCTCCCAGTAGCGGGCCGTAGACTTGCTCTTGCTGTTCCGGGTACGTATGGACCACGATTGGATGGTCGTAGGCGTCGAGTGCGGCGATATAGTCAATCATATCGCGTTGCTCTTGGGTTGACTGCGTATTTTCTTCGCCCAGATTCCAGTTCAATGCCAGGTTATGCGCGAAACGCGCAATCAGCTCGCGGCAGTAGAGCTTACGCTCTGCGCCCAACCGTCCATCGTCCAAACTCGTGGGTACTGGCTTGCTAGTGTTGCCGTTGGTCCCACTGCGATTGTCATCATTTTCGGTCTCTTGCAATTTGAAGTGCAAGTACATTCCGCGGGCGGTGCCATGATCGAATACGATCGACCATTGATCGAGTTTGCTGCAATCGTAGTGCAATTTGTCATCGCGTTGGGTAAAAGGCCAGACGTTATCTCCATCACCACCAGCGTTATAAGTCAAGAAAGAAAACGCATTACAGCCTTTGCTCGACAAGTAATTGATCGCCCCGATTAAGCCTTTGCCTTTGCCGCCTTGCCAGCTTGGATCCTGCTCCGTCCAATCTCGAAGGTGAGGGGTGTAAGTCTTCAGTGGGACCTTTCCCGGTTTATTGGCCACGGTTCCATCAAAGTCCGCGTAGCCAAGTAGCGTTTCAGGCGCATCGGCTCCAGCCTTGAGAAAGTATTCTCCGCTTCCAGCAAACCGCAGGAAATGTTTGCCTACGTATTCAAGACGACCACGGTGTTGTGCGGCAGCGATGTTGAACGCCCCCTGTTGGTCATCGAAGGGTTTTACTGCGGTGCCATTCACAGCCGGATCCAAAGCGCAGAGTTGTCCGCGATGAAAGCCCACGCGATAGGTCCATTCACCCGCCAGATCTGCCGCAAAATGAGCTCGCCACTTCGTCCCAGACGCTGCCGAACTCTCCGCCGCATCACCATCGGCGGCGAAATATCCGGGGACCGTGTAGGACTTGCCGCTAGAGTGCTTAAATTCCACTTGCATGCGTAGATCGGTGAATGGATTCGGCGCATTGTCTTGTTCATGTGCAAAGGGACCATCCATCGTGAGAGTAACTTTGTGCCACTGCTTTAGCTCACCGCTGATGGCAACGGAACCATCACCATCGGACTTTCGCGGTTGAGCAAGCGCAGGTGCTTTGGTGGGCACCCCCTGTGTTGCCAACGTGGTGTTTTCTGACTGTACAGCCACCATAGGATGCGTTGCAGGTTGCGGACCAGCGTGAACTTGGAATGCAGGTCCGGCGTCGCGCGGACGCTCGAACTCGCGGTTGGTGGTCATGAGCCATTTATCGAACTCGAAACCGTCTTCGCGCATCGAAAAGGCGATGATGTGCTCGCCAGGACGGTCGATATCCAAGTAGATTTTGTGAGTTTCGCCGCAATGCTCCGCCTCGGTGCGTTGCTTGCTTTCCCACCACCACTGCTGTTTGCCCGAACACCACTGCAGCCGTTGTCCACTGGCGGGCCATTTACCGTCGATCCCCACGTGCAATCCATTATCTTCCGAGCCCGTCGAAAAAGCACGCACCCACACGTAATAACGGCCCATGGTCTGGAAGTGGACGCGATAGTGCAATACTGCCATTTTGCCCGGATCGGGCGCAAAGTTCGTGCCTTTGATCAATTTGTCGCCATGCGTACGTCGTGTATCTGGCAACACTTCAAGATAGGCACCTCCGCTGGCACCGGCCACGTGATTCGGATCACCGTCCGGGGCAACGTCGGGCGTCTGACCGTTGGCAGTCAAGTAAAACTTGCGAGTTTCCGTCTTCGTCTGCTCGGAAAAATGCTCCGCCTCGACAGCTACCAACCCGTCAACTTCTTTGAACACGACATCTTTGGACTGCGCTAGAATGCTCGAAGATAAAAACGCGGATGCTGCGAAAGCCGCTTGACAGACCTGACGCAGTAGGCTGATGTGATGCATGATAAGTGCGGGATGCTTGATGGAACGTGGGACAAAATTGACCAAAGGCTACCAGATTGGAGAGCAATTGTACCACGCTGCCCGCGAAACGCATTTATATGGTCCAGCTCCTCCTAGACTTTTCCTAAGCGGCAAGATCGGCAGCTTGGCAGGCGAATCGCCGCTGAGCTGCTAGAATGAGGGCTGCCCAGGTGGCTAATTCTGCTACCATTTTCCGGAACTCATACACTTCTCCAGACGTCTTTTCACTTATCACATGTTCAGCGAAGACCAATCGGCAATCGACCAAACCCTGGCGGGCGACTCTGCCGCATTCGGGGAGTTGGTGGAACGCTACCAGCGTCGGCTCCAAGGATTGCTGTGGCATGCCTGTGGAGACCGTGAATTGGCCGAGGACATCGCCCAAGAAAGCTTTGCCCGAGCCTACCATAAACTGAACCTGTTTTCCGGTGAGTCGCAATTTTACACATGGTTGGCACGGATTGCGATGAACCTGCTGGCTAGCAACCGTCGCAAGAAGCGCATTGAAAATCAGGTTCAACGCGAAGGATTCGACGTAGCAATCGACTCGATCGGCGAACAATCCCGGCCCGATGAACTCGCTGAGCTCAATGAAACGCAGCGTTACGTGCGCCGCGCCATTGACCAGCTTGACGAAGAACGACGGAGTGTGTTGGTTTTGAGAGATTTTGACGGGATGGATTACGAAGCAATTGCGACCACTTTGGAAATTCCGATTGGTACAGTTCGAAGCCGACTACACCGCGCGCGTCAAGAATTACGATCGATCTTGCAGCAGAACGCCGTGCAGCTTGGATTAAGTGGAATATGAACTCAGAACATACAGAATTCGAACCCAGCGACGCATCGCTCGAATACGACGAAGAGTGGTTGTCGGCCTACTTGGACGATGAACTGAGCGATGCACAGCGGCATATTGTCGAAGGACGTTTGGCGGTTGACCCAGTGGCCGCTGCAACGCTCGCCGATTTGCAACGCGTGCGCAGCCTAGTACGACAACTCCCCACCTGGAACGGCCCGAATGTACAGCTTTCAGACGCTGAATTGACCAGCGCTGAACAGAACCTCGAAGATAATGCGCAGGATGAGTTTGAAGATGAACTGGAAATGGAGCATGAGCTGGAGTTCGAGGCTCAGGAACTAACTCCAGCCGACTCGCAGTCACTGCAACCACGCTGGAACAAATTGTCACGAAGGTCCTCATCGTCCGGAGGAAGTTCCGTTAGCTGGCTGCGTCCTTTAGTCATTGCTGCGAGTCTGCTGCTGATGGCTGGTATCGGCTATGTGCTATGGCCAACCTCACAACCGCAACTGGCCAGTAGTCGCAGCACGGATACAAACGCCGAGTCAGCTCAAGTTGAATCAGAGTCGCTGCCACTCGAAAAACCGGAATTCAATGACGCGTTGCCTGCCGACGGTGGACGCTCAAACTCCGATCTCGCCAGGCTTGAACAAGACGCGATGCAGGGTGCCGCCCCCCCACCTGCTGCAATGTCCGCATTGCCGCAGCCCAATAACGCCGATCTGGCCTCGCTACCGCCCGCAGACCGCATGGTAGATCCCCAAGAGTTCAATCGAGCGCTTACCGAATCGGATCAGCCGCCAGCAGATCGCCAGCAGAAGGAAGCCGAGCCGCTAGCAGATTCTCGCCTGGCAGCTCCCCATGCGCCCGAGAAGAGCACCAACGATTTACCAAGCGCACCATCCTTCGGTAGCGAAGCACCGCTCAGCGCACGGGTAGCGCCGTCCATGGCAGATCCCGCTGCTCAGCCCCAAGCCGCTCCAGCACCCAAGCAACAAATATCGCAACAAGATCCTACCGGGGAAAATTTTGCGCGAGAAAATCCTGCCAGGGAAAATCCGACTGTAGTCGACGTCTACGTGGGGCGAAGCAGTAGTTGGAGTGATGCCGAGTTGGCAAACGAGTTGGCACAGAACGCTGTTCTCAGCAGTATTGCCGATGAACCCCTTCAACAGTTGGGGCTTTCGTCCGGTGCCAGCAACCGTCAGTCGCGTGCACCCATTGTGATCGGACGACTGCCTGCCAAAGTCGATGGTCGTGAAGTCTTTGAAGTGCTGGTGGCATCTAACCGTCTGACCGCTACCGTTCTACCTCGGCAAGGAACAGCTCGCCAACCGCTAGGCGGTGGCCGCGACAACATTACTGAAACAGCAAGTGCCGCAGAGCCTCCGCCGCCAGGTGCCGCTACAACGGGTTCAGATAGCCAACTCAGTCAACCCGCCCCTGGGCCAGCAGCTAGTGCACAGACTATCGTCCTCTTTCTCAGTCGCGACGAAGCTACGCATATCCTAGAGAGCATGACACCGACCGCGACTGATGATCGTGCGTCGGCTGGCAATCAGGAAGATACGAGTGCAACCACGACTCGAAGCAGATTTACCTGGATTGAGCCCGCCCAGCAACCGAACCAGCCTGCCTCCCAGCAGGTCATTCTATTGTTGAATACAGTCGAGTAGTCACTTGCGCAGAATTGCGTAAAATCTGAACCTTCGCGACTCCAGCTGCCACGTGAACCGCACGCGCTAACAACGGGCATGTGAACCGCACGCGCTAGCGGCGGGCATGTGAACCGCACGCGCTAGCGGCGGGCATGTGAACCGCACGCGCTAGCGGCGGGCATGTGAACCGCACGCGCTAGCGGCGGGCATGTGAACCGCACGCGCTAGCGGCGGGCATGTGAACCGCACGCGCTAGCGGCGGGCATGTGAACCGTACGCGCTAGCGGCGGGCATGTGAACCGCACGCGCTAGCGGCGGGCGTGTGAACCGCACGCGCTAGCGGCGGGCATGTGAACCGCACGCGCTAGCGGCGGGCGTGTGAACCGTACGCGCTAACAACGGGCATGTGACCCCTAGTCGCTTGCCTGGGGACGCTGTTATTGCACACGACGCCCGCCGCGCGTGCGGTTCACGAGGTTACGCAATTGGTAAATAGGAAAATTACATGAGTGAATTAGCGGAAAAGATTCCGAGTCGTTTTGAGTTTCAAACTTGTAGCGAGATCTACGCGCAGTGGGAGCAGGACGGCTGCTTTCGAGCCAAAGTCGATCCCGACAAAAAGCCATTCACGATTGTAATTCCGCCGCCCAACGTCACAGGCGCTCTGCACCTGGGACATGCGCTAAACAATACCTTGCAAGACATCCGCGTGCGGTGGCATCGTATGCGCGGCTTTGAGACCCTGTGGATGCCTGGTACCGACCATGCGGGCATTGCCACGCAAGCCGTCGTCGAACGAAGATTAAAAGAGGACGAGAATAAGACGCGACACGATCTAGGGCGAGAGAAACTCGTCGAACGCATCTGGCAATGGAAGGCTGAATACGAGACGCGGATTTTGAATCACTGCGCCGCCTGGGCTGTTCCTGCGATTGGGAACGCACGCGATTCACACTGGACGAGACCTGCGCGAGAGCGGTACGGGCTACGTTCTTTGATCTATTTCGCAAAGGGCTGATTTTCCGCGGAAAGCGGCTGGTTAACTGGGATACATTCTTACAAACTGCCGTCAGCGATGACGAGGTCTTTCATCAACTGGTCAAAGGCCATTTCTGGCACTTCAAATACCCGGTCATCGATCCGCAGGCTGGTGAACCAACGCATGTCACGATCGCTACCACGCGTCCTGAGACAATGCTCGGCGACACCGCGGTAGCCGTTCACCCGGATCCCGCTAGCGCGCTGGATGCAGTCGAGCGGCAACTGCGCGAGAAGCTTACTTCTGCTTCAACCAAGGAGCGTCCACCGCTTGAGGAACAACTACGTGAACTAGCCGAACGTCGACAAACGCACTTGCCCTTGCTGCAAAAACTGGCCGCCATGGCTCAGCGTGGAACGCAACTACTGCTACCGCTACTTAACCGTGAGATTCCGCTCGTTGCCGATGAATGGGCCAAGCCAGAATTGGGCAGCGGCTGCGTCAAAATTACGCCCGCTCATGACCCGAACGACTATGAAGTCGGGCTGCGGTGCCACCTGCCAATGATCAACATTCTCAATGTTGATGGAACGTTAAATGACGAAGCTGGGCCGTACGCTGGTCTGACCATGAAGAAAGCTCGCGAACGAGTCGTCGAGGACTTGGAAGCTCAGGAGTTGATGGTCGAAATCGAGGATCGCGAAATCGAACTTGCGCACAGCGATCGTAGTAAGACCGCTATCGAACCATTCCTGGCCGATCAATGGTTCGTAAAAATGGATCGCCTCGCACAGCATGCCATGGATGCCGTCACCGACGGCAGGGTCAAGATTATCCCCGAACGTTATGCCAAAGGCTATTTGGACTGGCTTGGCGAAAAACGCGATTGGCCCGTCGGTCGTCAACTTTGGTGGGGGCACCAAATCCCAATATGGACCAAACAGTTGCAAAGTCCCGCGGCTGCTACCGCCGAAGCGACCCGCCTGAACGGGCTGGCAAACGACAAATTGACAGCCGCGATCGAAGAACCCAACCTGGTACACGCTTGCATTTTGGACGAAGCAGATGCATGGGAAAGCCAGCTCGAAGCCGATGGTTATGAACGCCAGCAGGATGTCCTCGACACGTGGTTTAGTTCAGCGCTCTGGCCACACTCCACACTTGGCTGGCCAGAAGCCACACCAGAGCTGAAGTACTTTTATCCCACCAGCACGTTGATCACCAGTCGTGACATCATTACGCTGTGGGTCGCGCGGATGGTACTCATGGGGCTGAACAATGTCGGTGAAGTTCCATTCAAAGAAGTGTTTATTCATCCGAAAATCTTGGACGGATACGGTGAGACCATGTCCAAGAGCAAGGGCAATGGCGTAGATCCTATCGATGTCATCGACAAGTTCGGGCCGGATGCCTTACGCTTCGGCCTGACTTGGTTGGCTACGGAAACACAGGATGTGCGAATGCCTGTCCAATTCGAATGTCCGCATTGCGAAGCTGCCGTCAACCAAACCAAACAAAACCGTGAACTGCCGACGATTGAATGCTCGAGCTGCAAACAGAGATTTTCAACGCAATGGGCCAAGACAGAAACGGATCTCGCTCTGCCCAAAGCTGCAGTGATCAGCGAGCGTTTCGAAGTCGCACGCAACTTCTGCAATAAACTTTGGAATGCCGCCCGCTTTGTCATGATCAACCTGGAAGACTATACGCCTGTATCCCTAGACATCGAGTCTCTCCCACTGGAAGACCGCTGGATTCTGTCACGGCTAGCAACGACTACCCAACGAACCCACGCAGCTCTCGAAGGCTACCATCATGCTGACGCGGCCCGAGCAGTGTACGATTTCGCCTGGGACGAGTTTTGTTCGTACTATGTCGAAATGGCCAAGCCGCGATTAAATGATCCAGAAAAACGCGCAGCGACCCAGCAAGTTCTCATACATACGCTCGATCAACTGCTGCGTCTATTGCACCCGATAATTCCCTTCATTACCGAATCGATTTGGCAAGAGCTCGCGAATTTCGGCCCTGTGCGAACTTTGAGTGGTATCCGCGAAGAACAACCTTGGTTGATGCGATCGAGCTGGCCTGAAGCTGACTTGGCATGGCAAGATACACAAATCGAGACTCAGTTCGCGCGTTTTGCTGCCGTGCTCGGTGCACTACGTGAAATCCGTTCTCGCCAAAATATTCCACCCAAAGCGGAGGTTGCGTTTACCGTTGCTTGCGATGTAGATACAGCCCAGCTGCTAAAACCGATGGAGCCATTTTTTGCTGCCTTGGCGAAGGCAAATGCCACGGGCTTCGGTAGTAACGTCACCAAACCCGAGTTGGCCGCCTCGATCACCATTGACGGAATGGAAATTACTGCCGACCTAGGCAAATTTATCGATGTCGACGCCGAGATCGCTCGCAACGCGAAGCTGCGAGAAAACGTCGTGAAGCAGATCAGTGGCAAGCAAGCAAAACTGGGTAATGCCAATTTCGTAGATCGCGCCCCAGCCGACGTTGTCGACAAAGAGCGCCAGAGCCTGGCCGAACTACAACAACAACTCGAGTCGATCGACGCTGCCTTAGAAAAACTCAAAAACGTTTAGCAACTGAAGTAAGGCACGTTAATTCCGCAGCCCACATGCGGCGTTGTGGACTAATTGACCTGTGATAGGTAATAGGTGGCTAAGGTTGCAAAGGGACCATTCCTGTCTAGCTCCAGCGACTTGGCTAGAGCGCGACGAGCGAGTTCGATATCGCCCACTTCATTGGCTAGACACCCGATGTAAAACTCACATTCGGCGGCTTCGCTCGAAGATAAATCTTCGCGATCCATGGATTCCAGTCGCGATAGTATCTGAGGTGCTGAGAGCTCAGCGGTCGCATTCAACAAGCTCTGCAACTCGCCACCGTGCAGCGTATCGCTACGTTCCCGGTGGACCGCTTCCATGTTCTGCAAGTACTGTTTAGCAGCGCGCACGAGGTATGTCTCGCGACCAGTCAATTCACGACTCGTCGCCCGGGCGTAATCAAGCAGGGAGGCTTGGCCTGAATATCGCTGCGCACGATGCGCAAGTTCGGCATAGGCAAATACTGCACAGTTGACCGTTTCGGGCCAAGCGTCATTGGGCAAGACTCGCAAGGCGGCGAAGGGCAAACGCAAGGCCGTCAACACTCCTGAAACGCGGCGTGCATCGCTGTTGTTACCCAGGGCAATCACCCGCGACAGCTCGATGTCTACTGCCGGGCGTGGAAACTCCAGCGTTAACAGAGCTCGCGTTGCGTGGTCCAAGTATGCTTGGGTGGCACCGATTTCGGCGCGTGCAAAGACCGTTTGTCGGAAATCGATGCCGATTGGCTTCCACTGCGAATCCAGTGACACTTGATGCACTCCTGCCAGGTCTTCTGAATCGAGCGCGACCAAGACAGGATTCCACTCTGAAAAAACTGCTTGATATCCCCCCCATGTGCCGTCAGCGCGCAAGTACGCTTCACGTTTCCAACTCTTCCACTCGCGTAGTACGCTTGCATATTCTTGATAGTCTGCATGAAAGATGTCCCAGCGATCCGATACAACTGGTTGGTACTGACGCTTCACCTGGCCAGCACGAACCGCACTGCCGCTCCAACTTGGCGTTTCTTCCAAGTTGCCGAGCACAACCACTCCACTGACATTCCACTGCGCATAATCCAGACGGCGCTGAATTACATCCGCTGCCAAGACTGTACTTCCATGGGTCGCCAACTGCAGAAGCACACCGCCTAGCCCCAAGGCAGCTAGGGCCATGGTCGCCCCATTCCGCGCTGGCGGAAATTTCCAATTTGCACCCCAAGGGGCACTTGCGGCGTTCGAATCAGAATCTGAGCGGGGACCAATGACGATCCATGTCGATGAAAGGGCTAGCCATGTGTAGCGACCGCACCCCAAACCGATCACGGTCAACACGCAAAGCAGCATGACATCACCTACGCGTAACCGCCCCAACCATGCCCAGCCCCAGCACTGCACCACGATCAACATGCCCAGGACATGCGGCCAGCCCAATTCCTCCGTGCGCCATATGGCAGTCATCGAGGGTAGGAGCGATTCTGGCAGCCTCAGCCACATCCAATTCACCGGTCGCAGCAATGCCGCGAAGTACCCAGCGGACCACAAGCCTGGCGCGCTGACAATGGCCAGCCAGCCCGCGCCCCATGTGATCGTTAACAAGACGCGAACCAGGCCGTTAGTCCGTCGGGTCAATTGCCAAGCAATAGGGCCTACACATGTGAAAGCAAGTGCCAAGGCAATAAGTCCAAATTCTAGCGTGCCCATGACGGAAACCGCATACAGCATCATCGACAGCACCAGTAGCTTCCAAGCCTGGCGATCCGTGGCAACGTCGCGAGCATGGACAGCCAACAGCCCCGCCAATCCAATACAGATCACGACTGCTACCGGCGAATTGATGCTGATTTGTGTAAGTCCTACCAAACCCGCGATGCTCAACAAAGATCCCATCAATCGCCCGTCGGCGAGCCAGCGAGGTTGAAGAACGGCCTGATCCTTGGAAGGCAAGACGTCTGGGTTTACTGGTGGCTTGCTGGAAAGGCTCAGACCGCTTTTCAAACAAAGCGCAGCATAAAAGATCCAAGCGAGCAGCAGACTGCCACTCCAAAATGGGATGAAGCTTAGCCTTAGGCTCTCAAATACACTCGCGAGCGGCGGATTCCAGCCTCGACCAGCGTTTAACAGACTTCGATCAGCCAGAATCACTACCGACATCGTCTCAACGAACGCAAATGGACTTCGCGACAACAGTAACAACCAAATCCCCACAACTCCGATTACAAAGTTGAAAAGGCGCGTTTGGTACCAACGTTTCGGCGACTCGGCACTGGCTGGTTTAGACTCCCGCGACCTAACACGTGGCGGCCTGCGGCTCGCTTTTTGGCTCATCGGGCGTCTTCATCCTTGCGCACGCGAATCCAATGATCGGTAAATGCAACGGGCGCATCCATTTGTACCTTTGGCATATGACATCGCAAACAGTCACTCGACTCCCCGGCTCCGCAAGTCACATGATCAATATTGTCCGGCTGGTGGCACTGAACACACTGATCGATCCGATGCAATTCTTGCATGTCCGGTGGCAGGTGCGGGTCGTGGCAGGTCGTACAGGTCATTTGTGAATGCGTAAAGCACTTGGATTGAACGAGTCCCACGGGTTGAAAACGCACGATAGCCTTATTCTCTGTGGTAACTTCTTCGGCGGTCAACTCATCGGCGCGTCGATGACACTGGGCACAGCGATGCACCGACTCTAGGCGATCTTTGGAAGACCAATGCGGATCGCTGAATTCGCCATCCGATGCGACGTGAGACTGTCGAGGGCCATGGCAGCGCTGGCAGGTCACTCCCGGCAATATGCCTCTTTCATCAATGGCCCCTTGAAATTCTGGGACGTAATTTGCGTGACATGCGAAACAACGCGCGGACTTGGGGCCATCAAACAATACGCCCAATTTCCCCAATCGTCCATCGGTCGGATCCGTCGGTTGGCCAGGCGTCCGATCGACCAGTTCACCATGGTATAAACTCCAACGAAACTCCAACTGGTCGGTTGCCCCAGAGCTGTCCAACAGAGTTGCCGTCCAAGTTTGCGCGTGCAATCCCGAACCAAAGCACCAATCCAGTTGAACGCGCACCGCATCCGCTAGCGATGTTCCAGGCGATTCCATTCCAGTTACGGCAAAGACCCGATCCGCGTCAAATTCGAGACGCGTGCCCTCCGCGGCCAAACGTGGGCTGTTGGATACGCGGCGCAGCGCTTCAAGCGATGTGGCGTCGGATGCGGGGCGCAGGGTCTGCGCGTGTCCAGTTCGAGAAAAAAACTCTGCCTGCTCATGGCAGTCGATACACGAGGCTTCATCCGCCCAGCCCGCTTGGCTATGAACCGCGTCCGAGATAAGCGGTCTCGCTGGAACGGTGGCAACATACGCCACGACCGACACAACTGAGGTCAGTGCAAAAGCAAGTAGAAAATAGTGAATGACGCGTATGGAATGCTTCACGATATCGCAGGCAGACGACTTTGTAGAACGCCGAAACCCGCGTTGAGCCACTTGGCCCATCGAGCCTTGCAGCCCGCCAAGCGGATGGCGGCAGGCATGCGCTTCTTCGACGAAGTAAAAACCCCGCAACCTTGCCGGGGTTCTTAATTAGAATATGAAATGCTGGGCCGCGTTAGACTTCCCCAGTTTCGTCTTCCATCTGCTCTGTGTCGTCGGTTGTCGCTGGATCGTTGGCGTCGCCTTCAGTGCCTGGGGTCGGACCACAGCCCACGAATGACACGACCAGCAGACCACCAGCGAATAGCACCAAAATCTTCTTGAAAACTGTTTTCATTTAATCAGATACTCCTGCAAGAAATCGTGAATTGGTCTACCAGTCGCCGTTGACGGGATCTTGACCATTGATGGAGCCGACGGAAATCCAGACTCCTTGGTCGATGTTGCTGCCGACAAATTTTACGGAGGCATCGCCCAACAGGACGTTCACTCCACCGGTATGATGGCTACTCGCCTCTTTAACCATCATATCTGTGACCGAAGTGTCGTTATCGCAACTTGGTCCGGCGTTGGGGCCAACGAGAGTCGTACACCAAGGTCCCCAAAAGACGCGGCCAGCGGCCCAAAAGCGGCCTTGCTCGTCACTTGCGCCATTCCAACCACTACCGGAATCGTACATCGACTTACAGTTGTCGTAGTACGTATTAATTAGCGCGATGTGCGCTGGTGTATTCCGCCAACGCCGCCCTTGTGCATTCGCTGAACGCTCCAGGCGGGTACCAGTCACAACACGGTATGACGGATCGCGTGGTAAAACACCTGCCTCCCACATACCTCGATTGAGACCAATTTGCGCTTCAGCCATATGGATGGAGTTACTGGTGCCATCTGTGATATCGCGGATGCGTGTAGGTTGGCCCAGCGTTGCAAAACCGACCTTCGATCCTCCGATAGACCAACTCGACGCCGGGCCAGCGGAGAAGCAATACGACGTCGGGCCCATATTGGCAGTGTACGTAGCCGACGCACCTGGATCACTTGGGCAGACATAGCCTGGGATCCGCACCCGAGCCCCTTGGGTATTGTTGACATTCCCATTCTGATTAGAATCCCAACGCCACCCCCAGTCGATCTTCTTCGCTACATTGTCCTGCTCAATGTACGGCAGTAGCAAAGCCAGCCCGCTCCACGACAACCAGCTTTGGTTGTACCGCCCACCCGGCGCCTCCGTGGTACCATAGGCTGGCGAAGGTGGAAAAGTCTTGTAGGCTGAATGATAGTTGTGCAAACCAATGCCCAACTGATGCAGATTGTTGGAACACTGCATGCGTCTAGCTGCTTCCCGGGCAGCTTGAACCGCAGGTAACAGCAAACCAACTAGGATCCCAATGATTGCAATGACGACCAGCAGCTCAACCAGCGTAAAGCCGGTTCGCTGCGGAGCACGAGGAAAAATTCTCATAAAGACCTCCAAATGCGCTAACGAAAAAGAAACATATCAGTGACGAGATATTAACAAAATAACCAACAACTGTGAATAAATGTCCTCTAAGGCGGGACTAAAGACCTATTTACTGCCATTTTCTGAAAAAAATCTAGCATGCACACACCAAAACCTTACGCAATCTTAATCTTTCATGTCCTATTTTGCTCCATCGCGGCCGCTGAAGAGGGCATGTTCCCGATGAGCGAGCTTGGAAAGCTCGATTTGGCTGCGAAAGGCATCGAATTAACTGCGGAGCAGCTGTTTTCCACAGCTGGCGAAACGAGCTTGGTCGACGGCGTTTGCCGCGTGAACGGCTGTACGGGTTCGTTCGTCTCACCGCTGGGGCTGATTATCACCAATCACCACTGTGCCTATGGTGCCATTCAAAAGGCGAGCAGCGCAACACAAGACTATTTGACAAACGGCTTTGTAGCCGCAAATCAGGCCGCCGAAATCCCTGCCCCCGACTACACTGTGCGAGTGACAGAAGACTATCGCGACGTCTCACAGCAAGTTCTTGAGGTGGTTGACGATTCCATGTCGTTCCTGGAACGCACACAAGCACTCGAAAAACGGCGCAAGGAGCTCGAAGCTGCCGCTGAAGTAGAGCATCCCGGTCTGCGGGCCGAAGTGGCTGAAATGTTCACGGGCAAGACTTATGTTCTCTTCCTGTACACCTACCTCAAAGACATACGGTTGGTATTCGCTCCACCTCAGTCGATCGGCAACTTTGGCGGCGAAGAAGATAATTGGATGTGGCCGCGACACACAGGTGACTTTTCATTCATGCGAGCCTACGTCGCTCCGGATGGTTCATCGGCTACCTTCAATTCAGCGAATGTGCCCTACCAGCCCAAACGCTTCGTGCAAGTCGAACCGCAAGGCGTCGCCGAACACGATGCAGTATTTCTGTTGGGATACCCTGGTCGCACCGCGCGACACAAGACAGCTTCGTTCTTGAAATACGAACAAGACGTGCGACTGCCGCTGGTCGTCGACCTGTACAACTGGGAAATCGATCTACTAACGAATGCGGGCGAAAACGATCGCGAAGTCGAAATTAAGCACGCCTCACGGATGCGTTCGCTCGCTAATGTCGAAAAACGCTCGCGCGGCCAGCTCAAAGGATTGCACCGCACTGATATCCTTGCCCAGCGAACGGCGCGCGAACTGGAGCTGCAACAGTTCATCATGTCCGATCCGCAACGCGCCGAACGCTACGGTGAGGTGCTCAGCAAGCTAGATGCAGTTTACGACGAGCTCTCCGCGGAAACGCCACGAGAATTACATCTCAGTCATCTACGCTCTGCCTGTCAATCGCTATCCTTCGCGCACTTTATCATCGACGCGGCTCACCAACGACAGTTGCCCGACTTGGAACGTGAAGAACCCTACATGGATCGCAACTACGAACAATCTGTCCAACGGCTAATGGTTTCACTGAGCGATTTTGATGCCAACTCGGATGCACGCGTGTTAGCCGGAATACTACAGCGCTTAGCGACACTGGACAATTCAATCAACGGCTTGGCCTCTATCCTCCAAAAGCCTGACGAAATCGAAGCCACCACCGCAGCCTGGATTGCTGGAACCCAAGTGCAACAACCGGAGCTGGTGCAACAGTTGCTCCAGAAAACGCCTACAGAACTGGAAAAAACCTCCGATCCGATGCTACAGCTTGCGCTAACTTTGTATCCCACTTACCTAGAAATGCGTGAAACGGACAAGCGACGTGACGGCGAACTAAGCCAGCTCTACGGTTCCCTAATTGACATCAAACAACGATTCCTATCGACGAATTTTGTGCCTGACGCCAACGGTACGCTGCGGATGACGATCGGACGTGTTGCAGCTTATTCACCCGAAGATGCAGTGATTAAGACTCCCATCACTTCGCTAAGCGGTGTGATTGACAAGACGACAGGCGTTGAACCGTTTATCACCCCGCAAATCGTCCAGGACAAATACCGAGCCAAAGATTTTGGTCCGTTTTACAACCAGCAAATTGATGATGTGCCGGTCGCAATTCTGTATGACACAGATACTACGGGCGGTAATTCGGGTAGCCCAATTTTCAACGCCCATGGACGGCTCGTCGGAGTCAATTTCGACCGCTGCTTTGAAGCGACCATCAACGACTTTGCATGGAACCAGAGCTACAGCCGTTCCATCGGTGTCGACATTCGTTACGTACTCTGGATCACCGGCCCCGTGTATGGCGCCAACCACTTACTCGACGAAATGGGCTGCGACGTTCCCAAGTAGTTGCTCGAGCGCGAAGCCCTGCCTAGATTAACCCTGCGAAGACGATCCCTGCCTAGATGCCGAACACGCTGCGAAGTTCGTCGATCACGGCAGCAGGCATCACGGAGACGTCGCCAATAGCCCGCGCATGGATCACGGCCTCCGCCGTCGACTCGAGCACCTCTAAACGATCAAAAGCATCCAACACACTGGAGCCCGTTACGAGCACCCCGTCATTTTCCAAGATGGCGGCAGGTGTTCGTGGTGAAATCAAATCTGCAATGCTCGTATCGCCCCGATACTGCACACCGTAGCCGGCTCGCTGCACATCGCGCAAGAACACAAAACTTTCTGGAATGGTTCGTACGTCGAGGTTTGCATTCGTAACGCTAAACGCTGTCGCATTCACGGGATGAGCAAACACAATGGCTGAAACCGTGGGATGCCGTTCGTAGATGGCCTGATGAGCCCGCGCGGCGCGACTGGCCAGCTTCCCCGCCTCACGGCGATTGCCATCAACCAACACGATGTCATCAGCACGCAACAATTCGCGGTCTTGCTGGGTGGGTGTGATTAAGAACGAAGTGGCATCCAGACGTGCAGAAAAACTACCCTCCGTGCTGATAAACAACCGTTGTCGACAGCCGCGGCGCACAAAATCGCAAAGTTGTCGGCGCAACTCTTGTTCTAGTCCGGTGGCCGTACCCGGATCAAACGACTCAAAATCAACGCGACGATTGGCGGCTTGCAATAGCTGATCATCATCCAAATACCGCACCTGGCCGATCTGCTGCGCTTGGATCAACGTTTTACCGGCAAACTCGAACGCTTCGAATCGCTCAAAGGCATGGGGCAGGGATGCGCCACCCACGACCACGCCGTGATTTTCCAAGATGACGCTGTCGCAACCTTCCGAAAACGTCTGCGCGATGTTAGCCCCAAGTTGCTTGGTGCCCGGGCAGGCGTACGGGGCAAAGCCCACGCGACCACAAACGGAGTAAGCTTGATGAAACAGTCGCGTATTGGGCATTTTCCGACAAATGCTGAACGCCACCAGAGCGACCGGGTGCGCGTGCACAATCGCTCGAATCTCAGGCCTCGCCTGGTAGATGGCTTGATGAAACGGCAGTTCTGAACTAGGCGGATGCCGCCCATCCACAGCACCGTCCTCACGCACGCAGACGATGTCCTCGCGGGTTAAATTGCCTTTGTCGACCCGCGCCGGAGAAATCCACACGTTACCTGCCTGATCTCGGACCGAAAGATTACCACCAGAAGTCGTCGTCATGCGATAGCGATAGATACGATCCATCGTCCGCATGATGGCATCACGTGGATGCGTCAGGTCGCGTGAAGTGGAATTTGTGTCAAGCATGCATGGGTCTGCTGAAATAGGAGTGTTGATGTAAACCCTGCACGAAGACGTCGTCCGTAAACAAGTGACCGCTCACTCACTCAAACGATGCCAAGTGCTTCTTGCCTGTGTGCGTTACGCCAGCCAACGTTTGCGCTCGGCTTCGGGCAGTTTCTCGATGGCATAGCGGAGCATGGTCCGTGGCATGTGTCTGGAAAACTCCGTCAAGAATCCACGCAATACCAACACGCTGCGTTTACCTACTTCTCTTAGCATCCAGCCAATGGCCTTGTGCATCAGCGGATGCTCGTCGGCGATCAACTGCGTTGAGAGTGTCAAGATCTCATCGAACTGGTCGGCATGGATCAACGGCAGCGTAGCTACAATGGCCACGCGCCGCTCCCACCAAATTTTACTCTTGGCTAGGCGATTAAGGACCTTGCGGTCCTTGGGATGCTGCAACAGCCACGGCCCCAGGATCTTTGGTGCCGTGGTGTCGACCAGATCCCAGTTGTTCATCGCGTTCAGATTGGCCAAGTAAAAGTCGACGATTTCTTGTGCTTGGGCCGGGTCAGCCTGCTTGCCCTTCGTCACGCGTTCGAATTGCAAAACCAAAATATAGGCAGCCGTGAGCCGACATTCATGCCAGGGCGATGCCAGAAGTTTCTCCACTTCCGCACGCGGCAAGTCACGAAACCGCTTGGCGATGCTGCGCTGGTCAGGCACGACAACGCCTAGGAATTTGTCGCCTTCACCATAGCCGCCTGGAACCGCTTGAAAGAAACCCGGCAAAAACGCCGCTTTGTCCGGGCGGATTTTCTCTTTCAAGGCTGCGATGACTTGTTTGGCGGTGGCTTTCATGAGTCGCTTACCGTTGGAGGGAATAACCTGTATCTACTCAATTCGCAGCTGTCGGCGGTAAATATGCTTGCCATTGGTGACATACAAGTAGTCGTGCTCCGCACGGGCCAATACGCAACTGGTTAGCGGTTGCGAAGGATCCGGTTTGGGGAGAACGCCACAGGGACGCCCCGTCGGATCAAATATTTGAACGCCTAATGCGCTGGTTACATAATAGCGCCCAGCCCTATCAACCGCCATGCCATCGCCGCTAGATGCGGTCAAATACGGCGGAGGCTCATTGAATTTGAATTCTCCTGCCCCGTCGATCGGCAAACGCATGGGCATCGTCGGCAATTTGGCATCGAGTTTGCCACCAGCATTCACGCGGAAGGTCCACGTGTGTGTGCCGCGATAGTCCGACACAGCCAGCGTGCCTCCGTCATTGGACAAAGCGATGCCGTTGGGCGCAGTAATTCCGATATCGGCTGGCTGCACTTCGCCAGTGGCAATGTTGATACGCGTAACTTGCTTAGCACCCGTCTCGGTTATCAAGATAAATCCGTCTTGAGTTATTGCCAGATCGTTCGGTTTAACTTCACGGGCGATCGTTTTAACCTCACCGCTTTCCAGATTGATCGACACGACGCGTTGCTGACTTCCTTGGCAACCGTACAGCACGCCATCCGGCCCGAACTCCAATCCACTAATCGATTCCTTCGCGATTTCCGTACGCTGGCCGTCGCTCGCGTTGACCCGATAGACGGCCGGAGCACGCATATCGGAATAGTAGAAATTGCCGGCTGCGTCGGTACATGGTGCATCGGCAAAGCCCAAATCTTCGGCGACCAATTCCCAGGATTGTCCAGGAATCAATAAATTGAGCAGCGTCAAATCGCCCTTGAGATCATCGCTGGTATCCACTGTGGGCTGAGCTTGTTCATCGCGCCACAGCCACTGCATAGCCTCTGGAAAACGCGAGCTGCCAAAATCCGCGTTGTGTGCGTAGCCTTCCGCCCAATCGAACCGTGTGTCATAGCCCATGTATTCCAAGGACGAATTCATAAGTCGATTGGCCCAAGGCCAGCTACCGAAAGCGTTGTCAACGTCGCCGCTTGTGTCCGCCATGTACACCCGCAGCGGCTTGGGCTCTGTCTTGCGTACCAGGGCTGAGAGCACATTGCCGCCACGCAAGTTGGTAAAGCTACCGACGTTGGAATAGACTTTGCGGAATTGATCGGGTCGTTCCCAGGCCACATTAAAGGCACAGATCGCTCCAGAGCTTGAACCACCGATACCTCGTTGGTCTGGATCCGTCGTGATGTTGTAACGTTGGGCAACTTCAGGAATGATCTCTTCGAGCAAGAATCGTGAGTAACGATCCCCCAGTGAGTCGTATTCAAAACCACGATTCGAGGACTTGTTGCCCTGCCGCGGACGCGACTTGTCGTGGCCTGGATCGATGAAGACCGCAATGGTTGGCGGCATCTCGCCGCGCGCAATCAAGTTGTCAAAAACAGTCGGGATGCGCCAGCGTCCCTTCACATCTCGCATCCGTTCGCCATCTTGAAACACCATAAGAGCTGCTGGCTGGGCTGCGTCATACTGAGCCGGTACGTAGATGGCCCACTTGCGGGTCGTGTTCTCAAAAATCTTGGATTCCCAGGGCTCCATCAATTCGACGGTTCCCTGCGGCACTTGATCATTGGCGATTGCGTCGGATGGCGGTTGCCACTCCGGTTTCGTTTGTGGGTCGGGCACGTGCGTCGACTCTGCTTCGTCATCCCACAACCAACGCACTGCGTCGGGGAAAACTTCACCAGCCCACTTGCCGCTATGCCCGCCTTCTGTCATGACGAGCTTGTAGGGATAGCCTGCGAATTGCAACGCAGCCGCTAAATCTTGATTGCCTAAAGGCCAATTTCCATGCAAGTTATTCAAGTCATCGACGCCGTCTTGCAAATAGACTTTGATCGCTTTCGGCTTGCCCTTAGTCTTGCGCACCAAGCCGGGGTATTCCCAGCCGCCGCGAATATTCGTATAGCTCCCGATGTGGCTCAGCACTTTGCCAAATTGGTCGGGCCGCTCCCAAGCTACCGTAAAAGCGCAAATTGCACCCGAAGAGATGCCGCACACCGCGCGATCTTTGGGATCCTGCGAAACGTTCATTCCATCCAGCGCCATGGGCAAGAATTCATTCACCAGAAATTCTGCGTACCGATCGCCCAGCGAATCATACTCAAACGATCGATTGCTACGATCTGCAGCTCCGGGCAGCGTCGCGGGTATCGTACCCGGATTAACAAACACCGCAATCGTGACTGGCATCGCGCCTTGGTGGATTAGGTTGTCGAATACGGTGGGTACACGAAACGCACCATCGAGCTTGGCATAGTTCATTCCGTCCATAAAGACCATCAGGTTGGCGGGCTTATCCTGTGCATATTGCGCTGGTACGTAGACGGCGTACTGCCGACGGGTACCCGGAAAAACCTCGCTCGCGCCGAATTCGCCTTGGGTCACTTTGCCTTGGGGTACGTTGGGCTGCACGCTGCGATCTGCATCGTCAGCGAGCGTATTGGAAATTTGAGCGTAGCAGAAAATCGCGACAAGAAAATAATAGCTGGCCGTTTGGGTCATGTTGGTTCCGCCTAATTCGATGGTTGTTCGCTGCAGCAGCGAAAACTGTCTAAAGTTTGTGCGAGTCGTAGTATAGTCTTCTTTGAACCGCGTTGGTGCGACCCTAAAAGTAACCGTAACCGTTCACGATGTGTCGGCTTATGTGACAGGGTCGGGAGTCTTTTCAGCCTAAATCGCTTAACCCATGAGCAACGGCATATTCCTATTTTCGGCATCTCATCGGTGGCGCGCTGCTGAAAAGACTCCCGACCCCTGTTGCTTCTTATTGGACACTTCTCTTATCACGGTAAATTAAACGAGTCGATCCACGCAAAGTGAGCCCGACAATCAAACGATTTTTGGGGGATGAGTACAGGCTGAGATCACGATCCGCTAGTACAATGGGTTGGTCCACTAACTCCAAGGAATGAACGGAAACCGATGCGATTCTCGTCTCCAATTCTGCCCCTAATTCTGGTCTGTAGCTGCCTCAGTTGGGCCCTAACGCCTATCCGAGCTGCCGTGACCGCCGAGCAACGCGCCAAAATAGACCAACTGGTGGATATGACTCGCGAGGCTGGCGAATTCTACACGAAGGGGAAGTTTGCGGATTCGGCATCCAGAGTCTCTGAGATCCAGGCGGAGTTAATTAAGCTGCTCGCAGTCAAAGACGCTCAGCTTCACCGCTTGGCACGTCCCATTCATACGCGGCTGAAACGCGCTCATGGACTCCTCGAACTCGAGGGCGCAGAACTGGAGCCGCTGCCCTCCTGGAAGGACTTGATCGACGGCAAAATGGTGACGCCCGCTTCCGGAG
Source organism: Pirellulaceae bacterium (assembly GCA_041398985.1). Classification (GTDB taxonomy): domain Bacteria; phylum Planctomycetota; class Planctomycetia; order Pirellulales; family Pirellulaceae; genus Aureliella. The sequence continues at coordinate 31,043 of JAWKTR010000006.1, forward strand.
ATGGAGTTAGCTTCAAAGACACCGTTGCCCCCTGGTTGATAGCGAGCTGCGGCAATTGCCATATCAACAACCGCCGGGGCCAATTCTCGATGGCTTCGTTCAATGACCTGATGAAGGGTCCGCCAGAAGGAACGGTGATTTTTCCTGGAACCGATTCGGGTAACCGCATCGTCGAAGTCATCGAAAGCGGCGACATGCCACGCGGGAACGTCAAAGTCACCCCAGAGCAGTTAGCGAGTCTAAAAGAGTGGATCGTCCAAGGAGCCAAGTTTGATGGTCCGGATCCAGCCGCTGCCCTGGTGAGTTATGCAAAATCGGCAGGCCCGACCGCGCCTCCCCCGCCCGCCATGACCGTCCAACAGGCGACTGGCGACGAAACAGTCAGTTTCGCAAAAGACATCGCTCCGATCCTGAAGGAAAATTGCAATGGCTGCCACATCGCGGGGCGCCAAGCCTCAGGGAATTTTCGCATGGACAGCTTTGCGCAACTGTTGCGTGGCGGTGACAGCGGAACGGTGATTGCCAACAAAAACGCAGAAGACAGTTTGCTGATCAAGAAGCTCAAAGGCCAGTCGGGGCAGCGCATGCCCGCTGGTGGCCGTCCGGCATTGTCTGACGAAAAAATTGAACTGATCTCAAACTGGATTCGCGAAGGTGCCAAGTTTGATGGCCCGGCGGCGACTTCGAATATTGACGTGGTGATCAATCAAGCTTGGGCCAACGCGGCCACGCATGAGGAGCTGTTTCAGCGACGTAAAGACCGCGCCTTGGCAGACTGGAAACGCGTGCTTCCAGCTGACGAACCGGCTTCGGCCAGTAATTCAGAAGTGCTGGTGTTGGGTAACGTGCCACCAGATCGTGTCGAAACCCTGTTGAAGAAAATCGATGATGCAGTCAGTATCACCAAGAAACAACTCGATACTCCCCCCAACGCGCCGCTCATCAAAGGCGGACTGTCCGTATTCGTCCTGAAAAGTCGCTACGACTACAGCGAGTTTGGCAGGATGACCGAGAATCGCGAGCTGCCCAAAGAATGGCTGGGGCACTGGCGAGCTGACCCGTTGGACGTCTATGCCGTCGTTGCGAACGAATTAGGTACCAAAGATGAACTGGCCGAATCACTGGCTTTGCAAGTCGTTGCTGGTGCCTACCTCGGTTCCCTGAATGAAGTACCCACCTGGTTCGCAGAAGGGGTTGCTCGCAATCTGGTCATTACGAACTTCCGTCGCGAGGACCCACGCGTCAAACAATGGCAAGCCAGTATTCCAATCGCTGGACAACAGATTGATAACGCGAAGACGCTCATCGAAAGTCGCTTGGACGAAGAAGCCGCTGGAGTTGTGGGAATGGCCATCACGAATTTTATGATGGGGCGCGGTAATCGCCAGCGCTTTGATAAGCTGCTTGAGCTATTGCGCGAAGGCAAATCTTTCAACGATGCGTTGACCTATACTTACGCCAAACCCGAACTCTTCATCAAGAGCTGGCTTGGTAAGTAGCCTCAGTTTGTTCTGCAGATCCGTGCCTGGTTTCTGCGAAGCGGCATCCTCTCACGTTTCAATCTGTGCAGACGGGTGATGCTTGGGATAGTCGTCGTCCCATTCATGCACGTCGGGCTCGCCCAGCTTACCAAGGCTGCGAGCTACCAACATGGAGACGGTCGCATCACCAGTGACATTCACTACCGTCCGACACATGTCGAGTACTCGGTCGACGGCAAAAATCAAAGCTAGCCCCGCTTCAGGAACTCCGATGGCACCGAGCACAATGACGAGCATAACCATGCCGGCACCAGGCACAGCGGCTGAGCCAATCGATGCGAGTGTAGCTGTAATCACGATATTCAGCTGATCATTAAAATCGAGTGGAATACCGAAGGCTTGAGCTATAAACACGGCAGCCACAGCTTGGTAAAGGCTGGTGCCATCCATGTTGACGGTCGCGCCGATCGGAAGCACAAAACTCGACACTTCCTCATCGACACCCATATGCTCCGTAACACGTTCCATCGTTACCGGCAACGTGGCTGCGCTAGAGCTAGTCGAAAACGCCAACATCTGTGCCGGCGATATCCCCTTAAAGAAGAATGCATAACTGCGACCGGTGTAGAGCCGGACGGCAAGTGGATAGAACACAAATACCATAAGCGCTAATCCGCACACGACGCAGATGCTGTACTTCAACAGCGCTAGGAAAATATCCAAACTTGGCGTATCAACCACCAGTGCAGACAACAACGCGAATACGCCAAAGGGAGCGGCCAACATGATCAGGTCGATGAGCTTCAGAATAACCGCGTTTAAACCATCAAAGAAATCTTTGACGGGCTTTGCCTCATTTTCCGGAAGCAATATCAGACCGACACCGAACATGACCACAAAGAAGATCACTTGTAGCATGTTTCCATTGTCACTTGCGGCGGCAAAAATATTACCAGGCACCAAGTCGACCAACGGCTGCAAAGGCCCTTGGCTCTTCGCTTCTGCTGCAGCTCCAATCTTATCGTTGGCCTCGTCTTCAAAATCAGCGACCAGTGCATTGCGAGTCTCCTCAGTAATGCTCCGCCCCGGCTTGAACACGTTGACAATGACAAGTCCCAGCGTCACAGCCACTACCGTCGTGAACAGGTAAATCCCGATCGTCCGCCCACCCATCGACGACAGTTTCGAAATGTCTTTTAGATCCGAAACGCCCTTGATCAAAGATGCAATAATCAGTGGCACTGCAATCAATTTCAATGAGTTGATGAAGATCGTGCCAAAGGGCTTCACCCAGTCCGTGACCAGCCACTGCAATCCCACGTACACGGCTAGGACGCCAAATAGCAGTCCCAACGTCATGCCGATCAGGATCTGCCAGTGCAATGCAATCTTATTCATGCCATCACTTTGTTATTGTTACTGTTATTCTGTGCCTCGCCCCCTCGCAATATTGTAGCGAAACCAAGTTGCGCTCCTTTGGAGTGCGGCGATTTATCGCGCGATTTATCGCCGCTTTAGTATTTGATACTTGGAGTACGGCGATTTATCGCCGCTTGAGAAGTTGTCGTTTAACGGCAATACCGTTTACCGAGGAAAGATAATGTAGTGGATCTCGCCAGAGATCCCTGTTGTAATGGAAGCCTGGGGTATCCGAGTTAAGCGAACTCAAACGCGATCGCTCGGCCAAGTCTGTAGCAGGCTCCTACATCCCCTTGCCGTGCAGCGCTCTGTAAGACCATTCTGCAGCAGACTCGATAGTCGCAGAGGACTGCCGCTCTCGAGGCACAACCCACATATACCAAAGCTCCGCCAAGCCGGAGCACTCCAAAAGCCGGAGCACTCCCAAGGCCAGAGCGCACTCAAAACAGGAAATACTCTCAATTTAGAGGGCGGCGAAGTTCTGCAGGAGCTTGAGCCCGTCAGCTTGGCTCTTCTCAGGGTGAAATTGGGTGGCGAACAGATTGTCTCGCCAGACGGCTGCGCAAAAGCGCGTACTGTACTCGCATGACAGCCACATCTGGTCGGTATCAGCCGGGACTACATAGTAGCTGTGTACGAAATAGAAATAAGCCGAGGCGGGAATGGACGCAAACAAGGGACAATCAGGCTGCTCTTGTTGCACTTGATTCCAGCCCATGTGTGGGACCTTCAATCCCGGATGGGGCGCAAACCGTTCAACGCGGCCTGGCAAAATCCCTAAGCCCTGGTGCTCGGTGCCTTCGGTTCCAACATCAAAAAGCAACTGCAGTCCGAGGCAAATTCCCAAGAACGGCTTTCCGGCGGCGACAGCCTCGATAATGGGTTGCGTCAAATCGCGATCCGACAACTCGCGGATGGCGTCACCAAATGCACCGACTCCTGGCAAAACGACGCGCTGGGCTAACGCGATCTCCTCTGGATCACTGGTTACCGTAGCCGATGCACCTACCTGCTCGAACGCTTTCTGGACACTCCGCAAGTTGCCCATTTGATAGTCGACGATCGCAATGTCCAGTTTCCGTGGCATTCTAGATAGTTCCGATTAGGTGCGATGACATGTGGTCTGTATCGCTAAAGTTGCAAAATGCCTGTGCCCCATGCCAGGCCGGCTCGAAAGCCACAGAGCAGCAAACGGCTACCGGCTTTCAGTTGTCCAGTGGTCAACCTTCGTCCAGTGCTAACGGAATACTGGCCGCACTCGTGTTGCCGTAGCGATCAAGTTGACGAATACTTTGTTACGGTCGATAGCAAAGTCGCTAACGGCCGAGTCAATAATTCGGATATTGGCTTGATGCAGGATCACGAGGTCCAAGTCATCCACGGAAAGATTGGCGTGTGCCAGGCAATCTCGAGTACTGTCGGCTACCACGCGCACGGCCCACTTAAAAACACTACGACCTTCCATCTGCAAGAAATGTTCACCTGCGGCGATGTTTTCTGCCGTCAAGGGCAGTCGACTCCCGCCGCTGGGAATACACAGCATCTGTCCGCCGCAACCTTCCGCCCCCAGCGTATAACTCAGCAGTCCCTTGCTCTTGTCGTCAGTGGGCTGCAGCAAGACCGCGCCGGCCGCGTCGCCAAACAGTGGATAGGTCTTCACGTCGTGCGGATTGATAGTCCGACTCATGACTTCCGCCCCAACTACCAGCGCGCATTTGGCCGAACCGTTTGCGACAAACTGCCCTGCCGTAACGAGAGCATACATGAAGCCCGCGCAAGCAGCATTGATGTCCATCGCAGGGGCCACACAACCCAACTGCTTCTGCAAATGACAGGCAGTAGAAGGCGTGGCATGGTCCGGGGTAATAGTCGCTACGACGATCAGATCAACCGCAGACGCGCTAACGCCAGCCCGCTTCAAGCACTGCTCCGCCGCCTTCAATGCTAAATCACTCGTCGCCTGATGCTCAGCCGCTCGGCGTCGTTGGTGGATGCCCGTACGCTGTACAATCCAGTCACTATCGCACCCAAGCTGCGCAAGATCGTTATTGGCCACCACGGCTTCAGGCACGTAACTACCCGTCGCGACAACTTGAATGCCAGTCAGTTTTCCCAACCGGCTGCGGCCCGATAACGGCTGACTTGATGCTGAATTTTCAGACGGTTTCTCCGACGAGTCGGCTAACGACATCCGCACTTATCTCATCTAGGAACGTGGGCTAAATAACTGGTTGGGCACTAGGCTTTGTCTCAAAAGGGGTCTGCCCCTCTCCGGGAATTCCTTTGGTCAGGGATTTTGCATGCCCTCCAAAGGGTCAGCCCCCTTTTGAGACAAAGCCTAGCATACCAACACCGTGAAATTCCTGACACTCCTACGGAATGCACTCTTGCCGCAGCAGGTCGTCCAAACACTCACGGCGGCGGATCAACTTGGGCTCGCCAGCCTCAATCAATACTTCACAGCAGCGGAATTTGCTGTTGTAATTGCTGGCCATCGCGTATCCGTAGGCACCAGCCGCCTCGAGAATCAGGAGATCTCCGACACCGGCTTGAGGTAAATTGCGTTTGGTTACAAATCCGCCTTCCTCCTGGGTAAAGATGTCGCCTGATTCGCATAACGGCCCCCCCACGACCACGTCCACTTCACCGCTTGGCATCTCACCAGAGCGATGGCAAACCGAAATGGGGTGATAGGCACCGTACAAGATTGGTCTAGCCAAGTCATTAAATCCAGCATCGAGCAAATAGAAAGTGTTTTCTCCCATCTGCTTCACAGCCCGAATTTCCGCGATCAAGTATCCCGATTCGGCCACCAAATAGCGCCCCGGTTCGATCTCCAATTCAATGGCATGCCCAAATTGGTCCTGCAGCCGATTGCGCGTTGCGTGCCAAAGCTGGAAGTACTTTTCCAAGTCGACGTAGGACTGATCTTCGCGGTAAGGGATGGGCAAGCCTCCCCCTGCGCTAACGGTCGTCACGGTGCGGCCAACTTGCAAACAAGCCTTTTCCATCGCACCGCAGACTTGAGACAAATGTTCGATGTCGGTCCCGCTGCCGATGTGCATGTGCATGCCCGTGATCATGAGTCCGTTACGATCGGCCCGCAGCAGACATTCGTCGATATCTTCATGCCAAATACCGTGCTTGGATTGCGGACCTCCAGTGTTGGTCTTTTGACTATGACCGTGGCCAAAACCAGGATTGATCCGCAGGGCAATATTGCGTCCCGGTGCACGCTCGCCAAGCTGATCGATCATATCTGGGGAACCGACGTTGACCGGAATATTATGTTTGACGACTAAGTCGAGCGATTCACGATCAAAGATATCAGCCGTGTATACAATTCCAGCCGGATGACTGGCGGGATTAAAACCGGCCCGGAGGGCACGGCCTATTTCGCCCGCGCTGACGGCATCGACCACAACGCCCAATTTTCGTAAGCGATCCAAAACCGCGATATTGGAGAGAGCTTTTTGTGCATAGCGAATCGCGTCAAAGGCCTGCAGATCCGCCACACGTTTTTCGATCGACTCTAAGTCGTAGACATAACAGGGAGTGCCAAACTGGTCCGCTAAGTCGACGATGGAATGCCCGGCGATCTGCGTCCGAGCAGAATGAAAGGTCTTTAATGTAGCCATGAATTTGCTGTTAGGAGCTGAAACAATTTGAAGCTTGGAAACGTGCCTATCGTACTCGCCGCAGGCAGATTTGGGGAGGTAAGCAGGGCGAGAAGCAGGGCAGGGCGAGAACACCACCGTTTGGACATACCCGAGTTTGGCAGAGAATTGGCATTTTGCCCATATCTTGCTGCCCACCATCTGCTCTGTCCATATCCTGGCTCTTCTCGAAAAAATACGGCGGAAAACCGGAAATCTCGCCGACCTGAGCAGAAGTGTGACCTACATTTTTTCGGACTCTGCGCCAAATTGGCCACTGCATCCAGGATTCGTATGCGGTTCGGCCCACCGCAGCCCACCCAATCGGTAGCGTTCGCAACCTCAACCAATTGCGTTGCAGCGGCGGTGGAACTTCGTAGATCCTCGCACGACGAGCACAACAGAACTTTTATGGCATCCAATCCCAAATGTCGATTCGCCTTACACTTAGGACTTGGCTCCATTTCCTACGTGAAAGTTGCGCGTAGTTCAGACTCATGGCAGGTGGTCAGCAGTGGCGAGATGCCTTGGCACAGCTTGGAGCGCAGCCCAGACCAAAACAAAGAAGAACTCGAAACGCTGTTGAAAAAGCTCGCAACTCGCGAGGGCGTTTCGCGCGAACCGATTCACGTTAGTCTCCATTCGCGATACTGCGTAACCCGCGTTGTTACCGGGAACAAAGAGCAAGTACAAAAACAACTTGACGAAATCATCGCCAATAGTCACCACTATCTGCAGTTTGGTTTGGGCGAGAAACTGATTGGGCAATCGAGCACGAACATCAGCGAAAGCAATCAGTACGGGCAAGTCGCAATCATCAAACGCGGCTTGATCGAGTCGGTAGAAAAGGCGATCAACTTCAGCTCACTTGAACTTCAATCGGTGGATGGAGCGATCCCCAGCGCAAGCCGTTTGATCGGCATTTCGGGGCTTGATTACGAGACTCCTTTATTGGTGGTTTGGTCCACTGGCGCATGTGCCGAAATCGGCATCAGCTACCAGGGCCGTCTACAGCTTTCCTACCATGTGGCTGACGGCGCAGATGTTGAAAATGTCGCCGGTACGATCAGCAAGCATATGAAGCGTTTAAAGCGATTTTGCAGCCGTTATCGCTCAGTCGACGGCGATGGCGAGTTGAATCGGGCCTTGGTCCTGGCAGACAACGCTACATCACAAGGTCTGCGTGACCGACTCATCGATGCATTCGAACACGTCTACACTCGCGAAGATCTCGCCGAGAGTCAAATCAAACAGCACCTGAACGATGCTCAGCAATTGTCGTCTCCCGGTGTTGTCAGTGCCCTGGGCGGCTTACTCGTTCATTTAGATTCGGATGTTCTGCCAGCAACCGATATTTTCGACAACTATCTGGCCTCCAAGCCGCGTCCTTTATTTGACATCATTTTTCGTGATGGCTGGATGGTCATGGCCGCCGCTGCTGTATTGTTGATGATCGTCAGCTACAGCGCTTGGATCGAACATCGCATCCATGTGGTACAAGACGCCATCTCGTTATTGTCTATAGACTTCGCCTCCGAGCGAGAGCAAGTTATTGCACTCGACGAGTCGCGGCGCGAGTTACGCGAATACCAACGGCTGTCAGAGTTTTCCCAACAGATCAGCGAGCGAGCTCTACTGCGACTAGTGGCCGGTTGTCTACCAGAAGACACTCGGATCGACTCCTTGTCCATCGACTCCATGGACAAGATCATCCTCAAAGGCGTCATGCTCCAAGGCGACCGTACTTACGAGGTCCTGACAGCATTGCGAGATTCACCACTTATCGGCGAAGTCGCATTGGAGTCGGTTGGAAAAACAGCCAGCTTTAATGTATCTGCCACAATGTTCGAAATTCACTGCCAACTAGTCAGAAAATCGCCAAAATCCGTAGAACGAGTTGCCAGAGTTGTACCCACACAAGGTAGACGCCAATGATCTTCTTCGGCACCAACGGCAAGAGTCGTACAAACCGGACAATCGCCCTACTAGGAACATGTGGTCTTCTTGGTTTCTCAGTCATCCAAATTCCACGACTTGCCGATCAGTGGGAAGAACTTAGGTCTCAAATCGCTCACCACCAAGAACTCGAAAGTAGTTACGGCGACCCGGCCCGCGCTACGAAGTTGCACAAGCAGCTCAGCGACGTTGAAGCCGAACTTGGCCAGCACCGAGCCGCCATGGTTAGCAGTGAGACCCTGCCGAGCGTTCAAGCTGAATTGCTTGAGTTGCTTAAGGCCTGTGGATGCCAACTTCGTAAAGTCGCCATTCAAGCAGGTTCGTCCGGAACTTGGGAATTGGAGCAAGAACAGAATGACGATCGACCACTGAACGATCCTCATTCGACATCACCAGAACCGGGCGGTTTGTTGCCACAGCCGCAGAGCACATACAACCTGAACACAGAACAGATCAACTTGAGCCTCACAGGAACCCTCCCACAAATCGAGAGATTCCTTGACGCCACCAGAGACAAACCTTGGATTATGCGAATCGCGCAAATCAACTTTTCGCAAACCCCAGACAACGATGGGACGCTGGCAGTTGAGACGAGCATTGCGTTTCTCAGTATATCGAAGCCAGTTCCAGATGGGCGACCAGTAACTTGGCACGCAGGCTCGCGCGCTCAACAAGGACGTTGAGTATTCACGAGTTTCGCTCCCAGACATGCACATGAAAAGTCAACGGGTGAATCCAAGGAGGGATTTCCGTGCAACCTACCGCCAAAGGCAAACGCCCTACTAGCCTTCGCCTGCGCGTGCGCTACGCCCCGGACGGTTTGGGCGGTCGCGCTTGCCTACTCGCTAGCGTTGCAATTCTCTGGGGTTGCTCCCTAGGCTATACCCAACAAGCGTCGGGCGTGCCCTTCGACGACTCACTGCGATTCCCCAATCCAGCTTACAATGCTGCCCATTATACTGACGTCTCTAGCGCATTGGCAAAACCCGGCAGTGTCGTCTTCAGCGGCACACCCCTGAAAGACGTAATCCTAATTCTAAGTAAGGAGTGGGGCGTCAACATTGTCGCGGGCTCACAGACAGAAGGCAATGTTACAGCCACGTTCCGGGACGAACCGCTCGACAAAATCCTTGATTCCATCCTGACTGCGAACGGTTACAGCTACCAACGCATCGGTAACAGCTTAGTCATTGGACCCGCCACAGAAGCCAAGACCGCTTCCCACGGGTCCGCGGTCGAAGTCATCGATATTCCCGCCGGTCACGAAGACAAACTGGACGAGTTGGTTGCAGCACTCAAGCTGCAAATGAGTCCACAGGGTTTGATACAACCCATTCCAGCCTCCGGAAAGCTTGCCATCTCCGATTCCCCAGAACGGATCGATGCTGTCAAAGTCCTTCTGAAACAAATTGCCGGCCCTCAACCTGCGCCACATTTGGTCAATACGACTAGCCCAGCAACTCCAACAACACCGGCTCAGCCAGTGACTACCGCCGTTGAGTTACGTCCACAATTTATCACCGCCAAAGATTTTGAGTCGCCCCTGCAGATGGTGATCGGCAACGGCACATCGTCCACGATTGAAAATGAAAACGTGATCGTGGTCTTGGGCGATGCCGCTACGCATGAAAAGGCACGCCAACTCCTTAAACAGCTTGACCGGCCGCGTGCCCAAGTTCGAATCACAGGGTACATCTACGATGTCGATCTGTCGGAAGTGGAGCGATTGGGCGTAGACTGGAACGCACAAATGATGTCGCAAGCCGTCGATGCGAATGGGATCCCGCGCAACCTGGGCTTGTCCCAGTCCGGTTTATTAGTTCCCAACGCCCCAAATAACGCACCGGGAATCGCAACGGGCCTCGTCAACGGCACAAGCTCGGCGGCCACCACGGCTGGCGCCGCCGCCACGACCGGCGCAACAACAACCGCTGCCACCGGTGGACAATTCCTTTTCCGAACTCTCAATTCGAATATTGAATTGCAGACCATGATCCAAGCTCTGGATCAAACGGATGGGTCGCGATTGCTGGCCGATCCCCACGTTACCGTGGTCGATCGCCACAAAGCTTCCTTGGGTATTGTCACCGAAATCCCCATTCAACAACTGACGCAAACGCAACAGGGCGGAAGCATCGGTACCACATCATTCCGCGAAGCAGGTATCACACTAGACGTAACCCCGCGCATCGCCTCAGACGGCACCATTGAACTCGAGGTTTCGCCCGAGTTTAGCGTGCTGTCTGGATTCCAAGAAGGCAATCCCATCATCGATACGCGTCGCGCAACGACGACGGTCCGAGTGATGCATGGTCAAGCGCTCGTGATTGGCGGTCTCCGCAGCAAGACAACTGTCGAGACGGTCAAGGGAATTCCAGGACTAATGCATGCAAAATTCATCGGAAAGCTGTTCCGCACCCACTCGACCAACGTTCGCGAAAGCGAGCTGGTCGTATTTATCATGCCAGAGATCGTCGGCTACTGCGGAGGCCTGGAGCGTGAAATGGATGCACTGGACGTCGAGCGTCGACAACTCAGTCGCCTTGCAACTGCTACCGACGGCCCCTTTTCACCCGACTGTGGCGACAAACACTGCCCGCAGCACTGCGCTCGCCCCCGGATCCACAATGGTATGGAAGACGTAGGATTGATCGGAGACTTTGATGGTGTGTTTGTTAATCCACTACCACCCCCAGCCTTTACCGAACAACAACAGAATTATTATCTGCCCTACCTGCCGGCCGAATCGCCGACCGTGCAACCCGCAACGCCGTTTCCAGTCTCGCAAAACTCTCAACCGATCATGCAGCCAGCGTACGTAAACGGTCTGGCACAAGTCCCCCACGATGCATACGAAAAAGCCGCGGTCGGAAACCCTTCGCAAGCCCGGCGCATTCCCGCGCGAACGGCTAGCTTCGCCCAATAGCAGCGGCTAGTGCTTCAACCACATTTAAAATTAGCACTTGGCTTTGGTAGCCGGACTCGCCAGAGTTCGGTTTCTTAAACGAAGTCCTTCAAACCCAAAGTGAAATGTGTTTGAAACACCAGGCAGAAAGCAGGAAGTACGCGGGAGTACAATGGTTTGCTCAGCCAGGAGGCCATTGCAGCTTGCGGCCAGCTAGAATGTGAAAATGCAGATGGTCAACCGACTGTCCACCATCGCTGCCACAGTTGGCGACCACGCGGTAGCCAGCCTTAGCGATGCCCAACTGGCGCGCGATCTGTTGGATCGTCAGCCACAGATGCCCTAGCAGTGCCGCGTCCTCTTGCTCCAAGTGCTCGAGCGATTCGATCGGCTTCTTCGGGATTACCAACACATGGGTCGGAGCTTGCGGCGACACGTCGTGGAACGCCAAACAGAAATCATCTTCATGTACGATGTTCGCTGGAATCTCTTTACGGATGATCTTACTGAAAATCGTGTCCGACATGGTTGTTCTCCATCACTGGAATCGCGTTGCTCGCATCGAATCTCAGCAAAGATAACGCGACTAGTACCGTTACTCCCTGAGCAGCCACGACATTGACTGGTCCCGTCAACGCCCAGGCAACGGCATCCAGGATCGTCATGTCGACCGGCGCATAAGAATAAAGGTATCCGGCTAGCAAAGCTAGAGTGCCGACTGCCATGGCACACCGTCCAAACGAAAAATGATCATTCCACACCCAGCGGTAGGCTAGCACACTGCACGCCGAACCGGCTACCAACGCTGTCAACACACTAAACAATAGAATGGATGGCGTAGTCAAGTTGCTTAGCGAATGCGCCAAGCATGCCGAGATGGTCGTCACCACCACCAGATCGGCAATCGACCATTGTCGCAATCGACCGGGTAGCGAGTCCACCAGCGCACCCAAATCAACACGCGCAGTCAACCAACCACTGCCAAACAGTAGAGTACTGATCAAGACGCAGTCCGCCGTTGCGAGATGCGTCAGAGCTTGAAAGCAACTTTCAAAAACCCAGCTACAGGCCAACATGGCCAATAGCGCAACCATGTTTCCGCGCCGTAATCCGCCTAGAACAAAGCCCGCGACAAACAAGCCCGCCCAAACAGCGCCTACGGCCGTTGGTTGAATCCAAAGCGGAATTCCCGGCCATGCATACACCACGCCACAAGCCACGACGGCTAGCACCGCTAGCAGACGTGTCAGCACTAGCGGACGGGTTTCCGCCTGCTCGGTTTGCGTGAAAGTTTCAACAAGCGGACCGCCAATCACAAGGTTTGGCGAAGGATCGACTCGCATCACACCTGGACCTGTCAATTGAGTTTTCGTTAAGGAAGCATGTCCCTGATCGTAATCCAGTTGCCCGCCAGGTTGTTCGAACCAGACTGTGCGGCCGTGTAGATAGTCGTATCGTTCAACTCGTTAAAGCGTATAATTACTCTAACCGCTACAACACGAAGGCAGGGTTCCTGCCGTAGTGGAACAGGCTACGAGTCCCTTTTTAGATAAGAAATTTTTGTGGATACGCCAACGCAACCAATCCTGTGCTGCTTGGGGGAAACCGTAGCAGGCTGCCCAACTCAGTTTCTAATGGAGCGGGCCTTTGGCGCGCTAGGACTGGACTGGCGCGCCATCACGGTCGAAGTCGAAGGCAACCAATTCGAAGTAGCCGCTCAAGGTATGGCCGCGATGCATTTTCGAGCGCTGCGATTGTTCCCATCGCTGGAAGAGATCGCTGCCCAGCACTTCTTTAAAGACCCGTTGGACCAGTTTATTGGCCACGCCACCTCCGCCGCTCTGCTGGACGGCCACTGGATGGCCTGGAACAACACGGGTTCTACCATTCTGGCTTGCCTCGCACAGAGATCACCTCTGGCGAATTGCGTAGTTTGGCTGCACGGCAACACGCCGCGGACTCGCAGCACTCTCGTAGCCATCGTGCGTGAATCGACAATGCCACAGGCCATCCTCTGCACCGCTGCGGAATGGACGCGAGAATCGCTACCAGCACAACTTGCCGGGCTAAGCAATCTTCACCTATGCCAGAGCATGGAATCGTCCAGTGAACTGTTGCTCAACATTTTGCAAGAAGCCAACGCTGAGGGTGAGGCAAGCGATCGTGCTGAAATTGGCATGCCAGTTGTTCTCATCGCAGATCAATTAGATGCACATGATCAGCACACTCTGGAAGAAAGCTTGGCGAGCGTTGGAGGATCGGCAATCTATGCCTGCCGACTAGATGAGCCCAACCGCGTCAGCGAAGTTCTTACCGATGTCGATATCGCCGTCGCCGCCGAAGCCTTTGATTTCTCACGCTGGACGGGGCACGAGGTAGACGTCGGACTGCTGCGCGATGCGTATGACGAATACAGTGATTTCTAAGGCACTCCTCGCTGGTCGCACGTACGGTATGGTATGGTATTCCACCCTCCCGCGCATTAGACCTGACAATCAAAAGTGCATTAATTCGCGCTTAGCGGAAATCGATTCCGTTCGAAACACAACTCGATTTCCAAACGCGCTGTCGCCGTGTTCGCGGCTCGAGATTCGTTCCGCCAGTTGACACCGGCGGCTACACGCTGACACCGCATTCGCGGTTGAGAACAGCGTTGACACCGCAAGACCGATCATTTGCGGGAGGCTCGGAAAGTGGGTTCGTCAACTAACGCTGCGATTAAGTCCGCCTACTGTCCAAAGATCACTCTTCCCTGTTGCTGGATAGGCTGGCCGATGCCACTGGCTGGCTGAACTTGACCAGGCGTTCGCTGCAGCGGGCTGGTTGGTGTTTCCACCTTGGCCGTTGCTTCAATCAAATTCCAACGAGTTCCACCAATCGACTTGCTGCTTTGCCACGTTAAGCCAGGTACAAAGAGCATGGTCGCCACGTTTTGCCCATTGATCTTGGCGCTACCCCACACGGTTTCAATATTGACAAATTTCAAGTCGGTAGCCCCAGTGATCGAATCACCGTTGAGCATAACGACGGTCGTGCTGGTATCCTCGGCTGCTGGAAAGCGAATGCCAGCGACTTCGGACAAAGGGATCGACGCTTCGCCAAACGCAGTCTTGATTTGGATGGCCGTCGAGTCGATCAGGGTGCCAGTCAAATTGGTCTCATCGACCAATCCAGCCGTAACAGTCAATGGACGCAATTGGGGTTTATCGTCTTTGGTCGCTGTTGACGTTTCCTCCACAACGGCCTCCGCGACGGCTTCGGCAACGGCTTCCTCCTGAGAAAAAGCTACACTTGAGCAAGTTGCTAAGACTAGCCCCAAGGCAACTGCGATGGGACGATATGGTATGCTGATCCGCATGTGAAAACTCCGGCAGAATGCGCAGGATTTTGTTCTGTGAGGGCGTCTATACGAAAGCGCCGTTGACCATTCCAGAATAATTGAAAATCCCCCACAATCACCCCTTCTACAACACTAATTCCCTGAATCTACGCCCGCTACAACCGTTACAGGGTGCGTCTTGCCAAAACTCGCCCCCTCTGAGTAGCCCTCTTCAGCGGAAGGCGGAGGTGGACGGCGTGCCTGCCACTTTGTGCGGGAAAAGCCACCGGCACACGGAGTGTAACTGCTATTTTGTGGGCGGAAAAAAGACGAAACTCAACAACACGACTGCTCCAAACGAACAGTAGCAGACGGTAAAAAACTCAGGGCTGAGATCGTAGAATAACATTGGACGCGAGCCTTCCCATAAAACTCGAATCCTCGACGGCCTGCCCAGCTTGCGACCGCCAGTAGGCTTCGAGTGTCGTTAACGGGCAGGTTATCGATAGCAGCGATTCAATCACCACCACGCCAATCATGGTCAAATGCGTGTACCGGAACCAGCGATTGCGAATCCAGCGCCATTTCAACAGGCCGCCAATGACTACCAAGAACAAGCCCATCACGACAAATAACACGTAAGCCACGTGTACAGTCACGGTTGCGTCGGCGAGAAAGCTGTAGATGCTCATACCGACAAGACACCGCAACCATCCATTTCATTCCCGGCCGTTGGAGAAATTTGACGCAGTTGTACCCCGCCTTCGTTCGACAATGCCCCCGCTACTGTCCCTCGATGTATTTGAGCTGTACATCAACCCCCGGGATCGCCGTCTGAACCACCCGCACGCCCGCGTCGGTTACGCCAGTGCGCGTGACTTTCAAATCCTTCAACGATGTCAAGCCAACTAGATCAGGCATGCCCGCATCCGTCACAGAAGTCGATCCCAGGTGCAAGAATGTCAGGCGATCGAAGCCCTTCAAGTGCTTCAGCCCCGCATCACTCAGGTGCGTGTTGTCCAAATTCAGCCATTGCAGATTCTTGAGCTCGGCTAAATGCTGTACTCCATCGTCGGTCACTACGTCACGCCACAAGTTCAATCGCTCGAGTGTCACAAGCTTGCCGATCGGCACCATCGCCTCATCGACCACATGCGTGCATTCGCTAACATCCAAGTCTGTCAACGGCAATGACGACAACTTCTCTAATCCGACCGCAGTTACCCCCGTCTTGGCCAGTCGCAACTTGCTTAATCTCTTTTTGTTAGCCAAGATTTCCATCGCCGCATCGTCAACCAACGTTCCTTTGAGATACAGTTCACTCAACTGCTCACAATGCGCCAAATGCTCCAGTCCATCGGCGCTAATCCACAGTTCGTCAGCAGCCAACACCTTTAACTTGGGGCACGTTGTTAGACACGTTAAACCCGTGTCTTCAACGACAGTAGCTCCATTTTGGCCACTCAATCTTAGAGCCAACAGGTCTGGCATGCCGCTAACGATCGCCTGCAATTGCGAATCGTTGAGGCTACAATTGCGAAGATCTAAGTGTTGCACCTGAGTCAAGTTTGCCAGTTCTTGCCAGCCTGTATCACTCATCGAAGATTCTCGGATGGTGAGTTTCTGACAGGCGGTCAATTTCGCGAGCTGCAGCGACAGCTCATCCGTGATCGGTACACTGCCAAAATCCACCGACGTCACACGCCCAGATGTTGCGTCGCGTCCAACCTCCACTCCGGCTGCTTCCAATTCAACGGCTGCTTCTGGAATCGCGCTCGCCTGGCCGGATTCCACCGCGGCCTGAGACTCGGAATCCGGGTGAATGGTCTTGGTCGCTGGTCCGCATCCGCCACAGGTAAGGGAGGCAAGAGCCAATGCAACTTTCCAACGCATACTCAACTTCATGATCACTCTTTCCTAATTCACTCTTAGGCAGCGGGACAAAATAAACGTACCAACGAGCCCACTATTTTCGCGGGGTGAAGTTGGTTTGGCAGCGTTTGAATGCGCGCGAATACTAACTTATACGAAAAGTCTTGGCTCTGCGGAAGGATTAGTGGGCGACATAGTATCAACCGTAGGCCCACCATAGGTTCTTGTTACCTTTCACGATGTACCGGCTTGTGTGACAGGTTCGGGAGTCTTTTCAGCCAAAATTGCTCACCCCATTAGTAACTACATGTTCCTACTGGCAGTATCGCAGCGGAGGCGGGCGCTGCTGAAAAGACGCCCGCCCCTCTCCTGTCAAGCTGACCAGAATTCGCAGCTACCTCCAAGCGTTTGCAGTGGCCGCAGGCACTATTTGGCAATATCAACCCAAACGCAATGATGATCAGAGGCTGCCAGCGCAATTTGAACTGCATCTCGATAACTCGCAGCGACCCTCTCTAGGTCCGGCCAAAAAACGCCACTCTGCAGAACCGTGAATTGTTGACTGGGCAAAACATAGTCCACTCTCAGGTTTCCTACGCTACGATCATTAAAATCCGCGGTGTCGGTCGCCGGATCACCAGCCTGCTTTGTATTAACACCACGTTGCACTCGCGCGGCGTTCGCGCCGCCCGCGCTGCGCGGAGCTGGGCTTCGCGCAATACGCGGGTGTTCCAAGAGGGATCGAATTGCCTCCGATCGACTTGCTCCATCGACCGGGTCGCTGTTTAGGTCGCCCACTACCACAAACGCATCATCTGAGGCCAATCCCAGCTTGCCTTCTTCCGCAACGGAAATTCCAGCGTCGATGTACATTTCGATCAAGCGGATCTCGTCATGGTTGCGACATCCATTGCGATCCTCGGGACCATCAAAGGCCGGTGGTGTCGGGTGACTGGCCAACAGGTGAATGGTTCCCAAGGGGGTCAACACGGGGACATCCCAAAAACTCTTGGAGGCAATCCGCAGCTTGCCCCAAGTTGCGTCGTCGTAATAGGGCAGTCCACTCTCTTGCTGCGGGCGCAAAGCGCCAGGCATCTTGGACCACAGCAATTCTTGCAAGTCAACGACCTGCCTAGCATCAATCTGGTAGCGACTCATCACCGCCATCCCGTACTGACCAGGAAAACGTCCAAAGCCCCATCCGTCTTCGGGCAATTGGATCTTACCATCTTGATTCACGTCGACATCACTCAATAGGCCCGTATTGACGGGGCCGGTATAGATATGTGGCATTTCCCAAGCTTGGCCGCCAAGCGCATCCATCCGTGGGTCAGCCAAGTAATCCTTGGCCAACCGCGCCGCGTTGTCATGTTGCGAGTCGTAGTCGATTTCATTAAGCAGCAACAGGTCTGGTTGAATCGCGCGGATCACCGTCGCAATCGCTCGCGCCTGCGCGTCATCGGCTTTCAAATCTCCAGCTAGTCTGCCAGCTGCGGGGCGATTCAAAGACACGTTGAACGTCGCAACTCGCAGTGATTCCAGCGACTTAGGTGGCACCAGCGGCTCTTGCGCTACGACCTGGCTGCACAGCAGCAAAGTGACGAGAAGTGAAATCCGTGACACGACTAGTCTCCTGGTACCGCTCGAATGAAGTCACTCTGGAGTTACAACCAAACGCATTTCTTACCGGCCACGCTGATCCCGCTGGCTCAATTTAGTTTTATCCTGGCTCGACGATTCTTCTAGGATATAGCCTGCGGCGGATTGTGCGGGATGTTACCATAACACGATCGCAAATTCGGCAGCTGCCCGGATTACGTTCGCAACATCGAGGAATTTCCAGGAATATTGTATGGCCGATGCGGCTGCAACACGAGAACTTCTGCCTCCGCAGTTACTTGCGCGGCTCGAACGCATGGAATTGGTGAGCCGCAAGGTTTTTCGCGGACGGCTAAAGGGCGAGCGGCGCAGTCGCCGCAAGGGCCAAAGCGTTGAATTCGCGGACTTTCGAAACTACGTCCCGGGGGACGACTTGCGATTCGTCGACTGGAACCTCTATGCGCGGCTCGACAAACTCTACCTCAAACTATTTTTGGAAGAAGAAGATCTACACGTCTACTTTCTAGTAGATGGTAGCCCATCGATGGATTTTGGCGACCCAAGCAAATTTTTCTGTGCCAAGCAGATTGCTGCATCCCTGGGGTTCGTGGGCATGTGCCGTGGCGATCGCGTGAAGATCGAATTCTTGGGTGCTCAAAACAAGACAAGTCCACTGCTACGCGGCCGCTCACAACTGTGGCGCATGAAGGACTTTGTCGAGTCGGTCGAACCGAACGAAGTATTCGACTTAACGGACTCGATCAAACGCTTCTGTCTGCGCAACACCGGTCGTGGCATCGTGGTCTTGCTCAGCGATTTAATGGACAAGCGCGGTTACGAATCGGCCCTGCGCCTGTTAGTCGGTCAACAGATGGACGTCTTCGTATTGCAGATTCTCAGTCCCGAAGAGATGGAGCCCGAGCTGGCAGGCGATCTCAAGCTGGTTGACTGCGAAGACGCCGACGAAGCGGAAGTTTCAGTCACCAACGCATTGATCAAACGTTACCAAGCCACCTTGGCCGCCTTCGTCGACCAAGCGCGACGCTTCTGCGCACAACGCGACATGACCTACTTGCTCGCCCGCAGTGACCAGGGCGCTGACGTGATGGTGGGCCAGTATCTGCGAGAGCGAGGGCTGGTTCGATGATCAACATGCTTTCGATCTGGCAGTGGTTGATTATGGCTGCCATCCCTCCGCTGATTGTCATGCTGTACTTCCTCAAGTTGCGAAGACAGCCGATCCAAGTCCCCAGCACGTATCTCTGGCGACGAACAGTCGAAGATCTTCACGTCAACAGCATTTGGCAAAAGCTACGCAAGAACTTGCTACTCTTGCTCCAATTGTTGGCCGTCCTGTTTCTGATCTTGGCCTGCCTGCGGCCAGGCTATCGTGGTGAAGAAACGCTCGGTCGACGATCCATCATCATGATCGACAATTCAGCCAGCATGCAAGCCACCGACGTTGGAAAATCGCGTTTGGCAGCCGCTCGTGAGCGAGCGTACGAAATGATCGAATCGCTGGGTGAAAACAGCGAATTGACCGACGACCCCACCAACTCCTTTGGCTTTTCAAACGGCTCCAGCGCCGATGTGGCCATGGTGATTGCTTTTAGCGATCGCGCTGATGTGAAACAAGGCTTTACGTCCGACAAGAAGAAACTGCGGGCTGCCATCGATGCAATTCAGCCGACCAATCGGACTACCGACCTGAATGAAGCCCTCCGCGCCGCCTCCGGTCTTGCCAACCCTGGCCGAACCAGCCAAATCGAAGACTTAAACGACGTGCAAGTCGCTGAAGCCATGCCAGCCAAGCTCTACATTCTGAGTGATGGCGGGTTCGGTGCTCCGCAAATGGATCTAGGTAACCTGTCGGCTGAATATTTGCCAATCGGATCAGCCGAAGCAGCCAATGTCGCCATCGTCGCTTTTACCGTTGAACGCAACTTGGAAAAAGGCGGCCAGATCGAAGCCTTCGCGCGTATCGAGAACTTCAGCGATCAAGCGGCCAATGTCCAGGCGAGCTTGTCGTTGGACGACAACTGATGGATGCCAGTAACGTCGAAATCGAACCACGCTCAAGTACTGGAGTCAGCTTTGAACTTGGTGAAGTTAGCGAAGGGCAATTAAAGTTATCCATCGATGCGGATGACGATCTACAATCCGACAATGAAGCCTACGCTGGACTAGACCCACCACGGCAACTGGAAGTTCTATTAGTCACCGATGGCAATGCAGCACTCGAAGCCGCAACAGCCACCGAACCCGCGCAGCGCTCGCGACGGTACGCAGTCTGGATACGTCCGCATTGTCGAGCCCCGAATACACTCAACTCGCTAACTCCGGTACGATCGACTTGATCATCTATGACGATTGTTCGCCAGAAAAAATGCCCGAAGCCAATACGCTATTCTTCGGCGGTCTTCCGCCCAGCCCTGGCGATATCGTCGGAGCCGACAACAACTCAGAACCCAACAATTCAGCACCGAACGATACAACTTCGACCGCTGCCAACCAGGCTATTGAACGCGCGTGGCGCGCAAGCCAATCTGCCGATCCTCCGTTTATTATTGATACCAATCGCGCCCACCCCATGCTGCAGTATGTCGACCTGGGAACTGTCCGCATCGTCCAAGGCACCGCGTTGCAACTTCCCAGCGGCGGTACCGAGCTTGTGCGCAGTAGCTCTGGAATTCTGATCGGCGTTGCACCACGCAAAGCCTATCAAGACGCAGTGGTCGGCATGTCGCTCATGCGTCGCACCGAAGAGGGCGTTGCCCCCAATACCGACTGGCCCATCAAACGTAGCTTTCCAGTTTTTGTACTCAACTCGTTGGAATACCTGGGCGGCGCTGTCGCCACCGCGGGCTCAAAAACCGTCAAACCCGGTCAAAATGCGATCTTGAATCTGGCGAATCGTTATGATCAAGTCAAAATCTCTCCGCCCGAGGGTCGCCCCCTGACGCTCGACCGCAATGGCCAACCGCAATTGATCTTCACACAGACCGAGCAAACCGGCTTCTACACCGTCAAACCTGCCGAAGATGACCGGTTACTGCAGTTGTTCACCGTGAACTTATTCAGTGAACAAGAAAGTGACATTACTCCCGCAGCCGAAGTGGTGATTGGAGCGCAGAGCATTGCTGCCAGTGCGCCGCAGAAAGAAATTGTCCGCATCGAAACATGGCGTTGGTTGCTCGCACTATCGCTGGTAGTGCTCTCGATCGAATGGTTTCTCTACAATCGCCGGGTTGCCGTCTAACGCACGTCTTTCTATCGAACCTGCTGTTTTCAGCAACATACTCGGCCATCGCAAACAAGCCTCATCAATGGCTCACTCATTACGAATGCCATCATTTGCCACAATTCCCAGCCTGTGGCAGTGGTCAACGATGCTCGCGCAGCGTTACTTTTTCTTTAAGTATGTCGTGAATTCTTGGTGCTCCATTTAGATTAAATCCAGTGGATCACGTTGGTTTGCTTTGCAAAACAGCACATCACCGATGGTGCGGAACAGCCCGATCCGTCCGGTCTGAAATACCGGTGAGCTCGCGCATAAGCCTGCTAATTCAATTTCGGTGATTGTTGTGCCGCAGTTCCTTAGCCCCTGTCTGCGCATTTTGCGAGAGGGGAATTGGAGGTGGAGTGGAAGCGGAAGTCATTAAGACTTTCGCGGTGGTTGCCGAACGCACGAAACTCTTGACGGGTTTCGCCATGTAGAATTCGGCTGTTTTCGTTTCGGAAGAGTTCATGACTTGGTGCTGGCGTTTTCTCTTGCTTTTCCTGTCTGTGATAGGTCTAGCTGGCTGTACCCCCGATCCAAATTCTACGGACGTGGCAGAAAACGGTGCCGCACTCTCCGGACATCAATTGATGGTGGAGCGCCTCGCGTTTGTGGGCCAACAGTCCTTCAGGGTCAACGAATATTTTGAAACAGCCTCACTTGAGGCTGACCAGCGACGTTTGGCGGCAGCCAATCCGCGAGCAACGCAAGAACGTTTCATTGCGGAGTATCTAGTCAGCGGTGGCCACCGTCGTCTAGGAAAAATCGAACTGGCTACGCAGCACATAGACGCGGCAGCAAGCTTGCTGGACGATGTTCGGCCAAGTCTCTCCCCTGTTCAGATTCGTGAGTTTCTTTTTCAAGCTGGCGTTACGTACCTGCGACTTGCCGAGACGCAAAACTGTGTCCATTGCGAAACGGGAGAAAGCTGTATCCTCCCCATCCGTGGATCGGGTGTTCACCAGGCTCGCGTAGGGAGCGAACGAGCGATTGAGTTCTTCCAGCAGGTACTCGCCATCAATCCAAACGACCTGGAAGCACAGTGGTTGATGAACATCGCTTATATGACTCTGGATGAACATCCAACTGCAGTTCCACCTGAGTTCTTGATTCCCACAACGGCCTTTGAATCACTGGCAAGCTTCTCGCGCTTTCAAGAAATCGGTTTGCAGGCAGGGATCAAAACGATTAGCTGTGGCGGTGGTGCCATATCCGAAGATTTCGACGGAGATGGCTGGCTGGATTGGATGAATTCGCCATGGAGCCCCGACGGCTCGATCATGCTCTTTCGTAACCAACGCGACGGGACATTTGAAGACATCTCTAGCGACACGGGCTTGGCAGGTATAGTTGGTGGAATCAACATGGTTCAGGGAGATTTTGATAACGATGGCGATCCGGACGTTTATGTAACACGAGGCGCGTGGCTAGCCGAAGCTGGACGCGTCCCGAATTCACTGCTCGAGAACTTGGGTAACGGAAAATTTCTGGATGTCACCGTTGAGAAAGGCTTGGTCGCCGAATTTCCAACTCCCACAGCTGCTTGGGCGGACTTTGATAACGATGGTGACCTTGACATCTATGTTGGCAACGAAAGTTACCCCAGCCAACTCTACCGAAATGACGGTGCAGACGGCTTTGTCGATATCGCCCGAGACGCTGGCGTTACCAACGATTTGTTCACCAAAGGCGCTGTCTGGGGGGATTTTGACCAGGACCGTTTTCCTGATTTGTATGTTTCAAATCTAAATGGCCCCAACCGACTCTATCGCAATAATCAAGACGGCAGTTTCACCGACGTGGCGGAGCAATTGTCCGTTACTCAGCCAATCACAGGCTTTCCCTGCTGGTTCTGGGATGTCAACAACGACGGTTACTTGGATATATTCGCAGCCAGCTATGTCATCGATATGGCAGGCCTGGTGAAGCAAGCCAAAGACGATGTGCCCGCGGGCAATCCCGACTGCATCTACTTGGGAACTGGCAGCGGTTTTCGCGAAGCGGCTGATGAGTACGGCCTAAATCAAGTCACGATGCCCATGGGTGCCAACTTCGGCGACTTGGACAATGATGGCTTCCTCGATTTCTACTTGGGTACCGGATATCCAGACTATAAAGCTTTGATGCCTAACCTAATGTTCCACAATCAGAACGGCACCAAGTTTGAAAATGTGTCGTACTCCGGTGGATTCGCTCATGTGCAAAAGGGGCACGGTGCCTCGTTCGCAGACTTCGATGGCGATGGCGACCAGGATGTGTTTATGCAAATGGGCGGTGCATTTCCCGGTGATGCCTTTGGTGATGTGCTCTACGAAAACCCTGGTTTTGACAATCACTCAATACGCATTAAGTTACAGGGAAGCACATCGAATCGCTCAGCAATTGGTGCTCGCATCCGCGCCGACTTCATGGATTCAGGTGAGCAACGGTCCGTCTTTCGCTGGGTCAACAGCGGTGGCAGCTTCGGTGCCAACCCACTCGAGCAGCACATCGGCCTCGGTAAAGCGAACCGCCTCGAACGACTTGAAATCTATTGGCCAACAACTGATGAAACGCAAGTTTTCGAAAATTTGCCCATCGACTGCCGCCTGCTCATTACTGAGGGCAACACAGCCTTCGAGACACAAACCCGTTAAACGGTGCTCACGTTTAAGGGCAAGCCGTCAACTCGTTTAACGGCAAGCCGCAGGCGACTGCTGATTTAGTGAGCCGTGACGCGTAGGCGGCCGGGCTCTATTACACTGCCCGGTGCCTTACGGCCCCACCCTTACGTTCACAAATTCGATTCAATCAGCAGTCAGGCGACTGCGCACCAATTCCCAATAAAAGATCCCCTTTGTGTTCTTGTGCCTTTTGGTGGCTAGTCATGTCCGACCCGCCGTCCCAATTCATCCGTCGACGAACCGATCTACCGGACCAGCCACGAAGAGCCACAAAGGACACAAAACAGTACAAGACTGGAGACCTGCCGCTGATCGCTACCGGATGCGCTAGGCATTCTTGACTACATTGCGAACCAATCCGAGGCACACCCTGATTCGGCCTGGTCGAAAACCGAAACTCGGTGCGGAGAAGTCAAGATCGAAGATCGGTGTTAGAATTTGTAATATGGCTTGAGAGATGAAGCGATCGATGAATGCTCCGCCTTTCGACCGAAGTTGTCAACTCACGGGTACACGTCACAGACCTCCCTGGATAGTCTGTCGGGAACGGCTTCGTGGTGCACGGTCCACTTGCCTCAGGTTCTCTCTAAGCTTCAACGACGTTTCTGTACGTAGCCTCGCAGCTTTGGCGAGAAGTCTCATGCCGGTGCCAGCAACAGGCATTGCATCCTGGAGAGTTCCGAACTCCGTGACATCGCTTCCTCCCCACGGTTCGTCGCCTCCCCGCAGTTGCCTTCGCCTAGTACTTCCATCTTTGATAAGTTACATTCGGTATAATGTCTCCTTAAACAATTCCCGTTTTCGTACAGGGGACTTGGTCAATAGACCTCAACGCATTAGTTCGCGCCCATGCCAGGCGTACCATACAACGGATCCGGCGGTCGGGTCGGTTTTGAAAACAACGCAACTCGCGCCGGCCCGCTGATGCGTAGCGACTATGAAGTCAAGGAGTCCCCAATGGGCGCACATCCGTATTGGTATTTCGAAAAGTACGCCGGTGATGTAGATGCTGCGCTTCAATCGCTCCGTGAGCGCGAATTCAATGCTGGGCGATACAACCCCGTAATTCCATTTCCGGATTTTCCACCCGGACCTCACTCACCATCCCCCGGTGCGCAGCACGCCTCTATCGAAGAGATCATGGAAGATGCCGCCGAGGATGGGACACGCTCGATACTGGATCTGGATCATGTCTCAGACGCACCGGACTTCTGTGCCGTTGCGCCTCTTCCAGAGGACGTCCTTCAGGATCTCTACGGAACTACCAGACCCACGCGCGAAATGGTGGAACAGAATATGGATTTCCTCGAAGATATTGAGCGCGGTCAAGGTGTATTCATAGTCCTTTACAAAGATGGTCAACCCGACGAGGTATTCTTCGCTGGATACTCCTTCGATTGAACAGAAACAACTGGAGCGATGGATCGACTTGCGAGGCAAAATCGCGGCGAACAATCGGTTGGACGCCAGCGGCGAATCACGTCATACTTGAAGTCAATGGTTTGGCCACTCCAATCGATCTGGTACGCGACTATTACACGTCAGGGACGTCATCAGCTATGCTAAGCTGACTACACATAGTGCGAGAGGCCAAATCAAGCGTTTTCAAATGGAGAAACACTCGTCGCCGCCGGCTGATCGGTAACGTTCTTTGCGACAGCGTTTCTACAGAGCTACTCACGTTGTTAGTTCCACGACATGTCACACGTAGATGAGAGACGAATCAATGACAGAGACGAACGAAGATCAAAACAAAAAGAAAGAGTATCTTGACAAGCTTGTCCGTGCTTCTCCCGGTAGCGAAACCTTGAAAAAGAATTCAGGAATGGATATTGACTTGTCTAAGCTTACAGCTGCAGGATGGTGCCTTGCGATTTTGACGATTCTGGTCGCCGGCGCGGCAGTGTTGATTCCCATTTTGATGTATACAGAGTCAGGAAATCGAACCGGCGGCGGAATCGCTAGGGCGATTGGTCTTCCGATTGCGATAGTAGCTGGGGGTGGAACATTCTGGCTTGGAAAATTATTTCTAACGCAATTAGGCTTGTCGGTAACTCGCCCAGAATAAGGTCTTGTGTTGAATTGGGCAGCCAAAAAGAAGTGAAGAACCAAGATCGGGATAGGGGCCCGGTTGCCCAGGTGCCCTCCCAGATATGAGCAATAGGCTAATCGCGTGGTCCTGGCGGTAAGTTGGCGTGCAAATAGTTCGTCATCAAAGTGCGTAAATGCAAGGTCGTGTTTTTCCCTTCCCGAATTGCGTGAGTACGATTGGGGTACAACAACATGTCGAACTGCTTATTGTGCTCGATCAATTTGTCGATGAGCTGTTCCATCGTTGCGTAGTGGCAGTTATCGTCACCGGTTCCGTGGATCAGCAGCAGCTTTCCAGTCAGTTGAGCACACATGTGAATCGGCGAGCCATCTTGGTATCCGTTGGGGTTGTCACTAGGCAGCCCCATATAGCGTTCTTGATAGATCGTGTCATACCCCAGTTGGTCAGGGACCGGAGCGATAGAGATTCCGGTTGAGTACAAGTCGGGGTAGCGGAACATGGCATTTAGTGTCATCGATCCACCGCCGCTCCACCCCCAAACACCAACCCGCGCTGGGTCAAGATCTGAATTGCCAGCCAACACCTTTCTGACAGCAGCGGCCTGATCGATCGAGGCATTGATCCCAATTTTTCCATAAATGCTCTTTCGCCATTCGCGTCCTTTGGGTGCTGGCGTACCACGATTGTCAAAGCTCATGACAACATAACCCTGCTGAGCCAGCATTTGGTACCATTCGTAGCTCGAACCCATCCATTGATCTACAACTGTTGTTCCTGCGGGCTCGCCGTAAACGTAGATCAACAGAGGGTACTTCTTGCCAGGTTCCATGGCCGCAGGTTGAATCACCCACGAATCCAGTTGCACTCCTTCTTCGATTTCAACCTTTTGAAAACTAGCCCGCGCAGTGCAGTGCTTTGCGATATGCTCAGCCAGTTTCTCGTTGCCTTCTAGCACGCGAATGGTCTGGTGATCTGGCAGCGAAATCAGATCGATCGTTGGCACTCTAGTCAGGCTGGACCAGGTGTGAACAGCAAACTTTTTGTCAGCCGAAAAGCGATAAGCATGGGTTCCCGGCTGCGATGTCGGTGAAAGACGCTGCCACCCCGAGCCGTCGAGGTTGACATGGTAGAGATATCGCTGTGTTGCATTTTCTGGCGACGCGATCACATACGCCAGCTCACTAGAATCATCGATGGCCACCAATTCAATAGCATCGACGTTCGTGGGAGTCACAGGATTTCTTGCGCCAGTGCGGCTGTCGACAAGATAAATACGACGCCATCCATCCCGCTCACTAGCCCATGTAAAGTGCCTGCCGTCGGCCAACCAAAACATCTCGTCGTGCACATCAACCCACGCCTCATCTCGCTCAACGAAGATTTCGCGTGTCTGATGGGTTGCCGAATTCCAACTGAGAACGCGATTGGTGTTTTGCAATCGATTGAGCTGTTGCAGAATAAGTTCCGCAGAACGACCTTCATGTTTCGGAGCCCACTCAATGCGGGCTACGTAGTGTTCTCGAGGGTCGCCCGCTAGCGAAACCCAGCTTGTTTCACCGGTCGCAAGAGTCGCGACGCCAATCCTACACGACGAGTTCTGCTGCCCTGCCTTTGGATAAGTAAACGTAATCAACTTCGGATACCGATCGGCTGTATTGTCGATCATTGTCATTTCCGGCACGCCGGTTGTGTCGAATTGCCAGTACGCAATCTGGCTGCCATCGGGGCTCCAGCGAAATCCATCTCGAATACTGAGTTCTTCTTCATTTACCCAATCAGACGTACCATTGATGATGTGCGGGTCGTCGGCATTCGTTATCGGCACGACCGCTTGAGATTTAATGTCCTCCACATAAATGTTCCGATCGTAGACATACGCTAAAGACTTTCCGTTCGGCGAGAACTTTGCAAACATGAGTGATGACTCTGGACGGTCTTTTCCAACTTTCTGCAGAGTATGTGCTGTCAGGTCCAACACCCAGTAGTCGCCACGCGTATTCTGCCGCCAAACTCGTTTGGTGTTCGTATAGATCAACACGAGTGAACGATCAGCAGAAAACTCGTATGAATACACGGACAGTGGCACTTCGCTGCCTGCCGGTATCAGTTGTGATGACTTAACCAGGATTTCCTTATCGCCAGTCACGGCATCCAGCCAGACAATGTCTTTCGCACCGTCACTGCCATCACCATCTGCAGGCTGTTCTGCAGAATCTTCCTGAACCGCGTAGCTATGGCCTTCTGTCGCCCAGGCGGCATTGAAGGCCTTGGCAGAGGTCGCCTTGTCGCCGTAGATTGATTCCAGGGAAAGCTTGTCGATGAAATCCTGCTGAGAAAAGGCACCGTTCGAAGCGAAAAGAATCAGGGCAACCGCAAATAACTTATATTTCATGGATTATCATCAACGGAAAACTGCAAGGACAATATCGTCAGGCGAACGATAAGTCTAACTCTGATCCAACTTCGGATCGAGTCGTCTGCGAGCGGATTATGCTTCCCTGACTTGCTTCATGTCGTCGCTGGAGTCGCGTCGGTATCGCTTGGCGGATCCTTATGAATCCAGCACCATATCTTGCAAAAGTTCCCCATCCTGGTTTACCAGATGAAAAGTCACTTGAGGAACACCTTTGACGATTTGAAAAACAAATTCGCTGAACGCCCAGGAGCGGCTGGGCAAGCCGAACAATTGAGCTGACTTGTCTTTTCCAAACGGCTCCGGTCCTGGCACGCCACCTAGTGTTGCAATTTCAAACTCGTAGATTTTCTTGCCGCCGGGACGAGGAATGGCAAAGCCACGAGCGCCATGGCGATCACCGGAAAGCAAGATCACTTGAGACCCTATTTTGGCGTCGATCGCCTGAAAAATTTCTTCGCGGCCTTCGGTGTCCCATGTGCCCCAGCTATCTTTTCCGTCAGAGATATAATCAGACCACATCGTGCCGGAGCTGATGAGTACGAAAGGCGATTTAGATTCGCTAATCTGCTGTTTCAGCCAGCCCATCTGCTCTTCGCCCAAATAACAATTCCTTTTTCCACGCCGTTCGTTGACGCGGCAGGAGCGTGTATCCAGAGCAATAAATTGCACGGGCCCGATCTTGGTTTGGAAATAGATCCCATTGCGATCTTGGCCGCGATCCGGATTGTTCCATTGAGTTCGCCATATTCTGCGCAAGCCATCAACGTCAATTGGCTTCTTCGAATTGGACCGTGCCCCCGACGTATCGTTGTCCCAATAGTCATGGTCATCCCATGCTGTGAAGACGGGAACATTCGCCGCTAACTGTTGCCAGGGCACCGAGAGGTTGCGTAGAAGATAGTCAGCGTTGATCAGTCCAAAATCGTTCCTTCGGTCGTCCACAGCGCTATCTCCAAGAATGAGCATCGCCCGATTGCCTCTTTCTCGGACAAGCCGCAACAACTCCGGCCGATGTAGCCCAACTTTGTGAAAGCACGTGCCAAAGGCAATCTGAAAGGGCTTGTCTGAAAGCGCGGCCGGAGCTGTCGTAAATTCGCCGCTTCCAAGTTCTTGCCCCGTCGAATCCGATGCGGTATAGACATAGCGAGTATCGGGCACCAGTCCCTCACATCGCACCGAATGAAACCGCTCAGCTTCGGTTGACTTGAATATCTTCGATGCACCGTCTAGTTTTTCCGTCACTGAGACATGAACGCGCCTCGGCTCTGGCAGATGCATCCAAACAGCCACGTTGGTTGAAGTGATGTCGCCTAACATTGGACCGCCGAGCTTCGAGTATTGGTAAGCTTGGCAAACTTCGACCAGTGCTGTGTCGGGATTCGCTCCTGTCATCGCCGCTCGACATGCGGTGTAGAAGTCCTGAACTTTCTGCGGTTGTCTCGCGTATTGGTTCATGATCCGCAGATCAATCTCCAGCGTCCCTTTGTGAGCGTCACCGAGAGTGACAATCGCCGGAAGTTCCACTTGGGCGTCTTGCGCACAAACCACTATCGGCCCTGCCGCGGCCAGGCTAGCCGCTGCGGCGCCAGCACATCCCACAAACCCCCTACGGTCGATGGGAGTGCCCTGTCCAAGACATGGTGCCGAAGAAGTAGCCTGCCGCTGATTGCTTTGATCCTTGCTCATGTCGCTCTCACTAGATCGCTGTTGTCCGCAAAGCCTACGAGACTCTCGATTCTTGATTGGCGGCCAAAGGTCGAACTCTTGACGAAATCCGCTACGGCACTTTTTGTAATCAGCTCTCGGTCATTGGCGAAATCACTGTGACTCCTGCTTGAGCGTCGCAATCAAATACTCGGTAGGATTCTGATGAGTCACATTTGTCGCACCAGGATAAGACAGTTCGCACGCGACACCGATTGATTCACAGTGCTCCTGAAGCTTTACACCGAAGTTGGCTGTGTGCGTGGGGTCTTTCGCGTGCTTGCCAAGGGCTGGCATGGATGAGTAAACCAGGAAAATCGGCGGATCGCCTTTGCTAACCAATGCGTATGGAGAATACTCCGCGATCCAGGGTAAAATCTCCTCTCGGTCAGCCAGGAACTCTTCAAAGCTCGCTTTACCGAACGCGTGGGCGCCGTACTTACTGTTCGGCGTCCATTCTTTCATTTGCTTGGGGTCGAGACTAGTTTGTGCACCCATCACAGCAGCACACCGCAGTCGACTGGATTCACGCGCAACGGGATCAGCGTTTGCTGGGTCAGCGAGATCATCATGAAAGGCCAACCACAGACTGGAGCAGGCTCCTGCAGAACCACCGGTTGCAGCGATGCGTTGTTTGTCGATATTCCACTCCGTCGATTTCGACCGAACAAACTGCAGCGCCCTGGCAGCGTCATACAACGGAACTTTTACAGGTGGACTCGTGTCGCCTGCTTGAGTGACATATCGGTAATTGATCGCTGCTACCGAGATCCCAGCCTTCAAAAGTGCTTTCACTTCCACAAACTTATGTACCCTTTCTTTGCTGCCGCCGCGCCAGCCGCCACCGTGAATGACAAACACTAACGGCGTTGGCGACTCGGAATCCGCCCGCCAAAAATCAATAACATGGCGATTGTGCGCCCCATACTTGATTCCCTCCAGTGTCGGCTCAGGAACCGATTTGTCGTACTGAGCGGGTTTAGAGGTAGATTCAGTTTGCGCCGCTCCCGGTGCGGAGACGCACAGACTGAGGACAATGTACATAAGCGTTTGAGATAGTCGAAGTTTCATTGGGTAGTCAATAAGTACAGGGGTTCGTTCAACTGCAAATTGCTGGCGAAAGATGCTGGCAACACATATCGCCGACGCGTCGGGGGCATTTAACGGCTGGCTGTAAGGCGTCGATGTGGCACGGAACCAAATTCGCGATGCACCCACTACTGTACGTGACATCTCGCCGACCGGAAAGTGAGTTGTTCTTCAAGTCCCGCAAAATGTGTATTCGAACATGAACGACTCGTTTGGTGTTCGTATACGATAGCCTACAAAAAGAACAAATAGCCGCCTTTTTGAACGATTCGTAGAGCTAGAACAAGCGATATTTCCGAGCAGAACTCGGCTATGTGTGGTCAATAACGATTCAAGCTAGGGCAGTTCCCGGATGCGAAGCTTGCGAAACTGAATCGGTGAACCCTCGCTTTCTAAACACAGGTAACCCTCGGACGGTTCAATGTCGGTGCCGCCGGATACTTCTTCGCCGTTGACCCACAAGCGAATTTCACCGTTGATCGCGCGGATGTAGTATTGATTCCAATGGCCATGGCCGTTGGCAAGCAATTTGCGTGGAAAGCTGCGTGTGCCGTTGGGAGACAAGGGCGGAAACGGAGTCATCTTGACGCGACAGGCAAAAACATCGCCATTGGTTCCGAACCAATCGGTATCCTTGCCAGCGGCTTTCATCTTGTCCGTGTAGCCGTGATCCAGGATTTGCACCTCGATGCCGTCGGGTAGCCCAGGCTTGCCAGCTTCGGTGAGCTTCTTGATCGATTCAGGCGTGACCCATACGAACACCCCAGAATTCCCCGCCGCCCGTTCATGCATCCATTCGACTACCAATTCAAAGTTCTGCATCGTCTCCTTGGAACGCAAGACGCTGACCGGCTGACCGGTACAGTGCAACACACCATCTTTCCAGCTCCATGTATCTGGCTGACTATTGACTGCCGCAAAGTCGTTCTCGACCAGTGAGCGCCAGCCAGGTGCCTGGTCATCGATCATAGGCCGAATTGTCGATCTTGAAATCGATTCCGGCACGGTTTCTTGGGCCGCTGCCATACTGAAGAAAAAAATTCCCAGTAGCGACAAGAGCTTTGATGTTGGGAGGGCCATGATGATTGATCCCGGGTTGGAGAGTTATCGTTCGGTTGAAAGAAACGGTTGACAGTACTGCAAGAGTTCGAGCTGTGCCAGTTCGTCTTCGACTGCAGAACTTGTTGCAACTTGTAGAGTTGCTGCGATACTACGAACCAAGTAGCTGGAAAAACGTTCACGAGCGCGATGCAGCGTGACGCGAAAACGCGTATCGGTAAAGCTCTGCGAAAGTTGCTTTCTAACTCCTGCGCTTAAGTCTACGGAAGAGGCCTCTGGATTTTCTACTCGCAGCTTCAATGTGCGATACCAAAGGTTTCGGTTCGCGATTCTCGTCCGCCAATTGCTTCCGATGAGCAAGCATTTGATCACGCCGACATTGACGAACGCAGCCTCGTCGATTGACTCAAGCAGCCTCGTAGGTAGACTCCATTTGCAACTCTTGGCGATGGCAACGACGATAGTAGTCGACACCATTCGCCCCAGAACCACTTTCAGGAAACTTCGAAAACGGCCCTTTTCGGTTAGCTGCGTGCGTCACCTCGAAACTAAGGCAAAATCTTGATAAATATCGTCAGCCCGCGAATTCGTCCCGGAGTGCCCCAGAAGATAACGCTTGATGGCAAATCCATGAAGACAACAATTGTTCCTGAGCGGCGACGACCAGATTCGTTCTGGTCGTGAGCGTGGTACACCATTAAACCGAGTTTCAATTTGGCAGAGCGTCAGATCAATGTGTAGCCCTTCACATACGGATTGCGCTCGACCGTCTGCAATCGCTAACGCACGTTGCCGTTCCGGTGACATGCATATCGATAATCCTGGCAATCGTGACCCAATCCTTCAAGCTGGTCTTGACTTCGCCAGAATTAATATCCAAAACTTAATTTGCATCCGGTTCCACCCGTGACGAGCGTCCGTTTATCAGCGAGGTGGATGGAATGCACGGTTGACGAATGCCCCGTGAATTCGCTGGACTTGTGCCTCACGGTGAACATCGTACAAGTAGACTTTTTCGACCGCGTACCGTAAGCGAGAACTGGCTATCTGGCGAAAAACACACGGCATAAAGTCTTTCTGGCTGGCCAACGATCGTCGTTCGCCTCGTGCAGGCGGAAGATCCCATATTACCAATGCACGCGTTTTCGCCAACAGCCGCAAGCATTTTCCATCAGGGCTAACGCCACGGCAGATTGGAACTCAGACAAGTCGAGTTGCTGCTGGAGTTGTAGATTCGTCGCGTCCCACATCTTGACGCAACGATCACCCGCCGAAGCGAATTGTTTCGCCCCTGGCGCGACCTGGATCGAGAATACTCGGTCGGCATGTGCCTCGATTTCCAGAATAGGTTCACCCGACGGTAGGTTGTAGACCTGGATGACTCCATCGCTATAGCCTGTTAGCAGCCGAGACTGGACCGTTAACTGCCCATCTTGAGCTGGTAGGAAGGCAACCGAATCGATGGATTCACGTGCGGGGTGGAGCTGTTGAATCAATTTGCCGTGGAGCGTACGGACGACAATCGTTCCGTCATCGCCGACACTGGCCAGCCATTTTGAATCTGGCGAATACGCGATATTGCGAATCGCTTTTTCATGATCGTAGAAGACAAGTGGCTCACGGGCGCTCGACACATCCCAAAACTTTAGCGTCTTGTCAAAGGCACCCGAGACGAGCTGTTGCCCATCGGTAGAATACGCGACGGAGTAAACGGTAAAGCGGTGACCTACCAAGGTTTCCTTTTCAAAACCGTTAGCTACGTCCCATAACTTGATTGTCTCGTCCCGACTGCAGGTAGCGAGTGTCTTTCCGTCGGGCGAAAAAGCTGCTTGATAAACTTCTTCCGAGTGACCGCGCAAACGATGTAACCGCTGGCCAGTTTCGACCTCCCAAATATTGGTACGGCTGTCATACGATCCGGATGCAAGCAGTCTAGAGTCAGGTGAAAATTTAACAGAGCGGACTGCGGCACTATGTTCCTTGAGCGTCTGCACGGCGTCAAGTTTCAGTTGCCCTGTAGCATCGAATTGCCAGACCTTCGCCAAGTTGTCTCCACCACCGGAAGCAAGCAAACGATCATCGGGAGCTACATCCAAGCTGTAAACGTTGTGCTCGTGAGCAGCAAATTCGCTGAGCAGTGTGCCAGTTTCAGCGTCGAGTACACGCACTGTGCCGCTAACGCCACCGGCAAACAGCAGTTTACCGCTGGAATCAAGCGCCAGCGCGCGAATGGGATCGTCAAATTCTACCGCGAACACTTGAGCATCATTGTGCTGGAGATCCCACATGGCCACTTGCCCATTCTTGCCGCCAGTCGCCAGTCGTCGCTCGTCGCGCGTCAGTGCCATGCCTGTCATCATCTCATCACTAACGTGCAATTCGCGTATCAGTTGGTGCGTCTGCGGGTCCCAAAATTGAACACGGCCCATACCACAACAGACGATAAACTTGCCACTCGGTGCGAGCAACACAGAGAATATCTCCTGCTCGGCATCAACTTCACCCAGATAATTTTTCAAATGGTGGTTCCAGTAGTACCATTCAAAACCGCGTAGATCGGGCTCATCGGCTTCGGGGATATGTCGCGTCAGGTAGCCACGCGCCTGCTGCAAATCGCCTTGTCGAATCGCCTGCTGGACCAAGTTCATTTGCGAGATGTATAGGCTGCTTTCGGCTCTTAAGCGTGCTTCAGCTAGCAGGGTACTGCGACCTTCGGCTAATTGCTCGGCGCGCGTCGCTTTGATGGCCAGTAGCGTGCTGACGACGACCGCTACCAACAACATCACAGCGATAGCGCAGATGGTTCCCACCGCGACGCGATGGCGATAAGCGTACTTCAGCAGAATGGACAGTTCCGATGGTTGCGAGGCAAAGACGGGGCGATTGTCTAAGAACCGCTCGATGTCCTCGGCAAAGGCCGCCGCAGACTCGTAGCGTTGGGCCGGATCGGAAGCAAGTGCCTTCATACAAATCGCGTCGAGGTCACCGCGCAGCTGGCTAGCTTGCGACGACGTGATCGTAGACGATGACGACGCTCGTGGCACATCTAGCTGTCGGACATTTTTCGCGTGCTTTGGCTCGCGCACCGCTCGCTAGGGCGTATAGGCACTTGCTGCCGCACGGCACGCAGACGTTCATCGATAGGGACTTCACTACACAGTTGACCAGCCAGTGGTGTGGTGCCCGTTACCAGTTCGAACAGCAGAATGCCAAGTGCAAACACGTCGCTGCGAGTATCGATTCGGTCATTCTGCAAACTAGCTTGTTCAGGACTCATATACTGCAGCGTGCCAAGAATTTGCCCAAGCAGCGTGTGGGACGACTGGAAGCTATCGTCACTACCTTGCTCATCAGCCATTACTTTGGCCAAACCAAAGTCGATAACTTTGGGTATGGGCACGTGGTCAACTTCGGTCACTAGCACGTTCGAAGGTTTGATATCGCGATGGATGATACTCTTCTGGTGTGCATGTTGGATACCCGCGCAGACTTTAAGCAATAATTTAAGCCGCTGTCGTAAACCCAATTCGTGCGTGCTGCAATACTCGGTAATGCTGACACCGCGCACCAATTCCATTACCAAATACGGTCGTTCGTCTTCTGTCGCGCCACCATCAATTACGATAGCGATATTGGGGTGATGCATGCGTGCCAAACTGCGACGTTCGTTGTCGAAACGCGCAAGCAGCTCTCTTCCCCCCGTTTCCGGTTTGACGATTTTCACCGCGACTTCGCGAACGATCGGTTGTTCTTGCACAGCTCGATACACTTCGCCCATGCCACCAGAGCCGATTCTCTCGACCAGCGTGTAGGCGCCAAGCTGTTGGGGGAGCTGAATGACCGCCGCGCCGCTTGGTGGTAACGCATGCTTACCAACCGCCGCCGGCGAGTTTGGTCCGCCCTGAACTTGCTCTAGCAACGTGCGTGGCGCAATCACCGAGTACTGCCCAGGCAAAGGCGGCAAGTCCTGCAGTTCAGCGGGGGATGGCTCACGTCGCACGTCCGCAAAAAGCCTGAGGATTTCCGATTTTCGATCAGGAAAGGCTACCACGAGTTGCTGAGGGTCCAACTGTGGGTTCGACTCAAGCTCGACAATAAACGCATCTACAGCGGCATCGAAGGCATCGTCAGAATTAGATTGCAAGCCAGGATACGCTTCGCTCAACTGGATGTCCGTTTATCTTCAAAGTGTATTTCTTGGCATGTTTGACGCGTACGAGGCAAAGGGCTCCCAACGCGTTTCTAACCTACAAATTATCGTAGTCCAATGCGCGTGCGAGGGCATTCGATGCACGATTAACTTGCAATATTGAGGCAGATATATATTTCACTTTGTGCATTGTAAGTTAAACGACGCACTTACAGAGTTCGATATTCGAGTGTCCAGGCACAAAGCTGGCACAAAGCTTAGGTACTCTTGTTCGCCCAGTTGCTTAGGCTCAGCAGCATAGTAGAATCGCACGCCTACGCTTCAACTATGTGACTCCCGTTTCCCCGTTCGGATTTCCATGAAAACTATCGTACAGATTTCTTTAGACTTGACCAACATTCGTGAGGCGATCGAGACGGCCCATATGGCTATGCGAGCTGGCGTCGATTGGCTTGAGGCGGGCACGCCACTCATTCTCGCCGAAGGCCTGCATGGAGTTCGTGCATTGCGAGCCGAATTTCCCGACACGCCTATCGTCGCGGACCTGAAGACGATGGATGGTGGTTACCTCGAGGCCGAGATGATGGCGGGTGCAGGCGCAACGCATGTCGTGGTTATGGCGCGAGCTCACGAAGAAACGGTGCGTTGTGTGGTCAAGGCCGGGCAGGACCACGGCGTCAAAGTCATGGGGGACAACATGGTTAGTCCCGATATGGTTGCCGGTGCAAGATGGCTCGAAGACTTGGGG
Organism: Pirellulaceae bacterium; assembly: GCA_041398985.1. GTDB lineage: Bacteria > Planctomycetota > Planctomycetia > Pirellulales > Pirellulaceae > Aureliella. Next base: position 68,412 of record JAWKTR010000006.1, read on the forward strand.
TGCGACTACATTATTCACCATATCGGCTACGACGAACGTCGCGGGATCGCTGCCCGTGGCGAACGGATGCCAAGCCCCTTGGATCAACTGCGCGATGTGTGCGCGGCGGTCAAGGTGCCGGTTCAAGCCGTAGGAGGACTTTCGCTCGAACAAGCGATTCAATGCCCATCCTACGGAGCTCCACTTGTCGTCTTGGGAGCACCGCTTACGATTGATGCCGATTCATTCAAGACCGCCGACGGCGATTTGGAATCATCACTGCGCTTGATTTGCGACGCGGTACACGCGCAAAGCTCTTAGAAGAGGAACTCCTATGAAATCGATGGCTGTTGTCAATTTTGCGCCAGAAAAACATAGCGTCGAGTTGCGTGATATCGAATGCCCGAAAATCGGTCCTGACGATGTGCTCGTGCAAGTCGCCAATGTTGGCGTCTGTGGAAGCGATCTGCATCAATGGACGGCTGACCATTCTTGGCCTGTTAATTACCCCGTCGTATTGGGACATGAATTTGGTGGGACAATCGCTGAAGTTGGCAAGAGCGTCGTGGGCTGGTCGACCGGCGACCGGGTAGTAAGCGAAACCGCCGCGATTATCGACATGAACAATCCAATGTCGCGCAGGGGACTATACAATCTGGACCCCTCGCGCAAGGGCTTTGGCTATGGTGTCAATGGTGCCATGACCAAGTATGTTTGTGTACCGTCGCGAATTCTACATCGCGTACCGGATCAATTGCCTATGGAGCAAGCTTGCTTAACGGAGCCAAGCTGTGTTGCTTATAGTGCCGTCGTTCGCAATGCACGGATTGAGCCTGGCGACCGCGTGGTCGTCTTGGGCCCTGGAACGATAGGTATTCTGTGTGCCGCCATGGCTCGGTTATGTGGCGCTCAAGTCGCGCTCGTTGGCCTGCCGCAAGATGCAGGTCGAATGAAAGTTGCTGAGCAATATGGATGCGAGACGATCATTGGCAACGCCAGAGACTGGGCCATGGACCGCGATGGCTTGGGCTGTGATGGTGTCATCGACGCGGCGGGAGCCAGTATCACTTTGAAAATCGCGTTGGAGTTAGTGCGGCCCGCAGGCTGGATCAGCAAGGTCGGCTGGGGACCACAACCCCTGAATTTCAACCTAGATCCGCTCGTACAAAAAAACGTTACCCTGCAGGGTAGCTTCAGCCACAATTGGCCGATCTGGGAACGCGTCATTGCATTGCTTGGCTCGGGGCAGCTCAACGTCCAACCCATTGTTGGTGGCGTGTGGCCAATTGCTGAGTGGCAGCAAGCCTTCGAGAAGATGCATCATGGCGAAGTTGTCAAATCGGTGCTCAGGCCCGACTAACTACAGGCGTTCGCAGGGCGTTATGTTCCCAAGCGAAAAAGCCTAGGCTATGTGAACATGGGCGAAATTGCTTCTGAATCTCTTGAATTCCTCTAGCGTTGCTTTTAGCGAGACACCGATGCCCCAACTTGCCGCATTCCCGAAAGCCTATATGCAGGCCCTTTGCAAAGATGGCTCGATGACAGTTTCTGAGTGGATCGCGATCGCAGCCAGTTTAGGAGTCAATGGTCTGGAATGGTATGCCGGATTTATCGAGATGGCCGACGAAAGGAACTGGCCACGATTTCGCCGTGAAGTTGAAGAGCAGGGCCAAGTCATTCCCATGATGTGCTGCTCGCCGGACTTTACACACCCAGATCCGGCTTTTCGGCGGCGCGAAATCGCTAAGCAAAAGAACTGGATTGATATGACTAACGCGCTAGGCGGCACATTCTGTCGCGTGCTAAGCGGGCAGCGCCGACCAGAATTGACGATTGACGAGGGCGTCGCATTGGCTGCAGATTCAATTCGCGAATGTTTACCTTATGCAACGGAACGCGGCGTAACCTTGATCCTTGAGAATCACTATAAAGACGACTTTTGGGAATATCCTGAATTCGCGCAGAAGATGGATGTCTTTTGCCAATTAGTTGACTCGATCGAACATCCAAACTTCGGCGTCAACTACGACCCCAGCAATACCTATATTGCAGGCGAAGACCCGTTGGAACTGCTACGGCGGGTCAGCCAGCGCGTGGTCACGATGCATGCCAGCGACCGATATTTGTCCGAAGGTACGATTGAAGACTTGCGTCGCGAGGAGGGAGGCAGCCAGGGCTATGCAAAACGGCTAAAGCATGGCGAGATTGGACAAGGGCTCAATGACTACGACGCGATCTTCACTGAGCTAACGCGCGTTGGTTTCAACGGTTGGATTAGCATTGAAGACGGAGTTGACGGCATCGAACAGCTTCGCCGCAGCGTCACGTTCCTCAAACGCAAGATCGCCCAATTCTGGCCCAACTAGCGTCAGGCCCATTCCATTCCTGTCAGCACAAGTCCGCTCCATGCCAACCATCTTAATTACGGGAGCAAGCGGATTTATCGGCGGAAGAGCGGTACAAGCGTTCGTCGAAGGCGGTTGGCGAGTGATCGGCCTGGGACGTCGTCCCAATGCATCTCCCAATTACCTGCAGATCGACTTGGCAGAAGCAATCTCAACCAAGCTGATCTCGCAGCTCGGTTCAGTCGATGTGATCTTGCACGCTGCGGCCCGTAGTGCGCCCTGGGGCAAGCAACGTGATTTTCTGCGTGACAATGTAGCGGCAACGAAGAACGTGCTTAAATTGGCTGAACAACTTCGACAACCAAAGCTAATTTTTGTCTCGTCTTCAAGCGTCTACTACGAGAAACGCGATCAGTATGATATTTCTGAGAGTACATCGCTGGCCTCACATCCCGTCAACATTTATGCCGCCACCAAACAAACCGCTGAAGCTATCGTGCGACGCTACTCGGGACCATGGTGCGTTTTGAGACCCCGGGCAGTATACGGTCGGGGTGACAGCGTATTGTTTCCTCGCATCCTGGCTGCCGCGCAGGCTGGACGCCTGCCGCTGCTGGTTCGGCGCGGCCAACCCGCCATCGGCGACCTGCTGTCGATCGACAACTTGATACACTGTTTCCGACAAGCAGCCGAGAAAACTGATATCGTTGGCGATTTCAATTTGACCGACGGGCAGCCTGTTGAAATCATTCCGTTCTTATTGAACATCTTTCAAAAACTTGAAATTCCCCAGCCACGACGCAAGCTGTCAGTAAGAACTGCATTCGCTGCCGCCTACGTGATCGAGCGTGTGTACTCGATTTTGTGGCCTACCCACGAGCCGCCCATCACACCCTTTGGCGTGCACGTATTTGCCTATTCCAAAACCTTTGACGTCACAAAAATGCAGGACACGTTTGGCCCCTTGCCCCAGACGGTTGAGAAGGCTGTCCAGGACTTCGCGCAGTGGGTACAAGCGGAAGATCCGTATCGAGACGCAGGTTAGCCATGGCATGGACGCAGTCGATGTTTCTGTTCAGCGCCACCTTCTACACGCTGCTGGTGCTAGTGAGATTGTGGCTGGCACGACGCGTTATTCGACAACGGCCCGTGCAGAGCAGCGAGGAACAATCATTCGACCTATGCCAGTTTACGATCGTCCAGCCCATTCTCTCAGGAGATCCTTTACTCGCCGCGACTCTTGCTGAGAATGCAAGCCAACTTCCGAATTGCCCGTTCCTGTGGCTGGTGGATGATGACGACAGCGAGGCGAAAGCGGTTTCCACACACATCAAAGATTCAGTGGATCGCAGAGACTTGCAAATTATCCTATGTCCGGCCGCGCCTGTCGACGTGAATCCCAAATCATTCAAGCTGGAGCTTGCCCTCGCCCAGGTCAAGACCACCTATTTCGTCGTGCTCGATGATGACACGATGATTACCGCATCATCGCTGCAAGCTGCCCACAGCAGTTTGGTCTGCCACGACCTTGCCACGGGTCTGCCAACTTATCAGCGAGGAGCGAACGTCTGGAGCGATTTGGTAGCGCACTTTGTCAACAACAACTCGGTAACGACTTATCTTCCGCTCTTGAATTTCTTTGCACCACTGTCGATCAATGGGATGTTCTATGTTGCCAAAACAGAAACATTGCGCGAGTTGGGTGGATTTTCTTGTATCCAACACCTGCTGTGCGACGATTACGCGGTCGCCCAGTGGTTTCGCTGCCACGGCAAAACGATTCACCAGGACACATCGCGCCAGCGAATTGCGACCAGCATCACATCCGCACGCAGGTATCGCCAGCTGATGCATCGTTGGATGAGTTTCGCGTTGCTGCTGACTGGCGATCAACCGCTGAAGATTCAGATTCTATTGGCCACATTCTTGGGACTGCCGCCTATCCTCTTGACCCTCGCCTTGGCCTTGAGTGTCTGGCATGCGTGGACTTTCGTAGCCATGGGAATCGTGTTAGCAATACGTCAAGCTACGATCTGGGTCGCACACCGCAGTGCTTTTGGTAAGCCATTGTCAACCAACCTGGGACTCTCGCTGCTAGCTGAACTTCTACAGCCATTGCACTTGGTTTCGGCAGCCTGCGTGCCCTACATTCGCTGGCGTGGTAAGTTGGTTCGCGTTTCGCGTGATCAAAGGTACCGTCAGTGTGACTAGGCGCGATTGGATCAAGCGAGCACTCATTACAGGTAACCATTCACGAACTTGGCGTCGACAGGAAAGGGTCGGGAGTTTTTTCAGCAGCGCCCGCCACCGATGAGATGCCGCTGGTAGGAACATGTGGTTTCTAATTGGCGAACGATTTAGGCTGAAAAGACTCCCGACCCTGTCACACAAGCCGACACATCGTGAACGGTTACCATTACAGAAGCAATTTGATGTGAAAATCCTTGAGCTACCACCGATCCTACATGTACCGACCACATGGAAGGTAGCGATTGTGACTGGGCTGAGCGATCCGACACATTGCCGCTTAAGTGCCACCCAGCTTGAGTTCCTAAACGAACTCCGCACGGCCACTCAACAAGCACTTGGTCATGTCGAACATGGCACGTTCGTAGAAAACAATTTCCCCTTTGTTGCAATTCCAGACTCGCCTGACACCACCCAGCCCTCACTATTTAGAGCTAGCCTGAATAATAGCTGGCAGTACACTATCTGCCGCCGGGAAAGCTATCGAAAATCGGCTGCGCGTCATTGGCAGACTTTAATACAATCGACCGATCGGTTGCTGCTAATTACAGGTAGCTGTGGTCTGCAGTTGGCCACCCAGGGGCTGTGGAAAAACGCCGCCCACTCCGGGGAAATCGAAGTGTTGGCTTTGGGACCAGTCGCTAATCGCCAGTTGGCTGAACAATTGTTTAGACTAACCGTGGTGCAAGGCAAGCGAGATTGGTTATCGAGAAGATTTTGCTCTGCCGACGTAATGATCCCTGGTATGCGGCATCTAGAGTATTGGTCCGACAAACGCGTGCGAAAGGTCGCCACGGAGTGGTTGCTAAACAGAATTTCCGTATCCTAGGAAGTGGCAGTTATCTTCCCCAGGCTTGTCTCACTGCGCAGGACATGGATACCCGTCTCGGTTTGGCGAACGGTTGGTGTGCTTCCCATGTTGGCGTCGCAACGCGCTACGAATGCCTCGCACCGGAAACATTGGTTAGCATGGCAAGCTGCGCGATCGTTGAGGCAATGCGTGATGGGCGGGTAGCTTGGTCGGAGATTGACGCCATCATCGATTGCAGCACTTCGCAATTTCGGCCCATTCCGTGTAATGCAGCTCACTATCAGCAGCAGTTTGCGGATGCAGTCGGCATACCATGTTTCGATATTCAGAGCACTTGCTTGGGCGTGCCTGTCGCCTTGAATCTGATTAACGGCATGTTTCTCACCGGGTCATACCGCCACATTTTGCTGGTCGCCTCTGAGTCAGGTTTGGGCGGCGTCAACCTTTCTCAACCCGAAAGCGCAGCGTTGATCGGCGATGGTGCAGCCGCACTGGTCTTGCGAAGGGAAGACGTGTCTGGTCCTTATGTATTTGCGCATGAGACGTATGCCGAACACATAGAATGTTGTCATGTCGAAGGCGGCGGGCACAAACTTCCCGTCTTCGACTATACGGCCGAGCGCCGCGGCGAGTATCAATTCTCGATGGACGGTCCAGCAGTATTTCGCGTAGCCATGCGCAAGCTGAAACCGATGGTTCAGCGAGTGCTTGAGCAATTGCAACAGAATGATCCAACGTTCTCGCCACACTCGCTCCACTTCATACCTCACCAAGCTTCGCCCAAAGCACTTGAAATGGTACGTGGACTACTAGGAGTCCCGCCGGAAAGGTTTCACGTCGCCGTCCAGAATGTCGGTAATATGATTGCAGCCAGCATTCCCTATATGGTGGACTACCTCCGGAAAAGCCATTTGGTTCAAACCGGCGACAGCGTTCTCTTGTTGGGCACTTCTGCCGGATACTCGCAAGCTGCGCTCGTGTTTCAAATGTGATCGAGAATTTCTCGACCGGGGTTAGACCGTGTATGATTTACCGTCTTCATCGTACACGATTCGGTAGACGTCGCGACGACGATCATTCCAGTTTTGAACCGAACCCGCGTCGCGGTGACGACGCAGTTGTTCAATATCCAAATCGTGAACGATCAGAGTCTCGACGTTCGGATTACACTCGGCCGCGATGGCATCCCGTGCAAATTCGACGTCCGCAGGCGTGTAGATCCCAGATTGTGCGTAGTGAATATCTGAGTTTTCGACGAATGGCAGGTTGCCCGTACAGCCAGCGATGGCGACATACATGTGGTTTTCCACGCAGCGTGCCAAGGCGCAATGTCGCACGCGTAAATAGCCGTGTCGCGTGTCAGTATTAAATGGCACAAATACGATCTGTGCACCTTTCTGGGCCGCAATTCGCGTCAACTCAGGGAATTCAATGTCGTAGCAGATCTGGATGGCAATGACTCCACAATCGGTGTCAAAGACTTCGACGCGATTGCCAGGATTGACTCCCCACCACTTACGTTCGCTGGGCGTAATGTGGATTTTGTACTGTTTGCCAATCGTACCGTCGCGACGGAACAGATAGGCTACGTTGTAGAGCGTATCGTTCTCAATCACGAATTGGGATCCCCCAATAATGTTCACGTTGAACTTGACGGCCAAATCGATAAAGAAGTCTAAGAACTGAGGCGTAAAATCTGCCAGTTGTCGGGCGGCCTGTCCCGGCCGCGAGGCCTCAACGCAGGACAACAACTGTGTCGTGAACAACTCGGGGAAAAGCACAAAGTCTGACTTATAGTCCGAGGCCGTATCGACGAAAAACTCGCACTGCTTGGCGAATTCGTCGAACCCGGATATCGTCCGCAACTGGTACTGAACAACACAAACGCGAATTTGTTCGACCAAGCTATGGAAGCGCCGCTTGGCACCAGGCACATAATCCAAATTGGTCCATTCAAGATAGGTGGCAAAACCACAAGATTCCACATCCGCTGGCAGGTAATTCGGTATCAAGCCACGCACCGAAAAGCCGTTAGAAAGCTGGGCCGTTAACACGGGATCAAATATTGCTTTTTGCAAGACGTTGTCGATATATTCGCTTGCGGAAATCTTCGTGGCGTGTTTGTGGTAACCGGGAATTCGTCCCGCAATAATGAACCTGGCTAAGTTCTTGTCGCGGCATATCTGTTTGCGAGCATCGTATAGACGTCGTGACAGTTTCATGCCACGAAAATCTGGATGAACCATGATTTCAATACCGTATAACGTATCTCCTTTCGGTTTGTGATTGCGAATAAACCCGCCGTCAGCAATGACCTTCCAGTTGTGCCATTCCAGGCTGGAATCGTAGTCGAGAATCAAGTTATTGGCAGTGGCAGCCAGCTTTCCATCGATTTCGATGCATAACTGCCCTTCCGGAAAAATTTCCAATTGGCTTGCAATTTGCTCTCGTGTCCAACCTGGAATGCCAGGGAAGCACAATTCTGCCATGGCTTTCAAAGCGTCGAAATCATCCATGGTCAATTGTCGGACCACAATGTTATATTCAAACTCTTTGAGATTCAGGGGTTCCATCTTGGGGTTAGCTTCCATTGTGCACGTGTAATGTGAAACCCTTAAATTATAAACAATTCTCGAATACTTGCTCAGACCCTCGCTCTGCCTAAGTTACTCAAATTGGTAATCATGCACTTTCACCAGAACCGACCGCGTACCCAGATTGGCGCATCGCCAGGCACACTAGTTCGACATGATTTTGCCGACGACAGTCGGGTCCGCTGGATTGAATACGATCGCACACACCACAGTGATCTGCACTTGGATTCGGAACAAGAAGTCACAACTCAATTGGTTCGGCACACTCCTGGTAAACTGAGGCCCCGTCGAGTCGCGGCGGGATCACCCTCGCAAATAGCGGAAAGCCAGGGAGCCACCAGCCCAAGCGAGATTCCCTCAGCGAAAGTCACTTGGATTAACGTCGATGGCTTAGCGAATATTGAACTCCTCAAACAGCTTGGCAATCAATTTGGACTGCATGCCCTGGCCTTAGAAGACGTCGTCAACGTCAACCAACACGCCAAACTGGATTCCTTCGATAACAACAGTTATCTCGTCTTGCGGATGCCTACGAGTCATCAGCCATTTGTGACCGAGCAGGTTAGCTTGTTTCTTATCGGGGACACCTTAATTACATTCCAAGAATATCCCGGAGATTGCCTCAACCCGGTTCGCGAACGATTGGCAACAGGCAAGGGCCGCATTCGCGCGCGCGGCGCCGATTACTTGGCGTATGCCGTGATCGATGCTGTCATTGATGGATATTTTCCAGTACTAGACCACTACGAAGCGCTCCTCCAGGAGATCAGCAATGAGATCGAAGAAAACTCAGGTAGTGACATCCCGATGCGCCTGCATCATATCCGAGCCGACTTGCTGAATATACGAAAAGTGGCTGTCCAGCATCGCGACGCGGCCATTGGATTAACCCGCGAGGATACTTCGGTAATCACCGACGAGACGCAACTTCATTTGCGTGATTGCCAAGACCATATTTCGCGGCTGATAGAATCGGCGGACACCTATCGAGAGACCTGCGGCGAGCTGAGAGAGTTGTACTTTGCCCAGCTGGGTCAACGCACCAACGATGTGATGAAGGTTCTAACTATCATTGCGACAATTTTTATACCGATGAGCTTTATCGCTGGCGTGTACGGTATGAACTTTGACACGGCGGTTTCGCCGTTCAATATGCCTGAACTACACTGGGCGTTTGGCTATCCATTCGCGATTGCAGTCATGCTGGCCACAGGCGGCGGGCTCGTATTTTACCTTCGCCGCAAAGGCTGGCTGTAGCCGCATTCTGCAAAGAGCTGGTCAGTTCGGCAGCGGGTGCGAACGGTCTCCGCAAGGAATCTTTACTCGATAGCTCTGGGGCGGTTGCAGGAATTGGGTTTTGGGTGCCCCCTACGGGCCGTGAACAGGTGGAAAACCGCGAAGTCGGCGCAAGGGTGGTTTATAAGTGCTAGGTGAATCTGCATAATGAGCAACCCATACGCTTCCATAACTTTGAATGAATAAATTGCACAAGGACTGATCTGATGGCGCGAGGAAAAACCTTTGACAATGCAACGCAAGCTATTGGCGATACGCCAATGATCAAGATCAATCGCCTGATTCCAGAAGGCGGTGCGACCGTATTTGCCAAATGCGAATTCTTTCAGCCGCTCAATAGCGTCAAAGACCGGATTGGCGCAGCAATGATTGCCGCTGGCGAACGCGATGGAAAAATCAATCAGAACACGCACATCATCGAACCGACCAGTGGTAACACGGGAATTGCCTTGGCCTTTGTGTGCGCCGCTAAGGGTTACAAGCTGACGTTGACAATGCCAGAATCAATGTCTGTCGAACGCCGCGCGTTGCTCCGCGCCATGGGCGCTCATTTGGTTCTGACTCCTGCGGCCGACGGGATGAAAGGCGCCATTGCGAAAGCCAATGAATTGGTGGGCCAAGATCCCCACGGGTTTATGCCGCAACAGTTCGAGAACCCGGCTAATCCTGCCATTCACGAAAAGACAACTGGACCAGAGATTTGGGAAGACAGTGGACACGATATTGATGTGCTGGTTGCCGGCGTTGGGACCGGTGGAACCATCACGGGCTCGTCTCGTTTCTTAAAGAGCGTTAATCCGAATTTCAAAGCCATTGCCGTTGAACCGAAGCACAGTCCAGTCATCAGCGGCGGGGCTCCTGGCAAGCACCGCATTCAAGGCATCGGGGCCGGTTTCATTCCCGGCAATTTGGACACTTCGATCATCGACGAAGTGATCACCGTGGATGACGAGGACGCATTCGAATGGGGTCGCAAATTGGCTTGCCAAGAGGGAATCGTAGCAGGCATTAGTAGCGGAGCGAATATGTGGGCCGCGGCTCAGGTCGCTGCCCGACCAGAAATGAAAGGCAAGCGGATTGTCACCATCATGTGCAGTCTAGGTGAACGTTATCTATCCACGCCTCTCTTCGCCGAACAAGGAAGTTAGCCATCCATGCGCGACAACGGCATATCGATTCCAGTTTCCGGTGGCGACCAATTACCCTCGGTGGGCTTGGGACTGTGGAAAATTGAAAATGAGAAGACCGCTGCGATGGTGCAAGCTGCTGTCGCGGCAGGCTATCGACATATCGACGCAGCCTGTGACTACGGCAACGAACGCGAAGCGGGCGAGGGCATTCGAAACGCAATTGCCACTGGCCTGTGCAAACGCGATGACCTGTGGGTCACGAGCAAACTGTGGAATACGTTTCATCGCCCAGAGCATGTCCGACCAGCGATCGAACGCACACTTGCCGATATGGGACTTGAGTACTTGGATCTGTACTTGATCCACTTCCCCATCTCGCTGCAGTACGTGCCGTTTGAAGAGCGTTATCCTCCAGGCTGGTTCCATGACCCGACCGCACCACAGCCCGCGATGAAGCCAGATGTGGTCCCAATCGCCGAAACCTGGGGGGCAATGGAAGAACTGTACCAAGCTGGATTGTGCAAGCATGTGGGCATTAGCAATTTTGCCGTCCCCTTGATTCGCGACCTGTTGTCTTACGCGTCCATTCGCCCAAGTGTGCTACAAGTTGAATCTCACCCCTATCTAGTGCAGGAAAAACTACTGCGATACTGTCGGCAGGAGGAAATTGCTTATACCGCGTTCTCACCGCTCGGTGCGGGTTCCTATGTACCACTGGGCATGGCCCAGGCCAGCGATTCAATTTTGGAGCAACCGTTGGTACTTGATTTGGCAGCCAAGTATAGTAAGAGCCCCGCGCAAATCGTATTGCGGTGGGGAGTCCAACGCGGCACCGCAGTGATCCCCAAGACCTCGCGTCCAGAACGGCTAGTCGAAAACATTGCCTTGTTCGATTTCAGCCTTTCCGACGACGAGATGACCGCCCTCCATGGTTTAGATCGCCATCAGCGTTTCAATGACCCTGGCGTCTTTTGCGAAGCCGCGTTCGGATGTTTCTATCCGATTTATGAATAAACGTAACCGTTCATGATGTGTCGGCTTATGTGACAGGGTCGGGAGTCTTTTCAGCCTAAATCGCTTAACCCATTAGCAACCACATATTCCTAGCAGCGGCATCTCATCGGTGGCAGCGCTGCTGAAAAGATTCCCGACCCTTTGCCGTCGACTTCAAGTTCGTGAACGGCTACCAATAGACTAAGGATTACCCTTGCAATCGAAACTTGCGACCGCCTGCGACGCCGCTCAAGTTGCCGGACGAATTCTGCGCGAACAACTTGGTAAAGCCGCAGTGCGTGAGAAAGCACCAGCGGACCTGGTGACCGATGCGGATGTGGCAGCGCAGCGAGCGATCGAACAAGTCCTTATGTCACGTTTTCCAGGTTTCGCCTTTCTGGGCGAAGAATCCACCGCAGCGGATCGCACAGCGGCGGTGGAATCTGGCAAGCCCCTGTGGATCGTTGATCCGCTGGACGGCACAGCCAATTTCGTGCACCGACTGCCGAGCTTTTCGGTTTCGATTGCTTTGGTTGAGAATGGGCAACCGACGGTTGGCGTCGTGCTCGAACCCGTCGTGGGTACCCTGTACACCTGCGACGAAAAAGGGCTGGTCACGCGCGATGGCAAACCCATTCGAGCCAGCAATTGCCGCCATATCGAAAAAGCCATGGTCTGCTGTAGCTTTCCGCCAGGCGTGCGACGCAATTCTCCAGACGTAGAGCAGTTTCTAAACGTACTTGAACAGAGCCAATCATTGCGGCGTCTCGGTTCTGCCGCCCTGAACTTGTGCTACTTGGCCGAAGGCTGCTTGGATTCGTACTGGGCAACGTCCGTAAAAACCTGGGATGTCGCAGCGGGATACTGGATTGCCAAATCGGCGGGTGTCGTTTTTTCGGCGATCGATGGCAGCGAATTTGATCTATGGAACCCGCAATTTGTCGCCTCCGGCTCTGCGGAGTTACAGCGACAAATGCTCCGCTGCCTCAACGATTAGCCGTCCGGGTTTGACACTGAGCGGAATCCCTCTAAAATGACAGGTAATTAAAGACGCTCCGGTTATGGTTCCGGCAGTACTCTCATGGTGAGAGGGACTGACCCGCTTTCGCCAGCCCGAGCACGTGATCAGGCGAATCCCCAAACTCGGGAACTTTCGTTTTCTTGTAGGTCACGCCACTTCCTAACAGAAATTAGGTTGAGCGATGTTCGGTCTCAGTATTCATGAACTTCTAATTTTTATGGTGATTGTGCTGGTAATATTTGGTAGTTCACGTCTGCCAAGTCTGATGCGCAATCTGGGCCGAAGTGCCAACGAATTCAAAGCTGGCATGAAGGATCCCGTTGGAACGTCCAGCAATGACGACGATGGCGAAGCCAAGTCCAAAATAGAATAACCCCTCTGCTGCAGTGCTCGTGCAGTCCGTGAATCGGCTCGGTCTCGAACGTTTCCATGGGCTGCCTTAGCAGAAAGGTAAATTGCGATGTTCTCTGGTCTTGGTTATACCGAGATGGCTCTTTTCGGAATCATTGCGCTGATGCTGTTTGGCAGTAAGCTGCCTGATGTAGCGCGCAATTTCGGACGAACCTACAAAGAACTGCGGAAGAAGATTGACGAATTCCAACGTGAATTTCGTGACTGGGACAAAGACGATACGCGCTCATCTTCCAGCAGCCTGCCCAAATTCACCCCCGACGACGACGTTGCCCGCTCCGAGCCATCCGCCCCAAAATTTACTCCCCCTCCACCCAGTGACGACGACTAGCGTTGACTGATTGCACAACTCGTAGGTGATGCATGAAATCGAAAGTCCTGCACTTATCGCGTCACTTATGGCTTCTGCTGCTCTACTGCTTGCCCCACCTTGCAGCGTTTGCAGACGAGCCGGCCGAACCGCCAGAATTTCTACTGGGGATCAATTTGAATGGCCCCGCCGTTGAGATTGATGGCTTGGCTTGGCAGGGAGCGGACTCGAAGAGCTATATCTGCGATGACAAGGCGTTCAACAGCCAGCAAATTGAGCTAACTCCTCCCACCGACGCGCAGCGGGCAGTGATGATACGCAGCAGTCGCTGGGGCGGCAATCGCATCGAATTGCAAAATCTTCCCGCAACCGAGTGCAGTCTTTTCTTGTATGTTTGGGAAGACAACGCAGCAGAAAACTACTCGATCAGTGTCAATGGGCGGTTGGTGCAACCGAGATACAACAGCGGGCGGGCGGGGCACTGGGAAAAGCTGGGACCGTGGTACGTTACGCCGAAAGACGGCAAAATCCTAATAACCAGCCAAGGCGGAGCGGCGAACTTCTCAGGCATCGAGTTGTGGCGCGGACGACACGACGGCATCAACCTGCCAATCACTGAGGAGCAACTTGCGTTCTTCGAAAAACGCATTCGTCCCGTCCTAGCTGAAAAGTGCTACGAATGCCACAGTGCCGAGTCCGACGACTTGGCGGGGGAATTGTTGGTCGATTCGCGTGCTGCCATTCGCCGTGGCGGGACGGGTGGGCCAGCCGTAGTGCCTGGTGACGTGAAGCACAGTTTGTTGATCGAAGCGATTCACTACCAGAACGACGAATTGCAAATGCCGCCCGACCAACCACTCTCTGCAGCTCAAATCGCTGACTTCGAACAGTGGATCCAAATGGGGGCTCCCGATCCCCGCTCAACTGCCACCAAACACCTCGGAAAACAGATCGACGTCGCCGCAGCGCGAGAATTCTGGTCGCTCAAACCAATCCAAAATTCGCCTCTCCCGAGTGTCCAGAATGCTGCATGGCCGCGTGGAGCTATAGACCACTTTATCTTGGCAAAACAAGAGTCACTTGGGCTTGCGCCCGCTGCCGATGCCGATAAACGAACATTGATTCGCCGCGCAACCTACGACTTGATTGGCCTGCCTCCCACACCGGCGGAAGTCGCGGCATTTATTGCCGACCCATCACCTTCCGCGTTCGCAACTGTGGTCGATCGCCTGCTAAATTCGCCGCGTTATGGAGAACGCTGGGGACGCCATTGGTTGGACGTGGTTCGCTACGCGGATACGGCTGGAGATAATTCCGATTTTCCAATCCCCCAAATGCATCGCTATCGCGACTGGGTCATCGCGGCCTTCAATCGGGACTTGCCGTACGATGAATTTGTGCGCGATCAACTAGCGGGAGACTTGCGCGGTGGAGATAGTGCAACCGAGCGGGTCGAACGCCTGATCGCGACCGGATACATCGCTAATTCGCGTCGTTTCGGCTCGCGCGTGGTCGACTATCCACAGCATTTGACGATCGAGGATACGCTGGACAACTTGGGGCGTTCATTTTTGGGAATGACACTCAGTTGTGCACGTTGCCACGATCACAAATTCGATCCGTTAACCACTCGCGATTACTACGGACTGTACGGCGTCTTTCATAGCACACGCTATCCATGGCCCGGCATAGAACTTGATCAACAACAACGGAACTTGGTACCGTTGGTTCCTATCGAGCAACGAGCCGACACCGAACGAAAAATTGCCGAGCGTGCAAAAGAGCAGTCGCGATTGGACGGTGAGGTCAAGCAGCTAAAAGACAAGTTCAAGAAAATCGACAAAGCTAAATCAGCAGATAAAAGTGCTACGGAAGCAGAGCTACACGCCGCCCAAGAGAAGGCCGACGCCTATCGCGCGGCGACGCCCGCCATCGAACTCGTTTACGCGGTAGTCGAGGCGTCGCAATGCGAAGACGTACCGGTCCAGATCAAGGGCGATCCGGCCCGCCCCGGCGACTTGGTCAAACGGCATTTCCCAGCCGTATTGGGCGGCGGCGAACTGCCACCAAACCACACCGCCAGCGGCCGCGCCGAGCTAGCCGAATGGATTTTGGCCGCAGACAATCCTCTGCCAGCCCGAGTGATGGTCAATCGAATCTGGCAATATCACTTTGGCCGTGGCATCGTACCGACTCCGAATGATTTCGGCAAACAGGGTAAACCAGCATCGCATCCGGAGCTGCTTGATTTTTTGGCGACGCGTTTTCGCCACGAGGGGTGGTCGATCAAAGCCATGCATCGGTTGATTATGCTATCTCACACTTATCAACAGTCCAGCCAACGCGACTCACGGGCCCTCTCCGAAGATCCAGCTAATATTTGGCTGGCCGGCTTCCCCCGACGACGCCTCGAAGCCGAAGCGATACGCGATACGCTGTTGTATCTGGGCCGGGACTTGGATCTAAGCGCACCTGGTGCTCACCCTTTCCCAGCCGCAGACACTTGGAAATTTACTCAACATAATCCATTCAAGGCAGTCTACGACAGCGACCATCGAAGCGTGTACCTGATGACGCAGCGCATTCAGCGCCATCCCTACCTGGCCGTTTTCGATGGTGCCGACCCTTCAACCAGTACGGCCACGCGCATGACGACGACCACGCCGATCCAAGCTCTATTCCTACTCAATGATCCGTTAGTTCATGAACAATCCGCACGCCTAGCGGACCGCATTGGCAGCCATGCGTTGGACCCCAAGAGCCGAATCGACTTAGCTTATGAGCTTCTGTTCGCTCGGCTGCCTACCAACGTAGAACGCGAGTTGGCCACTGAGTTCCTGCAGTCCGCCAGCGAACTATTGAACGACGAAGGTTCTGATAAGGCTGCTTGGAATGCGTGGGTCCGAACGTTGATTCGATTGAATGAATTCGTATACATTGACTAGGCAGCTCCAGGTTAACCATCTGAGAAACGAACATGCTTTCGCCTACATTGACATCCCGTCGTGCTGTCCTGCAATCGTTGGTTGGTGGATCGCTACTGATGCCTGGGCTGCTTGGACAACTGCTGGCCGACCCCGGATCTGAAGCCAACCAGACGGATCCACTGGTTCCCAAGACGCCACACTTTCCAGCCAAAGCGAAACGCGTAATCTTCGTGTTTTCCAACGGCGGTGTCTCGCACATGGACACTTTCGACTATAAACCGGAGTTGTTTAAGGCAGACGGAAAGAAGACTGGCGCAGGCGGTGGCTTGTCTGATCAACAGCGAGTCTTGCTCAAACCACTGTGGACATTTCGCCCAGGAGGTGAGTGCGGAACGTTGGTCAGCGACTTGTTCCCATATCTACGCGAGTGTATGGACGATATCTGCGTCATCAAGTCACTCAACGGCAACGACAACGAACACTACAACGCCACACTAGGCATGCACACCGGATCGTTCTTTTTTTCGCGACCGAGTATTGGCTCGTGGGTTAGCTACGGCCTTGGAACCGAAAATCAAAATCTTCCTTCGTTCATTGCATTGGCTCCGCAGATGCCCTACGCGGGCACACAAATTTTTAACAACGATTTCCTACCGGCATACCACCAAGGCGTAAGGGTAGTTGGCGGTGCGGAGCCGATCGCCAACTTGGCTCGCCGCTCACGTGAAAACGGCTTGCAAGAATTAGAACTCGGATTGGCCGACGTATTGAATAATCGCCACTTGCAATCGCGAACTGAGGACAGCGAGCTTTCAGCGCGGATCCGCAGTTTCGAAACCGCCTTTCACATGCAGACGGATGCTCCGGAAGCATTCGACATCAATCAAGAAGATGACCGTACGCTCAACCTATACGGACTCAAACGCGGCCAAAGCGACGGCTTTGGCTGGCAATGCTTAGTCGCTCGGCGGCTGGCGGAGCGCGGTGTACGTTTCATCGAATTGGTCGATGGTAGCAGTGGACATAATTGGGACCAGCATGGTGACATGGCCGAACACGCAGAACACGCCAAGCATATCGATCAGCCACTAGCGGGCCTGCTGCAAGACCTAAAAGCCCGCGGAATGCTCGACGATACATTGGTGGTCTGGACCACGGAGTTTGGACGCACTCCCGGCGTGGATGGCCAAAAGGGCAGGGGACACCATAGCGCATGCTTCTCATCGTGGTTAGCAGGCGCGGGCGTCAAGGGCGGAATGTCCTATGGATCTACAGACGAGATCGGTGCCACTGTTGCCGATAACAAAGTGCATGTCCACGACTTTCACGCTACCATTCTGCACCTGATGGGTATCGACCACGAGCAACTGACTTATCGGTACGGCGGACGGGACTATCGTCTCACCGACGTGCATGGCAACGTCGTCAGAGCCATTCTGGCATAGCTGTGAGATCGTGAACCTCAGGCGCTAGCCGTGGGCTCTTATTGAACCTCAGGCGCTAGCCGTGGGCTCTTCGTGAACCTCAGGCGCTAGCCGTGGGCTTTGGGCGAGTTGGCCATGGGAGCCCACGGCGAGCGCCTGAGGTTCACAACAGAGTATTAGCCGCAGGCATTATGCTGGAAAACGCGACTGCACTTTAAAGGTGGCTAGCGGGCTAACGCCATTCCACTCACTTATTTCTCGAACGATGGTTAAGCAAACCAACTTACGCTGGAGTGCTTACAACGCAGAGAGAACAGTGCGAGCAGCAGCCAGCGTCTGATCGATCAACTCCGGTGTATGCTCGGCAGAAAAGAAGAGCGCTTCGAATTGGCTGCACGGCAAGTACACGCCGTGGTGGATCATGCCCCAAAAATACTGCGCATACATCTCGCGATTGCACTGAGCCGCATCAGTCCAGTTTCGCACCGGACTACCGTTAAAGAACAGCGTTAGCATGCTACCGACACGCTGCACTTGATGATTGATTCCCGCTAGCTCAGCGGCCTTCGACAAGCCTTCCGCCAAGCGCGCGCCTTGTTGATCCAGATACGCATATGGGGACTCGTCACGCAGTAGCTTCAACGTGGCTGAACCGGCGGCGGTCGCTAAGGGGTTGCCGCTGAGCGTACCAGCTTGGAACACTTTGCCAGCCGGTAGAACTTGATCCATTAGGTCTGCGCGACCACCGTATGCACCAACCGGCAAACCGCCACCGACGATCTTACCCAGCGTTGTTAGATCGGGCGTCACACCAAAAAGGGATTGGGCACCGCCGAGCGCGACGCGAAATCCAGTCATGACTTCGTCAAATATCAGGATGGCACCGTGTTCAGTACACAATCGTCGTGCCGCCTCCAGAAATCCGGGGACGGGAGGAACACAACCCATATTGCCGACGATAGGTTCGAGGATTACACCTGCGATCTGATCGCCTTGCGCGGCAAACGTCCCTTCCAAGCTCGGAATATCATTGTGCTCGAGCACAATTGTGTCTTGGCTGGTTCCTATCGTCACACCCGGGGAATCTGGCACACCCAACGTAGCACCAGCGCTACCCGCAGAAACGAGCAGACTATCGACGTGTCCATGATAGTTGCCAGCAAATTTAATGATCTTCGCGCGTCCGGTAGCTCCCCGAGCGAGCCGGATAGCGCTCATGGTCGCTTCCGTTCCGCTATTGACCAAGCGCAACTTTTCGATGCTCGGCACTGCTGCCACAATTAGTTCGGCCAGTTCACTTTCCGCCTCGGTGGGGGCACCATAGCTTGTACCACGTTCGGCGGCTCGGCGAATCGCCTCGATGACTTCAGGGCGCGCGTGTCCCAGAATCATTGGCCCCCACGAACCGATGTAATCGATGAGTTGATTGCCATCTAGATCAAACAGAAACGGTCCCTGGGCGTGCTCGATAAACAGCGGTTTGCCTCCAACAGCTCCGAAGGCACGAGCCGGGCTATTGACGCCGCCTGGCATCAGCTGACACGCTCGATCAAAAGCTTGGATGGATCGTGACTGAGAAAATGGATTGGCAGAACTATTCAACGGGATTCTCCGAGCAAAATTGAATTCGATCGGGAAATCTTAACCGCTGGAACTAGCGGGCGACAAGGGCTGGCAGTCTTTCAAGATACAACCGTCAGCCGGCAGCATGATCCCAAACCGTAGTTGCGAATTGTTGGCTCGTCGGTTGCAACGCAGCGATCCGGCGGCTAAGCGTGACCGACAGCATCGCAGGCCATTCGGTAGGGCGAACCTGCCCTAGGCAAGAGTTGGCCCACCGCACACGCAGCACGGTAGGCGTCAGCTCATGTGCTGCACTCAGTGCATTCCATGGTCCAAACACCAAGGCCGGCGATGCAGGCATGGCCAACTCAGAACAGACTTCCAGTTTCGCCAATAGCCCTTGAATCACTGCTGGTTGCAGACCTGTTCGCCGCTTGTCCCTGTGATGCGTACCGAGACTTTCATTGAACCGCATTTCCATTTCTAAGGCACCGAGCAGTAGTGCCACTAGCCATGCGCGGATCGGCGAACAGGCATTGCTCACGCGAGCGATTAGCTCTGCGGAGTCGGCTAGGAAGAGAGTTTCCTGCCAGACTTCCAACAGGGCAGACTCGCAAGTATGAGCCTCACAGTCCTTCAGACATACGTGAAAATGGGCCGCTAATGAACGCATAAATGCGATCGCACTTAGCCATTGTTCTCCGAATAGGCTAATGGCTTGGTCAATGCGATCGACTGGGTGCTCGGACGCCCAAGGTGAATCGTTGACGAGCGACATTGCCAGGACCTTCTGTCCAACGTGACCACCAGATTGGTCCGTCGCGCGGAGGCACCCCGCTAGCAAGCAGCGGAATATCGACAGCTCTTCGAACGTCGCATGTGCCAATGGCTCATGTTGGGCGGGCTGTGGTTGAAGACGTCTAGACGAATAGGTAGGCACGCGAGCCGAAGCGGCTCGAAGGGCAATGTTCATTATCGGGGTTTTCCGCACGGGGCATTACGGTAGCTCCGAACATCTTCAGAGCCAAGCACAGAACCATAGCTCATAATTTGGCTCTTAGTCCAGCCGCACTTTCCAACACGATGTTATTTGCCTAGCGGGAATCCACAACCTAAGTTTGCAAAGTGTGAAATCCGCCGGCAGGTTGCCACTCCTTCTTAAGTTTCATGATAGAGCCCCCTATGAATACCTCCACACCAAACATCAGTCAGCCACCTACCAAGCAACCTTCGACGAGCGATTCCCCCGCACAACTAGATAAACTGCTAGAACGCATCGATGGCTTGATCAAGAATGGCGGGCAAACACCAGCGAGAAGCCCCGCCGCAGCGCCAGCACAACCCAGCAAGCCAGCTCAGCCAAGCCAATCGGTACAGTCCACACCAGCAGCACAATCGGCTGCTGCGGTTTCAAGCGCTCGCCCCGCTGAAACACGCACTTGCAAATTTGGACGCATGACGAACGACCGCGACGAGCCATTTATTCCCACGGTACCAACCTCATTACAACATGCAGGTGTGACGGAGTCGCTGGCAGAAGAACTTATCATGCGTTTCCTTCTGGGTCGCGGCGAGGCTAGCGGTCGCGCCATTGCCGAACAGGTAAAGCTGCCATTTCTATTGATTGAGCCCATCCTCAATCGGCTCAAATACGAACAGATGACCGCTTATCGCGGCGCAAATTCGGTCAACGATTACATACACGTACTGACCGATCAAGGGCGCGATCGGGCTCGGCAGCACACACACCGCACAACCTACTTTGGAGCCGCCCCTGTGCGTCTCGAGGACTACTGTGAAGCCGTAAAACTACAGTCTGTTGAGGGACAGTATCCGCGGCGCGAAGAATTGCTACATGCCTTTCGTGACCTGCTGATCGACAAACGCATGTTGGGCAAATTAGGTCCGGCCATCAACAGTGGACGAGGCATGTTCCTATATGGCTATCCAGGTAACGGGAAGACAAGTATTGCCGAACGGATCACGATGGCCTTTGGCAAATACATTTGGATTCCGCGATCACTCTCGATCGATGGCGAGATCATGCGGCTCTACGATCCGTTGATGCACGAACCTGCCGAAGCAGAAAAAGGGACGGGGCTGCTCGATGAAAGTGGCTTTGATGGACGGTGGATCCGAATTAAACGTCCAACCATCATCGCCGGGGGTGAGCTGACGATGGAAATGCTGGAAGCTCAGATGGACAAAGAAACCAATATCAACGAATCACCGCTACAACTAAAGAGCAACTGTGGCGTCCTAGTGATCGACGACTTTGGACGTCAGAAAATGCGTGTTGACGAACTACTCAACCGCTGGATCGTTCCACTCGAAAAACGGTTCGATTACTTGAATATGAGCAGTGGTAAAAAGACACAAGTACCGTTTGATCAGTTGGTGATCTTCTCAACCAACTTGCAACCCAAGGACTTGGTCGACGATGCGTTCCTGCGTCGTATCCCCTACAAGATCGAAGTCGAAAACCCAAGCGAAGCCGCTTTCCGAAAGCTATTCGAAATCATGTGTCCCAAAATGGGCTTGCCCTACAAGCAGTCCGTGATCGAATACCTGATCGAAACGCACTACAAGCCAATCAATCGGCCCTTCCGCAATTGCCACCCGCGCGACCTGCTACTACAAGTCCGCAACTACTGCTTGTACCATGACCAGCCCATGGATCTGCGCAACGAATTCGTCGATTTTGCCTGCGAGAACTATTTCTCGATCATGTAACGACCCTACGGCAGGACATCTTCTGCGGTGAGCACTGGCGGCGTGCCGATGGAAACGGCATCCGTCAGAACCACCAACGTTTGCGGGTTAATCACATGTTGGACCATTCGTTCCGGTGCTTGATAACCACCATCCTTCAGGCTCGCTACAAACACGGGCCGCAGCGTAGCCAACAACTCCGCCGCATCCTGTGGTGCCACCAACGTACCATCGAGGCGATACAGCCTGAGTTTTTCAAAGGATATAGCGACTGGTTTATTACCCGCAGCCACAGGCACTTTCGTCTCGATACTGACTTGAAATGGAATGTGGACGGTATAGGTTTGTATGACTTTTTCGGACTTCTCACCGCGCTGGACGTCGACCGTACGCTCCCGCTGCTCCACACGAAACTTTTGCACTTGGACAGTTCGCTTTTCAACCCGGTATTGTTTGACGAGCACAATCAACTGTGGCTGGCCGCCTTCATTATCAAACTTGGCCATCGCCAAGCGATCCAAGTCAAAAATGGGTGGCCCGCCACGAACAGGCTGCATAACGACTTCGTCCTGCGCGACTGCGTAAGGCGAGATGAGGCCAGCGGCGAACCACAACAGTCCGAACAGCACCGATGCGATGGTTCGCATGCTCAATTTCCTTTCACACACGGCGCACAATCCGATGCGGACTCTGCTCAGCGGGCGAGGGGGCGAGGGAGCGGAATATCAACTGGAATCCCACGCAAATCGGGCCTTCTCAGTTGTACCTCATCGGTCAAGACGACCAATGTTTTTGGGTTCAGCGCCTTTTGAATGATCTCCGCGGGAGCTGTGAAATCGCCATTTCCCATGACACCCACAAAGACTGGCTGGAGTGTCTTCAGTAACTCGGCCGCTTCCTCCGGTGCCACGGGTGTTGCATCCAAGCGAAATAGTTTCAACTTTTCAAATGAAACGCCCACTGGCTTTTCACCAGCGGGAGTCGGCACATTGGCTTCCATCGTCTCTGCGTAAGGGACGTTCACCGTATACGTTTGTTCTACCTCCTGGTCCTCTCCGTTGGGCCTCACAACTTTCACTCGGCGGGTGCGTTGTTCAGTTCGAAATTTCGTAACCTGGACTTCACGCTTTTCTGTTCGATACTGCTGAACCAAAAACACCAAATGGGGCTGGCCATCCTTTTCGTCAAATTTAGCCATTGCCAAATTCTCGAAATCGACCACGCTCGCTGCGCCGCGATTTACTGGGACTGGTTGAAACTGTGGGGCGCCAAACAAATCCTGTTGTTGGCCTTGACAGCAATTAACAAGCAAAGACGTTAACGTCGAAACAATCATGAACGTGCGCATACGACATCCCTCTTAATTGAACCGTGGACTATCGGCGCGGCGGTGGCAACGCCAAGACTGAACATTCACAATGGTTGATAATACGCTCCGCGGTATTGCCAAGCAACAAGCCGCTGATACCATGCCGCGCAATCGTACCGCATACTAGCAAATCAACTTTTTCAGTGTTGCAGAACTGGGAAATCGAAAAGCTGGGCTCTCCTTCGATCATCTTTGAGGTAGGGCTAGCAGCATGCAAATCGAACTTGGACAGTAAGTTCTCAAAGCCTTCGAAATGCTGCTTGCGATTGTGTTCCAACAGGATTTGAAATTCGGATTGAGGCAAGCGATGGCGCAACATCTCGCTTCCATGCAAATTCCAAGCGTAAACGACCAGCAATTTACTGCGGTCATGTTTAGCTAGCTCTAGAGCCGTCTTTAGGATATGGTCGTTTAGCTCGGCGTGGGCGGAATCTCCAGGCGTGGCATTCACCGCTGCCACAATCGTATTGGCTTGTGGTTCATGCTCGGCATGTGTTAGCCAAATTGCACACGGTAGAGCGCGGATCAACTTTTGCGAAGATGTACCCAACGGCCCCCGCTCCAGGCTGTGCCGCCCCTTGGCTGCTCTGACAATTAGATCTGCGTGAATCGTCTGGGCCGTCTTGGCGGTCACAACTGACGACTGGCCCTGCAGGACTTCGCCCGACGCTTGGATACCGTGCGCCTTGCAGTGTTCGATCAGTGCATCAATTGCTTCCTGCTTCTCCTTGACCAGCAACTGGTGGATGTGCCCGTAATCCTTACTTAGAAAACGGACAGCAAAGCCTTCATCCTTGACCACGTCGACCAAGTGTAACTTCGCTTCGGGCGTTTGATCGACTAACTTCAGCGCCCGCTCCAATTCCAGGTGTGGTGTTTCTTGTTCGGCGCTCGAATCCACTACGACCAAGATATTCCGAAAACAACTCATGTTATGCCGCTTCTATTAATACTCATTTACATGCGAGGTGGCTTGGTAAATTTGCGAACCCAGCCCAAAACGCTGAAGAAGATCGAGCCACCAACGAAGACTGCACCTGCAATAGCTCCAATTTTTGGACGAATTGCAAATAACGCGAGTACAGCCACCACGCCGAGTAGCATTGTGCCGCGCAAGCGCTGCCAACCGAAACGCTCCAATTGGGGCGCTGCTAGCCACGCGATGCCCAGCACAACACCAACCTTCAATAGCGAGCCAGAGGCGAATCCACGACTGCCATCATCCAAGATGGATGACCAAGCGGCAAGCGCTCCCAAAGCAAAGAAAAGTAAACTTGCTCCTCCCAACAAGACGCGCTGAATGCGTGCTTCGCTGGAGGGAACTTGATTGCGTCTGGATTTCTGCATATCTGGAAAGACTTGTTCGCGCGTAAGTTTCAAAGGTGCGCTATCGTAACGCCTCGTCAGCAAGAAAGTCTAGATAACCCCATATACAACGCCTCTAGGTCACAAGCGGCTCAGCCCCTCCAACCAAAGAGTGACTGGCTGCAGCGGCACCGTTTCCCAGGCACCAGCCTTCAAGTCGGGCGCTGAGACTACATGTGCAGCATAGCCACGTTTGATCAACGCACTTGCCGGCGTTTCCAGTTCCTCCGATTTTCCGACCAGTAAGAAGTCAAGTGACTGCAACGGAGCATTGGGCTGCCGGACCGTAAATCCTCGCAGGTCGGTACCGAAAGTCACAACTCCGTTGATTTGTTCTCGTGCGACCGAAGCAGCAGCAAGCGCTACGCGACCGCCCACCCCCAAGCCGGCCGTAACACAACGCGATCGATCCAACGAGTATGTTTGATTCAGGCGTCCCAGCAAGCGACTGGCCAACTCCACCTCTTCCATCGACCATGCTTGCGAGCTGGCAGAATTGATCACAACCACGATCCAGCCCTGCTCGATACAGAATTTCTCCCACGCCACCTTCGTCTTGTCACGGTCTAATTCTCCTGGCTCCGGAAAGACCATCAGCAGGCCCATGCGCCGCTGATCCGCGGCTGGCGGTACAAGCGCAAAGGCCTTATTGGTCACATCGCCCAATGAAATATCCGTCACTTGAATTGGGAGATTTGTATCCACGCTCGCAGCGGGTAGTGGCATGTCCGTCGGCAGTTGGCTAGGCCAGATAGTGGGCACCACTTCAACTTGCCGTACCTCACCACCTGCAGCCACAACCGTGAATACCAACGGCTGGTCGAGTTCCGCAACGGCTAACCGACCAGCCAAGTCGGCACGGTTGGCAACCGGCTGTCCGGCGCAGACCGTCAAGCGTTCACCGATGTGAAGATCGCTCTTCGCTGCCGGTGATCCGACTTCGATGCCGGTAATTAACACGCCAGCATCCTCCGCGTCGTCAGCCAAGCGAAGCCCCAGGAAACGGCGGCGATAGACGGGAATTTCCGCCACCAATTCACACTCCAATTCAATCCGCTCGCCGCCACGCTGAACGGCAAAATGCAACATCTTGCCGGCGTCGATGGGTGCCAAGGCATGCCGCAATTCAGCCAACAAGTAAATCGGCTTACCCTCCGCCTCAATGATCACATCCCCAGCTTTCAAGCCAGCTTTGGCGGCTGGTGAACCAGGGGCGGCCCCCGTCAGTCGCACTGGGCCAGCAAGTTCATTTTGGTTCGTCGATACGATTCCCAATTTGCCAGCCTGAATGTCCTGACCTTTTTGCATCCTTGGCAGCCGTTCGATGATGTCCGACAAGGGGATGGCAAAGCCGATTCCTGAGTCATACAGTTCCGAACTATCACCCTCAAAAAACGTGCCTGGCGAAATCGGCGCGAGAATCCCCAAAACTTGTCCCTGCAAATCAATCAGTGGACCACCATAATTGATTGGCGAGACCTTGGCATCCGTTTGAATTGCCTTGCCATAGGCTCGTCCCAAGGCGCTGACAATCCCCACTGACTGCGACACCTGCGTTGCGTCATAGGTCTTGCCGAGAGCGACGGTCCAACTGCCCACGGGTGGCAAAGCAGCGGCAGGCTTCGCAGCTTGCAGTCCCTCATCCACGGCGACTTTAAGGAGGGCCAACTCGCGACTTGTGTCCCGCGCGATCACTTCGGCCGGCACGCGTTTTCCACTGGGAAGCGTAACGAGGATCGAAGCAGGTTGCTGGCGAAAACTATATAAGCTGGAGATAATCCAGCCATCACTGTCAACAATTGTGCCGGTGGTTGGACCTTCGGCGATCAACTCATCGCCGACGCGTTCCAAGCCACCAAACGTTTCGATCTGTACAACGCATGACTCCGCCGCTTCGACGGCAGCGCGGAAAGCTGCCTCCTCACGAGCCAGCAACGAGCCCTCGCCCGATTTTTCCTGCGCCTGTCCACCACTTAATAGAACTAACGCGATGCACACGGGTGCAAGTCGATTCTGCCAGCGTCGAATTTTGCGACAGACGAGCTGAATCGAGCTGCTTAACGGCAATCCGTTTGAGAGCGTTCCACTCATGGCGATATCACTATTTCCTTTAATTCCTTCCCGCGTTGGATTAAAAGCGTCATCTCATCGGCGCGGTCAATCGTCTTGAGCTCCTCAGCTAGCGTTGCTTGTGAAGAGACGCGAATTGAATTGACGAACAAGATCAAATCGTCGCTGCGCAGTCCAGCTCGCGCTGCCTTCGAACCAGGTTCGACCAAGTCGATAAAAGCTGGTGTCTTAACCAGGATATTCGGGATGAGCACGACGCCGAGCGTATTCAGTTCGACTGGGCGATCGGCAGGTATGCGCGTTAATTGAGTGCGTCCCACCGACTTGCCCGACATGATTTGCTCGACAGACGCTTTCAGCTCGCTGACGGGGATTGCATAGTTCAACCAAGTGTTGGCACCCGAATCCCGCAGCTCTTTACCCAGCATTCCCAACAGTGCACCATCCAGGGTGGTAAGCGCGCCTCCCGCCGCGCCTGGGTTGTTGGTCATCGCGTCGATGACGAGCACCGGGCCTTGGTAGATGGACTCGAATGCTCCGCGCCGAGCATTGAGGCTGGTCCGAGCCATAACGACGCCTTTTTGAACACTAGCCATCTCGCTTCCAGTCGCGATGCCATACAAATTGCTCAGCGCGACCACTCGCTGACCAACGCGCCCCTCTGCGGCCTTATTCAAGTCAAAATAACTTGTCGGCGGCTCTTCCGATTTGAGCACGGCAAGCTCCAAATTCGGATCGATGCCAACAACGGTCGAGCTAAACCGACCGCCATCGCTGGTTACGACGACAACTTCATCCACATCCAGAACCGTACTCCAGACCGTCAAAATGTGCCCTTCGGCAGAGATAAAAAATCCGCTTTGGTAGGCATCGAGTCCACTGCCGCCGGCTCCATATAACTTGACAACCTTTAACTCGCCACCAATCGCCACGCCATTGAGCGACCCCAACCGCGTGTCTTCGGCAAACACAGTCAGCGTTAGCAATTGGATCGAGCATGTCACAACGACCGTTTGCAGCCGGTAATGCATGAACTTGATGACACTTCGCAACAACGCGTGCCACCATGCTAGCCAAGCCATAGTTAAAGTCGATCGAGTTGTCCAATTATTGCGAACGCGCATAACGTTACTCTGTTGCCTCCCCCGATGGACGACTCGTCGAATCAAAACTGACACTCTTCAGGTCGATTAGCATCATCGGTTCCATGCCGTATTGCAGTCTTAGCCGACTGGGGAATTGCATTTCTTGGTCTCCAAGTCTAAAAGTTTGGTAGTCGGCCAAGTACACTTCAACGGGATCCTGTCCGACATCCCCGAAGACTTCGATCAGCGATGGAGCGCCGGTTTTCGGGTCGATCGAAAATCGCACTTGCGCGTCGTACCACAGCGTTTGCAACACATCATGGCGGGGTTGTTCTCTGAGTTTGGTAGACGTTGACGCATACACGGGAAAACGGCCTAAGTACGTCGAGGCCCCCATTTTCTCGGGTCCCGTTCGCAGTAGTTCTTGCAGCGCTCGCATGGCCAACAGCAATCCACCTTCGCCCCGCGCGGCAACGATGTCTGAAAGAGGTTTATCCAAGTCGATCGCCGTTGCTCGCTGGCCTACGCTGAGAGACGCCGATTTGACATCCAAGTCCATGGCGACCTCTGTCGTTTCGCCGGCCAACAAGCCAGACATGGTCCATCGACCGCCTGCCGCGGTAAAGTCTCCCAGCGACTGCAGTTGCCCCGACAGTTCCTCGCGTTTAAGTCGGTTGAAGTAGTAGTTTGCAAATCCAGCGCGAGCCTCCAGCATCGAAGCCACCAGCTTTTTGTCCGGCTGTCCTTCCAGTCCTTCCGCCGCTTGTTCTTTTTCGCCACCTTCTTTCAGTGGAGCGTCGGAACCGTCCCGCTCTGGGTCGTCCTTCTCAGAGTCGTCCTGCTCAGAGTCGTCCTGCTCAGGGCCGCCTTCCTGTCCATGACCTTCCGGAGGCTTGGGAGGCGCTCCGCCCAAGCCAGCAGCCACCGCATCGATCAACTGTTTCTCGGTGTGGACGCCGTCGAGCCGCACTAGCAAAGTTTGCGTTTCGCCGTTACGACGTATTTCAATCGGCACGCGCCAGTCTTTGGGCAGCGTGCCTAAAATGTTCTTGAACGTATTCGTCGTTTTGACCTCGCGATCCGCCAACCGCACGATCTCATCGCCGTAACGCAACCCACGTCGATACGCATCGCTTCCGTTGAGAATATTGCTTACCAACACTTCAGCCGCTTCATCGGTGGAAACGGTCGCGCCCAAAGTCGCATGATCGACTAATCGACCACTGCGCAGGATATCCATAAAATACTTGATTTGATTGGCACTGATCGCATAACCGACCCCCACGTTCACGCGACCTCGCTTTTCAAAAGAGCAGCGCCCGTTGATGCCAATCACCTGGCCACTTAAATCAAACAGTGGACCTCCCGAGTTACCTGGATTCACAGCAGCATCGGTTTGAATGCAATCCGCGTACTCAAGCAACGTTCCGGCGGGGTACTGATAGCGATTAACGCCACTGACAATTCCTAAGCTGATCGACGGCTGCAGATTGGTCGCTAGTACGAAGGGGTTGCCAGCGGCAAAGCACCATTGACCAACTCGTACTTCATCACTGTCCGCAAGCGGCGCGGTTGGAAAGTCATCGCGTCCGAGCAACTTGATTAGCGAAACATCTCCCGTCGCATCGATGCCGACAATGACGGCGTCTACCAACGAACCATCGTCCAAGCCACAACGCATATGGTCGCCGCAAGCGCTCGAGACATGATAGTTGGTCAATGCGTAGCCATCCGGTGTGACGATGACGCCACTGCCACCACCCCCGCCGTCGAGCCCAAAAATTGAAATCGTGGCCGATGCGGCGCGACGCATGACATCAACACGCTGCTGCTGAGCCTCGACGACAAGCGAGTCCAACTTCACGGGATCTGCTGCTCGAGACAGCTGCTCAAACGTCACGCATCCCACGACCGCCAGCAGTAAACTGTAGTAAGTTCTCATCGACATGGCATACTCTATTTTAAGAACCGCAAGTCGCGAAACAAAGCGATATCGCCCACAGGCGTCGGTGACTCAGCTTCAACGACCAACCCCACTCGCTGGTCGCCTTGAATCGCAAGATCGATCTCAACCAGACGTCGCGGCTCAGCCAATCGTTGCTCAAAGACAACTTTCTTTTCCACAAGTACCTTAATCACACATGGCGTCAGCTTGTTCCCAGGCGAAGTCAACTCGACCGCGCCAACCAATCGTGTAAAATCCGGCGGGACACGATAAGTGATTGAACCCCCGCCTAGAAATTCGACGCTTGTACCAAGCTCTCCTCTGACCGCACGTGGACCAAATACGCGGGTAGCCCCTGGCACAGCGATGCCCAATTCAAACCTAGGCGTCGAAGTCAGTTCCAGCGGTTCCAACTCGGCCAAATACAGCATGCTGCCCACAGAAAAATCGATCTCGTGGACTTGATCCACGGCAATTGTCAATTTGAACCCGCCCATTGTCACGACATCGAATTGTCCCGCACCTCGCGCCAACTCGAGTGATGCCACATTCCACGCGCCGCCGCTGATGGTCTTGATTACCGCAGCGACCTTGCCTTCTGGCTCTTGCTTTTTCGAAAAGAAGCGAATGCCCGCGATCCGCTGCACAGGCGCGGGAATCTTCTCGCCGCTAAACTCGAAGTCGACCGTTTCGGCTGAGATGCCATGCACGATGCCTTCGATCGTATCGACGGCATCTGCCGAACGGATGAGAACCAGCATGTCACCACTAATCCGCGACTGGCAATGGGTCTCCCACTGCTGAGCTTGCGCACCGACCAACTCCCGCAGTCGTACGTCACGCACCAACGCAGTGGCAATCGACAAACTGCTGCCGTTGGTCAGTTTGACATTCAAAGTCGTCCCGTCGCTAGTCACCGCTTCAGCGTTCAGACGCGAGCCATCACGCAAGTGAATTGAGACCGGCCCGCCGCTGGGTAGCAAAGCATTGTCGAAGTTAATTCTGCGCAGTTCGACCAACGGAACTTGCCGAGTCTCACCCGCTGAGGACACCTCTGCCCCCTGTGGGGTAATGCCAAGCAGTTCAGCAGAATAAGGCGCAGAACTACCCGTTGGCACCACCTCGACCTCTCCAAGGCCGACAACCATCCAAGCGATGAGCACACTAGGCAGTATCATTCTTTGAATTTCCCTCGAGTTGTCTAGAAAGTCGCGACAGTCCTATCACTGATCCAGTCAGGCATTTCTGATCAGCCAGTGCGTCCCCTACTATGATATGCCCAATTCTGCGTTTGCGGGGGTCACACACGGCCAGACAGGCAGAAGAGTCGAAAAAGCAGTGCTCTGTTTCGAGGCCAGAAAACAGCAGAAGTGATGCCAACTAGAAACGCGAGCAATCTTGGCGCAAAAATCTTAGATGTCGTGTTGCAAAACTCGGCGATAATTGGTTAGATATACGCCATCGACGGGGATTTAAGAACTCGCCGACAAACCGACCGTGGCAGGCCCTATTTCCAGGAATATGCGCTTCGCCATTTCACCCGGAGAGGTGGCTGAGTGGTCGAAAGCACATCATTGCTAATGATGCGACCGGGTCAAACTGGTCCGCAGGTTCGAATCCTGTCCTCTCCGCCTGATTGATTCATGAAAACCTTGGGAAAACCCACTTTCCCCAAGGTTTTCTTGTTTTATGGTCGCTCGATTTTGAACCCCACGTGCTTAAAGAACAGTACAAGTGCAACACGCCACTATTGGCCAATAGGATGCGAATGCTCCCAACTGCCCACTTGCGTCAACCGGTAGGAAGCGAAATAAAGAGCGTTGAGCTCGGGCTTGGTAAGGTAGCGGCGACCAGCAACACTTCGCTGAATTTTGGGCTTGGGAAATTTGGGGATTGATGGAATAAGCTCTAATTCACACGCCCACGTAAGAAGTGCTTGTAGGTTTTGGCGAGTCTTGTTGGTGGTGCGGCCAGGATTCGCTCCACCACCATCAACCGCTTTGGTGTGGACCAAGTCCCAAGCAAATCGAATTTCCTTACGACCAATTCGCTCGACTGCGCTATCGCCTCCCCAGGCTCGCCATTTGTTGAGCGTCGTCCGGTACTCGTTACGAGTTCCAACAGAAAGATTGTAAGCCTGGGCATACCGATCGGAAACAGATTCTAACGTCACTGAAGTCATGGAATTCCCTCAGCCACTGACAACCGTGCTCCTATACTCGCATCATTTCCGTCAAGGGCGCGTGCAAGCTCCAAGCTCAACATCCTGTCGGTTTTGATACTGAATTAAGCCGTCCGCAAGAACGGTTTTCAGAACATTTTAGCTGGGCCGTAAGTACATTACTCGTTCCCAGGCTCTGCCTGGGAACGCCCTGTCTGCGAGGCTCCGCCTCTCTTCCTCTTCCTCAAATTCATTCGAACCTTACCGCCTTACCGCCAATCGACACACACCTCCAGCAGCCCCTGCCTACCTGCATAGTCACGGGCACTCGAGTAACACCAGTGCGCCGCCTCGTCCACATAACCGCGGCGTAACGGGTTGTTGTGGATGTACTCGATCTTCTGCCACATCATTTCCTCCGTTTCGATCACTTGCGGATGACTCCCTTCCTGCCAGAGTTGATGAGTCTGATTGACCTTATGCCGCAGTTTGTAATACGCAAGTTCCTGCAACAGCGTCTTTGCTCTTTTTTCTTGCAGGCATTTGATGATCGATGTTGCGTAAACGACTTGAACTGGCCGACGCGTTTTCCAAGTTGTGGACCGGCCCCAATCCAATGCAAATGATTTTCAAGAATGACCCAACCAAGAATAACAATGGCTCGCTCTCGTTGTAAGAATCGCCAGCTAGCAAGGACAATGTTCACCAGGTCGGGTTGCGAAAAGACAGGCAACCAGGCGACGATAGTCTGGGTCATGAAATGCGGGTAGTGTTCGTCGCCGAAACGGTAGCGCGTTCGCGACATGGTGAACTTCCGATTTTGGGCAAAGAGAAGTTGGGGGCGAGAGCATCTGAGGAATTATAACGAAGATTTGGTTATTCGCGGGGTGATAATGGAGGACGGAGGCGGAGCCTCGAAGACAGTGCGTTCCCAGGCAGAGCCTTGGAACGAGGGAACGAGGGAAAGGGAAACTCGCACTAGTGCAGCGTCCAGTTCTTGATTCCGGGGGTAGCCGTTTGGCGACAGCCACACGCGGAGATTGTAAACCGTGGAAACTGCTTCGGTCGAGCAGACAGAAGCAAGTTCAACACTAGTTGGTGTCTGTCCGGCCATTCTCCCAGGTACTGCCGTAATCCCGATCACCGGTTTCGTAATAAATGCGTGCGACGCGAACCGCTTCGTCGAGAGTGTGGCAGTATTTCGCAGAGTATGAAACTGCTTGACCACCGATTACGAACTTGTGTTCCGTATCCGTAACGTCATTATTGACTAGAACATGGCAATCTAGGTTCTTATACGTGACAAACACGACGTAAAGATCTTCGTCGTTGCGTGAAATCCCCAGGTAGTTTTCTTTCCTAAAATCGCCTAAGGAAACAGTGTCCTTGTTTCCGCTTAGCGAGCGTATTGCATTCTCGACTTTTTGCCATGAGGGATTTTCTTCATCAAGCTCTCCGCGACGCAATGTAATGGCCATTTGTACTCCCTAAAGTGTACCTGGTTCGTAAACTTTTAGAAAACGGCGTCCTGCAGGACTGACGATTTCGAGTTCGGAAATCCCAAGTTGCCACGCAAGGGAATTAACACCACCATCTCGGCCGCAATAGTCGCATGGATCAACGTCAGTCACTAACGTAGCACGTCGTCCTTTTGTAGGAATTGATCGCAATGCAGCCGCATTCAAGGCGCCACCCTCAGCATGCTCGAGGGTAGCGATATTAGGCTTACGCAACACATACACCGGCTCAGACCTTCGCGCAAGTTTATTGACGCCCCATGTTTGGTAATGCCCGACAATTAGCCTTGCCAACACCTGCTCATCGCCCGCAGCAGTACCAAGTGGTGACAAATTTCGATTTACTCGTTCGGTTCCCATTCGTGCGAGGAGCGAGTTGGATCGCTCGGTATGTGGTCGGACTACTAAACTTCCAAACGTGTCAGCTTGATAATTCGCATTGTGGACCCAGACATCCCAGCCCCAAATGCTACCGCCGACGAAGTAGGTGTGGTGGTCGGCGATGCGCAGATTGTAGACGGTGGAAACTGCTTCGGTCGAGCAGACCGACGCAAGTTAACTCGCCCTCCGTCCATTGAAATCTCCTAGCGAGACTGTGACGATTCACTTCATATAGTCACAAAGCCCTTGGTTAATACTGGGAGAAGCTCGGGAAAATTTGGAATAGCGGGAACGGGCGAGGTTGGAAAACGTTTCTTGACATTGCGATTCCAATACGGAAATCCGCCTGCACCGAAAATCATTCTTAACTCATCCACAAACCGTATGTCGCCAAACCCTTCGTTGTACAAGATTCCGTCAACCTCCTGGGAGGGCAGTTGAACGCCTTTGGGCATAGAGTTGGATCCAAAACCACCAGTAGGGAAGAATGAAAGTAGCTCTGCGGGCTCTTCGCCATCTTCGATTCGCTCCGCGATTAACTCTGCGCGAAGTCGCAATGACTCCTTGATGCTGTTGAACTGAATTATCGATCCATATCCCAGGCCGTTGACGGATAAAGGCGATTCGTCGTTAGGTTGCCTGGTTTGAGTTCGATTTTGCGAAAAGTCGACTCGCTCGATTCGTTCATACCAAGCTTGGAGAATAATTGGAAAGGTCCCTAACGAAGACTGTACCTCGAGTAGCTCGTCAAAGTTATTCTTCTGATGAACTTTCAAGCATGCTTCTCCATGTTCGAACATGTACCCCAGATCTAGTAACGTTTTCTTTAGACTTTCTAGGTTTTTTAGGCTGCGATCAACAACCTCCCTGCATATTGCAACCGCATCATCGAAGTAGCGCATTTGATAAACTTCTGAACCAAGGTTTACCAACTCCGCCCATGTTTCCAAGTGCTCACCGTTTACATATCTTTTTAGACTGGGAGACATATCGATTTCTTCGTTATTCGTGTTTTAGAGGTCACTTCCCAGACATCGCACGGTTACTAAGCAATCCGCGTCCCTGGCTATGATTAACTGAAAGCTCGCTTCCAAACGCATCCGTTAAGTTCTGTTGACACGGCGGACAAGGTCTACGTTCGGTGAAAACGGACATGACATCAACCTCGCGTCCTCTCGATCGTTGTATGCTTACCCACGCTTCTAGCCGAGCTTCTGCGTGTTCAACATTCGGACGATTTATGAATCTCACCGTGCGTTCCCTGCCATCTACAACGACCCGTGCAGTTGCGATATTGCGCATTCGGTTTTGTGCATCTGGATGTGAGGTTCGAAAAAGATGGGCTTCTCGCCGCAGTTGAATCCCCGCTTCGGCAGAAGTAAAAAGGCGAGAACGAATCTGGTAATTCGCATTATGAACCCAAACATCCCAACCCCAAACACTGCCGCCGACGAAGTAGGTGTGGTGGTCGGCAACGCGGAGATTGTAGACTGTGGAAACTGCTTCGGTCGAGCAGACCGAAGCAACCGGACACTACCATTCGACGAAACACATGCCGGGAAGGGAATTAGGCTCAAAAGCGTTGGCCATGCTCTCCGCGACGAAAATTCGCTGATGTACTGATCGAACGTTTTCGTTCGGTACTTCGGAAGTAAAGAACGAATTTAGCTGATCAATTTGACCGAAGCTTGCCGCCATTGGTCCAACGATGCGTTCTCGAAATCGATCGCATGCTTTGCATTTGTTGGTCTCTTCAAACCCGGCAATCTGAGGAGCAACCGTAATTAGATTTGTGCATACCACTGCAAAGAATTCGTATGATATCGCCTTGAAATCCAATCCCCGAGCGCCGAGCTGTCCGTAAAGTTCAACGAACCTTGATGACACACAAAGCCAATCTTCGCCCGATACCGACCTTCGGCAAAGTTCCGGTAAAACTTATCTACCGCCTCCAGTCTTTCGTCAAGCGAGAAACCTGGCGAACACGCAGTCCTGGATTTTGCGAATTTGCAAACATGCTAACAACCCTGCCATCTGGGAGCGTCTTTACAATGGTCGCGACGTGCTTGTCCAACTCTCCTTGGAGCACACTGTGAGCCAACCCGTCCA
This sequence comes from Pirellulaceae bacterium, assembly GCA_041398985.1. GTDB lineage: Bacteria > Planctomycetota > Planctomycetia > Pirellulales > Pirellulaceae > Aureliella. The sequence goes on from JAWKTR010000006.1 coordinate 104,177, forward strand.
AATCCGTGAGCGACTTGTGCCCTCGTCGTAGTTGATTCCCAAGAGCGTACGGCATCAAATGATGCAGACCAGGCACACGCCGGGTATAGTCGTTTTGCCTAGCGAGTGTTTCAAGTTTTGTTTGTAAGTCGCAAGCGCGCGCATGTACTCGATCTTCTGCCACATCATTTCCTCCGTTTCGATCACTTGCGGATGACTCCCTTCCTGCCAGAGTTGATGAGTCTGATCGACCTTATGCCGCAGTTTGTAATACGCAAGTTCCTGCAACAGCGTCTTTGCTCTTTTTTCTTGCAGGCATTTGATGATCGACGTTGCCGTAAACGACTTGAACTAGCCCACGCGTTTTCCAAGTTGTGGACCGGCCCCAATCCAATGCAAATGATTTTCAAGAATGACCCAACCAAGAATGACAATGGCTCGCTCTTGTTGTAAGAATCGCCAGCTAGCAAGGACAATGTTCACCAGGTCGGGTTGCGAAAAGACAGGCAACCAGGCGACGATAGTCTGGGTCATGAAATGCGGGTAGTGTTCGTCGCCGAAACGGTAGCGCGTTGGCGACATAGTGAACTTCCGATATTGGGCAAAGAGAAGTTGGGGGCGAGAGCATCTGTGGAATTATAACGAAGATTTGGTTATTCGCGGGGTGATAATGGAGGACGGAGGCGGAGCCTCGAAGACAGTGCGTTCCCAGGCAGAGCCTTGGAACGAGGGATTTGGCAAAGGCGACATCCATCCGGATTGAAGGATGCACTATCGCTTCCCATTCTGGCAACACTGCAATGCGCGCGGTACACGCGGTCCCGTACTCCTACCAGTCACACGCGCATTCTCCGCCATGCTCCGCACCTCCGCCACTCCGCGTTTCAACCTCCTAGCCAACAGCTCGGCACAGCAACTGCCAACCCACCTATCAACGCAAATTCGATTCCTTCCGCAAGCAGAAAGTCGGCCAAATCGCAGAGGGTATTCGTGGTGGGATTCGTACTCATTGAATCGGCAAAGCGCCTGTCTTTCTCATTGTCGCTACCAGCTTTGTTCTGGATGCCAATTTCTGTTGCCATTTGGCGTCGCGCATGCGATTCCACCCCTCTGAATCATCCCGTCGAGACAACGCGAAAGTCATCAAGCCAAAGAACGCATGCAACGACTCTTGTTCGCTCATCGCCTGCAACTTCATGCGATGCTGCGTTTCGACTAGCTCCTGGGCGCCGTTCCAATTCAACTTGTTTATCATAATTCTTCGTAGCCGCGAACGTACGTGGTCCAGTGACGAATTCGATTGTAACTGATTGTACCACCCGCTCACGCAATCTAGGCTGGTGAGTAAGAACCGGATCATGGATGTCGGTACAAACTACTTCGGTCGAGCAGACCGAAGCAATCTCAGGCTTCAATTCTCCCGCAGGCACGAATGTTTGCCGAGCTGGCACATAGAACGGGTGTTCCGCAGTTGTCTTGATCGACTGGCCTTCGATGACCAGTTCCATCACCGTGGCGGTGCGAACAAACTTCTCCTCCACCTGCTTCAATTCCAGCGGACCATCATGACACGGTCGAAAAGAACTTGCGACTGCATGTCGATTGGCTTGCGGGACGCGAACCCGTGGTTGAATCATTCTGGTGGAGTCAACGGAGCGAAACATTGCAAAATGCAAATTGAACATTGCAAAAGTTAAATTGGCAAGCAATTGGAATTGGTTGAAACCAGGAGGATGGAAGAACGCGCGAAGCCAAACGCGCCGAACCAATCCCGAATTAAGCAATGGCAATGTTCTTTTTGCAATGTTCATTTTGCAATTTGCAATCCTAGTTCCCACGGATAGCAACGCCGCCCCACGGATGATCATAGTGAATTGGCATAGGCGACATCCATCCGCTCATCCGGATTGAAGGATGCACCGTCGCTTCCCATTCTTGCAACACTCCATCACGTGCTGTAGCCGCGGTTGTAGGCGAAGTGTCCGGCGTTGTGGTATGTCCGGCGTTGTAGGCAATGTGGTGGTACTCGAATGCTCGGGACGAATTTGCGGAGGGAGGATGCAGATCTACTCTTGTCTTTGCGATTGCAGATGGCAGAGGAGTCTGCCGTTAGCTTCCCCTGTTTATTGGAAACTGAAAATCCTGGCAGCGTTCTTTCCCAACACCAAGGCTTGTTCGGTTTCATTCAAGTGTTCGAGATAACCCGCTACACGCTCGCGATAGGCGCGGTAGGACGCGCCGGTTGCGTCCGCACCGAAGCCGCCACCGTAGATTACCCGCTGAGGACCATAGACGGTTGTTAGCCGCCGTATGATAGGAGCCACATCGCGGTGCGGATACGCGGTCTGCTCAGGGAGGGCCGCGATCTTCATGATCGTATTGGGCTTATCGGACCAGCGCACTACAGTTTCGTGCTCATCGGGCGTGCCTTGCATTGGTCGCCCTAGGTGGTCAATAATCACCGTCGTCTCGCGAAACTCGTCAATGTACGGCTCCAGCCGCTCCGCATAGCGTGGCTCAAGGTGTAGTTGCACCGCCACGCCATGCTCGGTAGCAATCCTCCAGAGCTGTCTCAGTTCAGGCTTGCCAAACGGTGGCAGTCGGTCAGGCGCATACGCGTGCAAGCGAGCCGCGACAATCTTCCCATCATTGCGTTTCAGGTACTCTGGCATTTGACGCAAAGAGTCTGGGCGATCAGCAAAAAACAAGCAAGTGCCTTTGAGCCGTCCGGCGCCAACGTCGAGACAATAGTCCAAATATCGATGATCGCCTTGATACGGCTCAGGATGCACGACGATTGCAAAATCTACGCCTGCATCGTCCATGCATGTCAACAGGTGCTGCGGCGTGGCAGCTTGAGGTGGTTCGTAGGGTGCTTGCGGGTGATACGGGAAACGTGCGTCTCCAGCACCTGCAAAACAATGCAGATGTGTGTCAATCACCATCTTGGTTTTATCGTCAGCCAAGGCAGGGCGCATGACTAGGAGACCAGATGCGAGCGCAGTGCGGTGAAAGTTGCGGCGATCTGTTACGAGGTGTGTTGGCATAGGATTCATGGCTCTCATTCCGATATGATAAACAACCGCAGCCCAGGCAATGCTCGCAACGAAATATGTACCGTCTGTTCCGCAATAGCAACGCCGCTAGCGTGATATATTCTATTCTTGCTCCAATTCTTCGCACTTTTCCAATCTGAAAACTATGACAGATAACGAATTTCAAGCCACAGCCCGGGCAATTGCTTTGGAACTGGGACACACCGGCACGATGCGCCACGGGCAGTCCACCACGAATGCGGCGCGGTCAAGCAGTAGCCCAGCTGTCGCTGAAAAGCAAATCTTGGCGGCCATCGAACTATTAAAAGACGGCAATACTATTCCATTCATCGCGCGGTATCGCAAGGAAGCCACGGGTGGATTAGACGAAATTGCGCTGCGAGCCATCGAAGACGCTTTGGAACGCTTGGAGGCCCTAGCGGCGCGCAAGGCGACAGTGCTCAAGACTATCGGCGAACAAGGCTTGCTTACGCCAGAATTGCAGGCGGAGATTGAGCGGTGTAGCGACATCCGCGATTTGGAAACTCTATATTTGCCCTTCAAACCCAAACGGCGAACGCGGGCCACTGTGGCCCGCGAGCGCGGCTTACAACCTCTGGCCGATCTACTCTTGAGTTCAGAACGATTGGGCAAATCCAAACGAGAGGTGCTGCAACAGTTCATTAATCCACAGCTTGAGGTTCCGGACGCAGAAACCGCTTTGCAGGGTGCGCTTGATATCGTCGCCGAGCAGTGGGCGGAAAAACCGGAGCCCCGTACCTGGATGACTCAGCAAGGGTTATCCCAGGGACGCATCACCTCCAAAGTCAAACGCGGTAAGAGCGAAGCGGCGAGCAAATTCGAATTGTACCTCGACCATCAAGAATCCGTTCGCCGATTGCCTTCGCATCGTTTGCTAGCGATGCTACGTGGAGCAGCCGAAGGTGTGTTGAATGTAGGTTTGGCATTGGATGCCGACGAGATACTGCCGCACCTGCGCACTATGTTATTGGCCGGTAGTCAGACCGAGTTTCGTCGCGAACTGTCAGCAACAGTGGACGACTGCTTCGAACGTTTGCTCATGCCGTCTACTGAGTCAAGCGTGCTCCAAATGTTAAAGGAAAAAGCCGATGAAGAAGCGATCAACGTGTTCGGCAAGAATCTCCATGAACTCTTGATGGCCGCACCGGCTGGTCCACGTGTCACGCTGGGGATTGACCCCGGCTTTCGCACAGGCTGCAAGGTCGCTGTTGTGGATGGTACCGGAAAATTTCTAGACAATACGACGATTTACCCTACGCCGCCAAAGAGCGACACGCAGTCCGCTATGCGCAGTTTGCTAACGCTCATCAAGAAGTATGGCGTCGAGCTGATTGCCATCGGCAACGGCACCGCCTCGCGCGAAACCGATGCCTTTGTGGGTGAATTCCTGCGCGAACACGAACTGAAGATTACCAAAGTGATGGTCAGCGAGTCGGGGGCCTCCATCTATTCGGCAAGTGAGCTCGCAAGCCAAGAATTCCCCGACTTGGACATTACCGTCCGTGGAGCAATCAGCATCGCTCGGCGGCTGCAAGATCCGTTGGCGGAGCTAGTCAAAACAGACCCGAAGTCTATTGGCGTTGGCCAGTACCAGCACGATGTCAATCAAACCCAGCTTCGGAAATGTCTCGACCGCGTAGTGGAATCCTGTGTGAACCAAGTTGGTGTGGATTTGAATATGGCCAGCGTGCCACTGCTATCCCGAGTCGCCGGCATCGGCCCTAAACTGGCTGCAAGCATCGTCGAACACCGCAATACCAATGGAAGATTTATGAATCGCAAGCAATTGCTGAAGGTCAATAAGCTCGGCAAGAAAGCATATGAGCAAGCCGCTGGCTTTCTGCGAATTCGCGGTGGCGATGATCCGCTGGACAATTCCGCCGTCCATCCAGAGAGCTATCCAATCGTAGGCCGCATGGCCAAACAGCTCGGCACCCAAACGTCAGCGTTGGTAGGCAACGCCACATTGAGCAGCAAGCTACGTGCAGAGGATTTCGTCGACAATCAGTTCGGCGTGCCGACCATCACCGACATCATCGCTGAGCTAGGCAAGCCGGGCCGCGATCCGCGCAGCGAGTTCCGTGTCGTGCAATTTGATGATCAAATCAATGCCATCGAAGACCTCAAGCCTGGTCAAGTGTTAGAGGGCGTTATTACGAACGTGACCCACTTTGGGGCCTTTATCGACTTGGGAGTCCACCAGGATGCGTTAATTCACATTTCTCAGTTGTCCAATAACTACGTCAACGATCCGAACGAAATCGTTGCCGTTGGCGACATTGCCAAAGTAAAAGTCCTGGAGATCGACATTCCGCGCAAACGCATATCGGTGACACGCAAATTCTAGACTTCGCTGCTCACTTGCGAACATTGTCTCCCTGCCCAGAGCGCGGCAAGCCAGACGATGTTGTTGGTGCAAACTGCCGATCAAGTAATTCGATGACGCGATCGGCTGGGTTGGTGCTGGCAATGATTCGCTGCATATTGTTAACATTGCTTTGGATAACCGCATCAGTTTGTAGTCTACGCAAGTCTTCGACGATGTGCGGCACACTGGGACGCAGCCGCAAGCCAAGCTGGTGATGCACGATGCGAGCAGTGTGATCAAACTGATCAAAATCCTGCGGCCAAGCCAAGATCGGTACCCCTTGGCGAAGGCAAGAAAACATCACGCCCGTGCCAACGTGATTAATCGAAGCAGCGTAACGCCCAGCATATTGGTCATAAGGAAAGTAAGCGTACACGTGAAAGTTTTGAAGATCCTCGCCGTAGTCTCCCGTTGCGTTGCCATGCGAAAAGTGAAACTCGTAATCGGGCATCGCTTGGGCAACTCGACGCATTAACTGTTCGGCCGATTGCTTGGCCCAACCCACATGAGTTCCCAGCGAAATCAAGACGTGCGGCTTGCCTTCGGTGAAGACGGGAGCTCGGTGGGGGTAGGGGGGGCCAGCAGTCAGCGGTCCAATAAACTCCATCCATGTCGGCCAGGCGCGCGGAAATTCGAACTCGCGCGGGCGCAGCGCAAGAATTTTCTCTTGGGAATAAATCGTCTCGTATCCGTCCGCCCGATATACGCGCGGAATCCCCAACCGTTTTAGCTGGCGACGAAACAACCCATGCATGCAACGTTTGAAGGTTCGCACGAATGAGCGACCGACCAAGTCCCGTGATCGCCCCACCCAACCAGCCTTCGGTCGCCAGCCGCCGAGATAGCCAGGCACACCGTCGGGCGTTTCCATTGCACAAACAGCCGTAAACGAAGTCCACCAAGGGATGCCCAATGACTGCGCTAGCAGACCCGCAACGGGCACGGCAAAGTCGACGATGACCAGGTCAGGCCGATCTCGCGTCCACTGCTCGCGTAGTTCAGCGACCAATTGATCCATCATCGACACATTGTCGCGCAGTTGGCCAAGCAACCGCCATGGATTGCTGCCCACGCGTCGCGGTGCGTTTGCAATGCCAGTGACAATGTGGCTGCGGTTGCTCAGCAATTCAACCATTGGAAAATCGCAAAGCTCAACGGCGCGACGGGCTGTCGGCGTGGACAAGAATCGAATTTGCAGTTCGCACCTGTCGCGCAGCTGTTGCGCCAGATCGAGCTGTGGATGTAGATGCCCGGCGAAGGGACTGGATACGTGATCAATGCGTTGGTTGCGTAACATAGGCCTGTGTTGCGGGACAGTGACATGCCAGTGGATCGACCTGCAATTTGGCCGCCAACTGCAACAAACGCCGGCTGGTCTGCTGAAATCCAGCGTAATCGTAGACGGCCCTGCCAACGACCCATGGCACTCGCTGTGGGCTTCTGACCGGGCCTACGTTTAGCGCACGTCGGTCCCAGAATGCGTCCGCGGCATAGAGTATCGTATCGTCACCCTTATTAGTAGCCAGCCGTGCATCTGTCTTAAGGAGAAAGCCGCTATGTCCGATGGCATGCCCAGGCAAATCGAGCCATGTCAAACTGCCATCACCGAAGTAATCAAACGACGGAATATCGCCGGTGAACTGGGAACGTCGTTGAAACTGTTCATCGCCCACCGGCACGCCGCGCTGCACAAAATCGTCTGGCAGGAGACTTGGTATGAAAGCGTTCACAAGCTGCTTGCGCTTAGGAAGTCTTACCAACTGTCGATAGGTGGCTTCACGATACACAAACTTCGCAGCTGGAAACAGCTTGGTTCCGCCAATATGATCCGGATGAAAGTGCGACACAAAGATCAACTGTATTGCTTGCGGGTCAATTCCCACCGCCTGCAGATGGGAGCCTGACGCGAATGCTTGCCCGCGTGGAACGGGAGTGATCGCCCAGAGTAGACACCACGGCCAGCGGCGGCTCTGCCTTGCGTTCTCAGGCCCGTACCCGGTATCAATCAAGCACGGCCCATGGTGTGGATGCTCAAAATACAAGAAAACGGCTTGAAACCGACGCACGCGCCACGAGCGCACACCAGTCAATCTTTCAAACTGCAGGCAATATCCACCATTCAAGTATCGAAGATTGGTCAGTTGCATCCTAAGGATCGTTCGAGTAATAAATGTCCGATTTATTGTGAGCGGCAGGGCGCTACTTACGCCGTTATCGTGCTGGAACACGCGACCGTATTTCACCGGTGGCTAGCGGGCTAGCGAGATTCCGCTTACTTATTTCTCGAACGATGCTAAAGACAATCACCTGGACTACCAAATGAGGGTTCACGTCTTGCATGTGGATTGCAAGCAACACCCTGGGCGCTTAGACTTTCTGACATGAAGCAACACACCCCTCCCATCCAATACGGTCGCAAAATCACGGGCATGTCGGCCATCTTACTGCCTTTGTTGAGCGACTATCAAGTTGACTGGCCAAGTTTTCGCGAGCACGTCGAGCGTACCAAGTCGGCTGGACTGGTGCCTGCCATCAATATGGATACTGGCTATGGGCATTTGATCAGCGGCACCGAGCGGCTGGAAGCCTTGCGGATTGCTCAGGACGTGATGGCGGGCGCGTCTTTTATTGCCGGAGCATTTGTTGGTGACCAACCCGGTTCAACGTTCAATTTCGATGGCTATCGAACCCGCATCGATGAAATACGCGAGCATGGTGGAAAACCGATCATCTTTCAAAGTTTCGGTCTGACCGAACAAGCCGACGATGAACTAGTTAGCTCCTACGCGCGGATCGGTGAGCATGCGGGAGAATTCTATGCTTTCGAACTCGGCCAAGTCTTTGCGCCATTTGGAGCCATCTATAGCTTGTCCATGTACGAGCAACTCATGCGCATTCCGCAGTGCTTGGGCGCAAAACACTCCTCGCTCAGTCGCGCGTTAGAATGGCAACGACTGGAATTGCGTGACCGGGTGCGTCCTGAGTTCAAAGTGTTGACGGGCAACGACTTGGCCATCGATATGGTCATGTATGGAAGTGACTATTTGTTAGGCTTGAGCACGTTTGCGCCAACGGAGTTTGCGCGGCGCGATGCCATGTGGGCAGCGGGCGACCGCGGCTTTTATGAACTCAACGACTTATTGCAGTACCTCGGCTTTTTTGCGTTCCGCGCACCTGTCCCAGCTTATAAACATAACGCCGCTCAATTCTTGCATGCGCGTGGCTGGATCCAATCGTCCTTGACCTATCCAGGTAGCCCTTCACGACCAGATACCGATGTGCCAATTCTGGAGGAAATCTTGCGCAGGCTTGCTCCATGAACACTAGATTAATCTTTGATGCACATTTAGATCTCAGCCTCAACGCCTTGACCTACAATCGCAACCTGCGCTTGCCCAATGCCGAAATTCGTGCTGCGGAAACGGGCCTGTGCGACTTGGGCGGACGCGGCAACTCGACCGTTGCTTTTCCCGAAATGCGACGGGCTGGAATTGGCCTATGTGTCGCTACACAATTGGCAGGCTGCATGAAGCCCGCCGGAGCAGGCGGCGGGTGGAACTCACCCGAGCAAGCTTGGGCTATGTCGCAAGGCCAATTGGCTTGGTACAGAACCATGGAGGATGCCGGCGAACTGCGCGCCATATCGGATACCACCGCGTTGCACACGCAGTTGCGCCAGTGGCAAGCGGATCCTGCGCAAACGCCGATCGGCTATATCTTGAGCCTCGAGGGTGCCGATTCGCTGCGTGATCTAGCGGATCTCCAACGCGCCTACGACTACGGGCTGCGCGCCCTCGGACCGGCTCACTATGGCACCGGGCGCTATGCGTTAGGCCACGACCGCGATGGACCACTAACGCCGCAAGGTCGCGCATTGCTGATGGAGATGCAGCGTCTGGGGATCATCTTGGACGCAACCCATTTGTGCGAACAAACATTTTGGGACGCTCTCGAGTGTTTTGAAGGTCCGGTGTGGGCCAGCCATCACAACTGCCGCGCTCTGGTGGATGATCCCCGTCAGCTGAGCGACGCACAGATCAGAGCACTGGCTCAACGCGGCGCAGTCATTGGCATTGCCTTCGATATTTGGATGGGGGTGCCGAATTGGCAACGCGGCACATCAAACCATGAGAACTACCCCAATGCCAATCTAAGTGCACTGGCCGATCATGTAGATCACGTCTGCCAGTTGTTGGGCACGGTACAACACACGGGAATTGGAACGGACTTGGATGGCGGCTATGGCACGGAACAGTCGCCTTGTGACTTGGATTCGATCGCGGACCTTGACAAATTCATTGATATCTTGGCCCGACGAGGCTACTCCGGCGACGACTTAGACAAAATCTGTCACGGCAATTTTGTTCAGTTTCTGGAACGGGCTTGGGGTTGACTTGAGTGCATTCTAGCATCTACAAGCAAGTGAACTTTTCACTACGAACGTCGCAATCTACGACTACTTTTGAGTTTCCGAAGCAACTAGAGCGGTTTTCTGCAGATAACTGATATAGTTGCCCAGGCTCGCCAGAAGCCTCATCAGTCGGCGACCTCTAATTGAGATGGGAGCTACTATCGTGAGCCCGCTAATAATTCACTCCAGACTTTCGAATGCCATTCGCGAAGCCGCTAGAATGCGTGAGCAACTGGTTACAAACCGCGTATCAATGCTCCGCCGCGTGATCTGCTACTGCCGTCTTTGCTACGCCACACTTCAGATCCGTCGACTGACTTCGCTGCTGCACTCGCGTTAATTAACGACGCGTTGAGTTGTTCGCAACGTGGTTCTATTGTGTCACGAGCAGAATATCTTCCGGGCCGAGTAGCAGGTCATCGTGCAGTTCGGTCATGATGCCGCAATCGGCGCGCTGAATGCCAACGATTCGTCCAACTTCCGCTAGAGTCTCTTGAGCCAGCTTGAGTGTGACCTCTTCCAATTCAGCGTGTCCTGACACCGGAATCGTATGCAAGCGATGATGCTGCGAGTGTGAATTGGTGGCAGAAACTTTCGCAGTTGGATGATCAGCGATGATTTGTGCCATCCGCACAGCGCCAATCGCCGCAGGCATGACGACATGATTCGCGCCGCTACGCCGTAACTTATGTTCTGTGCTCGGGCATTCCGCGCGGGCGATAATTTCAAGACTAGAATTCAGATCCCGAGCGGTCAGCGTAATGAACACGTTGATCGCATCATTGGGCAGCACGGTAGCGAGCGATTTCGCTTGCGTTATTCCAGCCTCATGCAACACAGCGTCTTGACTCGCATCCCCCTCGACGACCATATAGCCCATCGCTTCGGCCTCGCTCAGCCGAGATTTCGAAGTATCGATAATGACAAACGGCCTACGGTGCTGCGTTAGTTCCGCTGCCAACGTACGACCAATTCGACCGTAGCCGCAGATGATTGTATGATTCTTCATCTTCTTTAGCCCTCGCGACATTTTATGAGCCCCCAGCGTGCGCCGTATTTCGCCTTCCGTCACCAATTGGATAAAACCACCAATGGAAAACAAACCAGACAGGCCACCGACAATGATCAGGCCCATGGTTTGTAGCTTGAGTACCGAATCGGTAATCGGGTGCACTTCGCCGTACCCCACGCCAAACAGCGTGATGATCACCATGTAGACAGAGTCGATCCAATTCCAACCCGCTGCATGGTAGGACACGACGGCCAACAAGCAGGTTACAAAGCAGACGCCCATTCCCTGCAAAATTTTGCGAATTGGCGACGAGGCAATCATGGCGGGTCCAACGTTAGCGCATCAGAAACACCATCATACCTAGCTCGCTGTTCACCTACTCGCCCCACAAAGTCGCTCTTGTCGAGCTGAAGCTACAAGAAATCGCCATTCCAATCTGCGCACAATCGGCACAACTGCTACGGGTGTGTTATTCAACGTGCCCCAAGCGACACAGAAACTCTTGCTCACTTTTGTGGACGGTCGAGCTACCAGGAAAAGATGTCAAGCTCAAGCCTAACATCTCTTCCCGGAAACCACGTCATCCACCTAGCTATCGCTGCCATGCTTCTGGATCCGGTTCAAATTCGACCCAAGGCGTTGGATCTGGGCCAAGAACTTTTAAGATCTTGCGTATATCAACTTCAGTAAAGGTCGCTTGTCCGAAGCTGCCAACAGCTGATTCCGTTTCAAACACCCAGTGCTTGCCAACGCGCCAGGGCCACGGAAATGGTGGGTCAGGTTCTTCAGGGTTTGGCAGAAACATGGCGTTGTAAGCTCCCATGACTGCCACTTCACGTAAACTGCCGTTGAATCGCCCGACCGGCCCCCAAGGCGGATTGTCATCGTCGTCTTCTGGATTCGGACGCAGGATGCTGGTGAACTTGCCATACACGGATTCTGCCAATGCAACGTGTACCCATGGTCCAACTGGGCCGTCATCGTCATCGGGATTCGGTTTGCCACTGGGGACAAGCACCGAATAACGCACCGCTTGAACTTGCAGATTACCGTCAAGCAGATACTGGGCTGCCCAGCCATTCTCGTCGGCATATGAAAACACGAACCCTTGATCCGCCTGGCAACGAACAGAAATCGAGACCTGCAGCGTGATCGCTAGCATACAAACACACAATGAGCGCAACATCATCATACTCCTCCTTTGCCTGCGCGATGACGTGTCATCGCTATTGAATTGGTAACTAGATATCCAATGCAAATTACTGGGCAAATCGTTATCAGGAAAAACTAGAAAATCGGAAAAAAATAATCTGACACTTCTCGCTGAACAAAAAGTTCATTTTTTGCCCCATGCATGAAAGGTTGCTGGTCTTGCTGGTGTTTATAGGATGAAAGTTAATCAACTACCCAAACAGCGTTTCGACTTAGAGGCCGGACAATTGGTAAGCCAATCCGACGTGCCACACAGTGCCCCACCGGACCTGGGAACCAAAGACATCGCTTCCAGGCCTCAGAACGGCACCACCCAAGCCCGTATGGCCGACCTCAACGAACAGGCTCTACAAGAGATTATCGAAGTGCATGGGGTAATGCTGCAGAGGCTGATCGGGCGTCTAACAGGTTGGCATGCTGACCGCGACGATATCTTGCAGGACGTGTTGCTAACCGTTTGGAAACAAGCGGATAAATACGTAGAGCGAGGCAGTCGAGATGCTTGGTTGCGACGGATTGTGCTTAACCGTGTTCGAAATCACTTTCGTTACTTGGCTCGCATGCGGAGGAGACTATTGGCGCTGGTTCCACAAAGTGTCACTGTCCCCGCCACCTGCGTCCAAGAGCACAACAATGAACCACTCCATATAGCGATTCGACAACTCTCCGAGTCCGACCGACTGATGATCGTCTTGTTTCATCTCGAAGAGTTGCCGGGCGAACAAGTAGCGGAATTGATGGGAATGAAGCTAGCGAATCTCCATGTACGACTCCATCGCGCTCGGCAAAGGCTGAAAGCAATCCTCGAATCAAGAGGCGAGAAACATGAATGACGAGAAACTGATCGAAGAGCTGCGCGCGGCAGACGCGCGGACTTGTCAACAAATGCCCCGAATTAGGCCGGTCGAATTTGGACGAATGTTGCAGGACACGGCCAGGCAGCGTCGCCTGCATGCCCGACACCCCGTACTCGCTGTAACTGCTGTCTGCGCTGTTGCATTAGGGACGTTGTGCATTCTAGGTCCCGCCAAGAATACCCCAACCCATAGCGAAATCCCACTCGGCACAGTAACTGCGGCTTCGCCAATCCAAATGGAAGCCCCATTGCCCAACTTCGAATCAAAAGCTCATGACCTAAGTGAGTCCATTGCTAGTCTTCGAGAGGCACAAGCCTCACTAGAGCATTTGCTACGCAGAGAGGAAATTAGCCGCACGCTATCCGCACCAGACCTGAGTTCATTTGGTATGTTTTAAATTAACCCGTAGAGAGTTCTATTATGAATTATCATTGCCTGCGATTTGTGTTCTTGCAGTTTACCTTGATCCTGTGTGGGCTGGCTTTTGCAAATTGCCGCGTCACGCCCGCCCAGGAAATCACACAGCCAGACCTAATCTCCGTCGCACAGATGGTTCCACCGGACAGTTTGTCCCAACCCAACCTGCAGCAAACGACGGACGCGATCGAATGGCGGTTGAAGCAATTGAAAATGTTGCAAGAATCTTATTCGCGTTCCAAGCACGAGATTTCTGACGCACTCGCGAAGTTGAATTCCGAAGCTGCCGAACTTCAAGCAGGATTGGCAACCGAAGTGCGTTTTACGGACGCCGCCACCCGTTCACAACTAGTCGGTCGAGTCGTTGAGATCATGCTTGAAACCAAATTGGAACTGGCTGCGCAAGAGAAGACCATTGAACTTCTCGAAGCGAAACAGCCAGATGACGCGCCGGCGAATTCACAGCTCGGCCAATTAGAAGCCGATGTGCGCATTGCCGAAATCGAAGTCGAATCGGCGGAACAGCAAGTGGTTCGTGCGCATCAGCTATTGGCAAACCAAGCAATAAGTCCTCTCGAGATTCACAAATTGGAGAACGCCCTAAAGGTTGCCAAACTTAGACTGGAACAATCAGTCTTGGTCCTTAAATCCGCAGCCGATGAACCTACGAAGGCAAGAGCCAATCGAATCACCGAACTGCGACTAGACATTCTTCCCCTGAAAGCCAAATTAGCAGCTGCTGAGGGATTTCTAGAAAAATTTAGCGACGGTGCAGAACGTCTTAATAAAATCGAGCAGATTTCCCGCGAACGCGAATTGTGGCGCAAGGATCTGGAATTGGTCGCAGGCGAGTCCGCCAGCATCAACCGCGAGCAAATGCAACTGGAATCCCTGGCCAGCCAGATCAAAGCCGTGTTGCAGAGTGGCTCGCATGGGGCGCAGGATACTTCAGACAAATCGAAAGAAGACTAGACTATGCAATCTTTCAATTTCAGTTTGGCATGTTTCCTGGTGGCTTGGACGCACTACCACACGTCCGGACATGCACAGGAAACTCCTGTTAAGGAAATCGCGGCCGCGCGGACAACGTGGGAGTACTCCCCAGAGCTGCTGCGCCCATTCTGGTCGGGCGATACGGTTGTCGGTGAGACGATATTATTCCTGGGCAGTGAATCAGGCGATGCGCGCGGCTCCGTTCTTTTTCCGATTCAAGAGATCGTGTCCGTGCGCAGTTCGGCTGGCGATGTTACCTACCAAGCTGGAGTGGACTATCGCTTCGTGCCTGGCACGCGGGAGATCGTTGTTCCAACCAAATCGAAAATCAAGACGTCGTTACCGGCCGACCTGCGACGACCAGCCAACTCACAGCAGTTCCAACTCACTCATCGTGATGGCGACGGTGAAATCTTGTTTGGCGCGAAACTGGAATATCATCAACTGCAAACCGTCGTCACCTACAAGAAAGCTGAAACGGCGTGGCCAGTGCAGATGCCCAAATTCGACGCCCTGGCATTGCCACTCACGCTGCGCAAGCTGCGCGATCGTGAATCGGTGTCGATCGTCCTGTTGGGCGACAGCATTTCGACCGGCTGCAACGCGTCGGGCTGGGGAGAAGGCGCTCCATTTCAGCCCGCCTACCAGGATCTGCTGGTCGACCACTTGAGCAAGCATTACGGCGGGCGAGTCAAACTGACTAACCTATCCGTCGGTGGCCAAGCGACTCCGTGGGGCATAACGATGATTGATGAAGTAATCAAACACCAGCCCGACTTAGTTATTCTGGCCTTTGGCATGAACGATTCGGCGGGTCGCTCCGCCGCTGAGTATGCGAAGAACACCGCGGCAATGATCGAGAAAACACGAGTTGGTGCACCACAAGCAGAATTTATTCTGATCGCTTCCATGCTAGGCAATCGCGACTGGACAAGATTGAACCACGATGTATTCCCAGCCTACCGCGATGCGTTGGCCACACTAGCAAGCCAAACTGGCGTCGTGTTGGCAGATATGACCAGCGTCTGGCAAGAGATGCTGAAGCGAAAAAAGGATGCAGATCTTACCGGCAATGGCGTCAACCACCCAAACGACTTTGGACACCGCGTCTATGCCCAAGTGCTCGCCTCTCTGCTGGTTGAAACGCAACACGCACCTGCCCCAAAGTCAGAAAGTCGAATCAGTCTCAGTAGTTGCCAATTCTCCAGTATGCCGACCAAGAGTGATCCCAAGATACCCGCCAGAATTGATACGGCTGTTCGCCGTCGAAACTCCATTCTCGGCAGCGATGTGTCTTGGTCAACATCAGTGTCATGGGCTACAAACGAAGGAAACGATTGAAAAGACAAAGAAAGCCAGCACCGCCCGTCTTCCATGACCTCCTAGCTCGGAAAACGACGCACTGAAAGCGGCATCCGCCGCCAAGGTATCGTCACCAGCAGAATAAATTTGATCGAGATTTGATTGCTATCCTAGCTCTGAAGGCACCGATTTCTTGGACTCTACCACGCGTATCTCCGCCTAAGAATTTTTACTTCGCCCTTCTACTCTCTGCGCATCCGACGGTCGACGGGTTTTCAATGGGCAAGTCCCGCTGGGGGCACATACCTTCACAAGTTGGGGGCACGTACCCTCCATTCTACAAGCAAGTTGCCCCACGTTGGCGGTGACTAAGTGACCAGAATGTTGATTCTTAATCGCAATTTGGGCAAAAGCGTTAGGCCCGGCCCCTTTCGCGTTGGAGCTCACCAAATCAACAGGGCTGTCAAACCATCAGTCCCCCAACTTCGCCGTTTACGGCATTATCGCCGTGATCACGGTGATATTTACAACCGCAATCCCTGGCTTTATCCGCACATCCTGCATAAACTAGACACCGCGGGGGGATTTAATCAAACCCGTAAAGCTGCGCTGGACTAATGAACTTTCGGTAATCAACATCAATGCTTCCTCCCGCAAACTCTCCCTAATCAGCTTTTTCGCGTATTTCGATCGTATTTAATGCTCGAACATGCTTTGATCATACTGGCCAGCTTCCTCGCCGCACTAGCGATTACTCCGCTGGTGCGTGGGGTGGCAATTCGCCTGGATGTGGTTGACCACCCGGACCCACACCGCAAGCTCCATGGGCGTGTTGTGGCTCGAGCTGGTGGTACAGCCGTTTTATTATCTGTCTTTGTCGCCTGTATTGGTGCCAGCTTTCGTTTTGATTTTAGCTCGATACGTCCTGAATTGTATTTGCCCTACTTGGGTCTGCTGACCGCCATGATTGGCGTTTGGTTGGTAGGACTAGCGGATGACATTTGGGTCTTACGTGGTCGTCAGAAGCTATGTGGTCAAGCGGCTGATGGCTGGGATTTTGATCGCAACTGGCTTCCAGATTCGCAACATTTCGTTACTTGGCTACAGCCTTGATCTGGGAATGTTCTCGATTCCGATCACGATGTTATGGTTGTTGGCCACGACCAATGCCCTGAATCTGATTGATGGGGCAGACGGCCTTTGCTCTACATTGGGTGCTATTATTTGCGGCGCATTGGGCATTCTAGCCGCAAACAACGGACATTTTGCCGAGGCCGCCATCGCCTTCGCGCTGTGCGGTGCCTTGTTGGGATTCTTGATATTCAATTTTCCACCGGCGAGTATTTTCCTTGGCGATTCTGGCAGCCTGCTAATCGGGATGGTCACTGGAGCGTTGGCGATTCGCTGTTCACTAAAAGGCCCTGCGACTGTCGCCTTGCTGGCACCGATGGCAATTCTGTTCCTGCCTCTGTTAGACTCAACCATGGCTATCGTCCGGCGTAAGCTAACGGGTCGCTCGATTTACACTACCGATCGAGCGCATCTGCACCACACGCTGCGCAACCGAGGACTGGGGGACCGCGGGCTACTATTAGTTGTCACTCTGCTGGCATTGATCACCGCTTCCGGTGCTCTAATTGGACAGCACCTGGGGCGGGAATGGCTAGCTCCAGTTAGTGTAATTGTCGTTTTCAGCATGCTGGTTTTGACCAAAGGCTTTGGGTACGCAGAATTGGTACTCATTGGACGTCGCGCATCCCATTTTGCGCGTAGTTTCATTGAACCCGCGCGGCGTGATGATATAGTACGAGAACGTTCGGTTCGCCTGCAGGGTACGCGCGAGTGGGAAACGGTGTGGCAAACGCTCGTCGAATTTGCTGAGCGCGAAGAGCTGTGTAAAGTCCACATGGATTTGAACGTGCCCTGGCTGGAAGAGGGTTTTCATGGCAGTTGGCAACGCAGCCGCCAACCAGATCGACTCGAAAGGTGGAGTACTTCGCTGCCGATCCATGCTTCTGGACGTATTGCTGGCCGCTTGGATGTGATTGGCCCCGCCACCACAGGTGCCACATTGGGAGCGATAACCAAACTGGTTGAATTACTCGAAGACCTGACACCACAAGTCGAACACTTGCTGCAACCACTGCCTGTAGCCAGTCCAGTCAATATTGAGCCTGAGTTCGCCGAAGCTCTAGTTCGATCGTAGGTTCGACCGTAGTGGGACTCGCCAAATCCACTTCAATTACCTCTGGATAGGCCCAGTCGGACAGCCCAGTGCGATCCATTACCCTACTCATTGACGGTTACAATCTTCTTTTTCAGAGTCAATTGGTGGGACGAGGTCGGGGACCTGGCTGGTTGCAACGTGCCCGCGAGCGACAACTGCAATTCTTAACGTAGCGACTGCCCACAGACGATCTGTCAACTACCACCATCGTCTATGACACCTCTCAGCCATCAGAACTGACCGAGAGTAGCGTGCCAAGCAAGCTTGGTATCGAGATTCGCTATGCAACTGAGCACGACGAAGCCGACGATTTGATCGAGGAACTGATTCGCCGCCATCCCCAGCCCAAACGCTTACGGGTCATTTCCAGCGACGCCCGCATCCGGCGATGTGCACGTGCCAAACGGGCAAAGTCGATCGACTCAGACAGTTTTCTTCAGTACTTGGAACACCAGCCACCCCGCTCACCAGCCCAATTGTCTGTGCCGGAAGTTGCAGATGACTGCACAATTGTCGATCATGACGCGTTGCCATCAACTGAAGTAGACTATTGGCTGCGCGAATTCGGTCATCCGCCCGACGGTGAACGGTAAGAGCACGTAGACGGGAAAGGGTCGGGAGTCTTTTTAACAGCACATCTCCCGTGCGATACCGCTGGTAGGAACATGTGGTTGCTGGGTTTAGCAATTTTGGGCTGAAAAGACTCCCGACCCTGTCACAAGCCGGTACATCGTGAACGGTTACCTTTCCGAGACTCGCAGCCAGCAACGTCTGGGAGAGACGCCGCTACGCGGCATGCACCATTATGATCACCAACGATTGAACTGAAAGGATCTCATCATGGCTAAGGCTCAGGTGTTAGATGAAATTCTAAATGGCCTCATGCGACGCTATCGAGAGCGGGTGCCAGACGTTGGTCGGGTTATTGCGCAAATGCTTGACCAGCATTTAATCGCTTCTGAAAGTGATATCGAAAATGATCATATTGCGTTTCGCACGATGGGTGTCCCGCATTTAGGCATCGCATCCTTTGAGAAGATCTTCTTGCACTGCGGCTATACGAAGCGTGAACCTTACCACTTTCCAGCGAAGAAGCTCGATGCGTTTTGGTATTCCCCGCCAGCCGACCACTACCCACGGATCTTTATTAGTGAATTGCGAGTACCAGATCTCAGTGCCGAAGCCCAGGGCATTATTCACTCCTACACCGACGAGGTCAGCAGCGATCCGGTAGACTCGCTGGACCTGGATTCGGGCGCACAAATCGATGCCTACCTGCATCGCGGACTGTGGCGACGACCAACTTGGCAGGACTATCAGCGATTGATAGACGAAAGCGAATACGCGGCCTGGGTCATCTACAATCGATATTATCTGAACCACTTCACGATTAGCGTCCACAATTTGCCGCCCCCTTTTGACTCGGTCGCGCAGTTCAATCGACTACTCGAATCGGCTGGCATCAAACTCAATGACTCCGGCGGCAAAGCCAAGACCAGTCCAGATGGTCTGCTGATCCAAAGTTCGACGGTTGCGCACATGGTTGAGGCTGAGTTCGATGACGGAATGGGCGGCACGGAGTCCCATGCCATCGCTGGTTCTTACGTTGAGTTCGCGGAACGACGCGTTCTCCCCGAGTTTGCTGCCTTGCCTCGTTCAGAAGTCAAGCGGCGACACCGACGCGACGGCTTCGAAGCTGGCAACGCCGACAAGATTTTTGAAAGTACGTTTCGCCAACAAACTGGCCAAACGCAATAGAGCCCGCTACTCAGCTCGCACGACAACCGCCGTGGCGTTGTCGCGTCCTGATTCACTGACGGCAGCTAGCACAAGTTGCTCGGCGGGCGATCGCTGATCGTCGTCGGAGGTTTCGCATAACAGATCGTTAATCGCGCGATCCCATAGCCCATCGGTAACGCCATCGGTGCATAGGGCGAACTGGTCACCAGGCTCGTAGTCGAGCACGCCGAGTTGTGGGTTCAGGTACCGGTGACCGGCTCCCAGTGCTTGAGTAAGGACATTCTTTCGCGGGTGAAAACGCGCTTCGCGTTCATTGATTTGCCCGGTTCGGCGCAGCCAGCCAACGTGCGAGTGATCCTCGGTAATCTGGAGCATTGGCCCACTCCTGGGCAAGTGATACAGGCGGCTATCGCCAATATGTCCAAAGTAGACACGACCACGACGGAACCAAGCAAGCGTAAGAGTAGCCCCCATATCGCGACAGTTGGGATCGAAGCGGCCCAGACGCAACATGTCCTGGTGAATACTACTGAATAGGGCCAACAGAATCTCGTCGCTGTAAGCCGAGAAGCGTTCTTCGCCAAGTCCGAATTGACTTGGCAACTGTAGCGTAATCTTCTCAATCGCGATGCGGCTAGCAAACTCGCCAGAGCGCTCTCCGCCCATCCCATCGCTAACGGCGAAAATGAAGTCAGCGTCCTCCAGCGAGGCTTCGCCAGTCTTGCCTAAGTAGCGGATGCCGCGACGGTCTAAGAGCAGAGCCAAGAACGCGTCTTCATTGTTGGCACGGAATCGCCCTCGATCTGTCTTGCCCGACCAACGAACGCGGGTCGCGGAAGAATGTGGGCTGAGTTTTTCATCGGTATCCGACAGGGGAGCTCCGATAATCTCAGCAAACTCAAAGTCAATCACACAGAAACGACCATCGCTGGCGCGATAGGTTATATTCCGTAGAAATGGGTCATCGTGACGCACACCAAACTGTTCTAACTCATCAAAAATCTCTTTGACGCGTTCATCAGTAATGTGCTGTACCCGCGCGCCGCAGCTGGACGTCACAATTTCCAGAGTCTGCTCATTGCTACCTAACAGACGTGGCACAAAGGGGCATTTGCGCAACTCGAGGTACTTGAGAACTCGTACTTCGTTGGCAAAACGGCTTTCAGCTTCGGGACCACGAAAAAGCTTGTAGACGCGCCCATCAAAACCAATGCGGACTAGAGCGCGCTGCGTGTTCTTTGCTTCATGCATGTGCTACACCTCCAAGCCAATCGCATCGGCACGCTTAAAACAGAGAACCAGCCGAAATCTAAACCGCACCGGGGCCTGGCGGCCCCGGGGTTTCATGATCAAGCTTCCGACTCGTTGCGGTCCCGTCACCGACTAAGCTGTCGGTACGCTTTGGATCGTCTTGAGCACGCGAGCCACGATCTTGTACGGGTCGCCCTGCGAGTTAGGTCGGCGATCTTCCAAATAACCTTTATGACCACTGTTAATAAAGGAGTGTGGTACGCGAATCGAAGCACCACGGTTTGCCACGCCCCAGTTGAACTTGTCGATCGACTGGGTTTCATGCAATCCGGTCAATCGCAAGTGATTGTCTGGGCCATACGCGGCGATGTGCTCATTGGCATACTTTTCAAACGCTTCCATCAGTTTCGTAAAGTACGCTTCGCCGCCAGTCTCACGCATGAATTTAGTAGAGAAATTACAGTGCATGCCCGAACCGTTCCAGTCGCCCTTGATCGGTTTGCAGTGCCATTCAATATCAAGACCATACTTCTCGGCGATACGCAGCATCAAGTACCGCGCTACCCACATATCGTCACCAATTTTCTTGGAACCCTTGGCGAAAATCTGGAATTCCCACTGGCCCTTTGCGACTTCCGCGTTAATTCCTTCAAAGTTGATTCCCGCGTCGAGCACGGCGTCCATATGCTCCTCTACAACTTGGCGTGCAATGTCGCCCACGGCGTTATATCCCACGCCTGTGTAGTATTTGCCCTGCGGTTCAGGAAATCCTTCTGCGGGGAAACCCAGCGGCTTGCCGCCTTCGTAAAAGAAATACTCTTGCTCCAAACCAATCCACAAATCGTCGTCGTCGCCGACCGTAGCGCGGAAGTTGGATGGGTGGGGCGTCATGTCCGGCATTAACACCTCGCACATCACGAGGAAGCCATTCTTGCGACCGGAGTCTGGGTACAGAGCGACCGGCTTGAGGACACAGTCTGAACTCCGCCCCTCAGCCTGTTGAGTCGAACTACCATCAAAGCCCCAGACGGGGCAATCGTCGACACTCTTGGGAGCCTTGTCAACAATCTTCGTTTTTGCTCGGATGTTTGGTTCGGGTAGGTATCCATCGAGCCAGAGGTATTCGAGCTTGTACTTGCTATCTGACGACATTGCACAACAACCTTAAAAAAACACTGCTTACTAGAACACACCGCCAACCGTAGACACCAATTCTTAGCTCCTGCAACTCCTACCCAAAGTTACAGTCGCCTCAAGCTGCCAGCCCACGGATTCATCGAGCGAATAAACTAACACGACCTGCTAAGTCCATCAACGGGAGAGGAAAGAATAGGAACTTCCCAGTTCCCTATTCCTGTTCCCTATTCCCTGCTTCTTCCCTCCGTCGCGCCAGCTCTTTGCAAGCAGCATCCGGATTCGAGCAGAGCGAGCAAGCCGCATTGCCCTCTCGGTCGGTTTGATTGGCCAATCCACCGCAACTGCCACTCAACTGACGACGGCCCATCAACACTCCAATCGACATTCCAACGACGACCAACAGGAACACGCCTAGGGTGACGCCGAAAATAACTAGTAGAGTCATTGCGAATCCTCGTGGGCAGGAGACTTTGTAAGATCCAAAAACTGTGGCGTGGTGATGGTATCCAGTTGCCCGTCGCGATGGACGACCAACATGACCGCCCATTGATGCCGCTCGGCTAACGCCAACGCCCGTTCCAGCCCCGCCGACATCAATCCGGTGGCAATTCCGTCGGCTGTGGCACAGTTTTCATCGAGAACCGACACCGAGCCAATTTCGCTGGCAATCGGCAAACCGCTCTTGGGATCAATGAAATGTGTGATACGCTGCCCTTCCGCTTCATAGAAGTTGCGATAGTCGCCGCTGGTAGCCAGGGACAAATTCAAGAGCTCAATCGCCTGCTGAATTTCACGATTCCCCTCGGTTGGCTTCTCGATACCCACTCGCCAGGGACCACCACCCATCCGATTTCCCCGCACGCGTACTTCGCCACCAACTTCCACAAAATAGTTCTTGCACTGTAACTGGTCTAGCACAGCAGCCACGCGGTCGACTCCGTGGCCCTTGGCAATTGCCGACAAGTCCACTCGCAGCCCAGGTACTGACTTTTTGAGCGCGGGTGGATCGAGCCTCGCAGCCAACTTTTCCGAGCCTACGACATGCAGTGTCTCAGCAACCTGCTCATTCGTCGGCAAATGCTCACTTTGCCCTGGTGGACCAAAGCCCCAGAGGTCAACCAGTGGTCCTACCGTCACATCGAAAACACCGTCCGTTAATTGGTGAATCTCCAAAGCCAACAAGACAACTTCCGCCGTTTCAATCGATACCGGAAACCAATCGGTCGACTGCTGGGCGTTGAATTGAGACAACTCTGAGGACTCGATGTAGGTCGACATCTGCTCGTTGACCCGCACAAGTTCCCGGTCCACTCGGTTCGAGATTTCAGCCAAGTCAGGCATGTCTGGCCATGGCACAATCGTCACCGAGTAACTAGTACCCATGGTGCGACCAGCGAGTATCTGTTGCGCAGGAATCGGCTCGCGCCGACAACCAGTTAAGCAAGCACCCAGCAAGACAATAGCAACCGCCACGGCGCTGTATCGGGAACCGGCACCGATCAAGTTAGTACCTGGCAAAGCACCGAAAGAGACTGCCATACGTTTCACGATTCTTGCTTCTCGAGCAGCAAAGTTATTCGCCAAAGTCTTACCCCCTGACCAAACCCCGCTGGCTAATCTCCGCCGACTAATCTCCGCTGCCCAGGCGCTGACGTGAACTAGCCCCCAAAGTCGTCGTAGGCGATGTTCTCGGGTTCAACGCCCAAGTCATCCAGCATCTTAAATACAGCGGCGTTCATCATCGGGGGACCACATAAGTAGTACTCGATGTCTTCCGGGGCAGGGTGATTCTTCAGGTAGTTTTCCAACACAACTTGGTGAATAAAGCCTACGTAGCCGTCCCAATTGTCTTCCGGAAGCGGCTCGGACAAAGCGATATTGAATTGGAAGTTTGGAAATTCCTTTTCGATATTGCGGAAGTGATCGATATAGAACAGTTCCTTCAAGCTACGTCCGCCATACCAATAAGATACCTTGCGATCGGTCTTCTGGCGTTTGAATAGTTCGAAGATGTGACTGCGTAATGGCGCCATACCCGCACCGCCACCGATATAAACCATCTCGGCCTTCGTGTCCTTGATAAAGAACTCGCCGTAGGGACCGGAAATCGTAACCTTGTCGCCCGGTTTGAGATTGAAGATGTAGGAACTCATCTTGCCCGGTGGAGTCCCCTCGGGGGCGCGCGGCGGAGGCGAAGCGACACGCACGTTGAGCATAATGATCCCCTCTTCGCCCGGATAATTTGCCATCGAATAGGCGCGAATCGTCGGCTCGTCAACTTTTGAAACATAACGCCAAACGTTGTACTGATCCCAATCCGAGCGAAACTTCTCTTCGATATCAAAGTCCTTGTAGTGGACCGTATGCGGCGGGGCTTCGATCTGAATATAACCACCCGCTTTGAAACCAACTTCTTCACCAGCGGGCAACTCGAGTACCAGCTCTTTAATGAACGTGGCTACATTATGATTCGAGCGAACCGTACACTCCCACTTCTTGGTCTCAAACACCTCGGGGGGAACTTCGATCTTCATGTCTTGCTTCACTGCCACCTGGCAGCTCAAACGATAACCCTCGCGAGCCTCGCCTCGATTGATATGTGCTTTTTCCGTTTCCAGGATCTCGCCACCGCCAGCTAGAATGCGAACTTTGCACTGAGCGCAGGTTCCGCCGCCACCGCATGCAACGGATACAAAAATACCGTTATCCGCCAGCGCGTAGCAGTTTGCCACCCGCTGGAATCGTCAGGTCTTTGGTCTCGTTAATGGACAAATGCACATCGCCTGATGCGACGAAGGCTTTCTTGGCACCCAAGATGATGACAACTAGCAGTAGCACGACGATCGTGAATACCAGCACACCAAGGAATACGACGAAGAACATCTCTGTCATGAGGTACTAGCTCCAGGGTTTGATCCGCGGCAACGCCGTCGGCTCACAATGAGTGAAATTTCTTCTGTAGGGTGATCCAACTTCACACCGGCAAGGTTGGACCGCTGTTCTGACTTGCGAAAGCCGCAGTACGCGAGTGTCGGCTACAACTTGATTCCCGAGAACGCCATAAAGGCCATGGCGATCAAACCCACCGTGATAAAGGTAATGCCCAACCCGCGCAGACCAGCAGGCACGTCGCTGTACCGCATCTTCTCACGCACGGCCGCCAAAGCCACGATAGCCAATCCCCAACCGAACCCAGAACCGAAGCCAAACACAATGCTCTCGGGAAAGTTCAAGTCGCGTTGTTCCATCAGCAGCGAACCACCCAGAATGGCGCAGTTCACCGTAATCAGAGGCAGGAAAATGCCCAGCGAGCTGTACAGTGCCGGGAAGAATCGATCCAAGACCATTTCCAGAATCTGCACACAGGCTGCAATAACGCCGATGTACGTGATCAACCCAAGAAACGACAAGTCGATGCCTGCGTAGCTCTCGCCCAGCCAGGCACCTAAGGCGCCATCCTTGAGAACAAACTGAAAAAGCAAGTTATTGACCGGAATGGTAATCGTCTGCACGACCACCACCGCCATACTCAAGCCAATCGCCGTCTTGACGTTCTTGGATACCGCCAAAAACGTACACATACCGAGGAAGAAAGCCAGCGCCAGGTTTTCGACAAACACGGCTTTCATGAACAAGCTGAGGTAATGCTCAAAACCCATGGACTAAGCCTCCTCGATCTGATCTGGTTTAAAAGTGCGGATCACCCAAATGATGATGCCAATAATGAAGAAGGCACTGGGCGAAAGCAACATGAGGCCGTTGGGTGTAAACCATCCACCGACCCCTGTTTCGGGATTAATGTTCGTAATTGGATTCAACACGACATAACCAAACAGTGTGCCTGACCCGAGTAGTTCTCGGAAAAAGCCGACAGTCAGCAGGATAAAACTATACCCCAGGCCGTTGCCGATTCCGTCGAGAAAGCTCATCTTCGGATCGTTCTTCATCGCAAAGCCTTCAGCGCGTCCCATCACGATACAGTTCGTGATGATCAGCCCGACAAATACGCTCAACCGTTTGCTGGTATCAAACAGAAACGCCTTCAGAAACTGGTCTACGAGAATAACCAAAGAAGCAATAACCACCATCTGCACGATGATGCGAATACTGCTGGGTATGCGGTGTCGAATCGCGCTGACAGCGGCACTGGAGCATCCCGTCACCAACGTGACAGCGATACTCATCACCAATGAGGTAGTCATCTGCGTAGTGACCGCCAGGGCGGAGCAGATACCGAGGATTTGCAAGCCAATTGGATTATTTTCAAAGATTGGCTTCAGCAATACGTCTTTAGCTGTTGGTTTCGCCACTGGTGGCTCCTTGCTGCGAGGCCAAGTTCTTTAAGTAAGGGCCAAAGCCTTCGCTGCTGAACCAATACTTAAGCATCGATTCAACGCCTCGGCTGGTGATGGTTGCCCCCGACAGGCCATCAACCTGATATTTTTGATTTTCGCCAACTGGGGCACCCTTGGCCACGCCGATACGTAGATCTTCATCGGTGGCCATCGCCGGCCCCTTACCTGCGTCCCAGATCTTCTTGCCGATCCACTTGGCTTTCCAAGCTGGATTTTCTACTTCGCCACCCAGACCCGGCGTCTCACCATGCTGATAGTAGGTCAAACCAGCGACCGTTGCCAAATCATTTTCGAGTGCCACGTAGCCGTACAAGGTCGACCAGAGACCCATGCCGTAAATGGGCACAACTACTTTTTCAATCTTGCCACCGCTATCCTGAACCAAGTAGACCCAAGTCAATTTTTCACGATTGGCCAAACCAATGTCAAAACCTTCGATCGGCTCGTTTTGCGCATCGTCTTTGGCCGCCTTGCGAGGGTCGTAGCCTTCCGGTGGATCGTCGACATATTCGCCAGTATCCAAGTCAAGCAATTTCTTCGTGACGCGCGACTCGAACAACTCTTCGACTTCGGTGCTGCTCAACGCCTTGGGCTTCTCCGACAGCGCGGCAGCTTCGATAATGTTGCGTTTTGGTCGATCTCTTTATTGCGTTCTTGGCGAGGTTTGAGCGCCACGGCGGCTCCGCTGACCAACAGGGAGCAAACCACGCACAACACGATCGAAACCAGAAATGTATTACCGATAGAGTCTTTATCTTTAGGCGGCATAACGGACAGCCCTCCGTTTGATATTGGCCTGAACTACGAAGTAGTCGATCAGTGGT
Organism: Pirellulaceae bacterium; assembly: GCA_041398985.1. Lineage (GTDB taxonomy): Bacteria > Planctomycetota > Planctomycetia > Pirellulales > Pirellulaceae > Aureliella. Next base: position 131,339 of record JAWKTR010000006.1, read on the forward strand.
GCAAACACGTTACCAAACAAAATCGCCAACATAATTCCCTCTGGAAAAGCTGGATTGATCGCACGAATCAAAATTGTCATCGCACCGATCAAGCCACCATAAAACCATTTTCCAGTCTCGGTCATGGAGGCGCTCACAGGATCGGTGGCCATAAATACCGTTCCAAACGCAAAACCGCCCAAGGTCAAATGCCACCAAGGCGGCACCTGGAACATCGGATTCGTAGCCGAATTGCTGACGAGGTAAAGTACTGACGAGAATGCCAAGGCTCCCACACACACGCCTGCCATGATGCGCCAAGATCCGATACCAGTCGCAATCAGGATGACAGCCCCGATCAGACAGGCCAACGTACTTGTCTCACCCATCGAACCAGGAATCGTTCCCAAGAAGGACTGCATCCAAGTAATCGACGTCGTCCCACCAGTGGCTGGCAGCACTTGCACGGCTTCCATCACATTCTGGTAACCGTCGACTTGTTTCAAGTTCAACTGCCCCAAGTAACCCAAGGCCGTTGCTCCTGAGTAGCCGTCAACGCCGCCCGTCTCGGTGGCAATCTTCGCCGCCGTCCAGACTTTGTCACCGCTGATATCGGGAGCATTATTGAAGTACAAGAAAGCGCGAGCTGTCAGAGCGGGGTTCAAGAAGTTACGCCCCGTACCGCCGAAAATCTCTTTGCCAATGACTACGCCAAAGATAATGCCTATCGCGACTTGCCATAGCGGAATATCCGGCGGTAGCGTCAAAGGAAATAGCAAGCCGGTGACCAAGAATCCCTCGTTAACTTCGTGCTTGCGAATCGTGCTGAAAATCAATTCGGCCGTACCACCAGCCGCCATGCAAACGATGTAGATTGGCAAGAAGTGCAGGGCACCATAAATGAAATTGTCGATGAAGCTGCTTGAACTATGACCGAGCCCAAGCCATGTCTGGACGTCATGATGCCAATCAAAGGCAGGCTGCAGGCCAGCCGCGACAATTCGGTCCATCGCCAAGTGGGCCTGGTAACCCGTATTCCACATCGCCATCAAGACGCACGGAATCAAAGCCACGACGACCATCGTCATCATGCGCTTAAGATCCAAAGAATCACGGATATGCGTGACGCCTTTGGCCACGTAGCCAGGCGTGTAGAGGAACGTATCAGCAGCCTCGTAGACTGGATACAACAACTCCAACTTGCCGCCTTTATCGAAAAGCGGATGCAATTTATCGAGCGTGTTACGCAAGAACTTCATAGGAAAGACTAACCCTCTTTCTCAATCTTGAGCAAATTGTCTCGTAGAATTTCGCCATACTCATATTTTCCAGGACAGACCACTGTACACAGGCTCAGGTCCTCTTCGTCCAGTTCTAAACAGCCCAGCTCTTGGGCCGTCACCAAATCGCGCGAGATCAATGAACGCAGTAGCGGTGTGGCAACCAAATCCAAGGGCATGACTTTTTCGTAAGTCCCGATGGGCACCATCGCCCGCTCGCTACCACCAGTGCTAGTCGTGAACGCAAACTTCTTGCTGCCACCCCAAGCCGCCGCAAAGGCGCGGGTTACCGAGAATTTGTCAAAGCCAGGCATCTGCCAGCCCAAGAACTCGCGCTCCGTACCTTCGGTCAGACAGGAGATCTGCAAATGATAGCGGCCCAGGAAATCTACGTTTTCCGCCGCCTTCCGACCGCACAACACCGAGCCGGAGATTGTCCGAATATTACCTTCCGCCAACTCATCAGCTACCAAGTCGGCGAGCGAGGCCCCCAGTTGCGTTCGCAGCAATCGCGGTCGCTTAACGGCTGGACCAGCCAGCGAAACGACCCGCGTTGGATCCAGCCTGCCTGTCAGGAACAATCCACCGATTGCGATAACGTCTTGGTAATTCAAGTACCAATTCACCTTACCCACCGTGGCAGGACGCAGAAAGTGCATATGGGTCCCAATCCAACCCTGCTGGGTGCGGCCCATCAAATTCAGCGACTCGTACATTCGAGACCATTTCGCCAGGCACAGACGAACCAGGCATACGACACAGGAATACCGGACCTTCCGTTAACCGCGCCACCACACCCAAGCCCGCTTTAAACTCTTCGGCTCGATCGTCAATAATTGGATTGGGCGCAGCTGCAAGTGGGTTGGTATCCATCGCGTTGACGAATATCGCTGCAGGAGCAGGCCCATGCGGGACAGCCACCTTGCTAAACGGCCGCGCTCGCAAACTGGTCCACAAACCAGAGGACAGCAACTGCTCAACGACCACCGCGCGATCGAGCGTCGACAATTGCCCTGCTTCGTAGCTCTTGAATTCCCGGCCGACCTGATCTCCGTCGCGATCGATAATCAGAGAAACGAAGCGACGCTTTTCCGCCCGATGAATAGCGGCAACAGTGCCACTCGCAGGTGCAGTGAATAGTACTCCATCTGTTTTTTTGTCCGAAAAGACTGGCTGCCCCAACTCGACGCGATCCCCCTCAGAGACCAATAGGGTCGGGCGCATGCCGATATAGTCATCCGCCACGATACCGACGCGGCTAACTTCCTTCGAATCGATTTGTTGGTCGGGCTCTCCCGCAATTGGGATTGTCAATCCACGGCCAATTTCGAACCGTTCCACCATGATTTTCCTCGATGGGATGTTACTCTATGGTCTTTTCTTCAACTACTTTGTGAAATATTTCACAAGCAGGGCTTTAAAATAATCCCGCTGGTTTCGCGGGATGACAAGAGAGGTACGAAAACCGCCAAGATTTCCGTCAGGCCTTCAATATGACGCCACATCGGCGATCTGACAACGCCAGTAACACAAAACCGCAGAAACTTGCCGTGTCTACATGCCAGAAAGCCAACAAACAGCATCAATCGTGCTTCTCGATCACCGTGACATTGGTGCCCAGTTGGTCGACGATTCGCTCTTCGATGCCATCGGCATTGGCACGCCCTGCAGCCATCCGCTGAGGCCGCATGCTGCCGGGCAGTCGTCCGATGTTACACACGGATTCACCAGGCGTGACGGCTGGCAAAGTCGTCATACCGATAATGATGCCCGCGAACGGGGAGACCAACGTATTTTCTTCAACACCCAGTAGATTTGTATTTGTCGCGATTGGCTGCCCCATTTCAACGATCTCGCCCGGCTTGACGTGAAACTGCAAGAAGCCGCCGCGTTGGGCTCGAATCCACTTTGAACTGTTGATCACGATCTGATGGGCCGGGATTCTTGGTGTGCCGTCTAACATTTCCAATTCGCAGAGGACGTTTTTGATGCCCTGGATGGTTGTTTCAACAATGCTCGGTTCGACCTTCCAGACCTCGCCACCCTCCAAGATAATGGTTGGAACATCAACTTGGCACGCTTCGCGTCGGAAGGAGCCGGTCGGTCCCTTGCCATCAAGAATAATCTCGCTGCCGAACGCCCGCGCGATCTTCGCTACTTCGTGATTGCTCATATCGCCACGAATGTTTGGATAATTCGTGCGGCGGACTGCAGCCGTATGTAGGTCAATTCCATAATCGCTGCGGAGCACAATCTCGTTGAATAAGTTGTGAGCCATGCGACTGGCCAAGCTTCCGTCGGGAGAGCCTGGGAAGAAGCGATTCAAGTCGCGGCGATCTGGTAAGTAGCGAGAATGCCGATCGAAGGCCAACAGATTCAGCACGGGCACTAGAATTAGAGAACCACGCAGTAATTCTAGATCACCCGAATGTAATAACTGGCGGATTGCGCCGGTCCCATTGATCTCATCGCCGTGCAAAGCGGCCGTGACAAAGACCGTTGGCCCTTCAGCTTTGGCTCGCCGCACCTGTATAGGAATGCGAACATTCATCCCACTGTAGCTTTCGCTCACAGTCAACTTGATGTTCTTGGTTTCTCCTGGCGCTATATGTTCGTTGCCCCAGGTATCTACGCTCCGCTTTGCGTAGGTCTTCTGTCTAGCTTTCGACATTGACGCGATATCCATTCCCGGTTTGGCTCGAGCACCTCATCCTACCAGCAAGTCCATCCCCTGGGCACCTCCCTCTGTCATCTCCCTCTGTCATCTCCCTCTGTCATCTCCCTCTGTCATCTCCCTCTGCCACTTCTCACAGGCATCCTCGCACCTGCGCCTGACGCGGCCGACGGATCATTGACGTGCTGTCACTTAGACCAAGCGGCCCAGCGGACGCAATGCAACTTCGCCAACCGGTGTCAGAACCAAGAATTGCTCGTTAGAATTCTTCACTACCTGCTGACCTTCCACCGTTTCGAATTCAATCTTAACCGTGCTGCTCGAGCTGTCGCTGGATGCGGAGATACGTTTGACGACAGTCAGGATTAGACCTGTCTGTGGATGCAAACACTGGAGTAATGTCTCTTGTACGCTCCGATTTGCGGAGGAGGACTGGATAATCATGGGCTTCTCACTTGAATCATGGGCAAATAATCACAAAGCGTGACGCGAGGTTGATTCTAAGGAAAGGCTCAGAGTGATCACAGCTTTTTGGCGACGAAACATTTGAGATTCGCGCCAAGGCGTCCACTTGCACGCAATGCCACACTTATACTTTTTAGTTAAAATGTAGCGCCAGGGTGATATGGACGTATCTCGTCTGCGATCTGCCTACCGCAGCTATGTTTGGAGAGATCTAGGAACTTCCCGCTTTTTGGGCTCAGGGTGGTCGTCGAAGTCTAAGAGCGCGAACTCGATCGCTCATGCAGCCCGGCGTAATTCCATGGCGGCAGTTTCGGCACGGAGCGAAAAGATAGATATCCCATGACGATTGGCAAAATCGATGGTGGCCTGACGGTCAACCAAGATGGTTCGCTCGGCTTCGATCGCTAAGACCTTGCCTCCCGCGGCCGCGAGTTGCTCAACGGTTCGCAGGCCGATGGTCGGGACATCAAATCGCATATCCTGTTGAGGCTTGGCGATTTTGATCAATGTAAAACCACCGCGTGGACAGAGCTTTCCGGTCCGAGCAATCAGCGCGTCCGTCCCCTCGACAGCTTCTACGCCAAGCACGTTCTGGTCTTTGACGGTGATACTTTGGCCGATATCCAAACCACCCATGGAACGTGCAATGGGCCAACCAAAGTGAATGTCTAACAATTGCGAGCGCGACGGTGCGCGGCGCGTCAGACAACCTTCTTCAACCAACAATTGGGGCGCAATGGATGTTACTGGCAACACGTTCATGCCTCGTCGTTGATAAGCTCGGACCACCGAAGTTAATAAAGTATCGTCGCGTGTGTCTTTGCGTTTGGTGACGAAGCTATCGCCCAGGATGCGATAGCAGGTCAAATCGGGTAGATGCGCCAGCCAACCACAGCCATGATACAAGATCTTTTCTTTGAACAGCTTGCCAGCCATGGCAACTTGCCGCACCCCGACGCGGTCAAAGAAACGCATATGCCCGCCAATTTTCAGCAGCCCCATCCACTTGATTTCCGTAGCTAGTTGCGCGAGCCGTGGGTCCGCATGCCCTTTAAATGCAACCACATAGACCTGGTGCCCCTCGGCTACGCAACGTTCAGCCACTTCGACGGGAAAGCTTCCCCAACCGGCCAACAATCCGACTTTACGGGCTTCAATTCCAGGCGCATCCATTGGCAGTTCGCCAACTCGCGACAAATCGCTAGGCAACATGGCGTTCTCGCTGCTGATCGATCGAGTTGAGCGCCGCCAGCTGTTCGCGCAGATCCTGCAATTGTTTGTGCAATTCCTTTAGGTCTCGGCGCATTTGAGGCAAGCGTCCTGCCACTGCCACTTCTTGCATTTTGCGTTTGCTATCGATCGCTGGGCTTCCGAATACCGTTTGACCGTCTGGAACATTTTGCATCACGCCAGCTTGACCACCAACGACCACGCGATTGCCCAAATGAATGTGGTCCGCCATCCCAGCTTGACCTGCCATTACCACGTAGTCTCCCGTAGAACAGGAACCCGCAATGCCAACGTGGGCACATATTAGATTGTGTGCACCGATTTGACAGTTGTGCGCAATCTGCACCAGGTTATCCAACTTGGATCCATGTCCTATCTTGGTCGGACCATAGGTACCGCGATCGATGGCCGTCGACGCTCCGATCTCGACATCATCGCCAACTTCGACCCACCCCAGCTGAGCAGATAGATGATGCCGTCCATCGCGAGTCTTGTAGCCAAAACCGGCCGCTCCCAAAGTCGCGTGTGAATGCACAATGACGCGATTACCCAGTCGAGTATCGGGATACAACACCACGCCAGGAAACAGCTCGCAATCGTCGCCGATTCGACAGTCTGCCATGACATGTACACCTGGGTGAAGTGTACATCGGAGGCCAATTTCACATCCGGCACCGACACTCGAACCGGCGGCGATGGCTGTGCCCGCGCCGATTACCGCACTAGCATCAATATGCGCCGCTGCGCTAATGCCTGTCACTTTCGCATCGACACGACGGGTACCACGCAAGTGTAGAATAATGGCTGCAAAGGCTGCGTGCGGATCGTCGGCGACTAATTGCGGCTTTGTACAACCGCTCAATTCCTGACCAACCAACACAGCGCTCGCTGGCGACTGCTCAATGCGTTCGGGCGATTGACTTGCATCGACCAATGTCAGGCAGCCCGCTTCGGCATCTTGCAATGGCAAGGCTTGGTTAAGCAGTGTCTGGGGTGAGCCGACGACACGGCCGCCAACGAAGAGGGCAAGATTGCCAAGCGTAGTAGATGTTGAATGCACGTCCATGTGCGCCCAGCCCTTTATGATTACTAGTGTGCGACCAGATTAGAATTTCAACCAGCGCCAATGCCGTAGTTTGTCGGCAAGTATCGTTTAAGTTTTAAGTATTGTTTAGCAGTAGGCGCAAGTGCCGTACGAACTCTCCGACGCTTTCGCGCTTGCCGGTAAACCAAGAAAACGTTTGCGTCATACGTCAGCATTTGCTGGTATACTGCATAGCAGGATATGTCAAAATCGACAACACGATTTCCGCTCTATCCCTCCACCCCACTGGTATCTCGATTCCCCACACCAAGCAGCTTCACCCATGAAACTCTTTGCATGCAATGCTATCCTCCTGATGCTCATCCTCCTAACTGGGCTGGCGAGCCCAGCGCAAAGTCAATCGCCGGAACCGCAATGGTGGAAGGGGAATCTACATACGCATTCGCTCTGGAGCGACGGCGACGAATTCCCGGAAATGATTGCTGCCTGGTATGCCGAACACGACTACAATTTCTTGGCCCTTTCGGACCACAATATCCTCAGTGCAGGTATGCGCTGGATGCCCTTAAACAAAATCGTGGCCAGGTCTGACGCAGAAATTCTGCAGCGCTACCAAGAACGCTTCGGCAGCGAGTGGGTAGAAACGAGGACACGGCCGGGACCAAACGCTGGAGAACCCGATGTACAAGAAGTTCGTCTGAAGCCGTTAGACGAATTCCGCTGCTTGGTCGAGCAGGCTGGCAAGTTCATTATGATTCAGGGCGAAGAGATCAGCGACTCGGCCGAGGGCAAGCCTGTGCACATGAATGCCACCAATGTCAACCAGCTAATTCTGCCCGTCGGTGGCGAAACGGTCCGCGATGCGATGCGCAATAATCTACGGTTGGTGCTCGAACAGGAAGCAGCCAGCGGCCGCGAGTTGTTGCCTCACCTAAATCACCCCAACTTTGGTTACGCCGTCACTGCCGAAGACTTGGCCAACGTCGTTCAAGAGCGATTCTTTGAAGTCTACAACGGTCACCCCGGTGTCAATCAACTGGGCGACGCAGAACACATGGCCATTGAAAAAATGTGGGATGTCGCCAACGCGATCCGCTTGACTCAATTGGACGCTGAACCGCTGTGGGGCATTGCTACCGATGACTCGCACGAATATCACGGCCAACCCGGTTCTCGCCCCGGACGCGGCTGGGTCATGGTCCGCAGCCGTTACTTAACCCCCGAGCACTTAATACGCGCGATGAAAGCTGCCGATTTCTATGCGTCGAGCGGTGTGGTCGTAGATCAAATCGAGTTCACGCCCGATAGCGGTACGCTGTCGCTGAAGATACCACCTGTGGACGGTGTTAAATTCACGACGGAATTTGTGGCCACCTTGCAGCCACTGGAAGAGGGCCAGTTGCCTCCCATCGAATCCATCGGCGTGGTGGTCGCCACCGTGGACGGTTTGAATCCGAAGTATCAATTGCAAGGCAACGAAGTGTACGTGCGCGCCCGCATCACCAGCACTGCTCCGCACACCGATCCCAGCTTACCCGATCAGAAGCAACAAGCGTGGACGCAACCTGTCCTACCCAAACCCTAGCACACATCGCTCCAACCACGTGGGCCATCCACCGCGAATGACGCGTGCTACCTGCGCCAACTTGGTAGAGACTCCCAAATTGCAGCCGACATGGACTTGGGAGTTGGAGGGTCAGGATTTTCACCGGCCATAAACTGCTTCCACTTTTCAAAATCCCCGCCAAAATCTTGTCCGGTCATGGTTTTCAGGCTCTGTGCGACTTGATATTGCACGGCTGGGCTGCGGTCTTCAAGCAGCAGAGCCAAAGCCGAGCGTACTTCCGCTTCATCAAATGCGCTCAATGATTCAATAGCCGCTTGGCGGACGCTGGTGGTTTCGTCTGCTTTAGTCGCCAGACTAAGCAGCATATCGCGAGCGGCTGTGTCACCGCGCTTTTTCCAAGCTTGGCAGGCAGCCAATCGCACCTTTTCGACTTCATCGGCCGAAGCAGCATTGAGCGCGCGCAGAGCAGACTCCGTTTGAATGGAGGCCACCGCAGCAACGGCTCGCGCCCGCAGTTCAGAACTACTGTCGTCGCGAATGATCTGCTCCAAGCGATCCGCCCAAAGAGCTTGTTTACTCGGATCCATCCTGGTAATCGTCGACTCCAACTTTTGCATTTCGCCCAAACGATCCTCAAAGGTCGGCCCCAATTCCCGATCGCGACGAAACTCCGCTTGGAAATACGGATTGGCGCGCTTGATCGCGTAGAACGGGCCGTCCGCGCAGCCACTACAAAGGCACATAGCCAGCAAAAAAGTAATTTGTTTGACCATGTCGAATCGGTTTATTGAGAGTTCAGCGAATATATACCTTGTGGTCTGTAGCAGAATCCAGGTAGTTGCTCCAGACCAGATTTTTAGGGGGTCGCGTCACGCGAGGCCCCTTGCAGCGTAACCGGGACCGTTCTTGGCTGTCGCAAAGGACATTCACCTTTAATAGTGTTGGCGAAAGCGCAGAATGAACGTGTCGTCAGGGTGGTAATTGCCCAGCGCGGACCGATATTCCAGAGCGCGAGAAAAGGCCCAACCAATCTCCAATGCGGAATCGCTGTCATCTTGGTCACCAAACTTGACAACCCCCAACATCAGCCTCAAGTCTCGATAGCTGACATTGTCATTGAGATCGCTCACGCGCTCGATGGCCCATGTTCCTCCACCCAGTTCACCACTTAGATAAAGGGCGCGGTTGTCGCGGATCTTGATCTGAATGCGCGGCCGTGGAAAAACAAGTTCCGCCACAATATCGTCGCGCTGCCGCCACACGAATCCGACGACTGGCAACAGGTTTACGTCGTCTCGATCAAGGAACTCGATGCCCAATACGGAGACCAGCCAAGGATCCCATTGATAATATCCCACCGCATGACTGGGAAAACGAATGCCCTTGCGCGCGCTGCCTTCGAAATCGCTGAACGCCCCCACACCGACTTTGGTATCCAACATCAAACGGTGGCTATACGCTTTGCGCCGTTGATAGGCCAATTGGAAATCGAACAAACGCGGCGGCATATCGGTCGCCACGGGGCCATTTAAGAAGTGAAATCCCGTACCCAACATCAGACTAGAATTCGTTCCAACCTTCAACGTTGGAAACGACTCCATGCTGTACATGCCAAACTCGTCACCATTGCCTGTTAGCCACGTCGTATCGCTTTGAGTCGCATTGTAGCCAAGCCAATCGCCAAACTGGACTTCCTTGGGACTATCGTCCGCCAGTACCGCTCCTTGGTCCAGATGCCTTGATGAGCTGCGTTGGATTGGCGGACTGTAACTCTCCAGTTCAAGAATGTCTGTGGGAACGACCTCGACAAGCCCCTCAGCCTGAGTAGCTGTGGGCGCTAAAGCGCGATCGTATGGAGACTCGCGGGCGTCGGTGCCTGGAATTATCAGTGAGCTAGCCTGCCGAGTCTGACTAGCTGTGCCACCAGAGTTGATGATTTCGGAGGGTGAGATCGCCTCTGCTTGATCCTCCTGAGCAAGAATCGGGGTTGCAAGTATCATGGCTGCTACCACGATTTTGCAGCAGAAAGTTCGCCCTGATTGCTCGATTCTTCTACTCACGATGTTTTGATTTCTCGGGAAGAAGATCGGGAAGTGAGAGATTGAGTTCCTCCCGCGAAGCCTAGAAGATTCCCGGTCACCAATCAAGGTGAAAAACTGAGCATCCATGGCATTGAAGAACGCCCGTTGAAACCTACCTGCGTCTTCGGTAATGGCAAAGGCTCAGTCCGATGAATGCTACCAAAGTTGCGCTAGAGGGCTCGGGCACTGCCGTATTGTGGAAGATAAAGAAGGTCGGACTGCTCAGGCCGCCCCCCGAGGCAAAATCACCCTCGAATGCTCCTGTACTGGCCGAAAACTTGCGGATACTGTTCGTGCCGTCGTCTGCAACGTAGAGGGCACCATCTGGCCCAAATCGCAGGCCTTGCGGGTTGAATACTCCATTGGCGCCAGCCCCAATGAAATCATCGACAAACGATCGTGTATTTGGATCAAATCTCTTGATCTCCTGAGAATTCTGGCTGGACAGGTAGAGCAATCCGTCCGGTCCGATATCGATTCCTCGTGGCCCAAAGATTCCATCATGTCCTCCCCTCCCGAATTCGCGTTCGAAAGGGGTGATTTGGTAAACCCTCTGGAGTCCCGATGCAAACAGGCGTCCGTCCGTATGGAATGCCAGTCCCTCGGCATCAACTGTTGAAACACGACCGAGTGCAGCGCCTGTTTGCCCGCTGTATCGCTCAATCTGCGTCCCATCAGCGACATACAAGTTTCCGTCTTGCCCAAAAGCAAGATCCGTCTGAAAATCAAGTCCAGACGCGATAAAAGTATCCATGAACGCTCCGCTCCTCCCATCGTAACGCAAGATTCGATTATTGAGTTGGCTCGAAACGTAGATATTTCCATCAGGCCCCGTCGCTAAACCACGTGGACCATCCAATCCCCCACCAGAAATGAACACATCAATAAATCGCCCAGTTCGGTCGTCAAACCGCAGGACGCTGTCGGTATCGAAATTGCTAACCAACAGATCAGCGCGGGATTCGGATACCAGGCCCAAACTGAATAGGACAAGAGCGAATAGCCAATTGAAACGGTGAGGAAACATGAACAATCTTGCAGCTAAAGAAAAGTGGGTGGTAGTTCGCGGATCAGCCAAGCGATTGGCCATCCGTAAACTACATGGGCCGGTTGGTGACGAAAACGGCAACGCCAAGACCCAAGAAACTCCGAAATTTCGCAATCTACCTGCTTTTGCATCCGTTCACGATGTACCGGCTTGTGACAGGGGAGTCTTTTCAGCCCAAAATTGTTCACCCCACTAGCAACCTCATGTTCTCACCAGCGGTATCACATGGGAAATGGGGTGCTGCTGAATAGACTCCCACCCCTTTCCTGCTTTTTCAGGTGCACCACGGACAGAACCGAAGTGGGTACATTTGGGTTCCCGATCCGCTATCCAAGCGCGGCGGTTTGTCTCACTCAAGAATTGACTTTAAAGCTCGGAAGGGCTCCGGTACTAAACTGGGGTGAGTCCCCGTTGGATCGCACAAGCTAATCGCGATAAGGTCGCTTTAGAGCCGCTTTTTTGCTAGAATAGAGTTACCTCTGGTGGGAGTGCCGGTTGCGGGAAAAACCTGCGAAGCGGCCCGAGCGAGTCCTATTCCAGGGGTAGGCGTCAGGTCCGCCCCCGAAAACTTGTTAGGTGCCTCATCGGTCTCGTCATTCACGTCCCCCGAAAGCAGAGAATTCATGCTGAAACGATTGCAGGACGAAGGCTTGGATAACGAGTCGGCAGATGATGTAGCCACCCAACCCCCGGAATATTCGGCAGAACTCGATACGTTCGTTGGCGAGGGCCATGCCGAAGACGACTATGCCGAGTCTACGACATGGCTCGACAACGACTCCCAAGCGTTCTTGGTAAGTCTGCTGTTTCACGTCGTGCTGATCCTGGCCTTGGCAGTCGTACCTTTTGTAGCCAACAGTGAAACTGCGGCAATTCTATTTACCGCCTCTCCGACGATCGAAGACGAAGAGTTTACGCTGGTGGAGGACGTAGCCGTCTCCGAGGAACCATCGCGCGAAGTGGGTGCCAATAGCGACGCGACGGACAGTTCGATGGCACTCAGTATGGCTCCGGTTCTAGCTGAGCTGTCTGAATTACCATCACCCTCATTTGAACCACCGCAACTGAACGCTACTTTTGATATGAACAATCGTATTGACCAGGCAGTTGGCTTGGTTCGAAGCGATATGGTGGTCAAAGGCATGACGGGCGTCGGGACCACTGGAACGGATGGTGCCGTCGATCGAATTACATACGAGGTTCTGCGTTCGATGGAAGAACGTCCCACCCTGGTCGTATGGTTCTTTGATCAGTCAGGAAGTTTGACGAAGCGGCGTCAGGAAATCCGCGACCGTTTCGATCGCATCTACGAAGAACTGGGGATCGTGGCTGGCGAGGAAGCGGAATCCAAGGAAGACCCACGACTGTTGACCAGCGTGTTTGCCTTTGGAGAGCAAGTCAATTTGTTGACTCCTAAGCCTACCGCTGAATTGGAAGAAATCCGACAAGCGATCGACGCGATCGAGCTGGATCAGTCAGGGGTGGAACGAGTATTTTCGGCGCTCTACAAAGGCGTAGAGAAATTCAAGAGCTTTCGCCGCGCTACGCTGGCTCGCGAAGCAAAGAATGTGTTGTTCATTGCCGTCACAGACGAACGTGGTGACGACGCAAACGGCTTGGACGTGACGATCCAAGAATGCAAGAAATATGCGATTCCCGTTTATGTCATTGGCGTTCCCGCCCCGTTTGGCCGCGACGTGACTTACGTCAAATACGTCGACCCCGACCCAAAATTCGATCAAACACCGAGTTGGGCCGAAGTCGATCAAGGTCCCGAGTCCATCCTCCCCGAACGCGTGCGTTTGGGCTACCGCGACGACTATTATGCAGAACCGGTAGTCGACTCGGGCTTTGGACCATTCGCGCTTAGCCGCATCGCTTACGAAACCGGCGGTATCTACTTTACGGTTCACCCCAATCGCCGGCTGGGTGGACGAGTGCGGCGAGGGGAGATCGATCCATTTGCTTCCAACCTTGCGTATTTCTTCGATCCCGAAGTCATGGTCAAGTATCGCCCTGACGAGGTCTCGGCCAACGAGTACATGAAGCGTGTCAGCGAAAGCCCGCTGCGGCAAGTCCTTGGGCGAGCAGCCGGTCTTCCGCGTCGATACGCTGGTCAATCCTCAAATGCGTTTCGTGAAACGCAGCGAGGCCGGTTTGGTAACGGAGCTTACCCAAGCCCAGCAGCAAGCGGCAAGACTCGAACCACAACTTGCGCAGCTAGCGGGCGTTCTCAGCACGGGTGAAGAGCATCGCGACACCGAAATTTCGCCGCGCTGGATCGCCGGCTTTGATTTGGCCTACGGTACCGTCTTGGCCCACAAAGTCCGCACCGAGACCTACAATTTGATGCTGGCCAAAGCCAAACGTGGCATGAATTTCGACAAGGAAAAAAACAACACATGGGTCTTAAAGCCTGACGCGGAAATCAGCGTCGGCAGTCGATTGGAAAAAGAGGGACAGCGTGCCCTGGAGTTGCTCAACGAAGTTGCCGACAAGCACCAAGGAACGCCCTGGGGATTGCTGGCCGCGCGCGAGCTAAGGAACCCCATCGGTTGGAAGTGGATTGAGGAGTACACTGATCTCAATCCGCCGCCGCAACGCAATAATACCCCCAACAACAATCCCACTCCGCCTCCGCCACACGACGATCAAGCCCGGATGCTTCGCTCCGCCGCCACCCAAACGGCCTGTCCCTAAACTCTAACAGCCTGCGCAGCACTCATTTGGTCGTTAGCACAATTCTTCAACCGCGAATGCGGTGACAGCCTGTAGCCGCCGGTGTCAACCGGCGGAAACGAATCACGAATAATCTCTAGCCGCGCGCGGCGACAGCGAGTTTGGAAATCAAGTCGCTTATCGAACGGAATCGATTTCCGTTCTACGCGTGTTTTTCCGGGCCTCGCCGACGATCGGACAGAGAATCGCTGTCACGGCTTCGCCGTTTTTCTGAGACATGGGCTACGAAGATCCGCCGGTTGACACCGCGCCTACATGCTGCCACGGCTCCGCCGCTGTAGAGTCGCTGGGCGTTGGGATCTGACACGGCCTACCTAGGCTGCTGGCAGCCGCGGCTGGACCGTACTCGGACAAGGACAGAACGGTCTGCTGTGTCGCCTCAATTTGTACCCCGACCATCCTCTCTTTAACCCTCACACCCCTCGTCACGGCAGGGAGTATTTGTGCGGTTCGCGGTGAGATACTTGGACTGGACATCTAGGACACTGCGATTGGCGTTGCCCCAAAAATAGAAAAAGTGTTTTTTTCTGTGTTCGTATTGGGTTCCATCGGCAATGAAAGGTCTGCCAATCAATTGGATTGGTGTTCCGATCTTTCACTCAAGGTGCGAATCATGGTCAAGAAATACAAGACACTTTTCAAGCGACTCTCGACGACCCTACTAAACCGAGACCCGCAGAATGCACGACGTAAATTGGGGCGAGCCCTTCGTCTGGAACATCTAGATCGGCGCGAGCTCCTGGCGGCGGACTTGTTGGCAACTTTTGATCCCCACAATGGGCTGCTAAAAATCGAAGGGACTGCAAATGACGATAGTGTCTATATCAGTCAAGCGAACAACGAACTTACGGTTTGGGGACTGCCGATCTGGAATATCAGTAGCGGAGACACTGTTGATTTCTTGACAAGCCAGCAAGTTTCAAGGATTGAATTTGATGGCTTGGAAGGAGACGACTTCTTTCACTTCGACGACGCACAAGCTGGTGCCGACAAGATCATACCGGCGCTAGTCTATGGTGGGGATGGATCAGATACTCTGACGACCGGTCGAGGAGCGGACACCATATACGGTGGCTCAGGCGATGAGAATATTGCAGGTGGCCCCGGTAGCGATTTCATTTTCGGAGGTCCTGGCTACGACATCCTATACGGCGAGGGGGGGGCAGATTTTATCTACGGCGAGGAGGACGCCGATACAATCTTCGGAGGAGACGCAGACGACGTGATTACAGGAGGCGGCGCTTGGGACACCATGTATGGCGAAAATGGAAACGACACGATTTACGGCAATGATGGTGACGATGCGCTGTATGGCGGAATTGGCGGGGACAAGCTCTGGGGAGGCGATGGAGTCGATCATCTTGAAGGAGGAGATGGAACGGATAGCCTGTGGGGCGAGGCAGGCGACGATTGGTTGTACGGCAATCTCGGCAACGATACCTTGCGTGGTGGAAGCGGCAACGACTATCTAGACGGTGATCTTGGCAATGACAAATTGTATGGCGATGCCGGTGACGATGAACTCATTGGCGGTACATACTCTTACATCCAGGGAGCCACAGACAACGACATACTACAGGGTGGCGCCGGAGCAGACCGCTTATCCGATATCTATGGAAACGATACGTTGGACTACTCCGAAAGTAGTCTTGGGGTCAAAATCGATATCGTTGCCCGAACTAGTCTCGGAGGCCATGCGGCCGGTGATATCATCATGGGCACCTTTGAAAATCTCAATGGTAGTCAAGGCAGCGACATTCTGTTGGGGAGTTCGGTCCGCAATCGTATCATCGGAAATGGCGGCGACGATTACCTCTACGGATTCGGCGGAAACGACGATCTCCGCGGTGGCGACGGATCGGATCGGATCTTAGGCGGCACCGGGAATGACACCATCGAAGGTGGTAACGCAAACGATTTTCTGTTTGGAAACGACGGTCATGACACGCTCGTTGGCGCCTTTATCAACAACCCGTGGGAGAGCGGGAATGCGGATGACTGGATGGAAGGTGGGGATGGCGGGGACTGGATGTACGGCGGCATCGGCAACGATACGCTGTTTGGTGCCGAGCCGGGCAACGTTTCCTACGTAGACGGATTTAATTACCTTAATGGCGAAAGTGGTAACGATCGGTTGTTTTCCGGTACGGGAACGAATCAATTGATTGGGGGCGACGGCGACGACGGATTGGTTTCTTATGGCCAGAGTGCTGAGCTCATTGGAGGCCAGGACCAAGACAGGTTCGTGTTATTCTCTGGTAGTTTCAACGTGGTCAACGACAAAACCGCTGAGGATGTGTCCATCAACATGATTAACTCTACGGCGGTCGTAGATCGAACCATGGGTGGTTTTGGGCAAGAATTGTTCAGCTTCGACGCTGGCATGTGGACAGCAGCGGAGATTCAAAATATCGACAACGCTTTCAACAATCTCCATCATCTGACAGGCAACACGCGACTGCTAAAGAAAGTCGATGGGAGCGAAATGACAATTTCGCGACTGGGCAATCAAACTCGTGGCAGCGCTTTTATAGGAGGCTGGAATCAAGTTGCCGACAACACGATCGTAGTTACGAATAACGGAGCCGTGGATTCCAACACAGTCCTGCAAACCATCTATCATGAATTTGGACACAATTGGGACCAAGCTGCGGAGAATCCATTCATTGAAGGTGCAGGCGGCTTCCATAGCCTCAGCGAGTGGATTCAGGCTGACGAAAGGCCAACAACTCACCACACGGGATCGACTGTCGCTGGGCCCGACGGACTAGACGATAACTGGTGGCACTCGATCTTTGCCGATTTCGCAAGATCTTATGGGCGGCAGAACCCACTTGAAGACTACGCAACCACTTGGGAAACCTATTTCATGAACAAATTCCATGGAACGACTATGAGCAATACCGTCGTGGCTTCGAAGATTGCCAACTTGGACCGGCTGTTCGCTTTTCTCGCTTAGGGAATTTCAGATACCGGCACCTTGTACAGGCAACTGGCTGGGTTGTACTCTTTTCACGATGTGTGGAGCTAACGGGTTTGGCGACGCAAGGTTATTGACGCTTCGCTGTCATCGTCTTTGTAGGTCGCGATCCACACATCGTCGACGATTGTGCCCGCAATTGAAGCCGACCCTGCGACGCCGACAGACTTTGCAGCGGGCGTGAGAGCATCCACGAGTGTCAAGGAGAGTGTTGAGCCGACGAGCTGACCATCGAAGGTCCAAACAAATTCGCCACCTTCCGTTGAGTATTGTCCGGTGATCGAGTTGTCAGACAACTGCTCAATCCGCAGTTCAACAGGCCCTTTCTCACCGTCCATCTTAAACTGGTAGGCTCCCACCCATCTCTCGCCTTCCTGCATAACCATTTTAGTCGGACGTAGCTTAAGGGCACCCACAATCGCCAAGGCTATCGCGATCACCACAAGGCATGCACCTGCCCAACGCCTGGTCACCAACCCTGCTTTTTTTGCTCTCTGATTCTTGAGGTCCCAATCTCCCGGCTGTGGTGCCGGCTCCACGTATTCTGCCAGCGCCTCGGCGAAGGCATCCATTGATGCATATCTTTTTTCCGGATTCTTTTCCAATGCCTTCATACAGATTTCGTCAAGCCGGGGTGGAATGTCAGAGGCATGCTTGCTTGGCGGCTCAACGGGTTCGGTCAGAATTTGCACGAGAAGTGAAGGTGTCACTTTACTATTATGGGGTCGTTTGCCCGTCAGCATTTCGTACAGAATGACTGCCAAGCTGTAGATGTCGGCGAGCATCCAGTTGACGTTCTGTTTGCCTGTCAGGCGTTCGGGGGCGATGTAAGCTGGAGTTCCAGTGATTACTCCGCTTTCAGTCAGGTCAACCTCTGTGCCAGAAATAGAGCGCACCAGCCCAAAGTCGATAACTACCGGTGAGCAGCTGTTTTCCAGAAAAATATTACTCGGCTTTAGGTCGCGGTGAGCAATGCCACTGTCGTGAGCCGTAGCGACTGCGTCAGCAATCGCTTTTACTATCTGCACAGTTTCGGATAGGCTGCGGGTGCGAGGTTGCTGAAGATAGGTCGAAAGTGTGATCCCGTGTAAGAGACGCATCACGATAAAGCACGAACTGTTGTGGTGACCAAAATCATAAATGGGACAAATTCCGGGATGGTTCAATTTTGCCAGCGCACGTGCCTCGCGTATGATTCTTTCCTTATGCTGCTCGCCACAATTCGTATCCAGCTTGGGCAGCTTAATCGCGACATGGCGTTCCAATTCGGTATCCCAAGCCGAGTAGACTTCGCCCATTCCTCCCGCACCAAGACTTGTTTCCAAGCGATATCTTTCCGCAATAGTCGGCAGCTCGTTTTCGAAAATGGTATTTGTCAAACGATGATCATGGTGGATCAAATCGAGTTGATCTTGATCTTGGTGCGCTTCGTCAAACGCCTGGTGCAAGGCTACCTGCTGTAGGAACTGCCTGGCCAGGTCTGGGAATCGAATAATGAACTCATCAGTACCCAGATTAGAATCTTGCCCTTTCCTCAACAAATACTCATGATAAACAAGGTCGAGAAGTACTTCATGGTCTTCACCAAGCTGAGGGAATCGCGACACATACTCTTCGACAATTCTCGCGGTTCCAGCTTCCCAACATTGCTGTTGGTCCGCATGTACAAATTCCTCAAGATCGCTTGGGGGCGCGGCGCTCCTATCTAGAAAATAAGGATCAAGCGCGGATTTGGGTTTCATAATTCCAACCGATGTGCGCGTTAAGAAACGTTAGACGAACAATCGTCGAAAAAGTCTTTCAGATGACCGAGTAGCCTCGTTTGGCGACTCTCAGTTGCCCTCGTCCAATCCCAGTTTTCGGCAAACGCGTTCTACAGCCCGGGATAGTTGTATGCGACGCTTGTCTGCAGTCCCACCCATGTGGTCAGCAATTTGCTGCCAGGTACAGCTATCGTTTCGAAGTGCCACTATTTTACGTTCCTCAGCACTCAATTCCTGGTCTAGCAGGCTCGCCAACTCAGCATACGCAACTTGCTTGCTTGGCGAGTGTGAATTACGTAGCGGTTGATCGTACTCGCCAATCGGTAGAGAAAGTCGAACGTCCCGCTTCTGAGAGTACGCACGACGTGCAGCAGCGGCCGTTTTGCGCTTGGCCATTGACATCAACAGTCGCAACAAGTCATGTTCCTCGTTCAGCTCAAATTGACCGGCCGTCGCACGAACAAAGAAGCTCGCCAGCACCGATTGGCACACATCGCCCGAATCTAGGACCCTGCGCAAACGCGGATCACGCATTCGAAATCGGATTTCCCGCCGCAAAAGCGACTCATATTGAGTAACCAAACGTTGTGCAGCTTGAGCATCGCCTGATCGAATAGCTGCTAAGAATACTTTGAACTGAATCTGGTCATCCGCCATTGCTTAACGCCGAAAAATGCTGCTGCGCACAACTCACTTTGCGTTAGTATAAGCAAACCTGGGAATGCGCTGACGGCTGGCTCGAAAGTTCTGTCAGGACAAGATTAATTGCTTCTCCTTTCAACCCAAAAGGCATTCATGGATGATTGCATCGGTCGGATGAACGCTTGGCAGTTGTCGCACCTGAATCCGCCTTCATCAAGTTCAAACAATAATAATCCGAGAGGAGCATTTCCATGGCAAGTTGCAAATGCCGCGAGCAGGTTTCGCAGTTTAGCTTGAGACTCCAACGAATCCGAGACGAAAGGCAGACTTTCGGCAATGAGATCACGAGCGATGAGTACGGATTCTTCAAACCAACGAATAAGGTCGCCTCTTGCTTCTGTGCGATTCAGTCGTAGACACGCAACACACCAACCGATCATTTCCAGCAACCGTATGCGGATCTCGTCGTGTGAAGGAGCCTTGGTGCAAAGTTGGACAAGGTGGGGAATGGCCGCGTATGTTCCGTCGTATGTCCCCCATTGGTGACAGAGATTGTCACCGATTTCGAGCAGCAGGTTTTCATCGCTCGCCCGTTTATTTTGGAGCCGAGACTCTACCTCTTGAATCCAAGCCGGTATGTCAGAGCCACTGCCATACGCATGCCTGAGTTGGCTCCACCCTGGATCGTCTAACGGCAGCATGGTTTGTTCCGATTCAGTTCTAACAGTAGACGACGGTCGTGATAGCCGAGTCGCGCGATTGCGCCACATATCATTGTTCGCCTTCCGGTTTGGGGATGATCATTGTAGCGTACTCCCCGATATCGCGATCCACGCCCTCGGACATAAACCGCCTCTGCAGAAAGTGTTCGCGCATGAAATCAAGCAGAGACGAGCGCGCTGCCGCTTCGTCTGCGAGCAAGCCCTCAATCTCCCTTCGACTAGCCCCGCAACCAATGGCTAAATAGTCCGTAAACGTCGGTGCAAGCAACGAGTATGGTTCATCAAAATCCATCGGCCCAATTTGGATCACGGGGGACTCATCGCGGATTTGACCATCGATTTTTAGTATCGCGTAGTGGACTCCATCGACTCCCATCCAGCCAAAGACGACCGCGTTCTGCGGCGTCGCCCAATAATCAACCACCTCGGTCGGTATGTCCATAGAATGAGTCCATGCCGTCCAGCCAGGCTTCCAAGCGAACGACAAGTGATGACGCAACGGTCTTGAGCGAGCTATTCAGCGGTCGATCCATGTCCCAAGCGTCACCGCTGAGCAACCAAACTGGACTGAAGGGCGAAAGGAAATCGCAAAGCTCGTAGTCCACACATCCCCTTCCAATGATCGGAACAAGTCCTGCTGGCCATTCAACGCCAGGTGATTCGAAGAGGCGTGCGTGAGAAACGCATTCAAGGTAGAAGCCAACCAAGTCATCTTCGTTAGGCTCTGCTCCAACACCGGGAAGTTGGTAGAATCCATAGCCTGGCCCCCAACGACCATTACCAACTTCGGTATAGAGCCGACGTAGCAATAACGGAAACGCAAATCCCATCGCTTCTTCAGCCGCATCAACCTCAGCTGCCTTCACAGGCGGAGCGAGCCTTGGAATAGGTTTGATCCATGAAGCTGAATCTAGGAAGGCAATTGGATCAGCGACTCTTGCTTTGATGCGTCCTATTAAGTCATCCATCTAAGAGCGGACTCCACACATCACAAGTTTGATTCAAGTTGGGCTGCACTTCCGAACGACAAAAACCGCCTAGTTGCCGCCACGTGACTGATTCTATGAAAAACCCGTTCGGCAGGTAAGCACTCCAGAGCCGAACATAATTCCTTACTGAAGGCAGTACGTAAACAGGATGTCGCAAAGGTCCGCTGGTTGTTACCCAGTTGAAGGCGACGGTGAGCCAATGACTGACTACACCGCCAAGATTTTTCAAACTGTCGGGAGCGAGGCCGAGTTCGCTGTCTTCCACGATGCGATCCGTGGCGGAGATTCCGCGCACGTTCGAAAGTCTTGCGAGAAACATTCGTTCTTGATGGATCAGAGCCCCTTTCCTGAAAATGCATGGGATTGCGCAGCACCGGTAAATTGTCCTGCGTACGAGAGCGGCGAATTAGGCTGCTGGCTGCCCACACTGCTAGCTAGCTGCACGGGCTGGTGGGCCTGGGGATTACCGGAGGAGTTAAACTCTTAAGCAGGGAGCTTCAACAGGTGGTTCGTGCCCACAGTCTTCGATAATGTTAATGGCTGCATTAGGAATCAACCTTTCGAGCATGGGACCGCAGCTATCAAGGATTCGTGCCTTGAAAGTGAGAGCGGGCAGCTTCAATTCAAGATACTATCTACCTTCTCCTCAAAGTCCAAGATGGTTCTAGCGTTTCGTAAATTGTGCATGCCGCCCATAATTGAGTGCCCTTTTATTTCAATAGAATTTGATTTGAGTTCCAGCAGCCGATCACTAGCGTTGGCATTGATCTTCTCGTCCCGTGTGCCGTGGAGCAAATGAACCGGGCAGCCCGCGGACTTTACGAACTCATGCACTGGAAGTTTGTAGCGGAATAGAACTGACGGAATGATTGGACACTTCTGCTGCGCCAAATCGATGAGCGACCAGTAAGGCGTTTCAAGAATCAGCAAATCGGGTTTTTGATCGGCCTTGGCCGCGACGGACGCGGCAACTCCACTTCCAAACGATCGCCCCCAGATAATCAGCGGCCCTTCCGGATCTCGTGGGTTGATTTTGCCATAAACACGCGACGCGTCCTCTTTCAATGCGTTCTCGCTCATTGTGCCGATGCTGTGTCCGAATCCCCGATAGTCCATAGTCCAAACGTCGTATCCACGGTCAAGTAGAAAATCGATTTCACACTCGCATCGATCCATGTCTCCTCTGTTCCCATGAAGATAGAAGACTGTGCCCTTCAATGGCTTTGCTGTCGTATATCTTCGGTAGTGGACTACTCCGTCATCGCCCGCAACCTTGGGCAGCGTGAATGGCGTTCCCTGGCCCTCGTAGTCCGATTTGGTCATGTCAGTGGGGTCCTTTGCGGGCTCCATAAAATACCCCGTTTGCCAAATAGAGAAATGCGCGAGAAAAGCAAGATAGCTCCCGACTAGCGCATACAAAATCGCGCGGTAGATTCTTCGTCTTGTAGGAGGGCTTTTTAAGGATTTCAAGAACGGCATGGTCAAGTCGAATTGGTTTGAAAATTGAGAAGTGGAATAGCCGCCATCTGATGCTCAATCATTACTCGATAGGCTCGCTTCAGCGTTCACGATTTTCACCGAGCTAAACGGCGGGAGAAATGCTCGGTGTATGAACTTTAAGCTGTAACCTTTCGTTAAGGCGTCCTTTTCGATGGCTCCTTCAATTGAGCTTCGCTTATTCGCATCAAGAAAATATCAAACCACATTGTCAGTCTTCAGGCGTCAACAAGCGGACGGTCCATCGTTGCGATGACGATACAGGTGATTGCGGCAAACACACCAAACATCAACGGTGCCCAGTCTGTCAGCGTCAGGCAAATTGCGATTAGCGACCAAGCAACGCCCAGCCATCGGTAACCAATCCAAAAGCTTCCACTTTTTGCAAAGAACACCTGGCACGCGACTGCGGCCCAGAACGGGTAGAACAGCTCATACACACGATCAACTTCTGATTGACATAGGATGTGTAGAGCTATCAGCACAGCGATGGTGACGCACAGATGCCCAGCCCAAATAGACCACAATTCGCGATGGGCTTGCCACGCTCCGTGTGCTGAGCGTTGGTTTGCAAGAAAGGAAGCGAAGAGTGGCCCATACCCAGCAAACACGACCAGCAAAATCCAAAACTCAGCTGCTTTGATTGCCAGCAAACTTTGCACTAACAATCCGCTGAGCAATAGCATCGGGGCGATGACGACGCAAAGTAGTTTGCGCAACGTGCCAAAATGCTGATTCCAACGAGGCCTATCAAGCCATTGTGTCAACTCATCGGCTAGCTCACCAACCGTCAAATACCGCAATTCCGGATTGGAGTCGACACATTTCCCAATGATTGATAGAAGTGCCGGTTCAATCTTGCGGTCAACCTTCTTGTTAAACTTCAGGTTACCCTTGGCAACATCGGCAAGCTGTTCAGGTAGCGTCCGGTCGTCATAGCACGGCGAACATCTAGCCAAAGCTGCCCAGAGCGTTGCTCCCAATGAATAAACATCAGAAGAAATACTTCGGGATGCCGTCATGTCTTCCGACCTACCATTGATGGCTGCGCTTGCCAACTCGGGGGCCATATAGGCCGGCGTTCCCGCAATTCCTATATCCGACCGAATCGTTGAAGCCGCGTCGAGATCAGCAAGGCCAAAGTCGCTAATCAACGGTCTATCTGTTTTGGTTTCAATGAGTATATTCTGAGGCTTGATATCCCCATGCAGGATTCCGTATCGGTGCACAGTATCGATAGCTCGTGCAATTTGTTCGATATAACGAACAACGCGCTCATGGGAAATCTGCGAGTCCCTGGTCAAGTCAAACAAACTGCTGCCTTCCACCAGTTGCATCGAAAACCATGGGCGCCCATCCGTCTCTCCTACTTGGTAGACGGGCACAATGTGTTCATGCGCGACCTTCGCAGCGAGTTGTGACTCACGCAGGAACTGCAGACGTAAGAGGCTAGCCTGCTCACTTGCTGAGCCCTCAAGGTAATCTGGGCGCATGACTTTGACCGCGTCATAGCGTTGTGTCTTCTTATGCAAGCCTCGATAGACAACCCCCATACCTCCGCGCGCGATCTCGGTCAATTCCTCGTAGTCTTCAAGGACTGGCGGCCTGTCCAGAGATTCAATCGCCATTCGAATGGGCGCAGCAAGCTCATCAATCAACTCAAACGCCGACCGGTATTCCACTCTTTTGCGAGAATGAAACTCAACACCCAAAGGATCGCCAGATTCCATCGCTCGCTCAAGAATGGCGAGTTCGTCGTCGCTTAGCAGTTCGTTATCGTCAGGCATAGCGCTACTCACTGCGATCCTCTTGCATGCGGAGCAGCAACTGCTGTCTTCCTCTGTGAAGGAGTCCCGCAACTGCAGACTCCGATACCTCGAGCATCTCGGACACTTCCCTGAGAGTGTGCCCACGTAAGTGCTTGAGCATGACTGCCATCCTTTGGTTGGTAGGCAAAGTTTGTAATGCCGCCAACATACGACTTATGTCCTCGTTCCGTTGCATCACCTGACTGGGCGAAGTGTCGTCCGCAACCAGCAATTGTTCGAGTCGAACAAACGAGTCGTGGAGATCACCTAGACGGAGATTCCTCGTAATGTTCTTTTTTGCTGTCCGTAGATGTCTAACTGCATCCAGAACATTGTGTTTCAAGGCGGAACGCAACCAAGCAAGTAGCGGTGAATCGTCCAGCTTGAGCAGTTCCTCGATATTGCAATGTGCTTCCATAAGTGTCTGCTGAACGAGATCGGATGCGTCAACATGTCCGCGAAGCGCCGGAGAAAGCAATGCCTCAGCAATGGAGATCAAGATCGGCCTATGTCGGTCGAGGCTGTCTTCAGTCTGCTGTTGAGTTCGCTTCATCCGCTGTTCCATACTTAGAAAGCGAGATTGCCCACGTCACTGAGCGCAAAATCTCAATTTTTTTCCAAAGCTTGCGCACAGGCAATCGCTCTTTCTCGCTTGTAGATTTGAGACTGGCGTATCCGAGCACTTCCCAGAGACGGCGAAAATGAAAAAGTTGAATTTTGGGCGCAATGTACAAATCGATGCCGTGTCGTATTTTAAGCCGAAAACAGAAACCGAGGTGCTTGCGATACTGAACCAGAATAAGGGAAGGTCGATCCGCTGCATGGGGCGACTTCACTCTTGGAGCCAAGTGCTGGACAGCCCAGACCTACTGCTGGATCTAAGCCATCTTGACAGTGTACGACCGAATAACGGTTCAGCCATGTCTGTTGATGTCGGAGCTGGCTGTCAAATCAAACATCTGCTTTCGGAACTGGAGGGCAAAAGTCAGTGGACGCTGCCCTCAGTCGGATTTCCTTACCGAGCAGACCATTGCAGGGGCCATTTCCACCGGCACCCATGGATCCGGTCGGCATTCTCTGTCGCACTACGTGATCGGCGTCCGCGTCGCTAGATACGATCCTCAAACCGGAGACGCAGTTATTGTCGACATCACCGACGGTGACGAACTCCGTGCAGCACGTTGCTCGCTGGTGTCATTCGCAACGTAGAACCAGGCATTTTAGCAAGATTGGCTGGCGGGCAGTTGCGTGATTGGGAGTCGAATTTAGCTCGACGTTTGGTTGCTTGAGTTGACCATTTGGCTCAGTTCGATGGCGGCCTGATGCAGAGTGATGGCCTTGTAGGTCTGCCAGAAGTCCAGAACAGATCCGGCACAGTGACAGCGGAAACAGTGATAGATGTTACGTTCAGTGTTGACGCTGAACGTTGGAGCGCTGTGGCTAGTTAAAGTCAACGACTGTTCACGGCAAGTGGGTAATGGGCAAGGGCCGCGGAGTTGTGCTCCACGGCCCTTGGTAGATTGCCACGCAATACTCATCAGCAGATCCAGGATCCGAACCCGCTGCTTTAGTGCTCGATAGTCGATTCTCACTTCTTCGATTTGTTCTTGAGGTGTCGGATGGATTCCCCTTCGAAGGTGATCAAGTTGGTCTGGTCGACAACGCGATCAAGCAGGGCCATAGTCATCGGCGGATCACCTAGGTAATCTGTCCAGCTGTCGAAGTTTACGTTCGTGATAATCGCCGTAGAGGTTCGGCGGTTGCGACCATCGATCACTTTGTAAAGCAGACTAAGTGCATCAGGCACCTCTTTCCGCTCAAGCTTCTCGAAGCCGAATTCATCAATGATGAGTAAATCATACGAGCAGTAGTGTTTTACTTTAGGAGTGAGTGCCTTGATGGCTCGAGCCTTGTTGAGCGATTCGATTAAACTCGCACTGGTTTCATACCGCACACGATAGCCCAAGGCACAGCACTGGCGCCCCACACCTTGAATAAGGTGTGTTTTTCCAAGACCGGATAAGCCCACGAAAGCTACGTTTTCTTTACGCGAGATGAACTGCCCAGTGGCCAGTTCCAAGAACGGTTCTTTGCGAATCGTGGTGGGATTACGAGTCCAGTCGTAAGACTCGAGCGTCGCATCGGTTGGGAATGCAGCCCGTCTGACTCGAGAGGCGATGGCAACCTCTTGACTAGTGCTAGCCGGTCCTTCCAAGAACTTAGCCACTAGCTCTGAGATGCCTAGCGAGGCTTGACTGTGGTGCTGCAAGAAGCGATCAAGCTGTTCCTCGGTCATTCTCAGCTTCAGGATCTCCAGATACTGGAGAATCGCCTCTCGATGGTTCTTGGTTTTGCTTATTGTTTTGGGTTTCATTGTCTTGGAACTCATCACCTTGGACTTGGGATTGCTGGTCGAACATTTGTTGATATTCTTCGCTCCTGCGGATCTTCACGCGCGTCGATTCCGTGAGTTGTTGCAATGTCTCTTGATCGCGCTGGCTGAGGAGTTCCCAGTTAGCTTTCGGTGTGCCGAAGTGCGCCAGAATGCGCTCAAGAGATTGATAGCCGTAAGCGTGATATTGAATCGCACGAGCCATAGCCAACTGGCCATCCTTCACTGGATAGCCTTGCAGCAGTGAGAGGACTCGCGCGGCTTCGCGTCTTCCGTAGCGACATTTTTTCTGCAGGCCATCGAAGTATTCCTGGCCAGTCGGTCCCCAGTGCGAGTACTTTTCACGAAGCAGGATGAGCTGCTGAGCATAATCTTTGGGTGGCAGATGAGATTGATCGATACGCTTTTCATTTCGGCCTCGCAACAGGCCGTGCTCTGCCACCAGTTCGACCGATGCGTTATAGATCTGAAGTTGATCTTCCATAACTCGTATCGGTAGCATCTGACCAATCAGCCGCCACGGAACTGAGTAACGATTGTCGGCGTAGCTGATAAAGCCTTCACTATCGACGATCCGGTAGACGACGCCGGCGGTATCGAAGCGAATGGTTGGCAGTGGAATCAGATGCGGTTTCTCTTGCTCGTGCATTTCTATAGGCGACCGCTTGGTTGTACCGTGAATGCGCTTGTCATTGACTTCCGCCAGCCACCAACGAGTTACTTCGTTCAGATGCTCGAGCGTGCGAAACGTTCGACCATTGAGCAAGTTTTTCTCGACGTAATCGAATGGGCGTTCCACTTTGCCTTTGGTCTCAGGACGTTCGGGCTGACAAGCCCACGGCCTGAATCCATAGTGCGTCGCCAGTGATAAGAAGCGAGTGTTGTAAATCGGCTGTCCGTCCTCCCATCGCGTGACCACGACTTTCATGTTGTCGTACAGGCATACCGCTGCCACGCCACTGAGATGTTCGAAAGCCGCGATGTGCTGACGTATTGTGGTCTCGAAGTCTTGACGCTCAGTGAAGCAGATGTACTGGCGGCGCGAATACCCCAAGATATAACTGAATAACTCGACGCGACGCTTGCCTTCTTGCGTAAAGTTGATCGTGTAAGTTGACCAGTCCATTTGAGCCTGTGCGCCGGGTGCGGTTTCGAAGCGAACTACGGGTGCTTTGGGCTTCGGACGATGGACCTTTAAGTACATGCGTAACGTGGAGTAGCTGCCTGCGTAACCCAGGCTGCGCAACTCTTCGAAGGCGCGCAGCGCAGTAAGGCTGGGATAACGTTCAAGCAGTTGGCGCAGCTGATCGATGAATGGATCAAGCTTCGTCTTACGAGCGATTGTCTTAGGTCCAATGACCAGCGACGGGAAGCTCGTCCGCGCCCGATGCTCGGCGATCACGCGAGCGATCACATAGCGACCAAGCGACATGTCGCGCGCGATAGAGCGCATGCCTTGGCCACTGGTCCAGCGTGAGATGATCTCATTCTCTTGAGCAGGTGAAACACTCATGGCAATTCAAGCTCCTTGCTGAAGTCACGGCTCGATTCCGCTAACAGTGCTGATTCCTCACTCAGCTTGCTGATGCCAGGCAAGAGCACTGGCCGATCGCAAGCTTGTAGTTCACCACGTCCTGTGAAGCGCAACCAATGGTTCATCTTGGTCGTCGAATCGAGCAGAATTCCCAAGCGCCGCGCGAAACGGTTGCCTGCAGTACTCAGTCGTGGATCCCACTGATGCACATAGGAATCTTGCGATTGACGTATGGCTTGGCGAGGCTTTTCAAGTACGAATTCAGTTTGCTCTCGCGTGCTGGCGGCTTGTAACAGTCGCACAGCCTCGCTCAGTTCGCGCGAAGTGAGTGCATGCTCGCTGGCACACTGCAAGGCCGCGTTTTGGTTGCCGCGCGGCAACTGAGTTAAATGGCGTGCTTGTGTGGGTGAGAGCAGACCCAGCCTGAGCGATTCTCGCGCCTCATCCGTTAATCGCTCGATCAATGCCAGACGCCGGTTGACCCAAGACTTATGCCGCCCGAGCATGCTGGCAACTTCTACTTGCTCAAGCCCGTCATCATGTACTAGCGCATAGATGATCCATGATTCTTCCAGTTCATTGGGTCGACTGGTGATGCGATTGAGATTGAAGATGGCAGCCTTAGCGCCATGTTCATCGGTCTCGAGCCTGCGTGCTTGCAGAACAGTCACGCCTTTGAGTGCACGTGCCGCGCGCAAACGCTTGAAGCCATCGACGAGCACCAACGCATCATCCAAGACGCAGTAGACCAATGGTGACAACTGGCCGTACTTGGATAATGAACGAGCCATCAGACTATCGGATTTGGGCTGGACGATTCGATAACGCTCAAGGCGTAGATCGAAATCGCTCAAGTCCAAACAGTGAGCCGAGTCACCCTCAGGAGACGTTGTTGACAGTGGCATCGTCGAATAGCTTCTCACGCTTTTGGAACCAGTCACTCCCCAGTCAAGCGGCTTGCAGGTCACTTGGCGGGGCTAAACAGCTCAACATCGTAAGACCACACGCTCGAAAGCCCTAAGCTGGACACGCGAACCAGGCCTAGCCAAGAGGACTTGCATGCGGTTACTCGACCTGATTGCTCCCACATAACCGAGCGATCTGTAGTAGCGCTCGACTCGTGTCACCGCCGCGCGCAAAGCGTTGTCGCATAAAGAGCTACAGAATTTCTTGTGAGGCGTCTTGGGATCAATCGACCAGTCGATATTGCAGCCAGGCCGACGGCAAGAATTTTTTCTCCTGAAGCCATTCTTTGAGCGATTTGTATCACCCTCGCGCGCTCTTTGAGCTGATTGATCGGACTGCTCCTGACCAATCGCAATCCGCTCAACTTCCGCGAGCTGTTTCTTCCGCAAGCGATAGGCCTTACACGACTCCCGATGCTTGGCTCTACCGCGATCTGTTCAACGGTACCTACGGTTGGCCTCCCGCCTAGCCTGCTGCCGCTTCTGGGTTCGCTCAAACTCGACCGCCAGCAGTCGGCAATCTTCTGTGCAGAACACTTGCGCGGGATGACTGCGCGTAAAAGAGCGATTACACCGTTGCCACAAGCACTGACAAGGTGAAGAATCAGGCTTCGCACCTTGCGAAGCATCGAACTGAAGATCAGGATTGATAGTGGACAAGCGGGACTGCTATCCCGTAAGTCAAGTCTCGCTGCGAAGGTAGTTACTTCTCAGCGAGGCGATTTTCTAAAACTGACGCCGCCTCATACACTCTAGTCAGAACCAGCCAATCTTGCGATCAACCAATCCCTACCACACCAGCCAATCTTGCTAAAATGGCTGGTTCTACGTTGCGATTCACACTCGCTGGGGTGCCTCGGTGTGATACTGAGCGTTAAGATGCAGTGCCGCCCCAAGTACCGCGTGGAGGAACACTTTCGAGAGTACGAACATCTCGACAAGGTCCTTGCTGCCGAGAAAGAGTATCCGCTCCAGCAGTTTTATCTAGTTCCATGGCGATGGTCCTACTTTGCACAACACCGTCGCGAGTCAGAAGAGAGACCATCAAAGACCATGCAGCTTTACCATTGGTATCGCTTTCTGGTTATCGACATTTGCATGCATTTGCTAATTCTATTCGTCGTTCATGTACTCCGTTTTCATGCAGCGGTGAGGGCTCTGTTCCGTTGGATTGCACCCGCGTGTGTTATTCGGAATTGGCGCGTCGTTGGAACGTCGAGTTCACAGTTGGTCATGGAGCATGAGCTGTTCCGGCACGTCGAAATCGAGCTCTTTGTTCAACGCCATCGCTTGCCATATGCGCTCCAGTTCTTAAGGAATACGCTAGAAGCTTCAGCTAGCCAGAAAGGCAATCTGAACGATAAGTTTCTGCATC
This sequence comes from Pirellulaceae bacterium, assembly GCA_041398985.1. Taxonomy (GTDB): domain Bacteria; phylum Planctomycetota; class Planctomycetia; order Pirellulales; family Pirellulaceae; genus Aureliella. The sequence goes on from JAWKTR010000006.1 coordinate 162,114, forward strand.
AGCTCGCGGCGTTGGACGCTATCGAGGAGCTTGATCAATTGCGTGGCAAGTACTGTCATCACTATCCGATATGTGTTCGGAAAATCCTTCCCGATGACACCTTAGTTTCGATGGCCAGCAACGCCGGTATCGGCATCGAAGCCGCAAGTGATGCCGAAAACAGGACAGGCCTGTCGGGCAATGAAGGATGGTACTCGATCACCTTGACCCACTACGACCAGGGCAAACGACGCAAGAGATTCAAACAGCTCACCGCTTTCCTCGCCATATCCATGATGCGACTCTTTGGTGCACGTCCCCATTGGGGCAAACTGTGCCCCGTGCCAACAGATGCATTGCGAAGCCTCTATCCAGCTTTCAAGAATTTCCAAGAAGTCTGTGATCGTGTGGACAGAGCCGGTGTTTTCAGAAATCAATGGACGCAGGGTTTATTGCGAAACGAACCGCCAAACCGAATGGTAGGAAAGAACTCCATAATGCTCGGATTCTTTTTATTGTTTGCCGTTCTAGAAACCTCCCATGTAAGTGCGCAGACCTCACTTGTAGGAATATGGAACCCTACCGGATAACGATCAAGGTGAGCGGGCGACGAAGATCGCCAAACAGAGTGGGGGAACAGGCGTCGTGTATCTTGACGAACGGACTGGACGCATTATCGAAGCGACGTTACATCATCAGTTTGCAGAATCTGAGAATTCTCAAGCCTCGATCAATACAACGATCACCGCCAAGCTTCTTAATAGTCCCAAATAGTGGACAGCTGGCAGGGTAAGGCTGGTGAGGCGACTGTTTATAACCTGGGACTTTCGGTGTTAGGTCAGCAAAGGGGACTGGGGGAAGAGAACCGCGAAAGACGGAACTCGCGTCAAATACGAGCAAGTGAAAAACGCGCTCGTTCGACACTTTGGCGCAAGTTGTTCCCTAACATGCGGGCAAGCCTAAAAACAAGGGCGAAAACCAATAGTTCGGACCGTACCCCAGGACCCAAACAAATTTGGTACGCTGGTGGTTCTATTCAGGGTCAAGAGACAGCTAGTCTTGGGAGTAGAACCACGTAGTTCTATCCATGATGCTCCCGAGCTATCAGAATGCAGCAATTCCTAAGAGAAACCGCTGATCTTGCTCGGTAGCGATTCCCAAGAGATGATGGGAATGGAATAGTGGGCGAGGAGGGACTCGAACCCCCGACATCCACGGTGTAAACGTGGCGCTCTAACCAACTGAGCTACTCGCCCTTTCGGGCTGCTGCGGAGGGGGAACGGAGTGCTGTGTAAGTGACTCCGGGCTCTTGGCAGCGGTTGTTACCTATCCGTTCGAAAGCTGGCGGGTGCGACGGGCGCGGCGCTCGGCGCGGAGCCGGCTGCGGCGCTTCACTTCACTAGGCTTTTCATAGTATTCGCGACGACGCATCTCTTTCTTGATGCCACTCCGCTCTACCAACTTTCGGAAACGCCGGACCGCTTCTTGAATCGTTTCCCGGTCACGGACCAACAACCTGACCATGCAAGTACTCCAAATACCCTAATTCAATGTAATTCTAATATCTTCACAAACTGTTTCGCTCCGCCAGAGCAGAAACCTTGGCTCTGGTGCGAACTCGGCAGTATATCGCCCACCAGCCATTTCGTCCAGACGCGTTTGCGAATCTTGCTGCCAGGGGTGCCAAATCGCTCCAGGGCTTACAAACATTCCTATTCTCACAAACGTCAAAGTCGCCGCAATAGGCTCAAGCGGGATTTTTCGGCCAGCCATCGGGCTCGCCAGGCCAAGATTACGATGAAGTTGGTGTTCTAACGCCCCCAAAACTGCCAGTTCCAGGCGGCGTCACTGCCCCCTACCAACCTATGACAAGCGATTTTGAGGTCGTATTGCATGGACGATGCACATCAATCTGCCTTGGATTTTCTCCAGGATTTAGAAAGTCGCCACACGCACGTGCTAGATGAACTGGACTCGCTGAATTCACGCATTGAGGCGGTTTTGGAAATGTACACACAATCGCGAGTGCCTGCGACAGAGGGCGAAAGCTAGCTCTAAACGCTCCACCGACGCGGGGCCGCATGGTGGCGAAGCCATCCCGTTCGAGAATTTAGTATTGTCGTAGAATTCGCCAGAATCCCCGAATGCCTGGTGAATCCACAACGGGGGCATCGACGAATCGGAATGGTTGGTCAATGCTTAGCCAAACTTCTTCTTGTAGATGGCCTGGATGAGGCTTTCCGTGTCCTTGAATTTCCCGCCACCAGCGAGGGCTTGCTCGATCAGTTGCCTTGCGTCGGATTCAACGTGCCCCAAGGCCAACAGAGCGTGAAATGTATCTTCGACGACGCCGTCCTTGAGTTGTTCGCCGGCAGGAGACTCGCGGCGAACCAGGAGCGCAAACTTGGGCATCTTGCGTCGCAGTTTGGCAATGATCTTTTCCGCCGTCGATGGGCCAATGCCGGGCAAGGCCGAGAGCCCTTTTGCTTCCTGCTGTTCGATCATGATTGCAATGTCCTGTACTGGTTGGGTCATGGCCCGCAGCGCCTTTTTGACGCCAACGCCATCCACCGAACAGAACAACTGGAAGAAGTCGCGCTCGGGCGTGCTCAAGAATCCAACCAAGCGCGGCGTCAGCCGTCCACCAGAGGTTATGTTGCCGTCCAGATAATGCAGCGTGTGCAGCGTGATTTCGGCCTGGACTTGGGATTGCAAATGACGGCGAGTGTTCTCAGCGATAAAAACTTCGTACTCCATCGGTGGAATGGATAGCGTGGCGATGTCGTCGCTGACGGCCACAAGTTTACCAGTTATCTTCGTGATCATAGAAGTGGATTCTAGGCTGTCGCCTATCCCCTGTGTACTACAAAATTTTGACCGGTGCTACAAAAGTTTGACCGCCCGAAAGCCTAACCTACTGACTGCTAGGAGCCTATCCCACCTACGTCCCATTCCTTCGGGAACGGTGACTTCGAAACGGACTCGCTTCAGACCACCCTCGCCTCTAAACGCAATGCCGTTCAATGAATGTAGTGGAAGTCGCCAGACTTCCCTGGATACAGGGATCTTTGAACACTGGGATCTCTGAACACTGGGATCTCTGGCGAGATCCACTACATTGACTTTCTTTGATAAACGGTGTTGATTCTAAACGGCTAGCCGAGAATGGCTGTAGTGTGGCTGCAGTGATGGTGCGTCAAAGCGATGGCGAGTGCGTCGGCAACGTCAGCCGGTTCTGGAACGGTTGCCAAACCGAGTTGATGTTTGACAGCGAATTGCATTTGTTCTTTGGGGGCGCGACCGTTTCCAGTGAGCGTCTTCTTGATTTGTGTGGCCGCGTAGGAGTTGACGATTAACCCCGCTTGCGCGGCAGCCAAGTAGATGACGCCGCGTGCATGCCCCATCAAGATCGCCGTCGTCGGGCGATCATAGTGGGAGTAGAGTTGCTCAATGGCAAAGCAGTCGGGATTGAGTTCTTCCAGGATCTCGCGGATGCCGTCGTGCAATTCGCGCAAGCGGTGCTCGAGCGGACGATCACGGCGACAACGCACTACGCCGGCGTCAATCAGTTCGATGGAATTTCCTTGGCAGCGAATCAATCCGTAACCGGTCGTGCCGAGCGCTGGGTCAATGCCGAGTACTGTTTGAGTCATACAGCCATCCGTGGGCTAGGTTGAATCGTCTGCGGCGACACCCGCCGAAGTCGAAGGGTCGTGAGTCGATGTGGTAATGCACGTATCCTGAAAAAAGTCGCCTGCGGCTTGCCGTTAAACGAAATAGACGTTGAGCAAAGTAGATAGTCGCCTGCGGCTTGCCGTTAAACGAAATACATTGCCGCTGGTGTTAGGCCTTCTCCCAGGTGGTACCGTCTTTCATGTCTTGCAGCGTGATGCCCACAGCGGCTAGGCCATCGCGGATGGTATCGGAGGTAGCAAAGTCTTTATTTTGTCGAGCATTTGCGCGGATTTGGATGATCAACTTCATCAGACCGTCGACTACTTCGCTAGCTCCGTCGTCGCCAGTTTTCTTGGGTGGCTTAAGGAATAGGCCGAGGATAGCACCCAGTTCGCGCAGGACGCTCATGGCCAACCGCAGCGTTTCCAGGTTGTCGTCGGTCCGCTGTTTGGCGTCCTCGAGCTTAGCTTGATCGATGAAGCGGTTGATGGAGCGTGACATTTCGAATAGGTCGCTGACGGCACCGCCGGTATTGAAGTCGTCGTCCATCTTTTCCAAGTACGATTGTCGCAGTTTCGCAACTTCGCCGAGCAAACCGTCGGTAGTACCCAACCGTGCGTCGCCATCGCGACGCGTCTTGGCATAGGTCAATTCTCGAGTTTCATCTTTTTGGCCAACCGGATAAAAGGGCTCGCCGGTAACGCGTTCGAAACGTTGGATCAAACGATAGAAAGCGTTCAAAGCTTGTCCAGCTTCCTCCAAGCCTTCGTCGCCGAACACGATGGTGCTTCGATACTGAGAACGCAACAAGAAAAAGCGAATGCGTTCGCCTGTTTGCTGCTCGATCTGGCGAGCCAGACCACCAGCTCCTTTACTTCGGCTGATCTTGCCATCGGCTGCGGTCGTATCGTCTACCGCATCGGCGACTGCGTCACGTTCACTCTTGCCACCCACTTTGCCAGCGGCGCCAGCCCGCATCAGCCCGTTGTGCATCCAGTACTTGACCATTGGCTGGCCATGGCAGCAACGACTTTGCGCCAATTCGTTTTCGTGATGTGGGAAGACCAGATCCAGTCCACCGCCGTGAATATCAAACGTCTTGCCAAGAATTCGACGACTCATAGCCGAGCACTCGATATGCCAGCCTGGACGACCGGCACCCCAAGGACTCTCCCAACTCGGCTCGTTGGGCTTGGCGGATTTCCACAATGCAAAGTCGCCCGACGATCGCTTTTTCGAAGCCGCCTCGCCGCCTTCGCCCTGCTGACTCTCGGCCGAGCGATTGCTAAGTTGCCCGTATTCCGGATCCCGGGTCACATCGAAAAATACATCACCATCGCTCTCATAGGCAAAGCCGCCCGCAATCAACTCCTCGATAAACAGGATGATCTCATCCATGTGATCGGTGGCTCGCGGCAGTTGGTCGATTTGGTTGACGCCCAAAGATTGCAGATTGGCCAAGTAGTCCATGGTCATTTCCGTGGCGACTTGCGACATCGTGATGCCGCGGCGCCGCGCAGCGCCAATGAGCTTGTCATCGACATCGGTTATGTTGACGACCCAGGTGACTTGATAGCCGCAGTAGACCAGGTAGCGTTTGATGGTGTCAAAAATCACCGGGCCAACCATATGCCCAATGTGAGATTCCGCGTAAACCGTGGGGCCACACAAGTACATGCCGACTCGGCCAGGTTCGATCGTTTCGAAAGGTTCTTTCTGACGCGTTAGCGTGTTGTAAATCCGGATCTTGGCAGTTGGTGTCGATGTCATCGGTAGGTCTGCTTGGGCAGTGGTTGAGGCGCTCGCCACAGTCTTGTCTCCTTGGGGCCAGCGAATCGGCCAAACGAATCAAAATCGCAAGTTGGTCTACACAAACGGGGCGTTTTCTAGCTCCGCGCAGCCCGACACGTGCGCATGGGAATTGGATGTACTATTTCGTTGGTCGTTTGATGGCAATGCCGTGCGGATATCAGTACCTGATTGCCCCTCAAACGTCCTCGCTCACGCGTCAGGCTAAGATTATAGGATTTATCGGCAGATAGAAGTAGCCTTGCCCGGGCGGGAATTCTGGGGAATCCCACGACAGGTTAGTTGCTGTGTTGTTGGATGGCCTGGAGCAACTCGGGCGTCGGCGCGGGGATAGTGACCACTCGGCTTTGTCCGGTTGCGTCGCGGACAATCACGATCACTTCCTTGGCTGATGCAGCCTGGACAGGAGTAGTTGAAGCCGTCGCTGGGGCTACCTGCGCTAGAACAGCCGGCTGCGTGAAGCTGTCGGATTGCCTCGAGCCGGAGTGAGATCCCGCCAATTGCAAGCTGGGGTGCGCTGTCGGTGAGCCGGCGGGCGTTTCGAATAGTTGCGATTCGCCGATGCGGGCCAGCTGGGTATAGACGACATCGGCGGCCGCGTAGATTCCCTGGTCATCTTCAGCGTCGGCCGCATTGCAAACGCCGATCAGTCGACCATGCACGTCGAACAAGCCTCCGCCGCTGCGTCCCACCGCTGGAGCACCTTCGATTTCCACATTCGCTGCACCGAGGAATCGATTGATGTTACAGATACGCGTATCGCGCCGGGTTGGGTTTTCGCCGTGATCGCAGCCAAAGCTGAAAGCGGGCTGACCAACTTGGAGAACTTCGCCGCGCGGTAAGATCTGCACCGGCTCAATACGCGTTGGCAATGTGAAGCTTAGTAGTCCAATGTCTTCCTCTTCGCATTTATAGTCGATCAACTGGGCGAAAACATTTGTTTCCTGTGGTGTACCAGCGAATAGGTCGACACTCAATTGCGAACCGGGTTGCATGTCGCGAAAGAGGTGACCACAGGTCAAGATCAGCGCTTCTTGACCATGCACCGATACGATCGTACCGGTGCCATAAGCTGTGGTGTTTGCTTCTTCAACCTTAATACGCACCGTTGCCGCTGCGGCGCGAGCGATGGCTTGGTCGATATTCAATGCACCACTTGAAGACGAAACCGCACTGGCTGGCGTGACCATCGTTGAATTGGCGTGATCTGCATAGCTGCTAACCGCGTGCGCTTCAGGGCTCCCCCAAGCACTTGCCGGAGAATCCTGCGGCTGCTGAGTTTGCAGTTCTCCGGAGAACGCCTGCTCTCTGCGTTCGCCACCACTGATATTGGGCACCGCGTGTGCGATAGCGCTTGTCATCGGAGCCGCGCTGGCGGCCAATAGCGGAAACCCGCTGCTGGTTGGCGATTGTCCGCGGACCAACGGTTGAATCGCCTCCGATTGCGCTATATTCGCGGACTGTTGTGCGTCGCTGCGCGTGTCGTTGCCTGTCGTATTGGCCGCGAAAGCCTGGTTGTTAGAACTTTGCATCCGCGCGGCAGCACGCTGAAAGCGGCTGTTGAGTTGCTCGTAGGCCACGGCACCAACGATCCGATCGACTTCGCGTTGGTTGCTGACAATTACCAAAGTTGGCAAGTTGTCAATGCGATACTGCGCAGCCAGATCAGAACGGGTGCTGGCATCGACGGGACGGATGTCCCAACCCTCTTGTTTGAGTTGGGCTAAGGCGGGCGCCATTTGCTGGCATGGCTGGCAATTCGCCGAACCGAAATAGACGATCGTACAGTCTTTTTGCCCCGCGACGGCTGTTGCCAGCAGGGCGGTTATGATCCAGCTCACCATTGGATTTCCTTTCCAAAGGTTGATATTTCCAAAAACTCAGGTCGACTCACGCATCCTGCAGAGTCTTCTCGAAGTTTCGCAGGCAGCCGGTCATCACCGCAAGAGCAGTTGCTGCACCCGACCTTTTCGGCCTTTTCGGCATGCGTATTAAGTGCGCAGGGCGGCACGGATGGCAAACAAAATGAAATACTGTGTTAAATAGACGGTCAGTGGATATCGCCCAGTCACCTCAAGCCATTTCAACCAACTGGGCGGTGATCGCCCGCTGCCAAGTTGGTCGCCGCGGTTCGCGAGGCCAGAGTGAGCCGCCCAAGCGACCAACAGCGTGGCGGGCAGTAGGAAGTACAGCAAGTAAACACTAGGGGGCGCGACAAATGCCAGGCCGAGCAAGGTCAGTGCTCCAGTAACCGCCGCCACCCGCCAGCCATAGACCTGCAGAATCACGCCCTGAGCCACGCAGGTGGCCACGAGACTCAACGGAAAATCGAACAGCGAAACGGATGGATCAAATTGAAAGAAAAAGGCAGCCACAAACAGCACCGCGAAGAATTTTCGCAGTACGAGAAAAACGCTGTAACAAACGAATAAACTCGCCAAAATTTCTACTTGGCGATAGGCTTCAAAAAAAAGTAGATTGATGGCTGCTGTGGCCAGCACAAGCTGAAAAAAACGATTCCAGTTGACGGTGGTACGAGCCGCCAGCAGAAATCCCATTAAGATACTGAACAGCGGCATGCTCAGACGTGTTGCCAGTCGGATACTCGTGGGTTCGATGTCGATGTGCAATAGCATGCCAGCCACGTGGTCGACGATCATCAGGAAAATCGCTAATCCACGCAGACAGTCCAGTCGCGGATTGCGTCGCGAGGGGCGTTCTGGTGGGTGCGAAGTCTTTTTCTTGTTTCGTTTCTTGGTCACCACCTGCACACTATTCTTTGGTCCTGCACCACCCGTTATGCTGTAGCCTAACGCGGCCCCCAAACACAATAGCGGTTAACTTTCTACTTGCCGTCGCACATGCAAGTCTAGCTCCCTTGCATCTGCGGCGGGTTACGATAGCGCCCATATTCAAGGAAATGAAGCTGATGGATGGAAAATTTGTTCACTTGCATTGCCATAGCCACTACAGCTTGTTGGACGGTGCAAGTTCGATCAACAAATTGATTGCCAAAGCCAAATCACATGGCATGAACGCGCTAGCACTGACCGATCACGGCAATTTGCATGGTGCGTTGGAGTTTTACCAAAAGGCTAAGGCCGCTGAAATCAATCCAATCATCGGTTACGAGGCATACGTTGCCCCCAAGAGTCGCTTTTCGCGGGGCGATGCAACTAGCTCTAAAGATGCTTCGTACCACTTGACGCTCTTAGCCCAGAATCGAGTCGGATTCAAGAACTTAATCAAACTGGCCTCGGCCGCTTCCCTGGAAGGCTTTTACTTCAAGCCAAGGATTGACCGTGAACTGCTGGCCGCCCACAGTGAGGGCATCGTCTGTTTGAGCGGCTGTGTTTCCAGTGAGTTTTCGCGAGCGATCTTAAACAACAAAGACACAGCGAAAGCCGAAAAAGAAGCCACGGAAATTGCCCAGTGGTTTCATGGGATTTTTGGCGACCGCTACTTTATCGAGATCATGAATAATGGCGTCGAAATCCAGCGTCTGCAGATGGCTGGTGCTGTGGACATCGCCAACAAAATCGGTCTGCCACTGGTCGCCACGAGCGATGCACACTACGTCGATCAAGAAGATGCGGAGATTCAAGACATTCTGCTGTGTATTAACACTGGCAAATTCCGCACCGATTCGGCGCGAATGAAGATGGAGAATGACCAGTTTTTCTTGCGGTCGCCGTCGCAGATGTACGAACATTTCACGGGGCTCGAAGATGCCGTGGCTCGTAGCCAGGAAATCGCGGACTCCGTCGACATCGATCTGGAACTCGGCAAACGCCACTTCCCGCGATATACGCTCCCAGAACGGACCGCCGCCGAAGGTGAGCCCCAACTGACGGCAGACAGTTACTTGCGCGAAGTCTGCATGTTGGGATTGCGTGACCGTTATCGCGGCAATGAAGAAATGTTACCGGGTGGGGAGCTGTCCCAGATCGTCCAAGATCGGTTAGATCGCGAACTGGGAGTGATCGAGCGGTTAGGATTCGCCAACTACTTTCTAATTGTGTGGGACTTTGTCCGGCATTCGCGCGAACAAGGCGTCCCCAATACGGCGCGGGGAAGTGGTGTAGGTGCCTTGGTGTGTTACGCGTTGTATCTCAGCCACGTCTGTCCCATTAAGTACGATCTGCTATTTGAAAGGTTCTTGGATGAAAGCCGCCTCGAGGCGCCCGATATCGACATCGACTTCTGCAAGGATCGACGCGTTGAGATCATCCAGTATGTACGCGAGAAGTATGGCGAAGAAAATGTCGCTCAAATCGGTACCTTTGGGACCATGGCAGCCAAGGCGGCGATCAAAGACGTCGGCCGCGCACTAGGAATTCCCTTGTCGCGAGTCAATCAAGTTACCGAGATGGTGCCTGATGAACTGAAGATCACGATTCAGAAAGCGCTCGACAAGAATATCGACTTGAAGGCCGTGTATGACACGGACCCTGACGTCAAAGAACTACTCAATATCGCCATGAAATTGGAGGGTAACGCGCGTAACGTCGGCACGCATGCCGCCGCCGTAGTGATCGCTGACAAGCCGCTGACCGAATACGTACCGCTCGGTCGTGTCTCAGGCAAAACCGATATTATCACTCAGTGGTCGATGGGAGATGTCGAAAATGCCGGGCTACTCAAGATGGACTTCCTCGGTCTGCGGAACTTGACCATCTTGTCGAAAGCCGTGGAGATCATCAAGCAAACGACTGGGGAAGATCTGGATCTGCTACGCATTCCCCTGGATGACGCCGAAACGTTTGCATTGCTGCAACGTGGCGAAACCAAGGGGGTTTTCCAGCTTGAAAGCGGTGGAATTCGCGATCTGCTCCAACGCATGAAGCCCGACCAGTTCAGCGATATCATTGCGACCAACGCCCTATATCGCCCTGGCCCACTCGAAGGCGGCATGGTCGACGATTACGTGGCTGTAAAACACAAACGCAAAGAAGCCATTTACCTTCATCCAGTTCTCAAGGACATTCTGGAAGAGACCAACGGCGTGATGGTCTACCAAGAACAAGTCATGCGGATTCTCAATCGGCTGGGTGGCATTGAACTAGCCAGTGCGTACACCTGCATCAAAGCGATTAGCAAGAAGAAAGAGGCTCTGATCGCACAGAACGAAGCGAAATTCCTGGAAGGCGCGACCGAAAAAGGCCTGTCCGCCAAGCAAGCTCAAGAGCTGTGGGAAATGATCCTCAAGTTTGCCGGCTATGGCTTTAACAAGAGCCACTCAACGGCTTACGCGCTGGTCGCCTATCAAACGGCCTATCTCAAAGCTCACTATCCTGTCGAATTCATGGCCGCACTTCTGTCCGGCGATATCCCGGGTAGAAACTTCAAGCGTAAAGACGCTCTCGTCGAACACTTGGAAGACTGCACGCGGATGCACATCAAAGTCGTCGAACCAGATGTGAATACGTCTCATGTCGACTTCACCGTCGCGGATGGCAAAGTCTTTTGGGGGTTGAGCGCCGTAAAGGGCTGCGGCGGATCGGCCGGTGAATCGATCGTCAAAGCTCGCAAAGACGGTCCATTCAAAAGCATCTTCGATTTCTGTGAACGTGTTGACCCAAGTGAATGCAATCGTTCGACAATTGAAACTCTAATCAAAGCCGGCGCATTCGATCGTATCAGCAGCAATCGCGCACAACTGATGGCCGTGGTCGAAAAAGCCATGCAATCTGGCGCCTCTGCACTGGCTGACCGCAAAAGCGGACAGATGAACTTCTTCGAAGAGATCATCGAAGATGACGACGCAGAGGCCGATCCTTACGACAATCTGCCTGATGTCCCAGAGTTTAACGAAAAGTCGAAACTAACCATGGAAAAAGAGGTGCTGGGCACGTACTTGTCCGCGCACCCAATGGAAGAATACAAACTGCAATTGAGCACGCTCTGCTCTCACACCACAGCACAACTGAAAGATGTCAAAGATCGCTCCGAAGTTATCGTCGGGGGTATGATCTCGTCAATCAAACTGGCGAATACACGCAATCCCAAACCAGGTGCCTCCAGCCGGTACGCAAACTTTGACTTGGAAGACATGGAGGGGGCGGCACGCTGCATCTGCTGGCCAGATGGTTACGAGAAATATGGCCCCGTGATTGCTCCCGAATCTGTGGTCATCATGCGCGCAACCGTCGACAAACGTGGTAATGCCGACGACGTGAATCTAGTGGCTAACGAGATCATTCCGATCGATGAGGCCACCGAACGCTTCACTGGCGGCGTGCAAATCCGGGTTGACCAACTTCAGCACCCAGAAGAAATCGTCCCCCGATTGAACGAAGTTCTACGCGGTTACCCTGGTAATATGGAAGTCTTGCTTGCGGTACGGCTCGATTCGGGCGATACGGTCCAGATGAAAGTTAATAAACACCGAGTCAATATTACCCCCGAACTAAGGGGGCGGCTAGACGATTTGCTGGGTGCCGAAAGCCATCGGCTGCTGGTTAATCCGCCAAAACCCAAGCAGAATGCAGGGGGTAGACGGTTTAAGTCGGATAATTAGACAAGCAATCTTTCCTAAACCACCTACCTTTATTGCCTTTCCCTTGCCGAGCAATTACTCTCAATAGAGCTATTCGCCCCGCCAGCGCGGAATGGGGAACGTACTTCTCGACCTAAGGCAAAGAACTGATGCAACGCCGTCGCCTAACCAGCCAAATTCGTTTGATTGTTTTTGCAATTGCAGCTCTGGCTGTCAGTACGCTCGCTGGCCCGGCGTTGGCGAACAATAATAATAACAACAACAATAACAATAATAACAACAACAATAACAACAATAACAACAACGGCGGCAACTTTGCGGGTGTCGAAATTGATCCGCAAGGTGTCTTGCGTGTGATGCAGTCGGATCCGCGCGTCACCCTAGCTCGGATGCAAGCCGCTCGCAACACGCTGCCACCGCAATTAGCGCGTCCAAGCAAGATGCGCAAGATCTCCCTCAATCGACTGGAGAAAGCGGTTTCGGAGCGCGTCGCTGCTGGCGAGAAGCCATCTGCAGATATGATCGCCATGGCCGGTCTAACGCGTTTGGAATACGTCTTCTTCTACCCAGAATCGGGCGATATTGTCATCGCAGGTCCTGCTGAAGGCTTTGCCCAAGACGCTGTGGGACGCATCGTCGGAATTGATTCCGCTAAGCCCTGTATTCTGTTGGACGACATGATCGTTGCTCTACGTGCATTCGGCCCCAACGGAGATAAGACCAACACGATTGGCGTTTCGATCGATCCAACCCAGGAAGGCTTGGCGAACATGCAAGCAACGCTGCAGAAGCTGGGGAACAACTTCCGCGGTGCAGGAGATGTACCGTTTATTGTCAATAGTTTGCGTCAGAGTTTGGGTCTAAATGAAGTCACTATCACTGGCATACCCGCCGGTACCCACTTTGCGCATGTCTTGACCGAAGCAGACTATCGGATGAAGTTGATCGGCATTGGTCTGGAAAACCCACCCGTTCCCATGGCTACGTACGTTTCGAAACTGACAGCCAATATGACTTCGTCTAACGCGCTCATTCGCTGGTACTTTGTACCCGACTATCAGGCTGTAGCTGTGAGTGAAGATGGCCATGCCTTCAAAATGGTGGGCCAAGGTGTCAAATTGGTCGGTGCTGACGAGATGGTGAATCGCGATGGTAGTCGCAAAGAAACGGGCGGTCGAGCCAATCCAGCCAGCCGCGCCTTCACGACCGACTTCACCAAGAAATTTCCAATCATTGCCGAGAATAGCCAGATCTATAGCCAGCTTCGCAACTTGGTCGATCTAACCATTGCAGCTGCCTTCATCCAAGACCGCGACCTCTATCAGCAGAGTGGCTGGAACTTGGGTGTCTTTGCGGATGAAGATAAGTTACCTGTGGCCGTCTTCCCAGCACCTCGCCAAGTCGAGACTGCGATCAACGCAGTCATGAAAGGCAATCGACTTATCACACCAATTGGCGGTGGTGTCAACATTCAAGCCAAGAATGCGTTGGCGGAAGAAAACGTTGCCGGCGATGCGGACGGTAAGATTTCTAAAGAGCACGACGCCATCAAGCTCGACGGTCTCGCCGCCGGTCAGTGGTGGTGGGACTGACCTTTGGACTGCGGCGACTGGTCGCCGCTTTTGTATGCGCCTAGCCAGCAGCACGCGGAGCGTTTCCGCAACCACGACAGTTTGCATCGCGTGAGTTCCCTCTTTGCGCCGAACGTTCTAAATACCAAAGCTCCGACAAGTCGGAGCACTCCATATTTTGGACTGCGGCGACTGGTCGCCGCTTTTGCGTGCGCCCCAGCCAGAAGCACGCGGAGCGTTTCCGTAACCACGACAGTCTGCATCGCGTGAGTCCCTCTCTACGCCAAACGCTCTAAGTACCAAAGCTCCGACAAGTCGGAGCACTCCATATTTTGGACTGCGGCGACTAGTCGCCGCTTTCATCCGCCCCAGCCAGCAGCACGTGGAGCGTTTCCGTAACCACGACAGTTTGCATCGCGTGAGTCCCTCTTTGCGCGGAACGCTCTAAATGCCAAAAGCTCCGACAAGGCGGAGCACTCCATATTTTGGACTGCGGCACTGGTCGCCGCTTTTGTATGCGCCTAGCCAGAAGCACACGGAGCGTTTCCGCAACCACGACAGTTTGCATCGCGTGAGTTCCCTCTTTGCGCCAAACGCTCTAAATACTCAAAGCTCCGACAAGTCGGAGCACTCCATATTTTGGACTGCAGCGACTAGTCGCCGCTTTCGTATGACGCACACAGCCAGAAGCTCGCGGAGCGATTCCGCAACCACGACAGTTTGCATCGCGTGAGTTCCCTCTTTGCGCCGAACGCTCTAAATGCCAAAGCTCCGACAAGGCGGAGCACTCCATATTTTGGACTGCGGCGACTGGTCGCCGCTTTCGTATGCGCCCCAGCCAGAAGCACGCGGAGCGTTTCCGCTACCACGACAGTCTGCATCGCGTGAGTTCCCTCTTTGCGCCCAAACGTTCTAAATACCAAAGCTCCGACAAGGCGGAGCACTCCATATTTTGGACTGCGGCGACTGGTCGCCGCTTTCGTATGCGCACACAGCCAGAAGCACGCGGAGCGTTTCCGCAACCACGACAGTTTACATCGCGTGAGTCCCTCTTTGCGCCGAACGCTCTAAATGCCAAAGCTCCGACAAGTCGGAGCACTCCATATTTGGACTGCGGCGACTAGTCGCCGCTTTCGTATGCGCACACAGCCAGAAGCTCGCGGAGCGTTTCCGCAACCGCAGCAGTTTGCATCGCGTGAGTACCCTCTTTGCGCCGAACGCTCTAAATGCCAATGCTCCGACAAGGCGGAGCACTCCATATTTTGGACTGCGGCGACTCGTCGCCGCTTTCGCATGCGCCCCAGCCAGAAGCACGCGGAGCGTTCCCGCAACCGCAGCAGTTTGCATCGCGTGAGTTCCCTCTTTGCGCCGAACGCTCTAAATGCCAAAGCTCCGACAAGACGGAGCACTCCATATTTTGGACTGCGGCGACTAGTCGCCGCTTTTGTATGCGCCTAGCCAGCAGCACGTGGAGCGTTTCCGTAACCACGACAGTTTGCATCGCGTGAGTCCCTCTTTGCGCCAAACGCTCTAAATACCAAAGCTGCACTCCATATAGTCGGAGCACTCCGCATCTAAGCAAATTGGCAAAACCCCCAAGCAAGGGGGATCCACTGTGCCATTGTCAGTGTAAGATACAGCCTAAAACAGTTGGCATATCGACACCTATTCCTACTAGAAATCTTGGAAGCTTCCGTGAGTATCAGCAAGACTGGCGACATGTATCGCCAAGCTCGGTTCCGACGGTTTCGACCGCATAACCCCCAGTTATTGCGCCGACGCTTGTTCCAGGTTGAGCAGCTAGAAGATCGCCGCCTGTTGGCGGTCGATCTCAATGTACTAGAAAACGCGCAGCTTAGTTTTGAAGCCAGCGCAGATGGCCAGGCCTACCAAGCCCGCGGAAATGGGTATCACGTTGCGCTCACGGCCAACGAAATCAAGCTAGCATTGAGCAGGCCTATCGATGTATTCGCGGAAAGCGAAGTGCCATTGGATCCGCATTCGCAGGAGTCCACAACCGCTATACCTACAACTGGCTTGGAAAGCGAACCAACATTTCTGCGACTTGAACTGGTAGGTGCAAATGCATTTGCTAGCGGGACCCCCTTGAATGCATTGCCTCATCGGTCCAACTACTTGTTAGGCGACGACCCAGGCCAGTGGCGTTTAAACGTTGCTAATTTTGGCCAAGTCCAATATGCGGGAGTCTACTCTGGCATCGATGTGATTTACTATGGCAACGCGGGAAATCTCCAGTACGATTTCAACTTGGCAGCCGGGGCTGATCCATCTCAAATCCAATTGGACTTCGATGGCGCCGAGCAAATCGAAGTAGACGCCAGTGGCAATCTAGTAGTCAGCGTGGACGGTGAGACGGTGTTGCAACATCGTCCTTTTATCTACCAGACGATTGACGGCCTGCAAGTCACAGTCGAGGGTGGCTACCAAATTCTGGAAAGCAACTTGGTTGGATTCCAGTTGGGTAGTTATGACTCGAGCCAACCCTTAGTGATCGATCCGGTGTTGAGCTACGCATCGCTTCTAGGTGGTAGCAACAATGATCAAGGCTTTGGGGTAAGTGTCGATGCGGATGGCAATGCATACGTTGTCGGTTTGACGAACTCCAGCGATTTCCCCGGTGCGACGGGCAGCCAAGGAGGAAACGATGTCTTCGTTACCAAGTTGAACAGCAGCGGTGGCGGGCCAACCTATTCGACCTACTTCGGTGGCAGCGGGGATGACCGAGGCTACGCAATTGACATCGACCAAAACAACAACGTCTATGTCACCGGTCGAACTTCGTCAACCAACTTGCCCTCGTTGCGCGCGCGGGGCGGTGGCACCTGGGATGCCTTCGTGGCCAAATTTGATAGCGTGGGTAACCTAGTCTACTCAACATATCTAGGAGGCAGTGGCAACGAGAATGCCAATGGAGTCTTGGGGTATGACGGAACGACGATTGCCGTTGATTCAATTGGGCAGGCCTGGGTCACAGGCATGACCACGTCGAACAACTTCCCTGTCCTCGGTGGCGTTCAAACCGATCAATCGGGAACGGATGCATTCGTGGCGCGGCTGGACGGTGCGGGCAATTTGAACTATGCGACCTATCTGGGAGGCAATGCAGATGATCGTGGGCAAGCGATCGCATTGGATGCGAGCGGCAACGCTTACGTAACTGGCGCAACGACATCCAGTAATTTTCTAACCACTGCGGGTGCGTTCAGCGAGTCATCATCTGGTGGTTGGGATGTTTTCGTAGCCAAGCTGGATGCCAATCAGTCAGGAGCAAACTCGCTCTTGTACTCGACCTACCTCGGTGGCAACTCCTCAGATTATGGTCAGGGCATAGCCGTCGATAGTGCGAACAACGCCTATATCACGGGTATTGTCTGGTCGGGAAGCCGTCGATTTCCCACCGTCAACGCAATCCAGAGCGATGGTGCAGGCAATTGGGATATTTTTGTCAGCAAGCTGAACGCCGGCGGTACTGAACTTGCCTATTCAACTTTCTTGGGAGGTGCGAACAACGATTACGGACAGAGCATTGCTGTCGATTCAAATGGCAGCGCTCATATTTCGGGTTTGTCCCAGGGCGCAGCCGGTCTCGCAGCTTTCCCGGTGACGAATGCGGTCCAAAGCACCCATGGGGGTGGCACCTGGGATGCCATTGCCGCCAAACTAAATCCAGCGGGTACTGAAGTGACGTACGCCACGTACCTGGGCGGTAGCGGTGATGATCGGGGGCAAGGCGTAGCGCTTGACGCGTCGGGGAACCTCTATATGGCTGGACTTTCGACTTCACCCAGCTTCCCGAGCGATGGCATCACACCAGCATCGTCGGCCGGCGGCTGGGATGCTTATGTAGTGAAGTTGGTCGACTCGCAAGAGCACGCACCTCGACTGTCACCAATGCCAGACGTATCGGTGGTGCCAGGCACGTTGGTCCGCGTGAAAGCGTCCGTCGATGATCCTGACAATCCAGTCGCGCAAGGCTCGGCGATCGCTTATGAGATTCCAAGTGAGACAGCCGGCGACTATGTGTACAATGGCTCCCTGGGAATGGTTTCGACGTAACATCACCAATTACAATTACTGAATTGGGTGTATTCGATGACCTTTCCGACGGTCTTCGGGTAGCAATCACCGCGCATCTTTACGATCGGGACAACCCTTCAGTTCCGCTACGCACCGTTGTTTTCGCAGCCGGAGACGCGGAGGCGACTTCAGGAACACTGGTTGGCGGCAGCCGCTTCTTGCCAATTGCACCGCTGGACCTTGAGCCAGGATTTCATGGAACAATCGTGGCCGAAAACTACCAGTCGCTTGAACGCCACGGCAATAACTTTGGCTCTGCTCCACTTGGAACGACTAATAATCCGGGCAACTTGATCTCATTTGTAGGTGCGTCCAGATATGGGACCAAGGGGGCCTTTCCAACGAACATTGATAATGGCCCCGCGAATCGTTTTGCGGCAGGCACGTTTGTATACGAAGGTCGCGCGGATGCGCGGAACGTCAATGTCACTTTCTCGCTGGGCAGCGCGCCGAGTGGTGCGACCATTAACGCCACCACAGGCGAAATCCAATGGACGCCGACTCTAGCAGAGCCTGTCGGCGTTTTCAACGTAACCGCGTTGGATGCAAGTGGGCTATCAGATACCACTTCGTTTGCCATTGTGGCCACACCAACGCCCGCAGCGCCAGGCTTGCCGCCCTTGGTTGGCGACCAAGCTGTACACTTCGACGGGATTGATGACTACGTAGAAATCCAAAACAGCCCGTCGCTAAGCCCCGCACGGCAATTGACCCTCACCGGCTGGTTTGAAATCGATGAATTCCCTGGCACCTACCAAAACTTGTTTCACAAAGGAAACTTGCCAAACTGCGGTTTGACGAGCTGTAGTAACCGCGAATACGCACTCTTTGTTCAAGACAACGGGAGGGTGCTGTTTAGTGCAACTCCGACCAGTCGTGTTGGTGTTGGCGAACGCGTGGTTAGTTCTGCGGCAGGATTGGTCAAGCCTGGGCAGTGGTACCATTTCGCGGCGGTAATTAACGCGGATGAACAGTACATGGCGATTTACGTTAATGGCATCAATGTTGCGCAAGGCTTTTTCGAATCCGACGGAATCTCGCAACAGGGTGGCCCACTGAGGTTTGTTTATGAAGGGCACCATCTGCGTGGTTCGATTGAGGAATATCGGCTGTACGACGTTGCATTTTCGGCGGCGGAGATCCGAGCAGATATGCATACCGCGTTGAATTTGGCCGCATTGCCAACCAATCTCCAGGGCTACTGGAGATTTGACGAAGCAAGTGGTACGGCCATTATTGATGATTCTGGCAATGCGAATCATGGCGTTTTAATCAACTCGAACATTGAACAAGGTATAGCAGGCCCGTTGGGCGACGATCCTGACACCGCATATGAATTTTCACGCGGATCAAACGCTGGCGGAGCAATAGCGCTGGACCTACCACAAATCAACACAACCTCCAATGAATTTAATACCGTTTCATTTTGGATGCACTGGGATGGAACCGAGAACTCGATGCCTTTTGGCATGACCACCTATGACTTGTGGTTCCAGAGTGGTTTCTTCGGCTTCAACACCGGTGTGAGCGATCTGTTTGGCATGAGCTCCGCTGGACTTGCCAATCGCTGGGTTCACGTGACCGCTGCCTTCAATAACGGCCCAGGAACGTTGAATAAGCTCTGGATTGATGGTGTACCGCAATTACTCAGCCAGCGATTTGGGGTGACTACAGCGCGCTCGGCCACTCAAAACGCCAGGATCAGCGGTTGGACCAACGACTCCGGCTATCGCTTCACCGGTTCGCTGGATGAGTTCGCAGTCTTCAATCGAGAGCTCACCGATGCTGAAGTAGCCGATCAGTTCTTAGCGCGCAACAACAACTATGTCGCGACGGTCGCCGCAGCTACCCCAATCGCCTATTACCGGCTGGGGGAATCGCTCGACGGAATAGCCTACGATCTGACGGCGAACGCTAACCATGGCGTGGTGCTTTACCCGAGCAGGACGACCTCGACGGCACCATTGTTCAACTCCAGCGCCGTGGCCACCTTCACGGTCACCAACACGGCTGATGCCGGTCCCGGCACACTGCGGCAGGCCTTGACGGATGCCTTGGATACCCCGGGCTCATTCCCGGTGAATATCGAGTTCAATATTCCTGCGACCGATCCGAACTTCGTTGGAACTAGCGGCGAGCAGACAGCGACGATTCGTCTCGTCTCTCCTTTGCCCAAACTCAATCGCTCGCAGGTCACCATCGATGGTAGGTCGCAAACATTATTTGGGGGCGATACCAATATCTACGGTCCGGAGATTGTGATTGATGGAAGCCAGGCGGGAACCGCCAACGGTATAGAGATCATTGGAGATGCCAATCGAATTGTGGACCTCAATATCCACAGCTTTGATGGGCATGGTATCTGGATCAATGGTGGCGACGACAATGTGATCGAGGGCTCTTATCTGGGTACAGACGCAACGGGCAGTACGAGCCAGGGCAACGCTCTCAATGGAATTCTTATTTCAGTTTCGGCATTACGCAATCGCGTGGGCACCGATGGGGATGGTTCCCAAGATGACTCGGAGCGAAACGTAATTTCTGGTAACGGCTTGTATGGGATTGAAATCAGTGGCACGGGCACAAATTACAACGTGATCGCCGGCAACTACGTTGGCACCGACGCATTGGGTGGCTACGCCTTGCAGAACGGCATCGACGGCGTGCGAGTTGTCAGTGGCGCAGAATTCAATCGGATTGGCACCGACGGTAGTGACAACGGCTTCGATGAAAATGAACGCAATGTAATCAGCGGTAATACACAGCGCGGAGTGCGGATTGAGAATGCCCACCGCAACATCGTGGCTGGTAACTACATCGGTACCGACGTTGCCGGGACGTACTCTATCCCGAACTTGGTACACGGCGTTCTCTTGTCCGCAGCCGCTTCCAACAACCTCGTGGGTACCGACGGCAACGGTATCGCTGACGCTCTTGAAGGCAATCTATTGTCTGGCAATGTCGGCTATGGAATTCGCATTCGAGACACCGACACTTCCTTCAATGCTGTTGCTGGAAATTACATCGGCCTCAATTCGGCTGGAACAGGCTTAGTGGGCAACACTAGCCATGGTGTCTATATTTCCGATAACGCCAGCTACAACCGAGTAGGAACTGACGGCGACGGGAATGGTTTTGACGACGCTGAACGCAATGTCGTATCTGGCAATCTCGATGGCATTACCATTCAGGGTGCACACTACAATACGGTTGCAGGTAACTTTGTTGGGACGGATTTCACGGGTGAATTTGCCCTTGGCAACGTCCTCAGTGGCATCGCCGTGTATAGCGACTCATCGAATAACCGCATTGGTACCGATGGCAATGGCTCCGCAGACGTGTTTGAACGCAATATCATTGCCGCCGCAGGTAGCTTTGGAATCTACATGGGGCATTCGGGCACGACCGCCAACACCATTCAGGGCAATTACATTGGCACCGACGTAAGCGGCACCAAGGACTTTGGCGTTAGAAACGATGGCATTCTGCTCTTTGGCGGTGCGACGAACAATTTGATTGGCGGCAGCGGTGCATTGGCCAACTTGATTGTCCACAGCCATCTCAACGGCATCAATGTGTCCGATGCAGGTACGCTTGGCAACCCAATCCGCAGCAATCAGATCTATGCCAATCATGGCTTAGCGATTGATATTGGCAACAATGGCGTCAGCCTCAACGACCAGAGTGACGCGGATGCTGGTCCGGCAGATTTCTTGAACTTTCCGGTCTTAACTTCGGCAGTCCTCACGGCCACGGATCTCATTGTCAGTGGTTTTGCACGAACTGGTAGCGAGATTGACTTTTTCATTGCCGCCCTGGATCCACAGGGTTTTGGCGAAGGACTAACTTACCTAGTGTCCAAGACCGAAGGCGTCGATGACGCAGATGGTAGCACAGGCAGTTATGTTGATGCGCGACTTGGTAGTGACACGACATCTCGCTTTACTTTTACAATTCCGCGCAGTGGCCTGTCCACAGCCATCGTGGACGGTTTACCGCTCACAGCGACTGCGACACTTGGCGGCAACACGTCTGAATTCAGTCGCACGGTAAATATAAAGGCGAGTGGCAATTCGGCTCCTGTGTTGAATACTTTATCGATTCCTGGAAGCGGAAACGAAGGTGCTGTCGTTGAGCTGCGCGGCAGTTACGCCGATCTAGACTCGGCGGATGGGCATGTGGTGACCGTTGACTGGGGGGACGGTACCATCACTACCCTTGAGCAGCGCGGCCCAACCGTAAACACGTCTGAGTTCTTTGAATACAACGGCCGCCGTTATACCCTCCTGACAACTAGCCTTAGTTTCTTGGATGCTGAGGCACAGGCCCAGCGACTTGGCGGCCACTTGGCGACGATCAATGACGCGGCCGAAAACGGCTTCTTGGCGCAGTGGGTTAACGAATTCTACGGTTATAACCAAACTGTCCACATTGGCATCTATGACGCTCGCGAAGAAGGCGTGATGGAGTGGACATCGGGCGAACCTGTGACATATACGAGTTGGGGGGGCGGACAGCCCGATAACTGGTCCGGTGTCACCGGTGAGGACTTTGGACAATTAAATTGGTCTAACCAAGGCTTGTGGAACGACGCGCGTGGCGGCAACTTGCCCGCCTTGGTCGAACTGACGGATGAGAAGCTGTTCGTAGCTTCGCACATCTACGCGGACGACGGCAATTACACCGTTACGGTCTCGGTTAGCGATGATGATTCCAGTTCCGTGGCTTCAACATCCAGCACATCGGAAGTTGCTATTGCAGACGTGGCTCCAACGCTAACCTTCCTTGGCGATGCGACCTTGGACGAAGGCAATACCTATACACTTCGCCTGACATCTAGCGATCCTGGCAACGACACGATCACCAGTTGGACAATCGACTGGGGTGATGGCCCCGCCCAAATCGTTCCAGGTAATCCTGCGTCGGTCACGCATTTCTACGCGGACGGCAACGGTCTCGGTCGCCCAATCACAGCCACCGCTACTAACGAAGACGGCACCTTCGTGGCTCGAGTGCTGGACAACTTGCTGGTATCCAGCTCGGGCAATTCCGGCGTATTGCGTTTCGATACGACAGGCGGCGGGCTGATTGACGCTGTGATCGGCGGAGGGATTTTGGGTGCAGGCCAATCGGTCATCGGCCCAGACGGCAAGTTGTATGTTAGCAGCCTTGAGAGCGGCGACGTCCTGCGCTTTGATCTACAAACGGGCGACTTCATCAACACTGTCGTCAATGCGGGCGAAGGTGGAATGCAGGAACCAAGTGGTCTAGCGTTTGCGCCCAATGGAAACTTGCTAGTCGCCAGCAGGTTCAATAACAACGTACTGCGCTTTGATCCTCAGACTGGTGCATTCATTGATGTGTTCGCTTCGGCCGCAGGTGGTCTGAGTGGCCTCGACGCCATCCTTTTCGCCCCCAACGGTAACTTGCTGGTCTCAGGCTCTTCCAGCAACAGCATCGCGCGTTACGACGGTATCACGGGCAACTACCTCGATACCCTGATACCAGCCGGCACAGGTGGATTGTCTTCAATCCTAACCATGCGTATCGGTCCCGATGGTAACCTCTATGTCGGAACGAATGCGAATGGCGGCAACATTCTGCGTTTTGACAGCTTGAACGGAAACTATTTAGGTCAAGTAATCAGTTCTGGTTTAGTCTCAGTCTTGCCCGCTGGCTTTGCATTCGCCGCTGACAATTTGCTGTATGTGAGTGACCTGGGATCACAATCTGTACTCAAAGTTGATTTAGACAGCGGGGCTGTACTGGGCACATTGATTTCCGCTGGGACCGGTAACTTGGCGACGCCGGGTCACGTTAACTTGACAGCTGGCAACGCCACCGCGCTGGATCTGACCGTCGCCAATCTCGCCCCGCGATTGTCGACGGCATTAACGCTGAGCAGCAACTCAATCTTTGAGAACGACACAGTCAATCTGATCGGTGCGTTTATTGACGAGGGAGTGGGGGACATTCACTTTGTGGATATCACCTGGGGTGATGGGTCTATGGAGACCTACGAATTACCACAAGGACACCGCACATTCAGCTTTACACACAAATACTTAGACAATCCCGAGGTACCATCGGGCGACTACGCAATACTCGTAACCCTTCGCGATCACGACGGAGCAGGTATCAATTCTTCGACAGTGATTCATGTCAGCAATGAGGCTCCCGAGTTGCTAGGCCTTAACCTCAGTCAAAACGCGATCGTCGAAGGCAGCGATGTGACTTTGACGGGTAGTTTCTCGGATGTGGGTTCACTGGACAGTCATGCAGTAGTTGTCGTTTGGGGCGACGGAGCAACGTCGCCGGCGGTGATCGATCCGTTAACTCGCACTTTTTCAGCGCAACATTTGTATCGCGACAACAACTCAGATGGAAATGGCTATCTCGACTATACGATCGAAGTTACGGTTGATGACTTGGAAAGCGGTACGGATACGGCGTCTATCAACCTGGCTGTCGCCAACGCTGATCCAGTGTTGGTTTTGGCTGAATTGAGTGCGAGCGAGATCGATGAAAATGAAACGGTCACCGTTACGGGGACGTTCACTGATCTAGGCGCGGGCGATACTCATACTGTCTTGGTTGATTGGGGTGATGAAACCAGCTCTACCGCGACTATTACTATAGATGCACTGAGTCCAGTGGGTGGCGGGACGTTTACCGCCACACACCGATACTTGAACAATGCGGGGGAAACTGCAGCTGACTACGTTGTCCGCGTCGTTGTCGAGGATGACGACGAAGCAACCGCCACAGGGCCAGGCCTATTACTTGCAGTAAATAACGTACTGCCATCCAATTTGGTGCTCGCGCTCGATAGGCCCGCTGCGTTGGTCGACGAAGGTACGCCCTTCCGCCTCAGCGGAACCTTTGTAGATCCTGGCACGCTTGACTTCCACGAGGTAGTGATTGATTGGGGGGACAATACCGAAACTAGATTTGGCCTGGAAATCGGCCTCCGAGGCTTTAACGACATTGAACATATCTACCCGGAAAACCGGACTGAGCCATACACGATCACGGTCAGAGTGAATGACGACGACGAAAAGAACGCTCCGGTGGTCGCGACTTTGGTGGTCAATGTACAGAACATTGAACCAATGAACTTGGTAGTCACCACGGATGACCTAGACGCAAACATCACCGAGGGCAGTTCGATATTGCTAAGCGGTTCGTTTGTTGACCCAGGTATTCTGGATACACATACGGTCGTCATCAATTGGGGTGATGCCACTTCCAATAGAGTCTTAACATCTGCAGATTTGGTACGTGCTCCTGGGGCGACGACCACTACGTTTGCCAATATCGCTCATACCTACCTAGATGATCGTCCCAGCGGAACCAGTAGTGACCAGTATACGATCACCGTAACCGTGACCGATGATGATTTTGTCGGTGATCTGTTAGTTGCAAGTCGGCAAGATGGACGTATCGCTCGCTTCGATGCGACGACTGGGGCCTACATCGAGGATATGGTAGACGGCGGGACTAGCCTTGGCGCATTTGCAATTGGTCCTGATAGCAATCTCTATGTCATCAACGAATCAACGCCATCGATTCTGCGTTACAACGGTACCACTGGCGAATTAATGGGGGAATTTGTATCGCCGGGAAATGGTTTGGCCAACCCGCAAACATTGGCCTTCGGTCCAGGCGGAAGTCTTTATGTTGGAAGTGGTACCAACGAGGTATTGAGATATGACGGAGCTACGGGGTATTTTGTTGGACGCGTCGTCACAGACAATTTGGGCACTCCCAACGATGAGACTGGGGGTCTATCAGGGCCAACTGGTCTCGCTTTTGGTCCCAACGGGCGGCTGCTCGTAAGCAGTTCGGCCACGAATCAAGTCTTGCGTTACGATCGCATAACGGGAGAATTCCTGGGGGCGCTGGTTGCGGATGACTTAGCCACATCGTCGTTTGACGAAACGGGCGGCCTAGTCAATCCAGGCGCACTAGTCATTTCACCAAGTGGCAATTTGATCGTTGCCAGTCGCGACAATAATTCTATTCTGCGTTACAGCGCGACCTCGGGCCTCTGGATCGATGCATTGGTACGAGACGACGTCAACACCACACCAGACGAAACCGGTGGACTCGTCACGCCCGGCGGACTGTCCTTCGCCGGTGGTAAGCTATACGTTACGAGTGCAAACAACGCAATTCTGCGGTTTGATGGCACCACAGGTAGTTTTGAAAGTGCGTTTACAGCCGGCGGGAACTTGGATCATCCCGGGCAATTGCTGTTCCTGCAACATCAGTCCTCGGTACGTTCGGTGATCACGGTCAACAACGCTGCTCCGGTGGTCGATGCGACGAACTTGCAGGTTCGAGGCCTGAGTCCCTACATTACACGTGAAAGGTTTATCTCCACAACCGGCGCGACGCAAGTTGCGCCACTTCAGAATCTCGGTTTGGTCGACAGTTATCAGACCACGGATGGCAAAGTGAATGTGACGCGCGGCCCCCAAGCTACCGAGTTGTACATTGGTGGAGCTACAGACTGGTCGGCGCGACTGGCTGGGCCTGAGATCACAACGACGGGACGATCCAATCTGAATTTCCAACTCAATGAGTTGGTCTATGCGTTTGGTTTCGACTTTGTTGAACCCGAATTCGATAACAACCGAGGCGACGACTTTGTTGATTCGGTGTTTGAACTCCAGTTGTTCAATGGAGCGGCGATCGTTGGAACGCTGCAAGTCGAAAGACCCAACGACACAGCCACATTCATTGGTGTCCAAGCATTAAATCCGTTTAATCGCGTCGAACTACGAGAAACGACTGGCGGAACTGATCGCGAATTTCTGGGCAATTTCTATATTGGCACCACCCCTGGACTGGCAGAAGGAAGTATCGCCACGTTGAGCGGGTCCTTTACTGATGTTAGCCCGGATGACACGTTCACAGTCAGGATTAACTGGGGCGACAATTCTCAACCAACGTTGATTTCCAAGACGGCCAATGACCGTAGCTTTAGTGCCCAACATAAGTATCTCGACGATATTGGACCGGCTGGTACACCGTTTGACCTCAATCAAATCACGGTCACGGTGGAGGACGATGATCTAGGCATTTCAGATCCAGCCAGCGTCGGTCTAAACGTATACAACGTCAAACCTTTGACAACGATACAGCCAGGGACAGACAGCACTCTGAGTTCAATTATGTTGGGGGCTGACATCAACGACCCGGGCACAGAATCAACCGAAATTCTAACCGTCAGTTGGAGCATCGATCAAATCCTGGATGACTTTAACACAGTGCCGCCCAGTAGTACGTCCGTAAATCTGGTGTCGGGGTCTGGCCCTAACATTGCCTTCACTCCGGTTGCGGGAAAAATCATTGCTACGGTAACCGTTAGCGATGACGATCTTGGCTCGGATACTGACATCGCAGCGATCATTTCTGGAACCAATGCTGACGACCGCATTACAGTTGCAGCTGATGGGATGGTAACCGTTGAATCGTTTGACCCGATCCTCAATGATTATCAGTTGGTATCTACGATCCTGATCAATCCTCTAGAGGCCGATCGTATCTTGATCTTCGGTCTCGATGGCGACGATATTATTCGCGGGCAGGCTTCGCCGTTACCACTGGTCGCCGATGGTGGTAATGGTGCGGACGTCGTAACGTTGAGCGATGGTGATGATACGGCATTCTTGACATCGGGTGACGACATCGTTGACTTGGGCGATGGCAACAACCTTGCATATCTAATTCCCAATAGTACCCTCACCGTCAGGGCTGGCGGCGGGAGTAATACACTCAATTTCTCGTTGGCGGATTTCGGCATCGCACTTGATATGAATCAATTCGATGGCACCGTACAGATGGTGGCGGCGGATCGTTTCGCGTTTACTGCGACCGCAATCGACAATCGATTTACGGCCCCAGGTCACAATTTCAGGAACGGCAAGTCGATTCGCATTACCGAGGCCGC
This sequence comes from Pirellulaceae bacterium, assembly GCA_041398985.1. Lineage (GTDB taxonomy): Bacteria > Planctomycetota > Planctomycetia > Pirellulales > Pirellulaceae > Aureliella. The sequence continues at coordinate 189,703 of JAWKTR010000006.1, forward strand.
AACTGCGCCGCTTCCTGCTGGCCTCGTGGATGGAGCAGTGTACGAGGTGAGCGACGTTAACGGCGATACGTTCAGACTCAAAGCGATGGACGGTACGATCGTTGACCTGACCAGCAATGGACCTGGCAATGCTACGTTGGAACACAATGTCGCAGTGCAAGGGAGCTTTGCGACACTCGTGGGCACTGCGGCAGACGACACGATTACTGCGTTAGCACCTGAGTTTGATATTGCATCGGGTGTAGTGCGTTCAGGTTCAAATATTAGCACGGGGGATGGCAACGACTCAATTCTGTCTAGTGGATTGTCCGGCAAATTTGATTTGGGTGCCGGCGATAATTTCTTCGTCCAAACGCTCGACACAGCAGAATTGGCTTCCATTGGCGGCGCCTTAGACGGCGCTGACTTAGCCTCACTCACAGGCTCTTTGGATATTTCGGTATTCGGTGGAACAGGCAAAGACACTGTGATTTTCGGTGGATTGTCGGGCAAGTTTGATCTGGGTGGTGGTGACAACGATTTTGTGCAAACGCTCGATGGCAGTGACTTGGCCGCTCTGGTCGGCTCACTGGATACGTCGACGCTATCCCGGGCTCAAGCAGCTTTTGACGGCAGTGAATTGGCGCAGTTGGTGGGATCCCTGGATAGTGCGGATCTCGCCTCGGTATTTGGCTCACTCGACGTCTCGTTCGTTGCAGGCGAAGGCAAAGATCGTGTGTGGACTACAGGCGTCGGCGGCAACTTCGACTTGGGTTCTGGCGACGATTTGTTTGTCCGTAGTCTAGATAGCGCCGCGCTAGTTGAACTCGGCGGATCGCTGGATAGCGCAGACCTTGCGAGCTTGATTGGATCACTCGATGTGCAAGTACTGGCCGGCAGCGGTGCCGACGAAGTGCGGACAAGTTTGCGTGGCACGTTCGACCTGGGCGATGGTGCAGACATTTTCTCGGCAACATTAGATGGTCTAGAACTCGCCAGTTTAGGCGGTGCGCTAGACGCTTCAGAGTTGGCCGAATTGACAGGGTTGGATCCAGCTAAACTCGCCGCGCTGCGCGGCACTCTGGATAGCTCGGACCTGGTCGCACTCGTTGGATCTCTTGACGTGAGTGTGTTTGCCGGCGCTGGCAATGACTTTGTCACGTCGTCTCTGGCGGGTACCTTCGACTTGGGTGATGGCGAAAACACCTTCATTGGTTCGCTGGACATCGCCGAATTGGCATTGCTTGGTGGAGCATTAGACAGCGTTGATCTGGCGCAGTTGGCTGGTTCGCTAGACACGGTGGATTTGGTTGCGCTCAGCGGTGCATTGGATGGTGCTGACTTGGTCCAGTTAGTTGGTTCCCTGGACGTTAATATAATTGGCGGAACGGGAGCCGATCAAGTTCGTTCATCAATGCATGGAACTTATCAACTGGGCGACGGCGACAATCTGTTTGTGGGATTATTCGACACGCTAGATCTCGCGTCCCTAAGTGGTGCACTGGATAGTGTAGACCTAGCGGCGCTCAGTGGTTCCCTAGATACCGCGGAGTTGGTGAGTTTAGGTGGAGCTCTGGATAGTGCTGAACTGGCCAGTCTTATCGGATCATTGGATGTTTCGGTAACACTAGGCAGCGGGAACGATCAAGTCGAATCGGCCTTGCGGGGAACTTATGACCTGGGTGATGGCGAGAATATATTCATTGGCAACTTGGACAGTGTCGAACTGGCCGCGTTGGGCGGGGCCTTGGACGGTGCGGACCTAGCTGCTGTAGTAGCCTCGCTTGATTCGGCAGAGTTGGCGGAGTTGATTGGTTCACTCGATAGCGCCGATTTAGCGACCACCACCGGTGCACTGGATAGCAGTGATTTGGCTGTTGTGATTGGATCTTTGGATGTCAGCGTGATTGGTGGCGGCCAGTCCGATCGTGTTCAATCCTCGTTGCCTGGTCTCTATGACTTGGGTGGGGGCGACAATCTCTATATTGGCACGCTTGATAGTCTAGATTTGGCCGCACTGGGTGGCGCGCTGGATGGTGTCGACTTGGCCTACCTGATCGGTGCGCTGGATGGAGCTGACCTGGTGCAGTTGGGTGGCGCATTGGATGGAGCCGACTTAGCGGCCCTAACTGGCGCACTCGATGGTGCAGAATTGGCTGCGATTGCGGGCGCGCTCGATGGAGCCGAATTGGTGCGCCTCGGTGGCGCCCTGGATGGCGCGGAACTTGCCGCCCTCATCGGTTCATTGGACGTAACCGTGTTGGGGCGCGACGGCAATGACCAAGTCCAATCCTCGCTGCCAGGTGTTTTCAATTTGGGCGCAGGCAACAATTCCTTTTTCGGAACCATGGACACAGCAGACTTGGTCCGCCTTGGCGGTTCTCTCGACGGCATGGAATTGGTGCAGTTGATCGGTTCACTCGATGCTGCGGATTTGGTTGCCCTGGGTGGCGCTCTAGACGGTGCCGAGCTGGTGGCGCTCGGCGGTGCCTTGGACAGTTCGGAATTGGCTGCCCTTATCGGTTCGCTGGATGTGGACGTTACTTTTGGGGCAGGCAATGATCAGGTCCAGTCGGCTCTAAGTGGAACCTATCACCTCGGGGACGGCGAAAATCTCTTCGTCGGAACTCTCGATGGCGCTGACCTGGCGGCGCTATCAGGAGCACTTGATAGTGCCGACTTGGTTGCCTTGCTGGGCGCACTTGATTCGGCAGAGTTGGCAGAACTGATTGGTTCGCTGGATGGTGCAGACTTGGCTACGACAACTGGCGCGTTGGACGGAGTTGACTTGGCGAGTGTCCTAGGGGCGCTGGACGTCAATGTGTTCGCGGGCAATCAAGCGGACTCTATCCAGTCTGCCTTGCCTGGTCTGTATGACTTGGGGGGTGGCAATAATTTGTTCGTCGGCACGCTGGATAGCTTGGATCTGGCGGCCTTAGGTGGCGCACTCGATGGTGTTGACCTGGCATATCTGATTGGCGCATTGGACGGAGCGGACTTGGTACAGTTGGGAGGCGCTCTCGATGGCGCAGACTTGGTAGCACTTCAAGGCGCACTGGACGGGGCGGACTTGGTCGCGCTGGCTGGTGCCCTCGATACCGCCGAGTTAGTCAGCCTGGGTGGGGCGCTTGACGGAGCAGAATTGGCTACTCTGATTGGCGCGTTGGATGTAACGGTACGTGGCTTGGACGGCAATGATCGCGTGCAATCCAAACTGCCGGGAAGCTATGAATTGGGCGATGGCAACAACTCATTCCTGGGCACCCTCGACGCGGCTGAGTTTGCCAGCCTGGGCGGTGCCCTGGACGGCATGGATCTAGTCCAGTTGATCGGATCGTTAGACGCAGCGGAATTGGCCGCCCTGATTGGACCGCTGGATGCCGCCGAGCTGGTATCGCTAGGTGGCGCGCTCGACAGCGCTGAGCTAGCAGCCTTGCTCGGCTCGCTCGATGTCAGCGTAACATTGGGCGCCGGCAACGATCAAGTCCAATCGGAATTGCGTGGCATCTACGACCTGGGAAATGGTGAAAACCTCTTCATTGGTACACTCGACAGCGTGGAATTGGCAGAGCTCGGCGGTGCGCTCGACAGCGCAGATTTGGTCGCGTTGTTGGGCTCGCTAGATTCAACGGAGCTGGCTGCTATGATCGGCTCGCTGGACGGTGCTGACTTGGCCAGCACGACCGGGGCCTTGGACGGAGCCGAGCTTGCCGCGTTGATTGGCTCGTTGGATGTACAAGTTTATGGAGGGAATCAAGGAGATCAAGTTCAGTCGGCTTTGTCAGGTCTCTACGACCTGGGCGGTGGCAGCAATTTGTTTGTTGGCACGCTCGATAGCTTGGAACTGGCCGCTTTGGGTGGCGCTCTTGATGGCACGGACTTGGCTTACTTGATCGGCGCGCTGGATGGAGCGGACTTGGTGCAATTGGGCGGTGCTTTAGACGGTCTGGATTTAGCGGCGCTTCAAGGTGCTCTGGACGGCGCAGACTTAGCAGCACTTACCGGCACCCTCGACGGTGCAGATTTAGTGCGTCTGGGCGGTGCTTTGGACGGGGCGGAATTGGCGGAATTAATCGGCTCGTTGGACGTGGATGTGCGCACCCTGAACGGCCATGACCGAGTTCGATCCGCCGTGCCTGGCACATACAATTTGGGCAACGGTAATAACTCATTTCTGGGAACTCTCGACACCGCAGACCTTGTCAGCCTGGGCGGCTCGTTGGATGGCATCGAGCTAGTACAGCTAATTGGTTCTTTGGATGCGGCTGAACTCGCGGCACTGATTGGCTCGCTAGACGGTGCCGAGCTGGTGTCCTTGGGCGGAGCGTTGGATAGCACGGACTTAGCCGCATTGATCGGTGCCTTGGATGTGAACGTCACGTTGGGCGCAGGCAATGATCAAGTCCAGTCGGCTCTGCGTGGCACGTACCAATTAGGTGATGGCGACAACTTATTTCTGGGAACGCTCGATAGTAGCGATCTCGCCCAGCTTGGTGGTGCTTTGGATAGCGCTGACTTGGTTGCTCTGCTCGGTTCGCTGGATTCCCTTGGCTTGGCAGCGCTCATCGGTTCGTTGGACAATTCGCTAGTGAGTTTAGACATCTCCAGCACAACCGGGGTCTTGGATGGAGTCGACTTGGCCAGCTTGATTGGATCGCTGGACGTTCAAGTGTTCGGCGGTGCGGCTGTCGACCAAGTTCAGTCGTCTCTGCCAGGCCTGTATGACCTGGGTGGCGGCAACAACCTATTCATCGGCAATCTGGATGGCCTGGAACTTGCAGAGCTTGGTGGCGCTCTTGACGGAGTCGACTTGGCCTACTTGATCGGCGCACTCGATGGCGCTGATCTCGTACAGTTGGGCGGATCGCTCGACGGAATCGACTTAGCGGCCTTGCATGGCGCGCTAGACGGCGCAGACCTAGCCTCCATCAGCGGCTCGCTGGATGGATTCGAGCTGGTCAGCTTGGGCGGTGCGCTCGATGGAGCCGAATTAGTGGCCTTGATTGGTGCGCTCGATGTGGAAGTGCGCGGGCTCGATGGCAATGACGAAGTACGTTCGAAACTGCCGGGCATCTATAACTTAGGCCACGGAAACAATTCCTATTGGGGAATTAGGGACACGGCAGAACTGGCCAGCTTGGGCGGCGCCTTGGATGGCCTGGAATTGGTGCGTTTGATCGGTGCGCTCGATGCTGTTGACCTGGCTGCACTCACTGGCGCGTTGGATGTTGCGGAGCTGGCAGCGTTGGGAGGTGCCCTCGATAGTGCCGAGCTTGCGGAATTGATCGGTGCCTTAGACGTCAGCGTCACGTTGGGCAGTCAGGATGATCAAGTGCAAACGGTGCTGGCAGGTAGTTACAACCTAGGCGACGGCTTGAACCGATTTAGTGGAATACTAGACACCGCTGAGCTTGCAGAATTAGGCGGCGCGTTGGACGGCGCAGATCTAGTCGCGTTGCTTGGCGCCTTGGACGGACTCGAGCTAGCATCGCTCATCGGCTCACTCGATGCAGGGCTTTCCGGTTTGACAGGTGCGTTGGACGGAGTTGACTTGGCCGCAGTCATCGGGGCCTTGGATGCCCAAGTCGTTGGCGGCCATCAAGAAGACAGGATTCAGTCTTCGCTGCCAGGATCGTACAATCTCGGGGCTGGTGAAAATCTATTCATCGGACTGTTGGATGCCCAAGGCCTGGCCGGTTTGGGCGGCGCATTAGATGCCGCTGACTTGGCCTATGTGATCGGTGCGCTCGATGGCGCAGATTTAGCCCAGTTGGCAGGCGCGCTAGATGGCGCGAGGGTTTCGGCACTAGACACAGCTTTGCAATCGAATTTATCAGCCCTGGCTGGCGCATTAGATGCCGCAGAATTGGTGCACCTCGGTGGAGCATTGGATGGCACTGAGTTGGCGGCCTTGATCGGTGCGTTGGACGTGGCGGTGACCGGGCTGGATGGCATCGATCGAGTTCAAACTTCCTATCCCGGCACCTATACGCTCGGGGATGGCGAAAATACTTTTGTTGGCAACTTCGACAGCTTGGGCCTTGCAACGGTGGCTGGTGCACTGGATTCGCTCGACTTAGTACAACTTCTTGGATCACTTGATGCCGCTGAATTTGCTGCGTTAGGTTTGCCTCGATTGAGCGCCTTGGGCGGAGCCTTGGATGGCTCCGAGTTGGTCAGCTTGCTTGAGACATTCAATGTGACGGTTGCCACGGGCAGCTCCAATGACATTATCCAATCCGATCTGCCTGGTTCGTATGATCTTGGCGAAGGTACGAATCGCTTTTTTGGCACCATGGCTGGGGCACAGTTAGCTGCGTTGGGCGGTGTGCTTGATGCGGCAGACTTGGTAGCCATCATTGGATCGCTTGATGGAACCGAGCTGACCGAGCTGCTCACGACGATGGGCGACGTCGATTTATCAGCGCTTGCGGGAGCTCTTGATAGCGACGAATTGCTCGATGCGCTGCGCGGCTTGGATGTGCAGGTGCTGGGTGGTGACGGAAGAGATGAAGTCCAATCGTCTTGGGGCGGGGCCTTTGACCTCGGTAGCGGCGACAACCTTTTCATTGGTACATTCGATGGTTTGGAACTCGCGGCACTGGGTGGCGCGTTGGATAGCGTGCAACTAGCGGAGTTGGTCGGCGCACTCGATGGCGCAGAATTGGTTTCACTAGGTGGTGCCCTCGATGGCGCTGACTTGGTCGCGCTGATTGGCTCGCTCGATATCGATCTCCAACTGGGAGCTGGAGATGACGATGTCCGCACCACGCGCCCAGGCAACTATCAGTTGGGAGATGGAGCCAATTTGTTTTTGGGGCAGTTGGCAGGTTCGGCGCTAGCAAGTCTAGGAGGCGCGCTTGATAGCCTTGATTTGGTGCCCTTGATTGGTGCGCTAGACAACTTGGAACTCGCTCAGTTGGGCGGAGCGCTAGATCGCCATGAATTAGTCTCGATCGTCAATTCGCTCAGCGTCGTCGTCGAAGGTGGGCAGGACGCGGATCGGGTCTTTACCGATTTAAGTGGCACGTTCAATCTATCCGCTGGCAATGATCTGTTGATCGCCTCCTTAGATGGGCCTGAGTTGGCTGAATTGGTCGGCGCATTGGACAGCACGGCTCTAGTGGAACTGGTTGGCTCTCTGGATACATCCGAATTGTTGGCCCTCAGCGGGGCTCTGGATCAGGCCGACTTGGTTCAAATCATTGGTGCCTTGGATTCGGATGTAGATGGTGGCCCAGGCGCCGATCGCGTCGAATCGGCATTCTCAGGTAGCTTTGACCTGGGCGATGGCAACGATGTGTTTGCCGGACGCGTTGGACATTACGAGTTACTTTCGCTAAGAGATGTGCTACCGTCGAGCCAACTAACCACGATACTTCAAGCACTGCAGATGGATGTTGTCACGGGCGCAGGCAACGATTTTGCGCGATGGGGACTTTCCGGAACCTACGACATGGGCGCTGGCAGCGACGCGGTTTCGACGATAGTCGATGGCGAAATGCAGGCGGCCCTTCGAGGCGTACTAGACGCCAGTTCGCTAGCCAACTTACTTGGCTCGCTGGTCATCACTGCTGACACAGGCGATGGTGACGACTTCATTGAATCAGGTGTGTCTGGCTTCTACCAGGCTGGCCTTGGCAAAGATAGGTTTGTTGTGGGCTCGCAAACGCCCATCGTACCTGGCGTAACTCCGCAGGTCACGCTAGATGGTAGCCTAGATAGTGATGTGTATACATTCACAGGTACCAATGTGGGCCATGTGGTCCTGACCGAACCCGCCGAATCCGGCACCGATAACAGTCGAGACTTACTTGACTTTGCTGGGCTGAAATCAGCCGCCGGCATCACGCTGGATTTGGAGTTAACTTCGCCACAGCAACTGGTGCCGGGCACCTTTACATTAACGCTCAGTGATGCACTAGGCATCGAAGACGTTATTGGCACGCCTGGAGCCGACGTTATCCGAGGCAATGAGAGACCGAACATATTGCACGGGGCCTCGCAACGAGCCCATGCTCAACCAACTACTACTTCTGTCACGAATCCTGTCACGAATTCGAGTCCGCAGCTCGTCTTCCTCGATTTTGATAGCGACCAAGATCCTGGCGAACACGTCTACACGACCGAGGAACGCAATTCCATCCAAGCCGTCGTCGCAGCAAATTTCTGGGGTCCAGATGCAGCAAATCCCTGGTTCAATTTTACGTTCACGCAAACGGAACCGACCACGGGTGAATTCACGCGTCTTGTTTTCAATCGTACCGCCGAAGAAGTTGGGGGGCCAGGCGGGCTAGCTGGCGAGTTGGATTTCCGTAATTTGAATCGTTCTAGTTTCGCTTATATTCAAGTGAACGGGATACTGGGTGCAGTTGGCCAGCCCGCCGATACGCCCCAGAATTGGATAACACTGTCCGCCAAGATCGCTACCCACGAAATGGCACATACGCTCGGGCTTCAACACCAAGATTCGTTTGGGCCCATTGGCTTCGGCATTCACAATCCCCCTGGACCGGACGGCTACCTGCCGCCGTACCCAGGCCCCGTTGCAGCGTTTGAAACGTTTAACCACCTCATGTCGTCGCCCGCCTCGGTGGGGTCGAATCGGTTCAGCGATCTGAATGGATTGTTCTTTAGCGAACGTTCGGCAATTAAGTTGGCATTCAACGAACGTGGAATGGTAGTGGAAGAGGACGTAGCAGCGCCGCACGACATCGTCACCGTCGAGGGAGTCGCGCGAAACGTACAATCGCTGGGGGAATTGCCAGGCTTAGACGTCCCCAACACTTTGCGAACGGGAATCCACAGCGGCCTCGATTTTGATGTAGCTGCGATCGATGTGGTAGGCTCTCTGACCGAAATTGGCCAGCGCGATTTCTACTCTTTCAGCGGACGTGCGGGCGATCTGATCAACATCGAAGTCATGTCGTATTCTTTGACTCGCCACGATGACAACAACATTGATCCTGTGATACGTCTGTACGACGCGAATGGAAATCTGTTGACGTATTACGTCAACGACAACTTTGCATTTAGCGATGACAAGTTTGAGCCGCCCGATCCAACGATTCTGGATTTCTTTCTTCCTGCGGATGGGAACTACATTGTCGAAGTCGCCGCCTTTACGCTCATTGGCACGCCGCGTTTTGATGAGCTGTGCGGTCCAACTGGACCGCGCGAAGGCAGTCAAGCCTGTACGGGCGATGTGGGTGCCTATGAGGCATTGATCTACCGTTTTGACACGTACAATCGCATCGACCTGGGCGACGAGCTCTACGGCCGCGGTGGCGCAGATCAACTCTATGGCGGATTGGGATACGATGTTCTCAAAGGTGGTGACGGGGCAGACCTTGTTGACGCTGGTCCACTCGCCGACGGTGACTCGGCCGCGTTAACGGTTCTGGTGGGCGATGATGTTGGGTTCGATACCATTAGTCGATTCTACGAGGGTAGCCAACTGCTACGTGGAGGCTCCTTTATTGATGCCGCTGGCGATGACTGGACAAGTGCCACGGTGAACTACGGCGACGGTTCGGGGGAACAGCCCCTGGCACTTGACAAGCTGTCTAAGACATTCGAGCTAAATCACTTCTTTGGCGACGATGGAGAGTATGAAGTTACCGTAACGATCACCAATGACGACGGTATTGTTGGCAGCGCATCCTTCGAAGTCTTGGTCACCAATGTGGCTCCAATATTAACTGTGCTGGGTAGCCAGACCGTTAGCGCTGGCGCAACGCTGAACCTCACCAACATCGGCTCACTTGCGGACCCTGGATACGGTACCGAGACGTTCAACTATTCGGTCAATTGGGGTGAGGGTAATTCAAGCAGTGGTTCAGCCAAGATTGATCAAAACGGTGGCCCTAACCTTTTGACGCGCGCTTCATTCGATGCTATTCATACGTACACGCAACCTGGACAGTACCAGATTACTGTTACGGCAACCGACGACAACGGTGGTACCACCAGCAAGACAATTGATGTTACGGTGAATCCGGCTTCCCAAATTCTGGTATGTCGTCCGGCCGAAGGTGGAGTTGGGGCAAACGTATTCGCCGTTTGTAATGGAGAAATCACTGAAGCTGGGCAAACGTTGACTTTCGATTTGGATACATCTTCGTATACGGTACCTCGCGGCTACGCCATTCTTGGATTTCATGTTGAAGCGACAGGCGGAAGTTCGCTGGATCCTGCCGCAGTACAACTGAGTGCCGACACGACGCTTACAACCGTCATGCAGAATCCGAACTTAACCGCCTTCCCTGGAAGTGTTCACCTTGCCCGCGTGGGACGTGGAAACCTGAGCATCACAGTCGGCGGCGAAGGTGGCACAACGGGCACATTCCAAGTCAACGTGTATCTTGCCGCTGACACCAACGGCAGCAAGACTATCAATGCTCAAGACATCTCGGCCGTGCGCGGGGCACTGGGTAGTACGATTGGGCAACTCAAGTATGTGCAAGCTGCCGATGCTAACTTGGACGGTATCATCAGTTCGTTCGATTATGCGCAGGTAGCGATTGGAAACGGGACGGTGGTTGTTGCACCGCCGAGTGATGGCGGGCTGGCGGGCGAAGGTGAAGCGCCAATTGACCTGGATACCGATCAATTGCCCACGCCATCCGATTTGGACCCAATTACGGCCGCCGCTTTTGGATATCTAGGCGAGATTGGACTAAATCCGTCCGAGCAGCATCGCTTGAATCCCGCCACCGCACAAGTTGGTGCAGTTGGTGCAGTCGATTATGGTTGGTTTATCGGTGTCGATTCTGGGCAGGCCGCTCCGATCGAGCAAATGGACGTGGTGACGGCTGCCAGGCAGGAAACCAGCCAAGTCTTGGAGCATGAGAATCACGATTCCCGCGTTACCGGTCTGGCAACACGCCTCGCGTTTCCACAGGCATTTCCCGCCAGCGCGCCACGTTTAGGGCCGACGAACAACCAAACGACGGCACAACGGGTTGAGGCCTTGGAAAACACGGCACTTGCAGCCCCTGTACGGCAGACTACGTCGGTGAAACGCGTCGAGGTGCAGCCGATTGCTGAACCCGCACCACGGCTAAGGAGTAAAGCGGCGGAGCTCGACCAGCTCTACGCAGATTTAGATTTAGATGACCTATTTTCGATCGATATCGATTCGTTAGCCAAGAATTGGCGTATTCCCTGAGCATGAAATCGACACGTCAATTTCCATGTGTTTTTTCTCGGCAATTCGACTCTTTCGCTTCACTCATCTATCGATTTGACTAACATTGAAAATTGAAAACTTATACTGAGGAAAATTTGGGTTATGTCTCGCATATGTTTGATGTTCGCAATTCTCTTGGCTGTGCCAACCGCAAACGCCTGGGCCGGTGCCATTACGTTGACCTTGTCATCAACGGATGACTTAGAAAATCTGACGGTTGGGGATGTCGTTACCATCGACGTCAATTTGTTGGGACTCGACGAATCAATCGGGGATTTCATCGATTTGCTATCGGCTGATGTTCTGTTGCCGACGGATATTTTTGGTACGCCAAACCTTCCGACTGCCGGGGGAATCATCTCCCCCGCAGATGCTGCAGATCCATTTGTATTTAATCCACTTTCTATCCCTGACTTTGCATCTGCAAGTTATTTTTTTGGCCTCAATCCTATTGTTGCCAACGGCGTGTTCTTCTCCTTTCAGGCCACGGTTCAGCAAGCGGGAACTGGCCAGATTGACTTCGATACCCCCCCCCAGGTCCTGGGGCTTAAAGGCGACTTTTCCGATTTCATTGATACGGCCTTTACGGGCAGTCCGCTGAACGTGGTTGCCACCTCGCCGTTCGTAGCCGTTCCAGAGCCAACAACATTTGCCGTATGGACGATGTTGGCCTGTGCCGGTCTTGCCGCTGGTCGACGCCGACGCTAGTTGCCGCGTCAATAGCCTTGTCTACCAAATTCTTAGCTTTGATAGACTCCCGTGATTAGCGTGCAGTATCCCCTGAAGAAGCCCAGCGGGCTTCTCCGCTTCCGTTCCACCTAACGGACCACACATCGTCTGTGGCTTTTCACATTTTAATCAGCTACATACCGACTTTAGTCATTTAACTCCCACCACAGGTATTATATACTGTCCGTGTGTTCTAGAGGCAGTTTTACGAACCCACCCTGCTGCTTCCAACTTGCGCCCGCTGTTTCGGCATTTGCCGCATTGACACTCAGGGGTCGACTAGATGGCCAGATCCAAGCCAACGGCAGAAGATAGCATTCTTGCTTCGCTCGGTGGCGAGCTGCGCGCGGTGGCGGATGAATTCTTGAGCGAGTACAAAGCCGCCGCAGAAAAGAAGCGCAGGCCGGATCTCGAAGCGTATGTAAATCGCGTTTCTGAAGCTCAAAGAGCAGCCCTTCGCGAAACCCTGCAGGACTTAGTGGACTGTCTAGATAGTCAAAAGACGCTGACGCGCGGAAAAGACACAACCTACATCCATGCTGGCACGACGACACGCAAAGAGTTCCGCGCGCCGGTCAAGCCATCGGAAGAAACCGTAGACCTACCGGCCCCAGCCTTGGATTCAGACCCGGACGTGACAATTGACGGTTCTGGTTTTGGTCTCAGCGATCGAGATTTTGGGGCTACCATCGATGCGTCTGCAACACCCACCGACTTAAACCGCGAGTTGCAGTTTACATGGGGACCAGCGAGTGACGGCGACGAAGTGGTCCGCGGCAATTTCCCAGTGGTCGATGGCTACCAAATCCTAGGCGAACTTGGTCGAGGCGGCATGGGCGTCGTCTACAAGGCACGGCAGCGGGGCTTGAAACGCATCGTGGCGCTGAAGATGATTCTGGCCGGTGGCCACGCCGGTCGTGAACAGCTGGAACGATTTCGCGCCGAAGCAGAAGCGGTTGCGCAGCTTGCGCACCCCAACATTGTGCAGATTTTTGATGTAGGAGAGCGCGACGGCCTGCCGTTTTTTGCCCTTGAGTTCATCGACGGGATGGCGCTGGATGAATCGATCGATGGTGAACCGCAAACGCCAAATCGCGCGGCCGAGATTGTTGAGAAACTTGCGCTGGCCATGGACTATGCCCACGCGCAAGGCATCGTCCATCGCGACTTGAAGCCAGCCAACATCCTGCTGATGCATGATGGAACTCCCAAGGTCACCGACTTTGGTTTAGTAAAACGTCTGGAGTCGGATTCAGGCCAAACGCGAACGGGTACCATCATGGGCACCCCCAGTTTCATGGCGCCAGAGCAAGCCCGGGGTGAACGAGAGATTGGGCCTGCTGCAGACACCTATGCGCTTGGTGCAATTCTTTACACCATGCTGACTGGTCGCCCCGTGTTCATGGGCCCATCAGCGCTCGACACCGTGATGATGGTTATCCACAACGAGCCGATTCCGCCAACGCGTCTGCTGCCCAAGTTACCGCGCGATATCGAAATTATTTGCTTAAAGTGCCTGCAAAAGGAGCCGGGAAAACGATATGCTTCGGCCGGAGCGTTAGCGGAGGATTTGCGCCGCTTCCAGGCTGGCGAGCCTATCCAAGCGCGTGCGGTGGGGACGGCGGAAAGGGTCTGGCGGTGGGCGCGGCGAAACCCCAAATTGGCCACTTTGTCCACGGCTGCCTCTTTGTTAGCAGTTGTGTTGATGATTGGTGGTCCAACGGCGGCGGTCTTGATCAATGGCCAGCGAAACCAAGCCATCGCGGCTCGGGCTGAGGCGGTCGAGAATGCGAATGCTGCCCGACAAGCAGAAACGCAAGCCTTGGAAGCCAAGGCTGACGCCGATGCCGCCCGTGACTTGGCCGACGAGAATGCCAAGATCGCCTCAACGCAGCGTCGCCTCGCACTGACTACCCTGAACGACGTCGTGACCAAGGTCGAAGGAGAATTGCGAGACCGCACAGAATTGAACGATCTCCGTCAAAATGTGCTCAAGCTCGCGATGGATGGGCTAGAAAGAGTTTCGCGCACCGCTGATACTGCCAGCGCCGCCGATCGCACCATTGGCGCTGCACAACAGCGCATGGGCGATATATTGCTGCGAGCCGGGAAGGCGAATGAAGCGCGAGCACAATATCGCAAAGCATTAGAAATTTTCGATAAACTAAAGAATGCCCCCGAAGCCGACTTGGTGCAATGGAATACAGCGCTCACACATGACGGCTTGGGGGATGTCTGTCGCGTGCAACTGGAAGACGTGAAAACAGCGCGTGACCATTACGAACAGGCATTAAGCATTCGCCAAGCACTGGAAAAACATCACAACTCACCTCAACTCCAACCAGTCATGATTCGAGCTTCACTTGCCAATTCCTACGGAAGGATTGGCCTGCTGCTACTCGAAATGGCAGGCGAGCCATCGCAGTCGGCCAAGTATAGTGAGTTGGCCATTGAGCAAAGCGAAGCGTTGCGTGCTGATTTGCCCGATAGTGCTATCCCGAAACAAGCGTTGGCGGGCGCTTGGCACCTCTACGCCGATGCTCTCTTGCGATTGGGTAAACAGAAACAAGCAGCTGACTACATCCAACGGGCAATGGAAATTCGGCGAGAATTGCTGGCTGCGTCACCGGAGAGTGTCAAGGCCCGGCAAGACTTAGCTATTACCCATTGGATGCTCGGCGACATGGCGCTCTTTGACAAGCATCCAGATCTTGCGCTTGAGCAATTCCGCGCAGCCCATGCCATTCGGATGGAACTGTACCAACAAGATCAAAATAGTACGGAGATGCAGGAAGACTTAGCGAATTCCTTTTATCGACTTGGGCTAGCGCAATTAAGTCTGCAGGATATTAATGAGTCGAAACAATCGTTTGAACGCTGTAAAGAGCTGCGTACATCGGTCTTGGCTGCAGATCCAGAGAACCGAATGAAGCAGCTACAGTTGCTGCAAGCACGCGCACGCTCGGGCATAGATCCGCTCATCTCGGTCGAGGCTACCAGACTGGGTGAATCGCTATTTCCTTCTCCCGGCACGCTGATTAAGCTTGCCGGAATCTATGCAACTTGTGGACAACTAGCCAGCGAAAATCAAGACGCAACCGAAGCCGAAGCCGCAGGCCTGACCGCGGAACCATTCCTAACCACGGCTATGGAATTGGTCGTACGCGCTGTCGAAAATGGCTACCGTGATCCGTTCACTCTATCAACACACCCAGATCTTGCTGGCATTCGTTCGGAGGCAGCTTTCTCGGAAACCATCGAGCTTGCTTCAGCTGAACAACCTTGAGCATGTTCCAAGCGTGCTTCATGAGTTCTTCTCCTTCCTCTCCAAGGAGTACCGGGCGAGGGGAGCAATAGCAAGAAGCTTTCTGCCGCTACATCTACTTCGCTTCGACCAAGATACTGTTGGCTTTGATGGCCACGATTTGCCAACCGTTTTCTAGCACATCCTGTTCATGATAAAAAGCGTCACCGATCAATGCTGCCGCACGTTTTCCGCCTGTAACAATTGCGGTGACGGGGATTTCCAATTGTTGTGATTCACGTGTTACCAGCAGCTCCTCGGTTGCACGATGGGAATCAAGATCCTCGCTGTCTTTGGTGACCGCCAGTCGTTCCAACTGACACCGAAATGGGTCTTGTGCCAGTATCTGCTGAATATCAACGGGTGGGAGCGGCAGTGGCGGCTCGTCAGCGGGTTGGTTGCCTTGTAACGCTTGTCCGGAATTCGTCGGAGGCGTGTAGCTATTTGCAGTGGAAGCGGTTATCTCAGTCAGCGAATTGGCAGATGCCCCGCCCACCTGCATGCCGATGACTGCCACGAAAACAAAACCGAGTACCACGACAGCAATGATCTTCGTTTTGTTGGTCGACGGTGACGGTGAATTAGTGTGGTTCGATTGACGTAGCATTAGTTTCGGCCTCGTGTCGTTTCAGCGATCGGCATTGGTTCTTGTGTGATCAGCAGAATATTAAACGTAGCAACAAAGGTTGTGCGTGCCTGGTCTTGCGGCAGAATATCAAAACTTGCGACACGCAACATTTGCGGACACTGGCGCAGCTTGTCCAAGAACAGGCAGATCGATGCGTAAGAACCTTGCGTTGATAGAACTACCGTTCGATAGGTATATTCACCGTGCGTTTGCCGATTGGATGGGCGGAAGTCTCGCACAGCGAGCTCACATAGACTTGCGTGACTGTTCGCCCAATGCAAAAAAGCTGTCTCATCGTTTTTGGGGTCAGAGCGCTCGCGGCGAACGCCCTCTTGGTCGCGCAGCGCGTTAATCACTGCCTCGGCTTCCGTTAGCTTGGCTTTGATCTTCGCTTCAGTTGCGCGAACAGACTCGATGACGGCTTCACGTTGCTTCAATTCCTCTTGGGTTGCGATCAGCGGATTTGCCAAGAGGCTCCCGACCCCAGCAATGGCCAGGATGACAGTCAGTCCACTGACGCGCCAAACCATGCGAGCTTTGTAAACTTGAGCAGAAGGTGGCATTGATTATTTCCGAGTGCGAGTTGGGCGTAGACTATTGTTCACAACGTATTTGGAAACTTCTCTTCTCAGCTTGGTGCTCCGCGGCGGCTTGTGAGCTCTCCAATTCAATCTTCCGAAATACGCCGCTGGCGTTGAGCCGACCGATGTAGGCTGTGAGCATATAGTCCGCGGCTGCGGAACCGATAACTAGAACTTGTTTCCTCGGCCTTGGTTGCTGCCCCGCTGCGCGGGCGGGCTCGGTAAATTCGTCCATGCGAAGTGAATCAATTTGAAAATCGGGGCCAAGATCTTGACATGCGCCGCCCACAGCTTGCAATACGGCCAGAGGCATATCCATCTCTTGCACGGCCCGTGCGTTGACCGCTAACTTTTGGAGAGCCTGGGTCTCTGCTTCGATTTGCATCAAAGTCAGTTCAGCTTGCCGGATCGGTGCTATGCTCGCTTCTGCCAGTTCCAATTCCAACAATTGCCGCTTCTGCTCTGCTGCGTATATTCCATAGATGATGGCCAGAATCAGAGCAATGGTGGCCCAAGCCGTCCCCCACAGCCGAGCTTGACGACAATGCAAGAAAGCAAGCTGACGCTTGACAGGCAATAGATTTCCGTGGCTCACGATAGCTCTCCATACATGGCCGACGCCAAGGCTTGGGCATAGAGCGGCGAAAAACGCTCCGCCGCATTCCAGGTACAGTTGCCGGGAAGCTGCGCGAAACGAACTGGGAGTTTGAGGGCCGCAGGCAATGTAGACGGAAGCCCTTTCACACATGCTCCTCCACCGCAAAGAACGACTTCGGTCGGAGCATGGGCACCGAAGTTATGTTTCAAGTAATTTAGCGTGCGCTGGATTTCATAAGTCAACTGTTGCAGCCACTCGGACAGATGTTGCGTGACCAATATTTGAATTGGGTCTGTGTTTTCAGCTTGCACAACACCGATACCCCAATGGGCCAGCAGTTGCTCTGCGGCAGCCTCGTCGACATCCAATGATTTGCTAATCGTGCCAGCCGCCGAATCGGTCGCAAATTGAATGCGATTGCGAACATATTTGCAGTTACCTTGGTCCGCAAGAACAAAACTGGCATCGCCCGCACCGATGTCCACCACCAGCGACGGTGCAAGCGGACGAGCATCAAGTTCTGCGATACTCGCCAACGTTTGGGCAGGAACGTCAATCCCAACACAGTTCCAACCGCCGCGAGAAAGTCCCGACGAAAGTTGCGAAGCGTAATCCCCTGCAGTCCAAGCCAGGTGGACTATCTTACTGCTTGGCTCTCTGCCTTGCGCACCGATCCAATATTCGTAGGACGCATCACCATACGCGTTTCCTAGGATCTCGCGCATGGCACTGTGCACTTCAAGCTCTACAGCCTCGGCGCTGACTTCGATCGATTCGTAATCAACCATGGAGGATGGCAAGGTCGCAACAAAGGCTCGACAGTGAGCTTGGCCAAACTCCCGTAACCAAGAGCACAATTGCACCGCTAGGTCACGTCCATTTGCTTTAGAGCGCTCTGTCAAACGGAGACAACTGGCCCGCGAGACAGTAATCCCTTTAGACTGTCGTGATACAACAACCAACTTGGCAGAATGCCTGCCGATGTCAATGCCAGTCATCGTGCCTGATTGCGGACGCACTGGCGAGCTGGACTGTGGTTCATTATCCGTGGTCGTCAGCATGATCATGCACCTCCCGCCGTTGAGAGATCCAACAAGGGCAACATCACAGCCAAGACAATGGCTCCTACGATCAACCCGAGGACGACGATGATGGCCGGCTCAGCGAGTTTGACTACATCGCGCAAGAGTTGCTCACCCTCCGATTCGTAGAACTCGCCAACCGTCTGCAGAACTTCTCCAAGTTGTCCGTTGGCCTCGGCCGTAGAGATCATTTCAGCAGCACCGATGGGAACGCAATGCGTGTCATAGAGCGCATCGGCAACTCCTTCACCGTTGGTTACAGATGCTTCGATGCGATCGATTAATTCGGAGTAGCATGAATTGCCGATCGAATTGCGAGTGAGTGCAAGTACGTCCAGCATCGGCACGCCGCTGCTGAGCATTACACCCTGTAAACGGAACATCCGACCGGACAGTAGCGAAGCAAACATCGTTCGAAGGAACGGCAGGCGAAGTGCAGCTCGATCAATTCTTCGGCGTCCATGAGAAGATCTAACTTGACGAACAGCAAGGATCACCGTCGTGACCGCCCCGCCCAATACAATCCACCAATAGCTACGGGCCAATGCAGCGCCGTCCAGGAGCAATTGAGTAACGGCGGGCGTTGGCGCGCGCGAAGCTGCATAGATGCCAGCGAACTGAGGAAGTACTACAAAGACCATCGCAGCCAAGACGAGCGAAGTCACCAGAATTAAGACTAAGGGATACGCCAATGCTGAGCGAATCGAGTTCTGCAGACGCAGCTCGTCGCGGACGATGACGCTGTAGCGTGCCAAGACTTCGGGAAGACGTCCAGACGCTTCTCCCGCAGCAACGGAGGCGACCATCACGCCGCCGAAGCGGAGGCGTTCTGCATCCAATGCTTGTGACAAGCTACGCCCACCCTCCAGAGCAGCATAGACGTCGCACATAGCTTCCCCAATCGCCTTGCTCGTCGAACGCTGGCTGATACTGCGAACTGCATCCGCCAAATCGACTCCCGAGCGCAACATGATGGACAACTGAGTCACGACCATTAGCAAATCGCGTTTCGTGAGCGCACGCCTAGCCGTCAATTTATTTGCGATTGTTGCGGCAACCGGTCTTTCCGAGGGCCTGCTCACGTCTGTGAAGCTCTGACTCGCCATGACTCCTGGACGTCGTGGCAACGGTCGCTTAGTCACCGCACCTTGGACAACAGCCCTCTGGTTAACGGCATTGCGCGGCGGAACAACCTGCGTAGGCGACCCGAGTGGTGAGTTGGAAGTTGTGGTTGCGTGCTGCATAGGATTTATATTCTGCTAGTCAAAGACTGCCACTCGAAGAATCTCATCTAACGATGTGACTCCATCTTCAGCCAGACGAATTGCGTTCTCAGCCAACGTTGAGCAGCCATTGTCTGTGGCACAACGGCGGAGGCTATCCACGGGAGCACCCTGGTTGATCAGCTCGCGCATTTCCCGCGTGACCTGCAACATTTCGTAGATGCCTACTCTTCCTTGATACCCAGAATCAAAGCAGCGATCGCAACCACTGCCGCGGACGAATGGTCGATTGTGGTCGCCTTGATAGTTGATAGACTGCAAGACAGCGGGACTAGGATAGTAGTTGCCACGGCAGGTTGGGCAGACGCGTCTGGTCAATCGTTGTGCAACGACGCCTAAGAGGGCCGCACTGATCTTGAATGGTGCGATTCCCAAATCCATCAGTCTCGCAATGGCACTGGCACTATCGTTGGTGTGCAAGGTACTGAGCACAAGGTGACCCGTTAGCGCAGCTTGCACAGCGGTTTCAGCCGTTTCGGCATCGCGTATTTCACCGATCATAATAATGTCGGGATCTTGACGTAGAATTGCCCGCAAGGCTTTAGCAAACGTCAACTGGTTGGCAAGGTTGGCGTGGACTTGGTTGATCATGTCTAGCCGATATTCGACTGGATCTTCAACCGTCACGATGTTACGTTCCACGGATTTCAGCAATTCAATAATCGAATACAGCGTGGTCGTTTTCCCACTACCGGTCGGCCCCGTTACCAGCAGCAGTCCGTTTGGCTTGGACACGGTCTTTTTTAGGGCTGCGAGTTGTGTATCGGGAATGCCCAGTTCATCTAGTTGGAACGTGACGTTGGAACGATCAAGGATACGCAGCACAGCCTTTTCGCCCAGCACGGTTGGCAGTGTCGAAACACGCAAGTCGATTTGGCGCTGATCGACGACGACATGGATTCGCCCATCTTGTGGTAAGCGGTGTTCGGCGATGTCCATCTTCGCCATCACCTTGAGCCGTGAAATGATTGCGGGATGAAATTCGCGTCTGGGGCGCAAGATCTCGCGCAACATGCCATCGACGCGAAAGCGGACGATTGAGTGCTGCGGACTGGCTTCAACATGAATATCGCTAGCGCGTTGGCGAACAGCCTGCAGAACCATGTAGTTAACCAGACTGATGACGGGGCTACTATCGCCCGTCGACGACATGCTCTCCAAATCCAGCGATACAATTTCATCTCCTAGTGCGACGGCATCGCGATCCATATCCGCCGTCAAGGATTCAATCTGAAACCCTTCCCCATAAACCTTCGGCAACAGCTCTTCGATTGCATTGGCCAGCGCGAGTACGGGGCGGACTCTAAGTCCCGTCACGCGTTCCAGATGGTCAATGCTCTCCAGGTTGAGCGGGTCGGACATGGCTACCGTGAGCACACCATGTACACGGAAGAGCGCCAGAGCAGAGCAGGCCTCTGCCGAATCGCGAGGCACGAGCTTTGACGCAACCGGGTCAATCACACCTTCGCGCAATTGCACATGGACCACGCCAAACTGTTCCGCCAAGAACGGCAGCAAGTCCGACTCTTCGACGAATCCCAGACGCACCAAAGTCTCGCCAAAACGTTGGCCGCCGGATTGTTGCGAGAGGGCGGCCTCCAACTCGGCCTGGGTGATGACACCCGCGGATAACAAGCGTTCACCAATGCGAGGCTGCCGATCTTGGTCTGCACGAGAGCCGGAGCGAGGCACTGCGCAGGTGGGCGTTGTGAGCATCATAGTGCAAATGCTCCCGCTGCGGTCGCCACATCCGAGTGAATCGCGAACTCTTGGTCTAACCCCGTGACTCGGAATACGTCACGTAATAGCGGACTGGCAGCAGCAAAGCGAACTGCGCCTCCGCGGCGCAAGGCGCGAACCTGCGTATCCTGTAACAGCTCCAGTCCCGCACTATCAATGAGCCTTACACGTCGAAGATCGACCACGACCTGCGCCAGACGCTCGTGAAGAACGCGATCCAGTTCGGCTTGGACCTCCTCCAGCTCGTCGATCGTCGCGCGTTCATCGAGCTGAATTACGTCAACACAACCTTGTTTATATCGCTGTACCACTGGCCACTTCCTGCGCATAAGCGATTGAGTTCACGGGAATAGCCAAGCGGAATGTGGTCCCTGCGTCTAGCCGGCTTTCCACTTCGATATCGCCACCATGGAGTCTGGCAATTTCCTGGGCAAGCGCTAGCCCTAATCCACTTCCACTGATCTCTCGCACACGCTCATCATGGCTACGATAGAATCGATCGAAGACCTTGGGCAGTTCATCCGGCGAAATGCCAATGCCGGTATCTGAGATGGAAAACTGGATGGAATCGCCACTTAGATCTACACGGAACGTAACGCATCCACCTTCGGGTGTATACTTAACCGCGTTGCCCAATAGGTTGACCAGTGCTGCGCTGAGCTTACCTTTGTCAACAGAGACCTTGGGAAACTTGGGCGGTAGTTCGACGCGATACTGGAGATGCTTTTCTTGCATTTCTCCTTGAATCTTGTGTGAAACCTCTTCCACCAGACGGCCGAGATCCGTTTCGCGGCTTTCCAGGATCAGCCCGCCAGCCTGCATGCGACTGATATCCAGCAAATCGTCGACCAATTGAGAAAGTCGGACAGACTCGCTTTGGATGACATTATAAAAGCGTTTGCGGCTTTCAGCGTCGTATTCATCACTGATGTCGAGCGATTCGGAATAGGCGCGAATGTTTGCCAAGGGGGTGCGGAACTCATGGGTCGCGGCGGCCAAGAATTCCTCACGCATCGATTCCGCTAGCCGCTGTTGCGAGACATCGCGAACCGTCCACACAAAACAGGTTTGTCCGTCGCCGGTATCCACCGGACGACGCTCGCCGCGCAGCTTGCGCGTGGTTGAGCCCGCCGTGACACTCCATTCAACGATCGATTGCTGAATGCCACTCGGATTATTAATTCGCGCAACCGCCTCCTGGTCGACCCCCAACTCGGACGCCAGCGGCTGGCGCAGCATTTGTGCAGGCGAGTCTCGATCGCACATGGCGGCCAAGACCGCATTGGCGTAAGTAATGGTCCCCGTTCGATCAACGGCAGCCACGCCTGCTGGCAAAGCGTCTAATAGTTGGAGAGTACTGCTGCCGCTGGATTTATTCAATTGTCCATGAATCGATCGCTCAAGCTGTTCCAGAGCGCACCACCGCTTACCTTGCTCAACCAAGCGGTTCCAACCAAAATCTGCCTTGCTCGAACCAGATGCCGCAGTCAAGCTTAGTCCATCCGTTAGCTCGTTCAATGCTTCCACACGTCGCTGCCATACGACTAGTTGCGTCAGTTGCAGCACTAGGTACAAGCACCCAACGCAGGCTGCGAGCCCGCTTGCGCCAAAGGCAATCGTGGCGACTCCATCACCGTTGCCACATGAGACCAATAGAGCAATGGCCACAAGTGAAGCGACGTAGGTAATGAGAATGCGTCGTGCCGAAGGGTTATGGATTAGGGTTGAAATGCCCATGTGCAGTTCCATTACGTACAGTTGGTGAGCACTTCCGGTCGACGAACCACGCCGATCAATTCATTGAGGCTAAAGGGTTTGTAGAAAAGAGCGGCCAGCCCCAGTTCATCACGCAAACGTTCTGAATTTAGTTCGTAGGATTTTGCCGAGCACAAGATCAGTTGTGCGTCGGGCGATAATTCCGACTGTCGAATTGCCGTCAGTAGTTGTTCACCGTTGACAAGCGGCATTTGATAGTCGCTCACCACCACGTCAAATGCGTTGGCTGTGCGTGAGCTGCAAGGCTTTCTGACCATCGAAGGCCACGCTAACGTCATAGCCCGCTCGGGTTAGTGCCAAGCGAATGATATCAGCAAGGGCACGGCCGTCTTCGGCAACAAGTGCTCGTGGTTTCGTAGATGAACTGTTCATGCCAACGCCCATTTCAGTGCGCGTGTTGAAACTACAGTTATTACCAGGCAAGCGCCAGCAGTCGAGTTGCAACAACCGCCCATGACCGTGTCATAAGCCCAGCTTTGGGCTCCACTGACCGTGAGTGCATTGCCGGTCGCTTGACGCACTGCATCGCCAATATTGCCGACTTCAGACCTCGGAAATGGTCCATTGAGCATGGTCGCTAAATCGTTCTTAAGATCAGCCTCGGTGCCCAAATCTCCAGGCAATGCACCATTTTCAGCGCGATAGAGTTGGATCGCATCGCGCACTACAGCCAGCGAATGGCCTTGCGGCATTCGTGCGAGCGTTGGTCGCGGTATCAAACATCCTCGGTGGCAACCGCCGCCAAGATTCCAAGAATGAGAATCACAATTACCAATTCGACCAGCGTAAAGCCACGACGGAATTTTCGAACATTCATTGCAAAAAACTCGATCAGTTTGCCCCTAATCAACTGGATCTGCTGGATGTACCGACGCAATCGATACAACCCGCTCAATTCATCAACACGATGAGATGCTACCCAGTTGCGTTTCAGGAAACCTAGCTTATGAATCTTGCCCAGGCAGCAAAAAGTTTTTTTCTTGCCAAAACGCCGCCATCGCTGGATGCAAGTTCAGTTAATAAGCCATAGTTGTGTGGTGCAGTAACTGGCAGAGCACCTTTTTTTCCACGGATGCACGCGAGCCCAGATTGATGAACTCTGCGAAAAACGAATGTGGCCAACACGTGATACAGATTCAGGCACAACTCAGCAGCTTGTTTGCCTGCCAATTTTCTGTCTGGGGCCGCGTTGAATCAACTTGGAAGCCCATTGCGGATTCTGTAGATGCCATTCCCCATTGGCCAGAAACATATCGGACGACACTGTCGCTGTGGTTCGACGAACTGCAGCTTGGCCCCGAGGAAACGCCGCTTTGCAAGTTGGTCAACGATCAGATCATGCTGGCTACGCGTGTCTTGACCGACGGCGGCGAAGGCGTGCTTATCGTGGGGCGCATACCAGACATGCCACAGCAGGTCGCCGAACGAGCTGCCAGAATGGCCATTTGCTTGGTCCAGCATGAAGCCGAATCAGCGGAGCAAAAGTTGCTCGTTGAGCAGTATGCCGATCGGCTCACCAACAGCTACGAAGAACTAACGTTCCTAAGGCGTCTATCTCGCCATGTTGAATACTGTACAGCCGATCGCTCACTGGTGCAGGCGGCTAGTTCGATCTTGCCACAAATCTGTAAACTGGCGGCCCTGGAGGGGGTGTGCTTGGTTGAAGTGTCTGACGCGTCCGAAAGGAAAGCGGACAGAGTTCTCGAGGCGGCAGGCAACTTGGTTGATTTCCATTTTGCGGTCGGTTTCATCGACGAATTAGGTCCCGCGAATCGCCGCATCTTTGTCAAAAACTACCAGAGTGACTTGGCGATGGGTTGCCCTAGTCCACGAGCAGACATTCGCTCGCTGGTCACCGTCCCAATCGAGAAAGACGGAAAACTATTTGGTTGGTTGGTTGGTGCCAACAAATGCAGGACGGAAACTGAATCCTGGGCAACTTGGGCCCAAGAAATCGGCTCGATCGAGGCATCGCTACTCGAGGCAGCAGCTCTGATGCTTGGCTCCCATGCTGCCAACAACCAACTGTTTCGCGAAAAGGAGTCGCTGGTTGTCGAAATCATTCATACGCTGGTCGGTGTGATTGAAGCCAAAGACGTTTATACCGTGGGGCACAGCGACCGGGTCGCGTTGATTGCCCGGCGTCTTGGACAAGAGTTAGGTTTAGCACCCGAAACATGCCACGATATTTTCCTGTCCGGTTTGTTGCATGACATTGGAAAGATTGGCGTCGCCGATGATGTCCTACTCAAGCCTGGCAAACTCACAGAAGAAGAGTTTGCGCAGGTTAAGACCCATCCTGAGCGTGGAGCACGTTTGATCCGCGTACTCAAGCCACTTGAAAACCTGGTTCCAGGAGTGCTGCACCATCACGAAGCCGTCGATGGTTCAGGTTATCCATACGGATTGGTAGGCGAACAAATTCCTTTGATGGCGCGCGTGCTGGCGGTGGCAGATGCTTTCGACGCCATGACCAGTGATCGTCCCTACCGGGCTGGCATGCCCTTGTCCAAAGCCGAGGAGATTTTGCGCAACGGGGCCGGCAAACACTGGGATGCAACTGTCGTTGAAGCATATTTTGCGGCGCGCTCCGAGATCATTGAGATCGGCCTCCAGTGGCAAGATCACCTGCAGCGCTTGCTCGACTGGCGATCCGACTGTGCCGATTGTGGCGAACCGGTAGCAGCTACCGCCATTTCGTATCAGCCGCTGATGGCCCCTGAGTGCTGTTCCAGTATGACCTGCGGCACCAGTCTCGAAGTTAAGCCCTTGCACACACTCAGGCGTCGAAGAGCCGGCGTGACGTTGATCGACCTGGTTATTTGTATCATGATAATGGGCATCTTAACCGCCGTCGGCGCTCCAAAGTTCGCTTCGACGGTCGCGAGTCTGCGCTGCGAAGCGGTAGCCAAACGCATTGCGAGCGACCTAAACTTTGCGCGCCGCAAAGCTATTCAGACCAGCCAAGTCGTGACCATTACTTTCCGTACCGAACCTGCCGGTTACGACATGAATGGCGTCACGAATCCGGCCGACCCAACAATCGATTACAGCGTCAATCTCGCCGATATCGATGGTAGCGTATCCATGCAGTCAGCCAGCTTCGATGGCTCTCTCAGCTTCAGTTTCAATAACTATGGTAGGCCATTGGTCGGTCTCACCGCCTTGAACTCGGGAAACATTACCGTCACCAGTGGCACACACTCTAGCTCGGTGACCATCGAAGCAGCCACCGGAGAGGCAATCATCCCATGACATGCCCTGGCCGGATGAAATTGATGAAACGCGGTCACACATTGCTCGAAATGGTCGCAGCGATGACCGCCGCGTCCATCCTCATGGGAGGCCTAAGTGCTGCCGTCATAGTGACCAGCAAGGCATTTCGCCCTGAGTCGACCGCCATGCACGCCAAGACGACTTCCAATTTGGCCCAAGGCGATCTACTGAACGACTTGCGGCTAGCCACCAGCTTTAGCGAACGCACCAACACTGCTGCGACCTTCAAGGTCCCAGATCGCGACGGTGACGGTCTGCGTGAAACGCTACGTTATGCATGGTCGGGTACGCAGGGCGATCCACTGACGCTGAGCTACAACGGGTCCGCACCGTTCGTCGTCGCAAATGATGTGCGTCATTTTTCGCTTAACTATCTAACTACTTCGCTTGCAACCGTTGCTCTTCCCGCCGAGGCGACGGGCAGCTCAATCGCCTTGTTCGTCAACGACTCGTCCAGTCCCAGCGCCGAAGAACTGCAGCGCAAGGCCGTGCTGGAGTCTTGGGATTTCCAGGTGACCTTGATTGGATTCAATGATGGTGAGGACGCCATCCTAAAGACCGCGGCGGCGGTCAAAGCGGTGTACCTGAGTGGTACGCTCGAAGCAGGAAACTTCGAGATCGGACCAGCGCTGTCCGAGTTGAGCGTCGGTGTTGTCAATGAACACCCTGACCTGGTAGATGAGTTCGGCTTTGCCGAGTCTGTCGACAGCTCATTCAGTTCATCGATCGATGTCGCAGAGGGCTCACATTATATCATGGCCGACTTGCAAGACAGCCGCGTGTCTTTTTCTATTCTGCCCGTCACAGTTGTCTTGCTCGACAGTGAATCTAAGGCTGAACTCAACATTTTGGCAACCGCAGGCTTTCGTCGTGAGCCAGCCGTCGTGACGATTGATCCAAACGACTTGCTTTGCGACGGTCGACAAGCCGCCGGACGCCGTGTCATGATTCCATGGGGCTCTTCAAAAGCGAATCAACTTTTTCTAAATAACACGGGCTTGAAACTAACCCAAAAGGCTGTCGAATGGGCCACGGGCCTAGGTGAAGAGTCGGCTACTACCGAGCTAAAGAACTTTGGCTATGAAACAGTATTTAACGGCGTCAATGGGACTTCGAAAGTTCAATATTCCACCAAGGCCACGCTGTCCGACAAGGCTCGACTGCGCAGCATCACGGCTTACGTAGGCGGTGCGAATGATCAACTCCGCTACGCGATCTACAGCGACTCGAATGGTCAACCCAACAAACTGCTAGCTCAGTCGGAGACCGGGAGTACCGCCACAGAAATGGCTTGGGTCACGCTCAGCGTACCCGAAATCGACTTGGCACCAGGCAACTACTGGCTTTCATATTCTTTTAAGAATTCCAACCAAAAGTATCGGTACATCAGTTCTTACTCGGGAGCTGGCGAACGTAATGTATCCAACGATGCCGTTGGACAAGGATTCCTCGATACCTGGGGCACCAGCAAGAATTCGTATTCCGGCGCGCGCTCTATCTACGCAACCTACGAGGTACTGCCATGAGCGCGACTTGCCGACATGCGACTGCAGCCCGGCCTGGCATATCGCTGATTGAAGTCATCGTCTCAACTTTACTGGTTGGTCTGCTGCTGGCCGCAGCTCTAGTGAGTGTTGGCTCGGCGGCGCGGTCGACGACGGTGGCGGCGGTGAACAACGATGCCATATTCCTGGCTCTCAATCTAATCGAAGAAATCACAGTTCTGCCATACGAAGACCCCGACCAACCGCCTCTGTTCGGACAAGAGCCCGGAGAAAACCAAGGCAAGAAGGCACGTAATCAGGCCGATGATGTTGATGATCTCGCCAACTGGACCGAACTTTACGCTGAAGATCGTGATGGCAATATCCTGACAGGCTACGAGAATTGGAGCCGATCGGTCAGTGTTGTCCAAAGTGGAGATTCAACTAAGACCATCGAAGTTACAGTTACCTCTCCAAGTGGTGACCTAACCACGCTAACCGCAGTTCGAGCCAAAGAAGGCGGATGCTTACAGCTTCAAGGCGTTGAGCAAACGCTGGTCACCTGGGTTGGTGTGGAATTGCAAACGGGCATGGGCGATCAAGTCCTTTCTGGCGTATCGCTTACCAACCACGCTGCGGATCAATAACTAATGCCGATACACCACATTCATAGACGACACTGCACAGACATTCAACAACGCGGCGGCTATCTGTACGTCTCGGTGTTGTTAACTTCATTGGCAGTGTCCACCATGGGTTTAGTAGCATTGTCCGCTTCCGCTCTGCGACTGCGGAACGCTATGGACGCCAATGACTTTGCTGTCGCTCAAGTCCTGGCGAAGTCAGCCGTCGAGTACGGCATTCAACAGGTCCACGGCGACAATTCCTGGCGAACCACATTTGTACATGACATCGAAAGCCAGCCGATGACGTTAGGGCAGGGGACCATCGCTTGGAAATTGGTCGATGATGACGGAAACTTGGCCGACGACGATTCGGATTCCGTCCGCGTAGTTGGGATTGGACGCGTTGGCACGGTCACCGTGGCCGAAAGTGTTCGCTTGCTAGCCAGCGGCGAGCCGCTGGCCTGCCTCGGTTCCGCATTCACCTGTGCCGGCGATATCAACGTCAAGTCAGCAGTACAGTTAATGACTAACCAGCAAATCAGTAGCGGTGGCAACATTTCGACCGGCTTCCTGAGCTCAATCCAAGGAAACGTCGAAGCTGCTGGAACCGCCTCTGGATCCATCCAAGGCAATATTGCACAGAACGTGCCCGCCCGACGCATGCCTGGTAGCTCTGCCTTCGACTATTACCTAGACAACGGCACACACATCCCCTTGGAAGCTATTCCAAACGTTAGCGGAATTCTACTAATTGACAGACAAGTACTAAGTCCCCAAGTGAATCCATACGGCGAGCTCAATCGCGAGGGAATCTATATTATCAACTGTGCAGGACAACAGATTTGCATTAAAAACAGCCGGATTCTTGGCACGCTAGTCCTCCTCAATCCCGCTAGCAATAGCGCTCTGGAGGGCGCGCTGCGGTGGGACGCAGCCGTCGCCAACTATCCTGCGTTACTCGTACAGGGCAGCCTACAAATTAAGTTTGTCGCAAGTGCACTTAGCGAATCGTCACTCTCAACAAATTTCAATCCGTCCAGCGTACCCTACGGAGAACAAGCTGACTCAGATCTGCTCGGCACGTATCCATCTGAAATTAATGGACTGGTCTATTTTAGCGGTCAACTCGACGCCCCTCAGGATCATATAGAGAGCCCGTTTCGCGGAGTAACGGTGTGCCAGTCGATCAATGCCTCCTCTAGCGCTCGTTTCAATTACCGACCGTTGCTCTTCGAATTCCCAGCGCCCGGCTTCTCCAGCGGCAATCCGATGGTCATATGTCCCAGAAGTCGCCGTCGCGAAACAGTTGCCAACACAATGGATCCGAATGCCGCACTGTGAGAGTCGGGAGTCTTTCCAGCCCAATAGCTTAACCCATTAGCAACCACTTGTTCCTACCAGCCGCATCTCATCGGTGGCGGGCGCTGCTGAAAAGCTCACGGACTCCCAATTCGTCAACGGCTACCAAAATCCGCTTCCAATTCTGCCATTTTCCAGCTTCAGCATGAACTAAGTCCCAGGTTCGGCTTCGACTCGACGAAATTTCGTCAGAATTGGCGACGTTACAGCCGAAATAATCGATAGGACTTTACATTGCCGCAGACGGCAATTGCTTGCAAAACCCAAAGACCGCGATGGATCGCTCACCTGCAATTGACAGACAGTTACACACGCTCACCCTGCGAGTTGCTGGCTGGTCACGCGCGTACATTCTCTTGGTTTTGCATTTGTCCGCCTGCGTTTCCCATCCGCACAACCAAAACGCAGATTCAACAAGTGGCAGCTTGGATCAGGCGCAAAGTACCTCTTTGGCAAAAGACCAGGTACGCGCGACGTCGACCGAAGGCATGTGGGCTGGCCCCTCCAACGACTCGCCACCGCTCATCGAAAAAGCAACTCCGACCACGTTATCACAGCCACACCCTGAACAGTTGCGTCTTGTGAGTTGGGATGACCAGAACGTGCCCACGGTGACCTCAAACGACTTGCCCTATCCGTTACCCACTAGCCCGCCGCAAATTGAGATCCCGTTGCCAGCGAACATCGTGGACGCTGGTGCAGTGCAGTCCAACGGCCAGTTGATCACACTGTCCGTCCGCGATGCACCGTTACATAGCGTGCTGTCCTTGATTGCCGAGCAGCAGGGACTGAGTATTGCCACGTCCAGCGATTTGACGCTACCGATATCGGTTACTCTCCAGCCAATGGTGCTCGAAGAAGCGCTGGATGCGTTGACGGTAATCAGCGGTTGTACTTGGACCCGCGTGGGGAATGTGATCTTTGTGACCGCCGTAAACAAAGACGCGGCCGAGAATTTTGTGGCTCAGGGACGTGTGATGCGCGTCTTCAACTTGAATTACTTGGCCGCTTTGGATGCTGAAAAAGTCGTTACGGGACTCCTCTCTCCGGTCGGCAAAGTCTTTATTCGCCAGATGGAAGTAAAGGAAAAGCGCAAGTCTACCGAGCAGCTCGTGATTGAAGACTTGCCCGAATATGCCGCGCGCATCGAAAGCTACGTGGCTCAAGCCGATCAGCCACCGCAACAAGTGATCGTGGAGGTCCGCATGCTGCAAGTTAAGCTGCATGACGACACGCGACACGGAATCAACTTTGACGCTTTGGCCAGGATTGCTGGGGGCAATGTCACTTTCGCCACGCAAGCCTTGGCGACTGGAACGGGACAAGCTGCCATGCTAACTGTCGATGGCAACGACTTTAATACTCTACTCGATTGTCTATCGACGACCAACGACACCAAGACCCTGGCCGCACCGAAACTGCGAATGATCAATGGCCAAGAATCAAAAATACAGATTGGCCGGCGACTAGGCTACTTCGTAACCACCACGACTCAGACCAGCACTCTCCAAGACGTTCAATTTCTGGAGGTCGGCGTCGTGCTTACCGTGACACCTCAGATCAGCTCTGATGGGCAAATCGTTCTAAAAGTCCACCCCAAAGTCTCCAGTGGAGACATTAACCCCAGCACGACGTTGCCAGAAGAAGAGACCACCGAAGTCGATACGAGCATTATGGTTCCCAATGGACATGGGGTAATCATCGGTGGGTTGATTCAAGAGATCGACAACGACCGTCAGTCTAAAGTTCCCTTTCTAGGCGACGTTTGGGTAATCGGACGCTTGTTTCAACGCCGCTCTGTAGAAAGGGAACGCTCTGAGGTCATCGTCGCACTGCTTCCACGCATTGTTCCACTGGAAGCCTGTATGAGTCCCGAAGAAGATTTCGAGCTGCAACGTGCCGGATCACCACTACTGACGCCGACCCTGCAATCGGCCCCGCGCCCCGAACCCGAGTTACGTGACGCAACCAACAACCCCATCTGGCCACCCCGCCGTCGCCGCTAAATCCGCCTGCATTGGATGGGCGTGCACCGCCATGCGACAAAGACGCAGGTGCGGCGCTTGCTCATAGCCGTAATCCGACAAGCAACGTGCGACTAACGACTAGCGTCGACGCAATTCTTCAGAGTACGACCTATTGCGTAGTACAACATCGTTGAGCGTCGTATCCAGAACGCCTTGGCCAGCGATCTTAAATCGCACGTGAAGCGTACCAAGCTCAAAGATCTCGCGATCATTCTCTGGCTGGATACTACGAAATGGCAGCTGCACCATGGCTCCGTGCTGATCGAAGTCGCTCTTCGTCAGCTCGTAGGACCAACTTTCTTCGACTCGGTAGTGTTTGGAAATGTCGCGGACGTCACCGCGATACACCTCTAGCTCGACTGAAACAAAACCAGCTACCTGTACTAACTTGCCGTCGGCAGTACGAGGACGAAGGTAAAGTCGGATGCCATCGGCTTGCGGATCCGCGTCCCAATTGTCGATGTGCGCGAAGGCTGACAGAGACGTCGCAGCACTACCTGAGCGTGATCCGCGCTGATATGCGATGTTTGACACGGCCGCTGCAGCTCTAGCTGGACCGCGAGCTGTATCGACGGCTTGTGAAGACACTGCACTGGCTGGCTGAACTAGGGCAACATACTCTGCGGAGACGATGCTGCTGACTTGGATACCCTGATCTTCCAGCGTGAGCCACAGTTGTTCTTGCGTACTCCGCGCGTCCAACTTGCCCCGCATCACTCGCCCCGATGCGAGTGACACTGCGACGTCGGAACCGATCGGCATGCCTGCCCAGGCGGGCTGATCTGCTCGAGCAAAGCTGTTCACAGACAGCAGCAAGAGGCACGCCAGCGGAACACGGAAACGCAAGAAATTTCTGGAGTCAAGTACAAACATCGCTGCGGCCTTTCGGTGCCAGTTCGGGAACGGTTCACCTAAAGGCAAGCCGCATGCCGGGCGCCGTTACAGGCCAACCTTGCGAACCAGCGGCAGACGCAAATCCTTATCACACAAGCACTTACTGCGATCACCCCCGATATACATCCGCCCAGCCGCACGTCAGCCATGATGCCAATCAGGCACTAAATGAGTATCGCATGTTGCCTTTTCGCAACGCCGACTTACACCCGCCGTTCTGCTCTACGCAAACCCGAACAACCGGAAACGAAGTTCAGTAGTCTCCGCGAACAAACTCGATCTTAGATATCGAACGGTATTCGTTTTGTACAAACGGAGGTGCATCGAAGTCTAGGCTTAGCGTTTTCAGTTGCCTTCGCAGCTCGCGCAAGTCCCATCGATAAATCGAGAAGGTGTTTTCGGACAGCCCCTCGTTCTCGATCTGGACGGCAGCATTTGCAATGGCTCTGCCACGATCGATAATGCTCACAATGACGCTGGCACCGTCAGACGCAATTGCCATTGGATCGTTATATTGCTCGTTAATACGATTTGGTGAAAGTTGGGCGATAGGTTTCCAGTTCTCCGCTTCTACAAGTAAAGCGCCCATCGATGGATTCGCTCGCGGAATCACACTCAAACGGGCATATGGGGCATGCAATGCTCCGAAGTATCGCAGTTCCCAGTCACTATCAATCAGGCGTCTTTGAGACCAACTTCCCATTTCAATCATCCCGTCGCCGCAGAACAGAAAGCGATCATTGCTGGAGAAACTCACGCGTGAAAGCCCAGTTTTAATTTGATGCACAATGGCACCGCTTTGCATGCTGTAGATCGCCGACTCATCTCCAAACCAGTTTCCTGTCGCCGCGAACTTTCCATCGCTGGTCAGGGCAACAAATCTGCTACCCCAAGGAGCTTCCATTTCTGTTTGGCGCTCGCCTGTTTTCAGATCAATCAGTGCAATGCCGGATTCACGCTGGGTTTCAGCCTGAACAACCAGCAGTTTTCCTTCTGCGTCTATGTCGATGGACGATGGAATTAGATCACTGTTCCAATTCAACTTTCTTGGTGGTCCAATTGTCAACGTTGCAGATTGCGTATTCATCGGCCAAACGTGCAGCTCCCTGGCAGTCGATACCCCGTTAGAAACGGTGATGAGCTGTGAGCCGTCTGCGGAGATCTTCATGTCAGAGATTTCGCGCAACGGCAACTCTGCGAGCAGAAGCCCACACTGCATGTCCCAGACGCTGATACCTGGAGCGTCTAAACGGCGACCGAACAGTAGTTGCGAATTGTGTTGGATAGCATTTAGTTCGATGAGTCTGCGTTGGCAAATACCTCGATATGCAGCCGCTTTGATGACTTTCAGAAAAACCAGTCGCCCAGAAGGAACCGAACAAACTAGATGGTCACTACAGAGGAGCATAAACTTGCCGTGATACTTCAATAGCTCAACTCCGGTATGTGCGTCCCAAACCTGTGTATTGTCTCCTCCATCGATCGCAAGCATCGCCCCATCACTAGTGAAGTCAATCGCTAGGATGGCGTCGAGATTGAGAAAGTCGCATACACGCCAAAGTGATTCGGTTTGGTAAACACTCACGGCGCGCCCAGCAACGACCGCAAACTTTCCATCGCGCGATGCCGCCAGTCGACTGGGAACTTCGTTCAACGATAATTCACTCAGGGATTCTGCGTAATCGGGGGAAACCAGCACTTGAACAACGTGCTTCTGGTCCAATTTGGAGGCGACGATCAGATTCTCGGACTTGGGGTCAAATGTAAGACAGTGGACGGCATCACGCTCCCCAGTCTTCAACTCCACCTCCGATCTCTCCGATTGGAGACTAACAACTGATACACCTCCAGCAGTATTGGCATATGCGAGTTTCTGGCTTGTAGGGGAGAATGCAAATAGATGGTCAAACGGGTAAACAGGCAGGTAGTCTTGCGACTTATAGACTACCTTGCCCGAATTCGCATCGATCACCTGCAACGGTAGATCGCGTTGTGGATCCCAAGCGACAACAGCTAGGAACCGTCCATCCGGGCTAAACTTCATTGCCTCCAGATAGTGATTCTGGGCAAGCAGTACGTGGGAGGTCGCATTCTGCAGATTGCTCAAGCCATCGACCAGACGCATTCCGATAACTGCTTGCCCAGCCTCAGCCTGATAGGCTAGTGCGTTGAGTTGTTCGCTCACGCAAACTTGGAATTCGAACTTCTCTGATAACTTGCATTCCGCTACTTGTTTTATATCTGGATTCGCCAAGCACGCGATCGCAGCATTACGCAGTTCTGCCATCGTTGATGGCCCCATATTGGTTGCGAGAGCTAGCGGAACGGACTCGCGGATCGCTTGTATTCCATCCAGCTGCTGGCCGGGTTTTCCGCTTCCGGCGAAAGTGACTGCGCGGTCAATATTCGATACCACCAGCTGACGCCGCGATTCTGTACTCCGTTGCTCTGCGAACTCAAGTGCGTCTTGTCGTTCGGAGGCGAGATGATTGATTCTCACAAGTCCGATCGATGTCAAAACTAGACCGAAAACGAGCAGAAATAAACACATTGCCAGCGATGCGGCCAGAGGCTGGTTCTTACGAGCCCAGCGCCAGGCTCGTTCGACGACGCCGATCTTTCGCGCATGAACTGGTTCCCTATTGAGAAAACGCTGCAGGTCATCCGCAAATTCCTTAGCGGAAGCATAACGATCGGAGGGGCGAATCTCGATCGCTTTCTGCACGATCTGCAGTAGGTCCAGTGGAAGATTCTTTGCCAAGCCGCAAAGGCGCTGCGGTCCATCGTGAGAAATGCGGTACAACAAGGCGGCACGGTCTTGTTCTGCAAAAGCCGGACGGCGCGCTAACAACTCCCACAGTGTAAGTCCCAACCCATAGACATCGCCGCGTGCATCGTAGTTACCCCGACAGGACTCCGGTGGTGCGTATCGCAGTGTTCCTAAGAGGTCGCCCGAACGCGTCAAATCGAGCTCTCCTTCCACCTTGGCAAGTCCAAAATCCGTTAGCCAAATGTTGCCGAATACATCAAGCAGCAGGTTGCTGGGTTTAATGTCACGATGCAGCACACCACGTTGATGCGCGAAGTCCAATGCTTCAGCGATAGCATGTCCAAGTTCCGCGATGCGTCGGTAATAATTTCCAAACTGATCGCCTGAGCGGTGCGCAGATTTATCGCCACCTGATATCGTTTCCGGGGGCTCCTGCGGATCGCCTGATTT
This sequence comes from Pirellulaceae bacterium, assembly GCA_041398985.1. GTDB lineage: Bacteria > Planctomycetota > Planctomycetia > Pirellulales > Pirellulaceae > Aureliella. The sequence goes on from JAWKTR010000006.1 coordinate 225,480, forward strand.
GTCTACATCAATTTGTGGCAGCTGATACCTTCCGGTAGTAAGCGCACTGGCAAGCTCGTCTGCGGCTGTCCGGTCATGCGGCGTGCCGATGGGGACGTCGCCGAAACCTACTGAATCACGTTGCAGCGCCTCCAGCACCTCGTCCATGCCACGACCAGTAATATATTGCATGACATAGTAGTGTGTACCTTTGTCCTCGCCCACACCGAACACCGGAACGATATTCGAATGCTGCAACTTGGCGGCCGCGCGGGCTTCGCGCTTGAAGCGTGCGACACTTTGTGTTGAACGGGTCAGTCGCGGAGCCAATAGCTTTAAGGCAACCCGGCGTCCAAGGGACCGTTGATATGCCTCAAACACAATGCCCATACCGCCCTGCCCAATCTGATGAACCAGTTCGTAGTCGCCCACCTGGTCTCCTGGCCGGTGCGTGGAGGTAGCCAAATTCGACCTACCCGACTCAGTCGATGCGTTCGTACGTGCTTGCTCCATTAGTTCGAGTGTCGGAAACAACTCACGAATTTCTGTTGCCAGAGACGGATAGCGCGCTACGAATCCGTCGATAGAGGGTTGCTCTCCATTGCGACGCAATTGGACAAATTCATCAGCAACCCGTTCGATCGGATTTAGTGAATCGCCATCGCTCATGTGGGAATCCTCTTGGATTAGGAGTCGAATCGACTTTTGATGAAAAGTTTTCGGGCACGTATCGAATGCCCGTTTATTGAGGAGTTAGTGCTGCCCGAAGTCTGCGGAGCGCCCGGACGTAACGATTGCTGGCTGCTTTCTGCGATATGGCAAGCACCGTTGCTACTTCCGAATTGGTCAGGTCTTCAAAGTGCCGCAAGACGAGGACCTCGCGATCAATGGTGTCCATCGAATTCAATGCGTCTTGCACTCGCAATCGATTCTCAGCCCGGACGACAGCGTTACTAGCTGACGTGAGGCGGCCCATCAATTGACTGGCTAGTGAAGCCGTCGAAGCGAGTGGGATTGGTCCACGATGCAAGGAAATTTCCCGACCGGCATCTCGCTTCTGCGCCCCCAAATGATACCGATGCAAGTCGACCAGGCGATGACCAACCTTCAGCCGCAGCCAAAGGAAGAAAGGCAAGTCACTCGTCTCGTATTCCACAATCCGTGTATGTAAGTCTACGTAAACATCTTGCAAGACGTCGGACGGATCTAGACGTCGAGCCAATCGTGAATCCAACCGCAGTTGGACCAAACGCTTCAAGCGGTCGCGATGGCGATCAAAGAGTTTGCCGACAGCCGCCGTGTCTCCCGCCTTGGCACGCTCTAACAGTGCGGACTCAGTCGTCTCAGCCAGGGAATCGGAATCTTGCTTAGCATCCATAGATACTATCTCCGTAGGAACCGCCCGCTTTCCACAGACTTATCTCGCAAACACCTGAGAATATCGGCTAACTCGCGCCAGTTCAAGAAAATCTGACAATTCTCGCTGAACCCCACCACTCCAATTCGTAAACCGTTTGGTCGCAGGAACTTGCTAGTCGGTCGGCAAATCACGTAGCCGAGTCTCTCCGAGACTCGGAAGAACCGCAGCATCGCTGCGGCGTCAGCCTCGGAGAGGCTGACCTACGTGGTGGCGATCTGCGAGAAGTGTCGAAAATCTTGACATATTTGATGACCTGCCCGTGGATTCGATGCGCTGCCGACGGACAACGGATATAGCAGCCAACATTTGTTTACGCCGTCAAATCCACCTTGCCCAACTGTGTAGCTGCCAAAGCTCGCATTTGCGGAGGAAATCCTCACCAAAGAGTTGATCCCAGCGAGCACGACCTACAACCTTTATGACGTCCGCGCTAGAAATGCGTCGCGCGACTTACTCATGGTGGACGTTCGCAAGGCGGGTGGCGACTCAACCAATTATCGCATCAAATTTACGCGTGACTTACCAGCTAGCGATTCAAAAGCACAGCTTAGCCGATCCAGCTGGCAACCGTATTGACGATTACCAGTCGCCGATCATGTCTGTATCGACAACTGCCGGAACGCCGCGTCTATTCCACAATGAAAACCACTTCGATGGCGATGACGCCGACCTCAACTCCAACGACGATGTCGCAGTTGCCTACGACAAACGCGCGCTGCGGAATGGCGAGCGAGCTACCGCAGAAAATTTCAGTAACTCGTCGGATGGAATCACCGGCATCATGTTGGATCTACAAAATGCTACCGGAAACATTTCGCCCTCGGATTTCGAGTTCAGAACTGGCAACACAGATGACACCAGTAGCTGGAGGCCACTCCAATTTACGCCGACACTTGCTACGCACGCCACATCACTTGGTCAACGAGTCAGCTTGGCGTTTCCCAGTGGGACGATTACTAACACCTGGCTGCAAGTTCGCGTGCTGGCGAATCCAAACACCGGACTCCAAGTTGATGACGTGTTCTACTTCGGCAATCTAATTGGCGATACTGGCAACGGTAACGAAGCCGCCGTGGTCGATTTCGCGGATTGGCAACTCGTCTACGCCGAATTGTTTTCTCAGTCGAGCATCACGTCCAGGACCGACTTTAACCGTAGCGGCCAAACAGATTTTGCCGATCTGCAGTTGCTATTTGGAAACTTGTTTGCATCGATTGAATTGATACAACCGTATGAGCCATCCAATTTGCAAGGCTCGCCTGCCGGCTGGTGGGTTAAGCGATTTAGGCTGAAAAAGACTCTCGCCCCTGTCACACAAGCCAACACATCGTGAATAGTTACAAGAATTTTTTCGGTACGAAGTGGAATATGCAGCATGGCCACGGAGGTTGAGTTAGGCAAACAACTTCATCGACTCTGTTTGCAAGACTCAACTCTGACACAAGGAAATCGAATCATGCAATCTCCAAAGAACTGGTTGTTGAACCGCGCGGAATTATCACAACCACGTCGACGCCTTGCACTAGAAGCATGCGAGCCTCGCAATTTACTGGCAGCCGACGTCGTTCCTATCGAGCCAGTCAATCCGCCTCCGCAGCAATGCGAAGTTTCAGCGGTTCTCGTCAGCGGTGTACTCAAGATTACTGGGTCCGAGTGTGACGATATCATCCAGGTCAATCTGGATAATACTGGCACGATGATTGAAGTCAACGACAAGAATGTTCCGGGCGTCGAATGGAGTTTTCTTCGGGCGGATGTACACAAGATGCACGTTGAATTATTGGGAGGTAACGATAGATTCCGGGAGATTGTGGCTGGCGACTTGTTCTTGCCTGCTTCGTCCACATACTTCCCAGTCTACGTTGATGGCGGAGCTGGAGACGATGTACTTTTGGCAGATGGTACACTCGGCCATGAAATGTATGGCCGTGATGGGGAAGACACCCTACGGGGTTCACACGGAAATGACTCTTACGATGGCGGCGATGGAAACGACATAGTCACCGGAGAACTTGGTAACGATATTCTAAAAGGTGGAAAAGGCGACGATGTTATCCGTTGCGGCGATGGCGATGACTTCGCCGACGGGGGGGAAGGAGATGACGACATCACTGGGCACGCTGGCAACGACAAATTGGTTGGTGGAAGCGGCGATGATTTGCTGCGAGGCAAATCAGGCGACGACACCTTGGATGGCGGAGATGGCAATGACCGGCTTGTAGGTGAACACGGTTCAGACCAAATCTTCGGCGGTAGCGGCCAAGACGTTATTAAGGGCGGGCCAGATGCAGACACGATCTATGGAGGCGACGATGCCGACGACATCGACGGTGGAAACGATGACGACTGGATCGATGGTGAAGGCGGGGATGATCTCATCGCTGGTGGTAGGGGCCACGACATTCTCTTTGGAGGCAGCGGCCAGGATACGATCAGCGGTGAAGCCGGAAACGATGAGATCTACGGTGGGCTTGGTGCAGATGTACTAAATGGTGGAGCCGACCATGACTTTATGTATGGTGGAGGTGGCAATGACGTCATGTACGGCGGTCAAGGAATCGATGTGATGTTCGGCCAAGAAGGCGATGATGAGCTTTTTGGTCAGCAAGATTCAGACCTGCTCTATGGAGGAATCGGCAATGACAAGCTCTACGGGGGATCAGGCATCGACTTTCTCTTCGGCGGATTTGGCAACGACTTTCTTTACGGACAGGACGGTGACGATTTTCTCTACGGAGGAGCTGGCGACGACCTGCTTGACGGTGGACCGGGGAGCGACATTGGCATCGGCGGCCCTGGCTCTGATACGCTGATCAATATTCCATAAGCCAATGGATGAACGCGGAGCTCCGTGACCATACCACTCTGTGACCTCTGTGGCTCGAACTTGATTCTTGCATATTTCACGGCACCTCAGGGTATGCCACTGAGGACACAGTGGTCACAGAGACAGTCGCTAATTCTTCGACTAGGCCAGACTCGTGCTTCAACCACATTTTTTGACTTTGAGTTTGAACGTAGTGGAAGAGGCCGCGAGTCCGGTTCAACAGCCAAGGCGTGCGGGACACGCAGGCTCGTCCACTACCCTAATTTTTGTTGTGGTTGAAGCACTAAATGTACTTCGGAAGCATTTGCTTCTTGGCGTAACCCCAGGTCCCACTGTCGAAGCGGCCGTCTCCCAAGTGCCCACCGGTAAACATAGACTCCAGTGGTAGAGCCAATGGAATACGCAACAGCCCCGTAAGCGCCTGCTTGTTCTCATCCAACCATGGACTATGGGCGGCGTCCTTGCCGCGGGGAATACAGAATAAGAACTGAATCACAAGCTTGTCTCCGAACGTCAACACTGAAACTTTCCTGTTTCGTATCTGTTGGAGTGGATCGAATTCCGTAGGATTGAAGTAGTAGATCCGTTCTCCCGAGGCAAAATCGCTGAATGGCGCAGTCCTTGGAATACTTGCTCCTCCGGCATGAACGGATGCAAACCAACGATAAATGCTATGCGAATCGTCATTGATTCTCGCGTTCAAATACAACCGCATGTATTTGTAGAATGCGAGATCAACAGTGAGACCCGTTGCCCAGAAGCCAATTTGTTTGTAATTCGGTGGCGACGCTCGAACTTTTTTTGGCACGGGTACCTGGATTGGTTTGTCTTCACGTGCTTGAATGATTCGATAGATATCAACTCGCCGATCAAATGCATGGTTTCCTGTCGCATTTAACTCTCCATTGCTGGTCGAGTCTGTAAAACAGTGTTTTGAAACCAGACGTTGATCAATGTATTTTTCTACAGCCTGCGCGCGGTGCAAGGCCAGTCTTTGATTGCCAGCCGCCTTTCCGCGAGAATCTGCGTGACCGACGATTTGGAATCGAACGCTCCAATTTGTTGATGGCGGACGCGAGAGGGCTAGTCTGTGTATGTCAATCAAGCTGTCTAGCGTTCGTTTATCGTTTTGGTCGAGTTCCCGCTCGTTGTATGCGAAATGGACTTGTGCTATCAATGACCTATCCAAGACCTCCATGCCACGCTGCAGATATTTGCTTGGCAATTGCCGCGTTCTCAAGTCTGTTTGCATTCGATCATCCTCTCAGATTCGGTTTGGGAGACATGCAAGCCACACAATTGCAGGCCTATTTCTAAGTACTGACTGCGCTGGAGAAATCGGACACGGAATTTTGCTGGATTGAAGAGGATTGTGCGAATAGTTGCTGTTGTGTGTAGGCACAGTGCTACGAGCAGTAATGATGGATCATTGGCCCCTGGGTGCGACAGGTAGCCATCGAGGCGATTCTTGGCCCAATCCACGGAATTCCGCTCGGCACACCAATCAGGACCGGATCTAGGATATAAAGCGTGAAACGTCCAAGATTTTAAGATATCGCCCGCCAACTCCCGACAATTCCTTCCGACACATGAGGCTAGCTTCCATGGGACGCATGCTCATCTTCATTTGCGTTTGTTGTGTTGTAACTTCACCACTAGCGGCAGATGACCAGCTGCATAACGCAGACCAGCCATTGCCCCCCCGTGAGGCGGCAGAATCGATGGTCGTGCCAACTGGCTTCCATGTGCGGCTCTTCGCTGGTGAACCGGATGTGATGCAGCCGATTGGATTTTGCGTCGACGATCGTGCGCGACTATGGGTCGCTGAAGCCTACAATTATCCTGTGCATGGCACGCAGACTGGCGACCGAATCGTCATCCTCGAAGACGTCGATGGTGACGGGCATTTTGATCGGCGAAAAGTCTTCTTTGACAAGCTGAATTACGTCACCGGAATCGAGGTTGGCTTTGGCGGAGCCTGGGTCATGTCGCCGCCAAACCTACTTTTCATTCCCGACGCGGACAGCGATGGCGTGCCCGATAGCGAGCCGCAAGTGCTGCTGGACGGATTTGGCAACCATGCCAATGCTCACAACTTGGCGAACGGCTTTGCGTGGGGCCCGGATGGCTGGCTGTACGGAACACATGGACGAACGAATTGGTCGCTGCTCGGCAAGCCCGGGACGCCCGACGAACAACGCGTACGTTTTGACGGCGGCGTCTATCGCTACCATCCAGTACGACACGTGTGGGAACCCTACGCCGACGGGACCACCAATCCTTGGGGCATCGACTGGAATGATTACGGCGAGGCGTTTGTGTGCAACTGCGTCAACCCGCATTTGTTTCATGTCATTGCTGGAGCGCATTACGAACCTTGGCGGAATCGCGAGTCGAGTCGCTTTGCTTACGAACGCATACCAACCATCGCTGATCACCTGCACTTTGTAGGCGTGAACAATGTCCGTGACGGACTCGGTTCCGCTGCGGAGGATTCGGCGGGCGGCGGTCATGCGCATTGCGGTACGTTAATCTACTTAGGTGACAACTGGCCTCCCGAGTATCGCAATTCACTCTTCACCAATAATATTCATGGGCGGCGGATCAACAACGACATCCTGGCTCGACACGGATCGGGTTACGTTGCCTCCCACGGCGCGGACTTGATGCGGTCGCGCGATCCATGGTTCATGGGCGTGACATTGCAGTCGGGACCAGCGGGTGAAGTCTACGCCAGCGATTGGTCCGACACAGGCGAATGTCACAGCATACGCAATACGCAGCGGCAAACCGGGCGCATCTTCCGCATCACCTATGGCGACATTGAACGGCCACAAGTCAATCTGGCAGCCTGCACTGACGCGGAACTCGTCGCGTTTCAAATGCACGCAAACGACTGGTACGTGCGACACGCCCGGCGAGTGCTGCACGAACGTCAGGCTGCGGGCCAAGACATGACACATGTCGCTGCCGCATTGCGAAAACAGTTCGACAAAGAGACAGCGACCTCCAAGCAACTGCGGGCGCTGTGGGCCCTGCATGTCATTAGCAAAGTTGACGAGCTGATGCTGGACGAGCTGATGAATATGGACGATGAGTACCTGCGCGCTTGGGGCGTGCGACTGGCCTGCGAAATGTCGACTTTCTCGGAAGAAACCTTGGCGGACTTCGCTAGACTGGCGGGTAATGATCCTTCGCAACTCGTACGCCTGCATCTAACCAGCGGACTACAGCGCTTGCCCGCGCAGGGGCGATGGGAAATTGCTGCTGCACTCGCGTCACATGCCGGTGACGCTAGCGACGCGAACCTACCCCTGATGTTGTGGTACGGCATCGAACCGCTGGTTCAGGAGGATTTGTCACGATTCATCCAACTGGGAACTGGGGCGCAGATTCCACTGATCCAGCGCCACGTGGCGCGACGCGTAGTCGACCAACCAGAATTCACGACTGGCCTGGAGTTAATCTGCCAAGCTGCGGCGAGCGTTGAGAACAACGCCGTAGCGGCCGAACTGTTGCAGGGCTTGCTCGATGGACTTGACGGTCGACGCGCTGTATCGATGCCGCCTTCCTGGCCACGTGTGTTCGCGCGGTTTGGCAAGAGTGAGCGCGACGAATTGGCAAGCTGCGTCATTCGGCTGGCGCTGCTGTTTGACGATCCACACGCCCTGCGAACATTGCGCACCACGGCGGCAGATCCGCAAGCCTCAACCGCTGCGCGAACTCGAGCGATAACAGCGCTGGTCTCCAAGCGGAGTGACGATTTGCCTTCGCTACTACTGGCGTTGATCGATGACCATGCCGTTCAGTCTGCCGCCATACGCGGTTTAGCGGAGTTCGAGGACGAGCGGACTGGGGCGGCGCTGATCAACTCCTTCGTTCGGTTAGACAACCAAGCTCAGCAAGACGCCTTGTTAACGCTGGCGTCGCGCAAGACTTGGGCCGCACAACTGATGACGGCGATCGAATCCGGGCGACTACGCGACGTGCCACTTACGGCTTATACGGCTCGTCAATTGCACAGCTTGGGCGACGAAAGAATCACCGCTACTCTGCGACGAGTGTGGGGCGAGATCCGTGAAACGAACGACGAACGCGCCGCACTGCTGGCCGCCACCAAGAAGCAACTGACACCCGCCGTACTCGCCAGCGCTAATCTTGCAGCAGGTCGCGCGGTCTTCGACAAGCAGTGTGCTAGCTGCCACATGTTGTTCGGCGAAGGTGGCAAGATTGGACCAGACATCACCGGTGCCCAGCGAATGAACCTCGACTACTTGCTAGAGAATCTTATCGATCCCAGCGCTGCGGTCGCCAAAGACTTTCAAATGGAGATCATCGAGACATCGAACGGTCGAGTCGTGAGCGGGCTCGTCACCGCGGAGTCCTCCACTGCCGCGACGATCACAACCGTCAATGACCGGGTCGTGATTCCACAAACGGAAATTGAAAGCCGAAAGATTTCGTCTGTTAGCATGATGCCCGACGGCATGCTCAAGCAACTCACCGCCGATCAGATCCGCGACCTGATCGGCTACCTTCAGAGTACGCAGCAAGTGCCAAAGTGAACGAGACTCTCAACTGTTTTACGAGGCTGGGTGCCGGAGAACACAAGCGCAGTAGTGAATGTGCGATCACAAAGGCCGAGAACGGTACGTTATTTCTTCTTGCCTTTCCCAGGTGAATTTAGGTCAACCGCTTGAGTGGCAGAAAAGCTAAGTCCGCCGAATGCAGGCAAGAAATCACCTGTCAACTCAAGAGCTGACGTATCCGCACTAAGGTTGAGATCACGCACCTCGAATTTCACGACCAAATCCAGCAAGCCGTCTCCGTTGACATCCGTCGATTCGTACTGGACGCCATGTTTGCGAGACGCCCGAGCCCCGATGCTATCGGATCCACCCACCGCGCGTAAACGGAGTGATGTAAGATCAAGCATAGTAAGGGGATTAACGTCCGAATTGGTTAGGATTGCTACGCTTAAGAACTTCGACCGGTCCGAAATGGTATTGGTGTCGTCTCCAGGAGCGATGTCGATAGCAACCTCAATTTCATTGAGCAGTTCAATCTGCACAGACGCTGACGATGTCCCAACTGCATCCGAAACGACGACCTCCAAGTCGAATACGGGATGCGTCTCGTAGTCAAGGAGTGCCGCATCCAGCACGGAAATCCGACCTGTGTCGTCAATTGCAAAAGCTTCCACACCCTCGCCAACCAGAGAAAACTCCAGCTCATCCCCATCAACGTCAATGGCTTCGATCACGCCAACCAAAGTACCTACCGGAGAATTCTCCGCTACTACGAAATTTGCAGGCGTAACTTCGGGCAAGTCGTTGACGGACTCGATAACCACTTCCACTGTGGCCGAGCTTGTCTGCCCGAGGTTATCGCTAATGGTATAAGTGAACGAATCAGAACCGTGGAAATTGGGCGCCGGAGTATACACGACTTCGCCAGCATCATTCAGCTGGACAGAACCGGAACTTGGCATCCCGAGAGCAACGATCGACAAACTGCCTTGCTCTGGATCCGAGTCGTTCGCTAATACGTCGATGGCCGTAGGAACGTCTTCATTGATGGTAGCTGTGTCATCTTCAGCTACAGGTGGCTGATTTTCAGAATTGAACGTGAACAATCTCACCCCAGTGCGGTCACTCAGAACCAAGCGTCCGTCCACCATGGCTAGTTCGACCAGGGCAGATCCACCCGGCGACGTTTGTGAGTGGGTCCAGTCAACTACGCCAGAATTGAGTTCGACTGCATAAACGGTAGCCCGCGTACCGTTCAACCCCATCACAAATGCATGATCTTGCGTAAGGACGACTTCACCAAGAGCACTCTCACCCGCGGCCACCCAAGTTCTTCTGACTGAGCCATCGGATTCGTTCAACAAGTATAGCGAATTTCCCGTTGTGGCAGCCACTAACCCGTTGCCAACGGCCTGATAGTTAACACCGCCCGGAAGATTGGTGGCCCAATTCAACTGGTGCGACGCACCGTCATATTGGGCTATCCCGGTCACACTTGCCCCAGCGTCCGTGCGGCCGCTAAATCGGAATAACGGGTCGCCAGTTTGGGAGACGATTGGACTGGACAGTGTTGGGAAACTTAGATTCGGCATCGTCATGTAGGTACGTGCACCAGTAGCACGGTTATACACCTCATTGCCAAACGCAAAAGCAAACGTCGCATTGAGAGCAGCAAATGGCGGATCATAAGCCGCAGAACGCCCCACAAACCATTGTTCGTTCAAATCTGGGGTACTATAAGCACTAATTCCACCGTAATATCCGTCTTCGACAAACATCTGCCCGCCCTCAATCACAGGACGTTCGTTGGATCCCCACTGCGCAGCGTATGTACGCTCAACGACTGTGGTGCCATCTTGGGCATTCAAACCGTAAATCCTGGGCAGGTCGGCACTCGTGCCACCCGAGATGCCCGAATGACCGGCGCGATTAACGTAGACTACACCACCCGCCACCGAAGGTTCACCAACGCCTTCGAAAGCATTGCCTGCAAAGGTACGATGCCATACTTCACTTCCCGAGTCCACGTCCATGGCAATAACATGGTACTGCCCACTTGGCGCATAACCCTGCAAAGCGACTCGATAGACGTGCTCCTGGTCGATAGCAACCGCGCGTTCGCGCCAACTACCAGTACCTGACTGGTCATAATTCAACTCATGAAACCAAGCTTCGGACATCGTCGCCGGATTAACGGCTACGTCGACATAACTGGAATGGCCCGCATCGCCACCACGCTGACTCCACACGTCAGCGGCGAGCAGCCGGCGTTGCTCAAATTGTTCTACTGATAGTTTACGGTTTCGACGAGACCGAGCGCGGAAAGCTTGGTAGGACTTCATGACAGGATTCCTAGTTTGCTCAACGATGAATGGGCGAGAATAAGTCAGAAAGGGGACGTTCCAGAGCGGTCATTTGTATGCGTTGAATTTGATCAGCCATGTCGCCAACCACACCATTCTGGGGGCACCTGATCGTAGCCAAAGAAACAACCAACGTCAACATTTCCCCAACCAACGATCCGCAGGAATCTGCTAGAAAAAGCGGCAACATTGTTCACGCGGCAGTTCAAGGCACCTGAGCTATGGGATGCTGACAATGCCCGCGCGGCCTTTGCTGCGAGCCGGGGCGCCCGCGATCGCCAAGCTGTTGGCGAGCTTGGTCGGCCAGAGCACTCAACTCGGCTACGATTTTTGGGTTGTCCCCTGCAACGTTGTGTTGCGAACCAACGTCAGCAAGAAGGTTAAATAACAACGGACTTGTACCCTGGCCACGTGCAAAGTGCGGATGATTGGTGAAATCACTTAGCGGCACAAACAGTTTCCAGGGGCCGCGGCGAACTGCCTGCAATTGATCACGCTCATAATAGTACAACGCGTCGTAAGGGGATTGGGCGCCTTCATCTCCCAACAATAGTGAGCGAATATCGTGACCGTCAATTGTTCCATTTGTCTCGAAAGCTACTGTTGTGTTTTCATTCGTCAGATCTCCCGCCAAACTTGCGCAAGTAGGCAACAGGTCCATGGTGGTAGCTAGCGATTCACAAACGGAGTTGGCTGGGATCTTGCCTGGCCACCAGGCAATCATCGGCACGCGAAACGCACCTTCGCCGGTTGTGTAACCGCGTCCATGCAAGGGTGCATTGGAACCGCGGGCAGGACTATTGGGTAAGTTGGGCGCCCCATTATCCGACGTCCAAATGACTAATGTCTGATCGTCGATCTTCAACTCAACCAACTTATCGAGAATCTGCCCCTGCGACCAATCCAGCTCTTCGATGCTATCACCCCATGGACCGTTGGCGCTCTTTCCCTGGAAATCCGCACTCGCAAACGGCTGCGCGGTGCTGCCTGGCATCGCCTGCGGCAGATAGAGAAAGAAAGGCTCGTCCCGATGCGCTTCGATGAACTGTAATGCTCGTTGGGTATAACGTTTGGTCAAGCCATGGCGATCGACGGGCGCTTCAATCACCGTTTCGTCTTCCATCAACGGCAACTCGGGCCATTCTGCATCGTCTGCAAGGTTTACGCGTTGACCAACTGCCGCTGTCATATCATCGCTGTAGGGGATACCAAAGAAAGAATCGAAGCCCTGTCGAGTCGGCAAGAATTCGGCTTGATCACCCAAATGCCATTTCCCAATCATGCTCGTCGCGTAGCCGCGAGCTCGGAGAACTTCCGCAATGGTGACTTCGGACGGATGCAGCCCGTAGGGCGACACCGGACGCAAGACCTGGCCGTCGCGCGGATTATCATGCATGCCAACGCGTTGGGCGTAGCAACCGGTCATCAAACTAGCTCGCGATGGCGTGCAAACACCAGCCGTAACACAAAAATGCGTGAACTTACGTCCTTCGGCAGCCATGCGATTCAAGTTCGGTGTGCGATGCAACTGGGAGCCGAATGGTTCGATATCGCCATATCCCAAATTGTCACAGAACACGATGATCACGTTTGGCGGTCGGTCAGCGCCAACCACGCGTTGAGTCATCAGCACCCATAGCAACGCAATCGATGCAATCAACCCGTGCGACGCAAATAGGTAAACGACACCGATTGGCAATGCATGCCAACGCATGGCAGGATTCTGCATCGATTCTACTCCTGTAACAATTGGGGATACCGCTGAGACACACAATATTGACAGGTCATAACCAATCACGCAACAAAGTAGATACGACTGCAGCTGCGACGCCATCCGGCGAGGATGGTGAAAGGGCGGTGCTGGCTCGCACATTAGAGTCGGATCGTTTGTATGTGCTTGATCGAGGATACGTCAAATACTCGCTGTTCAATGAAATCGTGGGCAAGCAGAGCAGCTATGCTTGTCGAGTTCGCGATACATTTTCGCACGAAGTGGACAAGGAATTGCCACTTACCGATGCAGACAAGCAAGCGGGAGTCCTCAGCGATCAGATAGTCCGAGTCAGCGACAACAACAAATCAATACGTCCCGACCATCAACTTCGGCTGGTCTGCGTGAAGTGCTCCCCACACACCAGACGCGGACGCCGCGATGGTCGATCATTTTCGGGTACCGCTCCAAACAGCGATGGCATCCTTCGGATCGTTACCAATCTGATTGATGTACCAGCCGAGATCATCGCCCTTATCTATTCTCAGAGATGGATAATCGAGATCTTCTTCAGATTCTTCAAGCAGTTTTTCGGATGTTCGCACCTAATCAGTCACAATCCCAATGGCATTGCCATTCAGTGCTACTGCGCGATCATTGCGTACATGCTGATCAATCTATGGACTGGTCGCAAGCCGACTAAGCGAACGTTCGAAATGCTCTGCTATTACTTCAGTGGATTGGCTAGCGAACAAGAACTGATGGAGCATCTGGCCAAGCTCAAGCGCAAGGAAGATGAGCGAGCTGCAAAAATTCAATAGACTTGTTACAGGGAGCATTCTTAAGAATGTTCTTCTGCCCTTAACGCTGCGCGCTCCGCAACAATTCTAGGATTGCAGCAAATGGGCCTATCTCGGTGCCTCGCAAGGTTACTCACCCTCGCTGGCATTTTGCTGCTCCCGGTGCCCCCCGCAACCTACGTTCCAAGGATACGCAAACGTCGTGCCGAACACTATTGGCTGTGTCCCCAAGCGTGCTGTGTCCCCAAGCGTGCCGGATCGTGGGCGATGCCATGAGGAGGGCTCGAGCTGGCGCGACGCGATGCGAGCAGAAATTGATACAATGCTAGCGTTTATTTTAAAAAACGACTTCGAGTCAACTACGGCAAACGGCAGATTATGGAAACTGAGTTCAACTCTCCAGGTTTGTTTTCTATTCTGACGCTGTCTTATGGTGGTGGCTTTATCGTCCTCATCGCCCAGGTTGCTTGTATCTACCACGTGATGAAGCACGGTAAACCATTTCACTGGATCTGGTTGATTTTCTTCTTTTCCATCATTGGAATCGTGCTGTACGTCATCATCGAGATCCGCCCGTCGCTGGGTAAAGTCAATTGGCAAGCAATCCAATGGGAGATGATGGGTGCGGACAATCGCATCGTCGCCAGACGCCAGCGGCTGGAAGAATCGCCGACGCTCAAGAATCGATATCTACTGGCTGACGAATTGACGAAGGCTGGCAGGTCCGCGGAAGCGGCTGAAGTGCTTGGCGAAGGCATGCAGGGAGTCTTTGCTGACGATGCGGAACTCATGCTGCGTGTCGTCGAGGCACTTCAGGATTGTGGCAAGTTCCAAGATGCCGCGAAGTTATTGGATCGCATAGAACCCAGCAAAGCCCCCGACTTCCACCTGCGATACCGTACCGCACTCGCCCGTTCGTGGTCGCGCTCCGAGCGGGTGCAAGAAGCCGAAACCGAGTTTCATCAGCTAATGAGACCACAATCCAGTGAACGGCCTGCGTACTATTTTTCAGAATTGCTTCAGTACCAAGGCAAATCGACGGAAGCCCGGCAGGTTCTGCAGGATATCATCCAGCGATATCGACGCGGCAACAGCGTCTGGCGTTTCCATGAAGAGCGTTGGTATCAAGCTGCCGTAAAAACTTTGAAGGTACTCCCTCGCAAGTAGACTCCAGCCGTCGCGGCCTGCGAGAGAATCTACTTTGTTTAACGACTAGCCGCAGGCGACAGCGTCTAGACTCCCGAGCTTCCGACACGATGCAGAAACCTCAGAAACCTCGACGCATTCGCTTAGTGATTCTATTCTGCACTGGTGTTCTACTGGTGTTGGCCGCGGTCAGCTACAACTCGCTCTTCCTAGCGCGTCCGATTGGCGAGGGACCGGCGGGACCTCAAGTGGACCGGGCGCAGTTCTCTGAGGTTTGGACCGAGCGAAATATCTTACTGCTAGGCGTCGGCGACAGTATTACCGCAGGACTGGGAGCTAAATCGCCGCAACACAGCTATTTCGAAAGGATGCGCGTCAATCCGGTAGACGAATACGAAGACATGTCGGGTAGTTGCTTGAGTCACGTAATTCCCAACTTGACCGCCAAGAACGTGGCCGTGTCAGGCTCCACGTCGATCCAGCATCTGGACATCCTGTCCGGTGACTTGTTGACGCCTTGGGATGAGACGGTGTTCGGCATGGTAGTCGTGACGACCGGTGGCAACGATATTATCCACAGCTACGGTCGCTCGCCGCCGCGCGAAGGAGCCATGTACGGAGCTACGCTCGCCGAGGCGACGCCGTGGATTGAGAACTTTGCGCAGAGACTCGAGCAAATGCTGGACAAGATCGAGAGCTTATTCCCCGGTGGTTGCGAAATCTACTTGGCGGACATCTACGATCCAACGGATGGCGTGGGCGATGCTCCCAGCGTGTTTCTGCCACCATGGCCAGATGGCTTAGCGATACATGCGGCTTACAACGAGCGGTTGCGTACAGCGGCGGCGGAGCGATCCAATGTGTTCTCCATACCGCTTCATCAAACGTTTCTCGGTCACGGTTCGCATTGTCGTCAGTTCTGGCGCGAGCACTACGATAGGCAAGACCCACACTACTGGTTTTACGACAATATCGAAGACCCCAACGACCGCGGCTACGACGCCATCCGCCGAGTGTTTCTAAATAAAATCGCTGATCACACACAGTTGCGAAATCGTTGAGGGGATCCCGGAATTACCGGGGACACACAATATTGACAGGGGGAAGGAAACCGCCCAGCATAGTGCTGTGTCCCCGCGCGAACTTTCACAGCATAGTGCTGTGTCCCCGCGCGAGCTTTTTGGAGGCGAGGAGCCAAGTGGCCCATAACAAAGTTTGATTCGGAACGAATTGTCGTCGGTCTGACGAACGCCACCGATGTAGCTCTATTCTGTCGTGAAAGCGTAAGCAATGAAGTTTCTATCGACAATTGCCGTTGTTGTGGTTTTTCTGTTGACGCTGCAGCTTGCGGACTCGTACGGACAGATCCAACTGGAAGTCGAGCAAAGTAATATCGACGAGGCTGAGTCGCTGGCGGCGGATTGGGTTGCCATGCGAGACGATCTGCCGTCGCGGTGGGCGGCACGGCAGCGTCGGCGAACCGTCAATTTCGTGAATCTCGCTGAATCAGCCATCAGCGTAACGCGCATCGAAGAATTATGGGCGCATGATAAGGAAGCTGATGTGACCTATACCCGATGTACGCATGGAGATCCCAGACGGGGAAATCCTTTCGATATGGAAGTCCTGTCTCGTGACACTCCGAAGCAAAAGCTCTTCAAGCTGGGCGAGAAGCCTTGGGAAGAGGTCGCCAAGATTCCCAATACGCCCTATGATTGCGCGTTCCCGCTGTGGTGGTCGCTCGGCTGGATCAACTCCGCGAGATCCGGCTCGATGCACAAAGCAGATTATCTAACGTTGAACTTGTCAGGGCACGGCCGGGCGTGCTTTGCTGCCAGACACGACAAGGAAGGAAACCTAGTCTCGTTTTGGGGGAACGAGAAGCGGAAACCACGCTATGTAACCAAGATTGTTTTCTCGAAGAGTATCTTGGTGCCCCTCGAGTATGCGATGGTAGCAATTCCAAGCGGCGTTGCCTTCAAGAAGAGTGTGGCAGAACGAAAATATTCTATCTTGGAACAAGGCCACGTGACGTGGAAACCGTTTCCTGAAGTTCAACGCGATGGCAAAGCCATGCTACTGCCTGTACATGTCGAAGTTCAATCGGTGCTAAACCCAGGTGAGGAGCTCGACTGTGTCAACGACATTGAATGGCTGTTCGGCAAAGCTGTTCCCCAGACCGTCTTTGCCGATCCGCTGAAAGCCGAGATAGTCGAACCCGAATTCGATTAAGTAGACGCCGTTACGGGGGCAAGCTTATCCGGGACATGACGCATCCTATGATCCGGATAAACGGATGAACGATCATCCATGGGGCGGCGTTGCTATCCGCGGGCGTTGGATTACCAATGCTTGGGGCTTGGATGTTATTGCTGACAGGTAATGCGCGGCGCGCGGTTAGTCGTTGAACGAACTCGGCGCGTAGTCGGTTATCTACGGTTCCAGGTGTCGGAGCCGATCACCAGCAGCGTCTACGGCGCGTGCTTGAGCGCATTGCCTTCCCGATCGAGTTGACCAGCTTCCATTTCCGCAATTTCACCGCGAATGTGGACCGTAACAGGGGAACCGGCGCATCGGTGGATGAACATGCCGACGAGTTGATTGTCGTGGGCAGGTCCGAAGAAGCTGCTGAGGTGCACGGAATTTGGATTCTGGGAAACAATCTGCCATAATTGCGTCCGTTCTGCCAGGAAAACGAATCTGGAGACTAGCGTTGTGAATCACGAGCTTTCGAATCAGAGTAATGAAGCAGAACTCATGCAGCTAATTGCATTGGCTCGGGGTGGCGATCGGGATGCCCTCGGTGTCTTGATCGATAGATATCGCAACTACTTGTTGCTGATTGCCAATGAAGAGATGGACGCCACTTTGCAAGGCAAGCTTGGCGCGTCCGATGTCGTCCAACAATCGATGTTGCAAGCGCAACAGAAGTTTACGCAGTTTCGCGGAGCCAGCGAGCAGGAATGGCAGGGCTGGCTGCGCAAGATCTTACAGAACGGTGTTCGCAAAGCCCAACGCAGCTATGCGACGGGCAAACGCAATCGCAAGATAGAAATCAGCTTGCAGCAGGAATCGGCAATCCGGCGGGGTCTGATGGATGCAAACCTGACGCCCGCCAGTGATGCGATAAATCGTGAGAAATCGGCTCGAGTCCACGAAGCTCTCAATCGGTTGAGCAACGATCATCGTGTGGTCATTCGACTACGCAGTTTCGACTTACTTGAATTCGAAGAGATCGGCAGTCGCATGGATCGCAGCGCGGAGGCGTGCCGCAAGCTGTGGGGTCGTGCGATTTCGGCTCTGCGCAAATCCCTCGAGGAGACGGCTCCCGAAATGCTAACTGGCAGCATCCCGCCAACGCACGAAACGCGGCCCAAAACCTAACATCGGACAGCGAAAATCTGCCAACTTCAGTCCTTTTTTACGTGCATGTATGATGAATCCAGAGGATCCACGAAAACCGAATTTGGGAGCAGGCCACCCCGATTGGAAACTGGAATCGTCCGCGCCGCCTGCCGAATGCGATGCGGCTTTAACTCCGGTGATCAACTTGCTGGAGGAGGTGCGTCAATATGAACAGCGGCTTGCGGAGTCGCTCATCGATACCGATGCAGACGACCAAGTCGCCGATGAGTCCTTTACGACTGAGTCGTCGATGCAGTTCAGCCGGGTGGGCCGATTCGAGATCCTCTCCAAACTTGGTCAAGGTGGATTCGGCGTTGTGTTTCGCGCTAAGGATACGTTGCTGAAACGAGACGTTGCACTGAAGATCCCACGATTCGAATCGGCCCTTTCCAAGGAAACGCGGCAGCGTTTTTCACGCGAAGCGCGCGCCGCTGCGACCCTGAGCCATCCGAACATTGTGTCCGTTTTCGAAACGGGGTCCGACCGCGGATTGGACTATTTGGTTTGTGAATTCGTCGATGGACGCGATCTGGCCAAGGAGCTTGAGCAGGCCGAAGGTCACATGAACGCGCAGGCGGCTGCGGAAATTGTCTTGGCGTTGGCGGATGCTACAGAACACGCGCATCGCCGCGGAATTCTGCATCGCGATCTGAAGCCGTCAAATGTTCTAATTGAGAAATCGTCGGGCAGTCCTCGCATCAGCGACTTTGGCATGGCGGCCGTGCTCAACGAAACGCAATGCCAAACGCAGACCGGTGCAGCGATTGGCACACCTGCCTTTATGTCTCCTGAGCAAGCAACCGGCAACAAGGCGCGGATTGGGCCGACGACGGACGTGTACGGTTTAGGAGCCATTCTGTATCACCTGCTGAGCGGTAGGCCGCCGTTTCAGGCCGCCACAGCGGTCGAAACCATCCGAGCTGTATGCGACCACGAGCCCGATAGGCTGAACAATACCGAGAGTCCGATCCCCAAAGACTTGGCTGCGATCTGTTTCAAGTGCTTGGAAAAGGATCCAGCCAGACGCTATTCGAGTGCCCATTTGCTGGCGGAGGACTTACAGCGTTTTCTTGATCAGCGCCCAGTGACTGCCAGGACGATATCGGCATCGCGCAGGCTGGTACGATGGGCCAGTCGCAACCGAGCGTTGGCTGCAATCAGCAGCGCGCTGGCCGTTTCGCTCATCGTTGGCGGCAGCCTGTTGACCTATCAATTCCTGAGCGCGCTCACTGTCAATCAGCAGCTAACCGACTCCAACAACCGTTTGAAAAACATCGTAGCGGCGGAGAAACAGGCGCGCCAGATTGCAGAGGATAATTATCGAGTCAGCGCCAACCTCAGTGAATTCCTGGTGGGGCTATTTGAAAGTTCCCGGCCGCTGAATGACGGCAAGGACGTTACGGTTGCCAGCCGGTTGAAGCAAGCCTACGAGAAACTCAAAGCCGACGAGCAGGTAGAGCCGGAGATTCGAGCCACGCTCCTGTACGCGATTGGCTCGTCACTTCGCGAGCTGGGCGAGTCGCAATTTGCGCTCGAAACACTATTGTTGTCGGAAGCGGCACTTGCATCGAACGATGAGATTAACCCGAGTCGCCTGATTCACACGCGCTCGGCATTGGGCCAAACGTATAGCGATTTGTCGCGGTTTGAAGACGCAGTCACAGTTCTCGAGCCGAATTTGGCTGCGGCCAAACAGCATCTGGGCGAACATGCAGATTCAACGCACGTCGCCGCCAACAATTTGGCAATTGCATTGACCAAGCTGGGACAGTCGTCGCGTGCCATTGAGTTGCTCGAGCCAGTGCTTGCCTTTGAACGCGAGGATCCGGACCGGCACGGCGAGCCGCTGGCAACGACACTGAACAATTACGCATTCGCCTTGCGGGCTGCGGGCCGCTTGGATGAAGCGGTCGAGCATTTGCAGCAGACGGCGGACGTTTGTGATGAGTACTTTGGGCCCAACAGTTTCAACCGGCTGCTGTGCGAAGCCAGTTTGGCCGAAATCTATCTGGCGCAGAAGCAGTCGGACAAAGCGCTGCCACTGGCACGGCACGCGGCAGACGAGCTGCGCAAACAAGTCGGCGCGACTCACGCAGAAACACTCAAAGCCGAGAATCTGCTGGTCGGCTGTTATTTTGTAAGCGGAGACTTCGATCGGGCCGGCGAGGAGTTGCAAAGGCTGGTGCAAGTGTCTGAGGAACTGTTGGGCAGCGCGCACGAGAATACGCTGGCCTTTAAATACAATCTGGCCGGAACAATGCTCCGCACCGGCAAAGATGCTCAGGCACTGCCGCTGTTTCAAGCAGTTTGGGAAGCGCATCAGGCTCAGGGGCGCGAATCTCTCGCTTCTGCACAACGCTGCCTGGGCCACTTGGCCAAGCTGAGTTGGAGCACAGGCGATCTCGAATCCGCCCTGGAGCATTACCAGACCCTGATCGACTTCGAAACCAAGCGGGAAGCCCCTCGCGTTGACGTGTTGGCGCAATTGACGACCGACTTGGCAAGTATCGAGGCCGAACGAGGCGATTTGCTCCACAGCGCCGACACCGTCCGCGCCTTCTTGAAAGAACACGCGAATTCACTGAGCGTTGCGCAGCGACTGCAATTGTTGCGGTTGGAATTGGACGGCCTTCGCGGCAGTGAAACCAGTGAAGAGTCTGCTCGGCGACTCGCCGACTTTCAGTCACTGTTGCAGAGAGCCAAGCCAGAATTGTCCGACGAGCAGTACTCGCGGCTGAGTGCTGGCGTCGAATTCTCCGCCGACTGATGAGCCCCGCGTCCATCCCAGGACCTCCCGCGCGATGGCGGTGGCTTTTCTCGAAATTGTCTGCGGCTTCGCGTCCGGTTGGATTATCCAGCCGCATCTGGAGAAACGGTTACTCTCACTGCACCTGCCCTCGGTGGGCATCCCGTTTCACTGAAAGCGCCATCCCATGCGATTCTTACGCGGACTTATTCGCAAACACACGCGAAGCCATAAACAACGGCGTGAGCGGGTCGCGCGGCGACTGCGCGCCGAGTTGCTGGAAGATCGACGGATGTTGGCTACCATCACTTGGGACGGCAATTCCGATGGCGACGGCGACAACTCACGCTGGTTCGATAGCGACAACTGGGATTTGGGACGGCCTCCTGTGGCTGGCGACGATGTGATCATTCCAGGCGAGCTGGCTGCCACCGTCGATCTAACTTCCAGTATCAGCCAATGGCCGCCACCCAGGATGTTGATCAATAGTATCAACATCGGTGCCGGCTCGGAATTGGACATCTATCGTGGGCAGCTCGAAATTGCAGCCGACTCAGTCGTCGATGGTACATTGAAGTTTGGCTTACCTGGCCCGAATTCTTGGTTTTCAGGTACCGTCGGCGAGGGAGTCATCACGATCAATGGGCATGTCGAATTTGCAGAGCTGAGCCTTGGCGAAGGTAGCATGGTCATAACTTCCGAGGCCACGGGGACGCTAATAGCTGGAGGATATCTAAACGCATCCACGCTCACCAACTATGGGACGATTGATGTTGTTGGAAGTGGCGCATTCCTCCAACGATTTAATTCCGTGCTGGAAAACTACGGCGTGTTCAATCTAGTTGGCGATGCCAGCTTCGGCGTTCTATGGCAAGGCGGTGGTGGAGACTTGATCAATCACCCGGGTGGGACTATTCGTAAAATTGGCGGAGGCGTTTCGACGATTTACCCGAATGGTAGTGCCGGCTCGCTAAGCAACAACGGTTTGATCGAAGTCGTTGAGGGAAGGCTTGAACTCGCTCGTAATCAAAATAGCGACGGGGCCTATCATGTGGCGTCGGCTGGTTGGATGCTATTTAGGGTCGGCGTCCACAACCTGGGCCCGAATTCGACCATCACCGGTGACCCCGGCTCGCGCATCGACATCAACGGCAACTCCGGATTCTACGGCGCGCCTCTGCCTACAGCTACGGTGAATTTTGCAGGCAGTTACGATGCATCTTACACTGTAGTCGACGTCGTCGGCCATCTAAACTTCCTCGAGGGCGCAAGCGTCACGATGCACGATTTGGTAGTGCAGTCGAGTGTTCATTGGGGTTACGGATACGCGATTCCTGGAGAACTGAATACCGCAGTAGATATCGATGTGCTCGGCAACTTTAACTGGAATGCCGGCACGCTCAGATCGACCAGTGAGGCATTCTACAATCTGCAAGGCACGACTACCTTCAACGCCACCAACACGGTAGCCTCCTTCCAGCTATTAAGAGGCAACATTCGCAACTCAGGCTATCTCACCTGGAACGGCGACGAAGACATCACGGCCTACACCAGTCTGACAATCGAAAATACCGAGCAAGGTACTTTCGAGTTCACCGGCAATTCGGATCTGCACTCCACCGGCCCAGGCAATGCAGTGACGATTGTCAATCGCGGGTTGTGGTGGAAGTCGGGATCGAACACAGCAGATTCTTCGGAGGGTGGCACTTGGTTCTACGTCGGAACTTTCGGATCTTTCACTAACGAAGGCACCGTGCTGATCGACCGGCATGAAAACCCGCTCGGCATGTCCGTTCAAGGCAACGACTACATTCAGAATTCGGGGCAGACGATCGTACACGGATATCTGAAAACTGTCTCGGGCGATTTCTTTCTGAACGGTGGAACGGTATCCGGGACTCATTGGTTATACCCTGCCAACGGGACCGTCTATCACAACGCGGGCACCATCAACCCGGGAGACCCATCGGCCGGGCAGCCAACGGGTCACTTGGGAATCCTGGGCGACTACATCCAGTCACCAACTGCGGAGCTTGCCATCGATATTGGCGGCTTGGAAGAAGGAACCGGCTACGATGTGCTCGAAGTGAATGGCAATATCACATTGGCCGGTAATTTGAATGTCGGCTACACCAATGGCTTTGTAGCCGACGAGGGACATCGCTTCCCGGTCGTACACACTTCAGATACTACGCAAATGATCTCCGGCGACTTCGCCACCAGCAATGCAGCCGCACGAGGCCTGCGCGGCGAAGCGTCGACCTCGGAGTACACGTTGATCGGCACTGCGTTCCAGCCGGAGATCGAATTCGACTTGAGCCCAGCGGCGATTATCCGCGTCGGCGAAATCGAGTTTTTGCCAGGCGGTATCGCGGGTGGACAAGTTGCCGAGCTGAAAAACCTTCGAGTCGAGCTGCTGCCCAATGCTGATGGTAGCTCGCTGGCGACGCTAGCAATTGCCTCAGCCATCGGACTGGATGACGACGGCAATGTCGGCACGGTTGAGGGTTTTCGAATAGACGATCAAATTCTAGGAATCGGCAATCTCCTCTACGAGATCGACGGGGCCTCGTTGTTCAATCTGCGTGATGCATCGGTGTTGCTCGAAGGCTTCACTGGCAACTCCGACGGCAGCGTTTCGGGTTTGATTAACCTGCGATCGTTGCTGCCAAGTGTCACACTTCCCGACTTGCCGGCTGCTCCGGATCTGTCCGAGGCATTCGATGCTGTAGTCGATTTCTTCGACAGTGATGGCTCTAGTGAGTTCCCCTTGTCAGGCGACCTAGACCTGGCCGCCGGCGTGTTTCGACTAACGGCCGACGAGTTTGATATCAATATCGAAGACGTGTTTCGAGTCAGCGGCACCGGTGCCAACTTGGTGTTGGGGCATCCGGATAACATCGATGAGCCAGTTTTCTCGTCGGCGAACATCGAACTGGCTTTGAACCTACCTGCCCGCGCAGGCGTTGGGCTTGCCGCCACAGATTTACAAGTCGACAAGCAGGGCTTCGTTTCGGTTGCTTCGGCCACTGGCACTTTCCAGCCTGGTGGTTTGACGCAGTCTCTGGCCGGCATCCTTCCACTACAAGCCACAACGGTCACGGTGGAACCATTCGCAGAACGAATTGATCTTCGCGACTTTGATGCAAAGGTGACAGTGTCCGGCTACTTCGAAGACACGCCTTTTGCGGATTTACCTTTCACGCCAACCATTCAGATCGGCGGCACAGTTCAACAGGCGGGCCCCGACAATACTCTCGACATTGAATTCCGCCTGATCGATGGTGTTGTCAATCCCTGGAACTTCGGACCAATCGCCTTGGGAATTGACGGTGCGGCTGGCGAAGGGCTGACGCTGGACGGTGAACTTCTGCTCGGCGGCTATCAGTCGGGACGCTGGGTTGAATCACTCGAAGGCTACTTCCAGGTCGTGGCCGCGGATACGAATGACACAAACACAGACCCGTTTGTCAACTTGCGATTTGATATTCTACCTGAAGGCAGCACGTTATCGGTTGGCAACGACTTGTTCTCCGGTGAAGGCTCGTTGCGAGTGATGGGGCAAGTCAAGCTGGATGCGGGTTTCCAAGGCAAATTGGGGGGATTGTCGGTCTCCGACGCACTACTGGGGCTCCAGTTTCGTATGGACGCCCAGACTAGTGATCAGGCCCCGTTCGTCGAATTTGCCTCGGAGTTGACGCTCGGGCAGTTGTCGCTCACTAGCCTAGAATTCGACGTTGCCCAGTTGGGACGCGTTACCAGTTCGGTGATCCTGTTTGATCTGAACTCGTTTGATCCGAACTACGAACCCGGTCTCAGCGAAGTGATTGGTCGAGTCGGCAAGGTTGAGATTGTGCCGCATGACAACTCGGTGCTTAGTGGGCTGAGCCAGGGACGTGTGGAAATCTACGATGCCGTCATGTATCGCGATCGACTGGAGCTCACCGAAGTCGACGCCTTTTTGGATGGAACCATTCAATTCATCGGCGGCTCTGAACCGGTTGACTTACTGCTGGTCGACGACTTAGAGATCCAGATGCATGGCATTGTGGCGACGGTGCCGGAGGAGTCGGAGTACGACTACTGGGATTTGAATACGCCAGGATTTGCGCCGCCGGTTCCGTTTGTGCCGGCGGTCGCCGTCAGCGGATTGAACGTCAGCTTGGACGCGGCCATACTGCTGCCTACGTCAGATAACCCCGACGCTGTGCCGGACGTTGAGTGTACGGGTGGACAGGTTGGGGGGTTACCACCTGAGTTGGCAGGGACTGCGCTGATCACCTGTCTCGAAGGCACTTGGTCTCCCGGTCAAGGGTTGGCGCTCGATGCGCACACGCTTCGCGGAAGTTTCTTCGATGTCATGGAGCTAGCAGCCAGTGGTGTAAGTCTGAACGTGCCCGCGAACCCGACAGCAGACGATTCACTCCTACACGTCGACAACGCTTCACTGTTCATTTCCATGTTCAATGGCAGTGGTGTCAATCTAAGCGTGCTGGACTTCAACGTTAGCCACGGTGGTGAAGTTTCGATGCTCAGTGCTTCCGCTGAAAACCTTGACAATGCGATCGCGAGCTTCGGCGTACAAGGGCTGCTGCCGGTCGAAGTTCATCATGTTGCGATTCAAGCTCTCGACGGTCAGCGGATCTATCTGAATCGAGATACCACTGGAGATGGACTCCCGGATCCCGAGTTTGACGTGAGTGTGCAGGGCGTGTTCAACCTGAACCCGTTTGCCGACTTTGGACTTAACGCCGATGCAACCATTGGCTCGGGCGATGTCAACACGTTCAATGCCGATTTTCGAGTGCAAACTGTCGAAGGGCAAACCGTGATTGCGCCTTGGAACCTTGGACCGATCCAACTTGGCCTTGAGTTCGACGCCGACGACAACGCAGCCGGCCTGTCGGTGGATGGTGAGCTGAATCTCGGCGGCTACGTCGAAGGCGATTGGATTCCAGACTTGACGGGCACACTCAGTACATCCGCGCAGTTAATCGGCGACCAATCGCAAGTCTATTCGAATCTGAATATCGATCTCCGGCCAGGCAGTTCACTGAGCGCCGGGCAACTAAACCTGCTGACGCGAATTCAGTTTGATGCGGGCGCTTCCGGCACCTATGGCGGCTTGACGGTTAACGACTTGTTACTCGGCTTCACCATCCAACTGAACTGGAACGCCACCAATCAGTCGCCGCATATTTACTTCACCGATTTGATCGTCACGCCGACTCAGTTATCGGTGGCGTACCTGGAGATTGACATCCAAAACGTCGTCAAGTTGACGGCGGAAACTGTGGACATCACGGTTAATCCTGGGCCGCACGATCCGATTGCGACGATTAGTTCTTTGGCCGCTGATTTTAGTAACAATGGCTGCTGGAACGAATGAATTCAGCAATCACGACGCTACACGATGTTGCGTTGTTTTCGGATCGACTGACCATTGGCGACATTCAAATAGACTTGGATGGAGCACTGACAGTTGGCGGCACAGAACTGCTGGATTTCGAACGTTTTTGGCTGACCATCAACGCAATTGAAATTGGCGGAGCCTTCTCGCTTAGCAACCTTGGTAGCGTTGCCGAGCCGCGCATCGTCACCGTCGATGAACCTGGCGACCTAATCACAGGTAGCTTGGCGAACATTCAATTCAGCGCTAACCATGCATCGCTGTTGCCGAGTGCCGAAGTCAATGCATCGGTGTCTGGCCTCAGGGGTACGATTGATATTGCGAATGGTCAGATGAACTTGCACGTCGACAGAGCGCGCGGCCAGATCTCCGATGTGTTTGAATTTGACACCGATGCTGTAACGCTGCAGCTAGGGCCAGACACATTGCCGACCGATCCAGTCCTACAGGTAATGGGGCAAACCTCCCTGACGTTTGTCTTGCTCGATGACAAACCGGTTCGAATTTACACCGATGACTTTGAGATTTCGGGCGGCGGCCAAGTCACTGTAACCGCTGCAGGATTGACGGCCGAGCAGGGCTTGACACACTCGCTAGGGCTAGCTGAAGGCGTGTTGCCTTTGGATTTGACCGCCATTGCCATCGCGGCTCAACCCAGTGAACGGCTCGTGCTGAACGATCCGAATCTCGACGCCAACATCACGGTGGCCGGGACTGTCAACCTCGGCTTGTTTGATCCGTTACCGTTCGAGCCGGTGATTTACTTTGAGGATCCAGCGGGGCAATCGCAAAGTTCCGCCAGCGGAAACGAGTTCGAGCTGACCTTTAATGTGAGGGCAGACGCCAGTGAATCACCGACGATCCGTTTGGTAGACCTGCCGCAAATTACGCTGGGGATCAAAGATCTGCAATTCGGTCCTTTGGTCGTTCATGGCGGCGATTTGGGTCTTGAAAACTACTTTGACACTGCCGCCACAATCACGTTGGGCGGCTATAACCACGGAGAGTGGACAGGCGCAATTGGCCTGAGCGCCGGACTCAGTTGGTTATCGACCGAGAGCGAGACGGTCCGCGACTATGCTCCACTCGACGTGGGTGCGGGTTTCGTCGTGGATCCTACGACGAGTCGCATTCAACGGCTGTCGAGTACGCGAACACGACTGCTGCTAGACAGTTCGGCGGCAGCCAGTCTGGGATTGGGCAATCTTCCACTGGATCCAGACGCCGAACCGGAAGGCGGTTGGGGATTCCGCTTCCAAAATCTGCAACTAGATTTCAACGTAGCGTTTGACATTGTGACTGACGCCACTGGTACTCGAATTGAGCGCGCCGCCAACCAGCCTTACTTGGATTTCGACGGTCTAAGCGTCTCCAGCGTGGATCTGGACTTTGGCGGTCTGGTGCAAATGAACGCTACCAGCGCTTCCATAAACTTCGATGCCTTTTCGCGAACGCCAAGCGGCCAAGTAATCAGCAACGGTCCGTTTCTGACGTTTGGCGGAACGCGTCCGACAGGTCACGTCATCACGGAACAAGACGAGCAGAACGTCGATGGGTCCATTGAGGTTACAGTAGGCTACGAAGGGATAGGGCTTGGCGGTAAGGCCGGCAACTTTGGTATCGGTTGGAATCCAAGTGCAGTCAACTTGGATGTAAGCGACCCGAACTTCTCGTTGGGCGTCGACTTCTACCAACTCCCTGGGTTCTTCGTGGCTCTGACGCAGCCGGAGGATGGCGAGCAAGGGACGGGGAATTTTGGACTGGACTGGTTTCCAATCGAAGTACAAGAGATTGGACTCCGGTTCAAGGAGTTTCAAAGTGGCTTGGACGTCGATGCCGAAGATCTGTTCAACTTGCTCAGGAGATTCGACTCTTGTAGTCGAAGAAGGCAGCCCGCCAGCGCAGCCCAATATCCTCGAGCGAGCTACTGCTTGGGGCATGGATCTGTTGCAGAATGTGTTCGTCACTTTCTCTGGCGGTGTGGATTCCGGCGGCGTGCCGTTCGTCGGCGACTTGATCGACTTTCGCGGAATTGCCACGGGCATCAACGTTGATATTGAGGCTATCAGCGAGTGCACGGAGTTGATCGTCGACAACTTTGATTACCTGAAAGACAAGTACGATGACCGGCTGACTGGGATCGAAGTCTTCGATGACGCAGGCAATCTGCAGATCGGCTCGGCACTCTTGGCACTGGGCAGAATTGGCTACGATTTGTTCTCCGACCCGCTATTCGCCGGCTGTCGGTGGCCTATCAGTGGCGGCGACGCTATCGACAGTAAAATCGGACTCGACTTGGGTTCGATCAAGATTGGCGGCGGCATTGGATTTGGCAATGTGGAATTCGACCGCGACAACAATGGCGAACTTGCCTCCGCGCTTTTCTTCCGCCTGAGTGGCGAAGCAGGATTTAACGGCTGGGAGTTTGGCGGCGAGATCATCCTGACGGAATTTGGCCCCATCTTGGCACGGGTCAGCGCTGGAGTGCCCGTGCCCATTGGCGGACCAACGGGGTTTGTGCTTACTGGTTTCCAAGGCGGGATCGTCTTCGATGGCAGCCCGCTGCCGGTCATCGAAGATCCCAGGGATCTGCTGACCAACGTCAAGATCCAAGCCCCCTTGGATCTTAGCCTGTCGCGCATTGCTGACGCGATCACTAACTTGCACCGACGTGACGGACAGATCAACGACGAAGACGGCGATGGCCAGGCAGATCCACGCTACGTTTGGGACCAGGGCTTTACGTTGGTAACCGGCGCCTACCTGACAAATCAGTACATCGCCAATTCTGTTGGTCTGCAGATGACGATGGGTATCAACATCGGCTACGACCTGCCCGATTACACCATTGCCCTCAAAGAAGAAGATGGTTCGACCACGGTTATGAGTGTGATTGACGCGTTGGCCAACGGCGATACCGCGATTGACAAACTCGGGGGCAGCTATAAAGCCTTTGAGGGTGTTAGTGGTGCCACCATGGAAGCCGCCATCAACGCCTTTAACGATCCAGCTAATGCAGAAGATCCCTGGGGTGCCTTCCAACAAGTATTAGGCGAAACGATCCAGTCTAACTTGGACATCGACATTGACGCGAACGAGTTCCTGCGAAGCTTTCCCTTCGGGATGCAAGTCTATGCTCTGGCGGACCTCGAAGCGCTGGGCTTCGACATTGGCGGTGTCGGCATGATGTTCGATTGGTCCGACCAGTACAACCCAAAAATCGACATCGCCGGTGAGTTGCCGAAGAGTGGTACGTTGCTTGGCATCCTCTCACCTGTCCAAGCCGGTTTTGGGATGACCCTGGACAGCGACGGCGTTATCGAAGGGCGCAATTGTGGCTTTGCAAACAATC
The DNA here is from genome assembly GCA_041398985.1 of Pirellulaceae bacterium. Lineage (GTDB taxonomy): Bacteria > Planctomycetota > Planctomycetia > Pirellulales > Pirellulaceae > Aureliella. Next base: position 255,168 of record JAWKTR010000006.1, read on the forward strand.
TTGGAAAAGGTGTTCGAGTCGGGCGTGGTGGGGCAAGCGTTGGACACCGGAGCGGAGTACTTTAACCGACTCTTCGACGACATTGCGGTCGGCCTGAATAGTGCCCGCGATTTGCGACTCGTTCAACTACTGCTCGACGGAATTGAGCCGCCAGAAGTGATTGATGTCGACTTTCTGCGCGATCGACTGCTCGGCCTGAACGGCACAGACGGCATCTTCGATTTCGAATTGGGCAATCTACCAACCGTCAAAGTCGATTTTGACGCTGGCGAAACGGTCGATGCCAAGCTGCAGCGTGCAATCGAAGTGGCGAGCGAGTTGATACAACTACTGATGACTCCGTCGCAAAGCGTAATCGAAAGTAGCGGCTTGACGGGTGAACTGCAAGACGACGCATACTTCGACAATTTGCTGGGCAACGCTCACAACAACATCTTTGACGCAGAACATGGGTTGGCTAATCTGCTGACGAATCCTCAAGGTGTCTTGACGCGAGTGCAAGAGTTGATTGACGGTGTGTCGCCAGACGTGAACGAAGCCCCGCTAATTGTCAGTATTTACGAAAATTATTTGGCGACTGTCCGGTTCGCCCATGCACAGGCCGCCTTTATCAAAGCTTTGCGCCAGACAATCGTAGATGCCAGCGGTCCCGCAGCAGATCTGTTCTTCGAACGAGTGAATCCTTCGCTGGTGTTCAATGCGGGAATCAGCCCGACGCTACTTGGCATTCCAATCAGTGACCTTGGTCTGGACACACCATCGGCGTTGGATAGGGCTACAGAGTCGATAGGGCTGACGGTGAACAAGCGTGGCATCTCGCTTCGCGCCGAGAATGTGGGCATTATCGAGAAGATGCTGCGGATCTTTGGCGGCGCACTGCCTATCTACGACCGCTTTGATGTCGATGTCGAGATTCCCACGGAAAACTTAGTCCGTGACGTGCTGACGTTGCAACCTTGGGAGATCGACACCACACGCGACTGGCGCGGGCAGTTTGTTGGCTCAGTCGGCGTGGGAAGTGGCCTGGCGGGATTTGATGTCGGCCAATTCGCCGCATTGGTATTTCCGTCTATCCCGGAGCTGGGAGACTCGTTCGATCCGAAAGTCCCCTATGACGGCTTACCTTCAGACCATCCGCTGCGCGACGTGCGCATCCTGTTTGAAGATGGAACTGCCTCCGGAGTCGACTTGCCGAGCCAAGTGACGGTCACTCAAGCAGACTTCATCAAACTGCGGCAGCAAGGTGGCATACTGCTGGACGGCGAGCTGAAGATTCCTGAGTTTCTGTCGGATCCACTCGCCTGGTTCAATGCATTGTCGGATCAGACGGCTGCCGACCTACAGCCGCTAGTGACCGAGTTTGGCTTTGAAGCCAGCGATACTGTGCTCGAGGCATTCCAGCGACTCGAGCCTTCGGACTACTTGCGATTTTTCGAGATAGTCGCTGAGGCGAGTGGCTCGGTTGGCGACGCGATTTTTGATCACGTGAATATCGCTCAAGTGCAACTATTTGTTCCGAATGTCTTCCCGGAAATTGCCGACCTATTGCAAGTCGACGACAGCGATGTAGATAACCGTGCGCCCTCGCTAGCTTCGCAAATTTACGCATTGTTTGACGAATTGGCTTCCAACGGTACGGACATCGATGCCGCTCTCGATACGCTAATTGCCTCCGGACAAATCACACTATCGGACACCATCGCCAATGTTCAATCCAAACTGAACACGCTTTCCCGACGTTTGGTCGACGATGCCTACCTGCGCGGCGTGGTGGGTTCGGCTCCGCTTAGCAGTCCGTTTGGCGACTCATCGTCTGGAAAACTACTGGGCATTGACTTTGGTGGCGCGTTGCTCGAAGCCGCCGACGGTTCTCTAATCGCGACCGGACGATTTCCAGCCCTGAAACCGGACCAATCGTTGGAACAGTGGAGCGGCTTGAATTTCGTGGCCGAGATCGAAGTGCCCAATTCGCCGAACGAATTTGGATATCCGCGAGCCGGCGCGAGCATCAACTTCTCATTGAGCAACCTGGATGCGAGCGATCCCCAAGACAGGACCTACGAGCCCACTCTGTTGCAAACTTTCCTGGAACAGTCGGGTTTGAGTCGAGTTGGCAACTTGGGCGACGCTCCACAGGTCTTTTCTCAGATCGGCGATTGGCTGCTAAGCGGCGTTCCCCAAGGCGACTTGGACTTCACACTGGGCGTGTATTCGCCGGGCTTTGATCCGTCAGCCGCTGATGACAATTGGGTCATTCAAGACGTGAAGCAACAAGGCGGCATGTTTGTCTCGGGCGACGTGACACTCGGCAACAGCTTCGGTGAAATTCATGGTGATGTGACCATGGCATTGTTGGCGGACGCAGACTCACCAACTGGTATTACCTTTGTAGGCGAGTTCGATGGCTGGGGAAGATTTGGCTTCATTTCGCCCATTAGCGGGCAGTGGGTTGGCTTGGGTACTGATGACTCCAACGGTGACGGGATTCACGATGATCCTTCGCCGCGAATTCGAGGGCGGATCACACCGTCGGGTTGTGTCGAATTCCAATTGGAACCACTAATTGGCGAGCCACTTAACCTGCATTTCTCGTTAAACGCGGGAGCTTGCGATGCACGTGTTGTTATCCGCGATGTGGCTGCGGTAGAGCCGGCTGGCGATAGTTCGGTGACACGAGTAGTTCAAGTTCCCGTTCGCATCGAAAACGTTCCGCTGACGTGGTCCAGTGGCGAAATCAAAGTTAGCTACGACATCGACAACTATGCACAGTACGGTGTCGACTTCATAGTCCGAGACGCGCAGGGCCAAACGATTCCGTCTGTCAATGAGTCCTTGTGGCGGCGCGGCGAGTTGATCTTCACGGCTAGCGATGTACAACAAGGACCGGATGGGCTGTTTGCGGAAAAGCAGATCGAGATAGTTCTTTTAGGCGATGGTCTAGCGCCATCCGAAGGCGACCGCGAAATCATCTTCCACTTCGATCCGCCATCAGCGCCTGTGGGCCAGAGTCTGTCGTTGCGTGACGACACGGCGACTCTCACCATCATCGATTCCGACTTCGTCGTACCAGCACGACCTGAAAACGCAGCTATTTTTTACGACTTCCAGGAAGGGAGATTCAATTCACTTGATCGTGCCCCCGACCCCAACCTCACGGACCCGGAATTCTTGGCTGGCGACAACGCCAGCGATTTCCGCTATAGCAGTCACCCACTCTTCTATAGTTTGCCGGGGACAGACGGTGTTCCCGACAATTCGGAAGGAACGGTTGTAGGGAGAGGATTCGCGGAAAGCACCACTAGCGTGCAGGATCCCTACGGACTCGCCCATGGTTTTGAGTTTGAAGCCACTTTTCCAGAACTCTTCGCTCCGAATTACATTGAGTTTTGGGATAAATCAACAAAGCCGCTTGACCGCTGGAGCGTCTACGCCATTCTTCCAGACTCACATGAGGATCCGCTGCTAGCAACCAAAATCGAACTAGACGTTCGTAAAGTGCTGGCTGTGCAAGGCGATTCGGCATTGAGTGCGCACGCAAAACTTGAGGGATGGAGCAAGTGGCGGGTTGACATAGGCAATTCACTACGAGAACCCGTTCCTTCGCTGGATGCGTTCGATTTCGGTCCGCGACCGTACTTTTCCAACGATCGCCGAGTGATCTTCCGATTGATCCCCAGAGGCCGCAGCGAGCATGCACGCGTTATCGATAACGTGGCTTTGTTTGGCGGCGCTCAACAGCAGGTCGGCAGTTTCACGGGGCGCAACATCGACATCGACGACTTCGTCAACGGCCGGATGCAATTCAATGTTCTCGGAGGACCGGGGACCATCAACTTGACTTTCGAGCCAGCGGATCCCTCGATCAACGATCCCGTGCCTTTCGACGACATGCAAGCCACGATCGAGATCATTGGTGGCGATGCAACCACGGTGGTGGCTGTAACTGTCACCGACCGCGATCCAAGCTGGGGCCCGCTCGACTTGAGCAACTTCAACATTCGCGGAGACTTGTTGCGGCTCGATCTTTCCGGAGCAGGTTTGGTGAAAGGCAACTTCCATGCATCAGGCAATGTGCGTGAATTCCCCATTGACTCAATTGCCGACGGCAGTTTGATCGATTTTGGCGGCGATACGAACGCTACAACAGAGCTACTGGCGGACGGCTCTATTGGCACGCCCGGGGGACAAGGCGTGTTGATGTTCATCCGTGGGGCGTTGACCGGCAGTGTCCAAGGCGGGGTACATGGTGGACGCGTCGATGCCGATCGATTGGCCGGTTTCGATGTCTTCGGCGGGCTTTCATCCGACGTGTTGCTGCAACACGGGTTTACCGGGTTGAATATCACCGGTGATCTCATCAGCTCCAATTTCCTGACGGGACAAGCCGGTGATGCTCAGGCCGCATCGAGCGGCTCGATCTCCGTGGTGGGTAGCATTAACGTGGGGCGAGCCAAATTTGTGGGCGACATCGGTGCCATCACTGCGACCGATGGCTTCATCCATTTTGGCAATTTTGTAGCCGACCGCGTCGCGAGAATTGAAGCGATCAGCACCGCTGCTGCTCATCCGCAAGCCGATGTGACCGGCGTGTACGATGTGCTTTCAGTCGACCGCGTGGCTTCGTTGGGCGGAGACATCCGCGCCACGTTGGTGACTCATGATCCGGTACACACGTCACTAGACCTATCTGCGACGGCGGATCACAACGGACGTGGCGGGACGATTTACTCGACCAACAGCCTACATGTCGCCGGCGGAGTTGAATCACTGATTGCCGACGAGGTTAATATCAACTTGGTTTCCGGTGGACCGATTGAACAAGTGATAGTCGGCGAATCGAGTGGCGGGAGTTTGACTGGCCAGATCAAAGCGGCTCGGCTTGGTGACGTGATCGTGCATGGCGATAGCAACTTGATTCTGCAAGCCACGGCAACTGCCGATTCGCTGGACACGATCCCGGCTATTAGCAGTCTGCAGGTCCACGGCGACTTGTCTGGGGCTTGGATTTCGACCCAGCCGCATTCCCTGATCGCAACCATTCAAGTCGGCTTGGGAGAAACCGGCGGATCCATTTCGGGCAATGTACTGATCGACGGCAGCGTCGGATCATTTATAGCTACCGATGTAACGCAACGTGTTGAGATTCAAGGCAACCTAGACTCTTACCGCCTTGGACGCTTGGATGCTGACTTGATCATTGCTGGACAACAGTCCGGTGAGGGGCTACTAGGGGAACTGTCCGCCAACGGTCGTGTGATCGTACAAGGTATCCCCGACGGAGTTGAACCCGGCTCGAGAATCGTTGGCCAACTGTACTTTGACGCCAACCATAACTCGCAGTTTGATCCCGGTGAGTGGACTGATCGTCAATTCGAGATCCAGCTTAAGGACGACCAAGGCAACGTAGTGGCGACTTCACCTACGTATTGGATTGACGTCAACCGGAACGCGCAAAAAGACAACGCAATTGAACAAGGTTGGTTTGTGTTCTCCCAAGTGCCGCTCGGCGAGTACACGGTTGTTCCAGTGCTCCCTACTGGCTTTGAGCAGACAAGCCCCAGCGAAAAGCTGCAAGTTACACAAGCTGAAACACAAATACGTTTCGATAACGGGATTCGGCAACTCATACCTTGGCACAATTTATTGCTCCCTGAAGACGTGAACGATGATGGCTTCGTATCGCCTATCGACGCTCTGCTGGTAATCAACTACCTCAACTCAAATTCCAGCAGAAACGTCCCGTACACCGTACCTGAAAACGGCTTTATAGATGTTTCGGGTGACAACTTCATGTCCCCGATCGACGCATTGCTGGTGATCAACTACTTGAATCGCAAAAACGGTAACGAGGAGAGCGAAGCCTCAGTGGCACCTGACGAACAACCGCCTGTTGCCTCTTCGCTAAAGGCGGACACCGTCGACCTTGCCCTTGAGGCCCTCGGCGCCGCATTGTTCGAACAAGACGAAATCGAACGCAGATTGAAGGAGAGACGTAGCTACGCGATTCTTTAAACGACTAGCCTCAGACTTTCCTGAAGTCAACACGATGGCAAGACCATGCTATTGCACTCGGACACCGTCGCCTGCGGCTAGTCGTTAAACGAACTCGGCGCGTAGTCGGTCATGGGAGGGCAGCTACAGACTAGGTTGCGGTCGCCGTAGGTGTTGTCGATGCGGCCAACGGTTGGCCAAAACTTGGCATCGCGAAGCCAAGCTTGCGGCCAAGCAGCGCGCTCGCGGGAATAAGCGTGGTTCCAGGCGTCGGAGCCAATGACTTGCATGGTATGCGGCGCGTGCTTGAGCGGATTGTCTTCACGATCGAGTTGCCCAGCTTCGATTTCTGCGATCTCGCCGCGAATGGAAATCATGGCGTCGCAAAAGCGATCCAACTCGGCTTTCGATTCACTTTCGGTCGGCTCAATCATCAGCGTACCAGGCACGGGCCAAGACATGGTGGGGCCGTGAAAGCCGTAGTCCATAAGCCGCTTGGCGATGTCCTCAATCTTTACACCACTCGATTTTTCGAGGCTCCGGCAGTCCACGATGAATTCGTGCGCGACAAAGCCGTGGCTGTCGGTGTACAGAATTTCGTAGTGCTCGCGCAAGCGATAAGCCATGTAATTGGCATTCAAGATGGCCACCTGCGATGCACGCTTGAGTCCTTCGCCGCCCATCAAAGCCGTGTAAACATAGCTGATCGTCAAGATGCTCGCGCTGCCATACGGTGCGGCTGAGACGGGACCAATTGCGAACTCGCCCGCCGTGTCCGGTCGCTGGACCGGGTGACCGGGCAAGAAATCGACCAACTGCGGAGCGACGCCGATGGGTCCCATGCCGGGTCCGCCACCGCCATGTGGAATGCAAAAAGTCTTGTGCAAATTCAAGTGGCACACATCTGCACCGCATTTGCCGGGACTGGTCAAACCAACTTGAGCGTTCATGTTGGCACCGTCCATGTAGACTTGGCCACCGCACTGGTGAATCACCTCACAGATCTCGCGTATAGTCGACTCGAATACGCCATGCGTCGACGGGTAGGTGATCATCAAGGCGGATAGCGTGTCACGATGCTGCTCGGCCTTGGCTCGCAGATCCTCTACGTTGATATCGCCGCGCTCGTCACAGGCGATGGGTACAACTTGCATGCCAGCCATGACGGCCGACGCTGGATTCGTTCCGTGGGCGGAGGTTGGAATTAAGCACACGTTACGCTGGTTGGCTTTGCCTGCTTTGGCCGCGTTGTGTTCATGATACGCACGGATGACGAGCAAGCCCGCGTATTCGCCTTGAGCTCCAGAATTGGGTTGCAAACTAATCGCGGCAAATCCGGTGACTTGGCAAAGCCAACGCTCAAGTTCACGAAACATTTGCGTGTAACCGCGCCACTGCGTGTCGGGAGCGAATGGATGAATATGGCTAAACTCAGGCCACGTCACCGGCAGCATTTCGCTGGTCGCATTGAGCTTCATCGTGCATGACCCCAGCGGAATCATGCTGTGGGCCAACGAGAGATCGCGACTTTGAAGCTTGCTCATGTAGCGCAACAGTTGCGTTTCGCTGCGGTAGGCATGAAAGACTTCGTGAGTCATGAAGCTGCTTTGGCGTTGATGCTCGCCCAGGTTCGTTAGGCCCTTGGCACGGGCTTCCTGCAGCAGTTCGTCGATGTCAAAGCCGGTGTAATGTCCAAAGTTAAAGGCAGCCAAGATGTCCGCTACCAACGCATGATCAACGGTTTCGTCGAGCGAAACACCCAAAGTACCATCGTCGTAGATGCGCAAGTTGATGTGGCGTTCGATGGCCGCCTCGGCTACTTGACGCGCCGCATGCGAGCGACCTTTGCCCAGCCGAATTCGAATCGTATCAAACACCGCGCGCGGTTCGTCTGCCCCGATCACCGTGTGCCCGAGTCGGGCTAGCCCCTGTGCGAGTGCAGCGGTGTAAGCATGCACGCGTTGGGCAATGCGTCGCAAGCCGTCGGGGCCGTGGTAAATCGCGTAGAACGAGTTGATGATGGCCAGCAGGGCTTGGGCCGTGCAGATATTGCTAGTGGCTTTGTCACGGCGAATATGTTGTTCGCGCGTTTGGATAGCCATCCGCAGCGCCCGATTACCCTGCGCATCTTTGGAGACGCCTATGATTCGTCCTGGAAGTTTGCGGGCATGTTGCTCGTGCGTAGAAATATAGGCTGCGTGCGGACCGCCCAAGCCCATCGGCACGCCGAAGCGCTGCGCGCTGCCGATGCAGATGTCCGCTCCCCATTCTCCAGGCGGCACGATCAAAGTGAGTGCCAGCAGATCGGCGGCTGCGACGACAAGCGCCCCATGCTCGCGGGCTGTGTCGGCGATCGCCGAGTAGTCGTCGATGCGTCCGTCCGTCGTCGGATACTGCAGCAGCAATCCACACAAACCACCAGTGCCAAGACTGAAGTCGATATCGTTGACGTCACCAATGATTAATTCAACGCCTAAACCTTGCGCCCGCGTCTGCAAGAGTGCTAAAGTTTGCGGATGGCAATCTGCACTCGCAAAGAAGCCACGCTTCTTGTGACCGGCGATAGCGATGCACATGCCCATGGCCTCGGCTGCCGCCGTGGCTTCGTCGAGCAGACTTGCGCCAGCCAGCGGCAGTCCCGTCAAATCCGCGACCATGGTCTGGAAGTTCAGCAGTGCCTCGAGGCGCCCCTGAGCGATTTCGGCTTGGTACGGGGTGTACTGTGTGTACCAGCCTGGGTTTTCCAATACGTTCCGCAAGATGACTGGCGGAGTAACGGTGCCGTAATAGCCCATCCCGATACAAGACCGAAAAACTTTGTTCTTGGCTGCAATCGCTTTCAGAGCCAACAGAAACTCATGCTCGCCGCGCGGGGCAGGGATATCCAAGTCACGGTCGAGGCGAATATCGGCAGGAACCAAACGGTCGGTTAGTTCGTCCAGCGAGTGAAATCCCAGCGACTCCAACATTTCCGCAGTTTCGCTGGCTGACGGCCCGATGTGCCGGTGCCAAAAGTGGTCGACGAATTCAAGCGAACTTCGGTCGCCAGCCAGGGAGCTGTTTTTGGGCACGGACTGGGTGGAAGAAACGCTACTCATTGCAATTGGCCTAGAAGGTTGAGCCGGTAAAGGGCCCAAGGGTGCTGGGAACGAAATTGTGAAAGAGCGGAAGCGAACCTCATTCTAGCGTGATAAAATGACACGAAAAGTCATAATTCGCGAACGCGGCCCAAGCTTTGTCCAAGAAGGTGGCCCCCTTTCGATGCTAGAATGCACTGTCAGGCAATTTGCGACTCTCGAGATGCCCATCACGTGACGCTCACCGCCAACCCGCACGATCAACATGCATGACTAACATGCCGACATTAAAAATACCGCTCATCGTTACAGCCAACGAATTATTCGAATTTCCATCCGATGGTTTTCGTTACGAGTTGATACGAGGAAACCTGCACATGATGTCGCCCGCTGGTGGAAGGCATGGTCGCTTGGCCCACAGGATTGCGGTGCTGTTAGACAAGCACGTCGAAGAATTCAAACTGGGCGTTGTTTTTGCAGCAGAGACTGGCTTTCGCATCGCGGTGGATCCGGATACGGTCCTAGCTCCGGATGTCGCATTTCTCAAACAATCTCGATATGACTCGCTCGCCAACGAAACGGGCTATCTTCCGTTGGCTCCTGATCTGGCCATCGAAGTCCGTTCGCCCAACGATCGCGAGGCGCGTATTGAAGCGAAAACGTTCGCTTGGCTGGACGCCGGTTGCCCGCTAGTTCTAATTGTCGATCCAGAAGCCGAAACGATTCAGGCATGCCGATCACGCGAACAAATTCAGGTTTTCGAGTCACACGAATCGGTCGACTGTTCGGACGCAGTTTCCCAATGGGTACTGTCAGTATCCGAGGTCTTTAGGCGGTAAAACAACAAGACAAGCGCTGCCACTCATCGCTCGGAGTCCGGTGGCACAGGCCGCCAAGTTGTGATTGGCTAAGCGGGCAACTAATATGAAACCAACGTGTGCGGGACGGATGGCTGTGCCGCAAACCGATTTCAGATTGAGTTGGAGTTTTTTGATGCAGGTGTTGGTAACGGGTTCTAGCGGACTGATCGGTTCGGCGGCGGTGCGGCACTGGGATGCCTTGGGGGCGGAGGTCACAGGCGTCGACAACGACATGCGACAGACCTTTTTTGGGCCGCAAGGCAGCACGCGTTGGAATTTGGAGCGACTGCTCGAAGACACGAGCAACTTTACGCACGTTGCGTTAGACATTTGCGACCGTGTCGCCGTCAAAGAGCTGTTTTCAAAGCAGTCGTTCGATCTGATTATTCACTGCGCCGCCCAGCCGTCACATGACAAAGCCAAAGATATTCCGCTGTTGGACTTTGACGTAAACGCTGGCGGAACGATCAATCTGCTCGAAGCCACGCGGCAGCATGCGCCGGAAGCCGTGTTTTGCCACATGAGCACCAACAAGGTTTATGGCGACGCTCCCAACGAAGTCCCGCTGGTCGAGCTCGAGACGCGGTGGGAGTACGCGCGCGAAGAGGACTGGCATGGCATCGACGAGAATTGTCGCATTGACCGCACGACACATTCACTGTTCGGGGCATCGAAATGCGCCGCCGACGTAATCGCTCAGGAATACGGACGCTATTTCGATATGAAAGTAGGTGTATTTCGCGGTGGCTGCTTGACTGGGGCTAGTCACTCTGGGGTCGAACTGCATGGATTCCTGTCCTATTTGGTGCATGTGGCGGTACACGACAAGCCCTACACGGTGTTCGGCTACAAAGGCAAACAGGTGCGGGATCAGATTGAGAGCAGTGACGTCATCTTTGCCTTCGAACAATTTGCGGAGAATCCTCGGCCCGGCGAAGTTTACAATTTGGGCGGTGGGCGCGAAAATGCCGCGTCGATGCTCGAGTGCATCCAGCTAATCGAGCAGATTAGTCCCTATCGCGTGCGGCACACCTATAGTGAAACCAATCGGGTGGGAGACCACATTTGCTACATCAGCGATCTGCGCAAGCTCAAGAGTCACTATCCGGCCTGGTCGATTCGCACCAGCTTACCGGACATCCTTGGCAAGATGATTGAGATGGAAGAGAGCAAGCGCAAGACGACAATTGCCGCCGGTTAGGAATGCTGGGCTTTTCGTTTCATCTTTAACGATAGGCGACTGACTCGTTGAACGGCGTGTACCGGTACGAGGCATAGGATTGTCGCGTCAATTAGGGTTGAGCTGCTAAGACAATCAATCCGTTGCGTGGCTTTGGGGCGTAGAACCGGCACAGCTTCTTGACGTGTTTCTATGAGACTTTTCCACACGAAGCGCAACACCTGAGGAAGCAATTCGCGATATCTTCACAAAATTCGCGGATAGGTCCTTGTGGGCGTCGGCAGCAGCCGATATCTTTTGGACCTCGCAAGCGACAATCGGGCTCACAAGTCAAACCAGTGGCAAGCCATGAGTTTAACTTTTGGGAATCTGAAAGACGCAGAAGGCGAAAGTCAACAATAAAAAACTCTTCACAAGAAGACAATTTTGGGTTGACGATCAAATTCGAATGCGATAAATTACGAGACTCGCCAGACACGGCGGGGCAAACCGATCTTTGACAATTTGGTAGATAAGCTCTCCGTTGAGAACGCAAGTTTTCAGCAACAAATTTTGCAAGGTTGTGAGCTATTGATTTTGGTAGCCTTTGGTTACTGGAGTTAGTGGCAACAACTTTAAAACGGCACTCTTTGACCAGGAGTGCAGCTAGCGGGGCTTTTGGTTTTCCAGAAGTTTTGTTAGCAAATTGATTAGAGCCGCAAGGCCTTAATTGGGTTAATAGTCTGTTTGGTTTAGGGTTGGCAACAACTTGAAGCTAAGCAGAAAGCATACACAATTGAAGGGTTTGATCCTGGCTCAGAATGAACGTTGGCGGCGTGGATTAGGCATGCAAGTCGCGCGAGAAGTTTCCTTCGGGAGACGGACAGCGGCGAAAGGGAGAGGAATACGTAGAAATCTACCCTCGGGTCCGGGATAGCGTCGGGAAACTGGCAGTAATACCGGATAATGTTTCCGAACCAAAGGTGTGATTCCGCCTGAGGATGAGTCTACGACCTATTAGCTAGTTGGCGGGGTAATGGCCCACCAAGGCAACGATGGGTACCGGGTGTGAGAGCATGACCCGGCTCACTGGGACTGAGACACTGCCCAGACACCTACGGGTGGCTGCAGTCGAGAATCTTTGTCAATGGACGAAAGTCTGAACAAGCGACGCCGCGTGCGGGATGAAGGCCTTCGGGTTGTAAACCGCTGTCGTAAGGGAACAAATGTATTGGGGTACTCCCCTTTACTTGAGTGATCTTAGGAGGAAGGACGGGCTAAGTTCGTGCCAGCAGCCGCGGTAAGACGAACCGTCCGAACGTTATTCGGTATCACTGGGCTTAAAGAGTTCGTAGGCGGCCAAGCAGGTCAGGTGTGAAATCCCACAGCTCAACTGTGGAACTGCGCTTGAAACCGCATGGCTTGAGGGAGATAGAGGTGAGCGGAACAGATGGTGGAGCGGTGAAATGCGTTGATATCATCTGGAACACCGGTGGCGAAAGCGGCTCACTGGATCTCTTCTGACGCTGAGGAACGAAAGCTAGGGTAGCGAACGGGATTAGATACCCCGGTAGTCCTAGCCGTAAACGATGAGCACTAGTCCGTGGGAACTTCCACATTTTCTCGGACGTAGCGAAAGTGTTAAGTGCTCCGCCTGGGGAGTATGGTCGCAAGGCTGAAACTCAAAGGAATTGACGGGGGCTCACACAAGCGGTGGAGGATGTGGCTTAATTCGAGGCTACGCGAAGAACCTTATCCTAGTCTTGACATGCTTAAGAACCCTTCTGAAAGGAAGGGGTGCCTTCGGGAACTTTTGCACAGGTGCTGCATGGCTGTCGTCAGCTCGTGTCGTGAGATGTCGGGTTAAGTCCCTTAACGAGCGAAACCCTTGTCTCTAGTTGCCAGCGAGTAAAGTCGGGGACTCTAGAGAGACTGCCGGTGTTAAACCGGAGGAAGGTGGGGATGACGTCAAGTCCTCATGGCCTTTATGACTAGGGCTGCACACGTCCTACAATGCGGCATACAAAGGGACGCAAACCCGCGAGGGGGAGCAAACCTCAAAAAGTGTCGCTCAGTTCGGATTGCAGGCTGCAACTCGCCTGCATGAAGCTGGAATCGCTAGTAATCGCGGGTCAGCATACCGCGGTGAATGTGTTCCTGAGCCTTGTACACACCGCCCGTCAAGCCACGAAAGTTGGGAGGGCCCGAAGTCGCTAAGCTAACCCGCAAGGGAGGCAGGCGCCGAAGGTCAGCTCGACGATTGGGACTAAGTCGTAACAAGGTAGCCGTAGGGGAACCTGCGGCTGGATCACCTCCTTTCTAAGGAAAATCAGTTACACTGTGGCAACACAGATAACTTATCCGTGAGCATAACCTTGCAAGCTACCTTTTCAAGTTTCGTCTTGAAATTGCTTTAGGCAGAAATGCCCAAAGACACGGTACGCAGCAGTTTGAGAGAGCTTATCAATCCAAATTTCAAATAGCCCGCTGTTGGTTCGCCAACAGCGGGTTTTTTCGTGCCCTTCTTGGACTGCGGCGACTCGTCGCCGCTTTGGTAGCATAGCGATCCAGGACCACCAAAACTCGCCCGCGCCACACGTGATCTGGTATCTCACCCTCCCGCGCAACGATCCGATAGTTACAGGTGCACCATTTCGCGAGCGGGTCGCTAGGTGAATTCCACGAAACCTAGCGGGGAGGGCCAACGCGTTTTCCCTCCCCCGGAGAAGCTCGCTGAGCTCACTTTCCGATCGCTCCCGAGAATGATCGTTCTTGCGGAATAGGCGTCGCGCAAATTGATTAAACTGCCAAGTGGGTATCTGAACTTCGTTGCATTGCGCGAGCTGAATATGAAACTTTATACTGTCCGTCCCGCTTCAATGTTGGTGACAACCGTTCTTACGTTGGCGTTTGTATGGTCTTGCGCGTGCGTCCAAGCTCAAATTGTTGCGCCAAGTGTTTCCTCGGGGAAGCTGGGAGCTGGCACGACTTGGGAAACGCGTTGGCATATCGTCGATAGCGGACGCGATGGACCGACGGTCCTGATTTGCGGTGGGGTACACGGCAACGAACCAGCGGGCGCAAGAGCGGCTGAACAGATTCGGTCTTGGCCGATCACCCGCGGAAAATTGATTGTCTTGCCAGAAATTAATCGCCTGGGCCTGGCTGCCGACATTCGATGGGCACCAGATCATCGAAACGATCGCCAAAGACGTGACATTAATCGCTGCTTTCCCACCGTAGATCGCGATGAGCCCCTGACCGAACATACGCAGGCAATTTGGGAACTTGTGAAAGAACACCAACCCGAGTGGGTGTTCGATTTGCACGAGGGATTTGACTTTCATCGCCTCAATTCGAAATCTGTCGGTTCGAGTGTCATTGCATTTCCCAGCCAAGTTGAATTCGCGCGAAATTTACAGCAGTCAGTCAATGCCGACATCGATTCCGAGCACCAGTTCGATCTGCTAGCTAGCTCAGGCCCAGTGGTCGGCAGTTTGGCGCGCGCCTGCGGCGAGCAGTTTGGTGCGCAGAGTTTTATCCTGGAAACGACCTCTAAAGAACGACCCATCTCGCTGCGGACGCGGCAACATCGCCGCCTGGTTTCTACCGCCTTGCTGGCTATTGGGATAATTGATGAGGATTGTGTTGATTGCCTGGCACCCCAAAGCAGTAGCATCACGCGCGTAGCGTTGTTCGACGATTCTGGGGCAAGTGAATCAAAAGTCTTGCAGATCCTGGATAACCAGCCGGAATTGCTAGTGCGACTTGTCGGTCGACATGACATGCGCCCGGAAGTGCTGGAGCAGTTCGACGCCATTGTTTTCCCCGGTGGTTCCGGCAGTAAACAAGGGAAAGCCATTGGGGAAGAGGGTCGCGAACATATTCGGCAATTTGTACGCGATGGCGGTGGAATCGTCGGGATTTGCGCTGGTGCGTATTTGTGCAGCTCGCACTACGACTGGTCGCTAAATCTGATGAACGCGGCCGTATTCAATAGGACGATTGAAATTCCTGGCAAAGGACGTAAGTCGATGTGGTATCGTGGCCCCGGTACGAAGGTCGACGTCGAGTCAACCGCTGAGGCTGCTGAGGCCCTGGGGATCGCCGGTACTCTGTCCATTCAATATGCCAACGGTCCCATTCTATCTCCGGGAAACAAGCCAGATCTCCCCGCCTATGAAGCTTGGGCTTATTTCCGGAGCGAAAACGGCAACTACGAAGCACAGAAGAACACGATGATTGGTGCTCCGGCGGTTGTCATCTCTCACTACGGGGCCGGTCGCGTCCTGGCGATTAGTCCCCACTTCGAAAGCACGCCAGGTCACGAGGATGTCATTCTGCGAGCGATCGCGCATGTGCGAAAGCGAGATTAATCAGATTAATCATACGAATTCAGTGACTGAATGCGGCGTTTAATTTCTGGATCAGCGTGCAAGCGATTCCCTTCAGATCGGAAATCGGCGGGCAACACAAAGCCGCGATAGCGATTGGCGATGTTGCGCATTTGGACGTAGCGTTCCCACCTGTCCGAAGTCGGCGGGAGCTGGTTAATGTCCGCAGTGATGGAATGCTCGACCGACTCTATCAATCGCTTGGCTGCTGAACTAATGTGCGAATCGGCCAGAGCCTGACTGTGTAGTAACGTCTCCGCCGCACCAGCGAACTGTCCGAATTCGATCGATCGCCAAGCAGGCAACAGCGCGGAAGGTATTTGACTCGGAGAGGTGCTCCAGCGCGCACCACTGAGCGCTGCCTTTACGGTTGATTCCAGATCGTCCCAACGCCCCTGTCGGAACTTGCCACTACCATCGATGTAAGCGATCTGAAAAATGTTTTGTAGGCTAATTTCACCAACTCCAGACTGCTTTTCAAAGCTACGCTGCGAATCGACAAGGACTGGCCACTTTAACTTGATATCGCGCACGTAGTCATTTAGCTCTGTTCGCGCGGTCCCACTACTGACCGCAACAAAGATAACTGGCTGATCAGCGTACTTCGCAGACAGTTCAATTAGCTCAGGCCACTTGGCTCGACAGCGTGGGCAACCTTCCTCGAAGTACCAAAACACTACCCCTTTGCCTTCCAGGCGATAGGGCGCTGTATTTAGCCACGCATGCGGCTCGCTGGGTAGCACCGGAGTTGCTTGCGCGCTGGCTGTCTGGCATACAACCAAACCGAGAATGAATGCAGCGAAAGTTAGGGAACACAGCGAATACCTGGGCACTTGCCGCATGCGCGACCTCCTAGAAGTCATAACATCCACAATGAAGAAATTCGAGTGGAAACAATACAATCATCAGTCTTCTGCCAAGTCATGGTCGCGGATCTCACGCAGTTTTTCAACCAGTTCGGCTTTGAAATCGGCTACGGTTGCTGCGTGTTCAGGCAGTGCAGCCAAATTGGTGAACTGTTGCGGATCCGTTTGCATATCAAACAATTCGACGCCGCCTGCCGCGTCTTCGCCATATTGAATATAGGCCCAACGGTCATCGCGTAGTAAAAATCCTTTACTCGACGGTGCGACGCAGAACGCAGTTTCTCGAACTGCATAATGTGGGTCATCAAAGACTGGCGAAAAATCTTTGCCTTGTAATCGGTCGGGGACTTCCAAACCGCACTGGGCTGTAATGGAAGGAAACAAGTCGATGAGTTCGACGAACGAATCACAGACTGCAGACCGTTTGCCCGGTACACTCACGATCAATGGCACCTTGGCCGATTCGTCACGCAAGCTGACCTTTGCCCAAAAGTCGTGTTCACCCAGATGATAGCCGTGATCGCTGGTAAAAATCACAATCGTATTGTTAGCTTGACCAGACCGATCGAGCGCATCAAGAACCTTGCCGACCTGTGCATCCATATACGAAACCGCCGCGTAATATCCGCCGACCGCTTTTTTCTGACGGCGTTCGTCCATTTTCATGTTGAGACTGGTTTTGTAATTGATACCCGGTTTGGGAATGTCGTCCCAGTCGCCCGGGTGTTTTGGTGGAAGTGGCAGTTTGTCGTAGGGCAAGAACGACGTGAAATACTGCTGCGGCGCAACGAATGGCACATGAGGGCGCACAAAGCCGACAGCCAAGAAGAACGGTTCATTTGCATGCTGTTCTATTAGCTCGACGGCCTTGGCCGCCGTCTTACCATCAGAATGCACCAGATCGTCGCCCTCAGCTTCAACCACCACAAAAGTATTGCCGCCGACGACTGGCTTCGTGCCATTGGGATTCCCTTCTAGCGTTTCACCGTTTCCAGGCGCTCGCCACTCGGGACCAGGACTATTGAACCGCTGCGTCCAAGAAGCGGGATCGTCCGCACCATCGCCGCCTTCTTCAATTCCGCCTGGCACGCCCATGTGATAGATTTTGCTGACTCGCGCCGTGTAGTAGCCTGCGTTCTTAAAGGCTTGAGGCCAAGTCTCTCGGTCACCGATGGCGGGCCGAGGGCTGGTGTATCCCAGCACGCCTGTCGCGTGTGGATAGTAGCCCGACAGCATGGACGCCCGCGAAGGTCCGCAATAGGTGCCATTGCAAAATGCACGGGTGAAGCGAGTTCCCCTTGCCGCCAACCGGTCAATATTCGGTGTGTGGCAGATCTGGTTGCCATAACACGAAAGCGCCGTGGCGGTCAGATCATCGGAAATGATGAACAATACGTTCCGGCGAACAGGGTCTGCCGCGCTTAGTGGTGTGGCCACGATAGCGAGAAAGCAGCCAATGACAGGCGTAAGCAGCTGGATCGTCTTCATAGTAGTCATCCCAAGTCGGATATCTTGAGGCTTGCCAATATGGCGTTTCAGCCTCGACACGCCCCGTGGGTTCTTAAGCCTGCGCCGAATCCCAGGCGTCGGGTAAAGATTTCGTGTGGGCGTCAATGATTGTACGATAGTGACAGGACGCGGTACTGAAATTCATTGCGTTTTCACCGACGCCCATAGAAACAGGAGCACATATGAAGCTTGGCATCCGAAATCTAATCATGTTCGTCTGGATGGTCGGCACAAGTTACTGTTTAGCGGTAGCCAACGATTCGCGGCCTCCAAATATCGTCTTCATTCTAACGGACAATCAGGGTGCCTGGACGCTTGGCTGCTATGGTAATCCTGACATTCGCACACCGCACATTGACAAGCTGGCGGGCGAGGGCCTCCGCTTCACTCGAGCGCTGAGCAGTAATCCAGTTTGTTCGCCTACGCGTGCAACATTCCTGACTGGCTTGCTTCCATCGCAACACGGCGTACATTCATTTCTTGATCCCAAGTACATGATGGGGCCACAAGCCTACAATACGTTGAGCGAATTCGTCTCTTTGGGCGAGATTCTCAGTGACGCCGGCTATACCTGCGGCTTGAGTGGCAAGTGGCATCTCGGTGCAAACCTAACTCCCTCTGAGGGATTCTCTTATTGGATAACGAAGCCGGATGGCTCCACGCGTGAATTCTACGACCAACAGATTATCGAGGATGGGCAGCTACGCATGGAAGCTGGTTACACGACGGATCTGTGGACGCGTAAAGGGGTAGAGTTCATTGAGCAGAATCGTGAAAAGCCATTCTTCTTACTGCTAGCTTACAACGGGCCGTATGCTCTCGGCAATCTGATGCTGAATCGATCCAAGAATCGACACGCAGACTATTACCGAGATCATCGTTTTGTTAGTTTCCCGGTCGATCAGATGCATCCCTGGCAGCATGCGAATCGACAGTTCCACAATCAGCAAGTGGCCATGGAGCGGACTGCTTGCGAAGTTAGTGGAGTCGATGATGGCGTGGGAGAGATTATGTCCACGCTCGCAAGACTCGAACTCGATCAGGACACGCTCATCATCTACGCCGCCGACCAAGGATGGATGGGCGGACAAAATGGCATGTGGGGTATGGGGGATCATTTCCGGCCGACGGGAGCACATGATCTGATGATGCAGATTCCATTCATCTTCCGACATTCCGGGCAGATTGCCGCTGGACAAACCAGTGATTTATTAGTCAGCAACTACGACTTCCTGCCGAGTGTACTAAACTACGTAGGACTTGGTGATCGATTACCAACCGTACCGCCGCTACCTGGGCGAGATTTCTCGCCAGCGTTACGAGGACAACCCCTTGAATGGGACAATGTCGTATTCTACGAAATGGAAACGACGCGGGCGATACGTGAAGACCATTGGAAGTACGTCGCGCGATATCCCAATGGTCCCTTTGAACTATACGACATGCGGCTTGACCCGCAGGAACGCGTCAATCTCTACGGTCAGCCAGGTACAGAGGAAAAACGCCGCGCGCTCGCGCAGCAGCTCGATGCATTCTTTTCCAGTATGGCTGATCCGCAATACGACTTATGGCGCGGTGGGCGTTCCAAAGCGAAACGGCACACGGAGTAGAGGCTAACACTACTCTTTTTTTCGCAGCAGTTGCGGCAGATCGTTTTCGATCGCATGCCGCAACTTCTTCAAGCGGTGACTCCACACGGGAGAGTAGGGGACACCACTGGTGCCAATTGCCTTTAAGAACTTGGCGGTGCGTGGCTTGACTGACTCCCAAATACCTTCGAGAAATCGGTGGTCTTCCTGTTGTAAGAGTTCTTTGCTGAACACATCATGAAAAACTGCATCCAGTTTAGATAGCATGTTGCGCAAACGCATGCGCAACAGAAAATGGGTAGCAATTATCAGTCCCACCCCGATAAGCAACGCAACTAAGCCGCCGCCTAAGCCGTACGAATTGTCGCGATGGTACAGTAACAGCCATCCGGCAACTACTAGCAACAGCGCAGCGATCGACCAAATGATCAGTCGAGACCAAAAAAGCCGGACTCCAACATGTCGAACTACGGTCGCATGTACGCGTATCTGCCGTGCAGTATCAAGCAGAGAGCCAACCAAATTCGTGCGTCGTCTGCTACCAACGGCGGCTATTTCTTGCCGCAGATCTCTTGTCGATTTCTCAAAGTCGATAAGGTCAATCGTGCGTTGTTTGCCGGATGAATGCCCGGGTACGAAGGTGCAATAGATATGTGGAATGTCTTTGGTACGTACGACACGTGACAGATTCCAACACAATGATCCATACGTCCTCGCAAAATCGCGTACATCTTCGAACTCGTCAACTTTGTTAAACACGATCAGCAGTTTGTACATCACTTCGGAGAGCGAATCCGTGAAGATTCGCAGGCTCTCACCCGTTGTGCCAGGCTTATCTGGATCAAAAAAGAATACGACCAGATCTGCAGAATCGGCCAGCGCTCGCACCACAGCCTTGAAGTCATACCCGCGCGAGCTATCGGTTCCCTGCCCAGGATTGTCAATCAAGCCGGGACTATCGATCAAGCACAGTTGACGCAGCGCCGGTTCGGGGCGTCGCTTTAGTTTCAAATGATCCAGAAAACTCTTGCCGTATTGCTGCAAGTTACCGAACGGCAGTCCCGGGTTCTCGACCACTGCATGTCCGTCTTCGGTCGAAACGGCATCGCCATACATGATCAACGTGAAGCCATCGTCGGTAGGAGCCACGCCGGTTTCTTGAACATTTGCTCCCGCCAAGTGGTTGATAAACGTCGACTTACCGGAAGAATGATTGCCAAGACACAGAACGGTGGGCAAGCCCGTCGCTTGGCTCTTCGTCCCCAGTGGAAAGCCAAATTTCTCGGCGAAAGGTCTTAGCAAATCTTCGCGCAGCTTTTGCACGTCGCGCTCAACACCTTCCCCCCTATCTGACTTGAGGGGCGACAGAACGGTTGGCGAATTGGCTGCATCTGAAGTCAACGTAATTGGCTCCCTTGG
This sequence comes from Pirellulaceae bacterium, assembly GCA_041398985.1. Lineage (GTDB taxonomy): Bacteria > Planctomycetota > Planctomycetia > Pirellulales > Pirellulaceae > Aureliella. The sequence goes on from JAWKTR010000006.1 coordinate 276,032, forward strand.
ATCCGAAATCAACTTGCAGGCGGAATATACGGCCCACGAAACACAAAGCAGTTTTATTGTACTCAGCTTCGCCCTAAGCGGAATTACCACGGTGGCGATGAGCGAGAAGTGTCGTTTTATTTGGAAAATTTTGACCAATCACAGTTCAAAGACTCTATAAAGATGGATGCCTCCCTTTACCCATGACTCGTTCTTAGGATGCAATCATGAAACGCGATCGTCGAGAATTCTTGGCAGGCATTGGCAGCGGAATGTTCATCGCCAGCGTCGGATCGACTTTGGCCATCGATCTTGGCCTTGCTCCAGCGCACGCCGCAGAAGGAGTTGTGGCGCTCAATTTCGGCGAGTTGGAACCGCTCGTATGTTTGATGCAGGACACGCCCGTCCATTCCATTCAGCGCAAGTTAGTTGAACAATTAAACAGCGGCACAAGCTTACAGCAACTAGTCATCGCCGGCGCACTAGCAAACGCGCGAACCTTTGGTGGTCAAGACTACAACGGCTATCATACTTTCATGGCCTTGGCCCCCGCGTTAGAAATGTCAAAACAACTGCCTGACGCGGAAAGGCCCTTGCCAATTCTAAAAGTGCTTTATCGCAATACCAATCGCATTCAAGAATGTGGCGGGCGCAGCTCAGAAGTGCTGCAGGAACTGCATCATGCATCTCACCCTGCGCTGCCTTCAGGCGAAGAGGCAGGCAAACGCTTGCAAGCAGCGACTCGCACGGCTGAGTTCGACACCGCTGAGCAAGTTTTCGCAGACATCGCGGCTGGCCCCGCCAATGAGGCGTTTAATCACCTGCAATTTGCGATTCAGGACGAGGTCGATGTACACCGGATCGTGCTCGCTTGGCGCGCGTGGAAAATGACAGAACTGGCCGGCGAATCATATGCGCATACTCTACTGCGGCAGTCGGTACGATATTGCGTGGACACCGAGAGATCCTTGCACGCTACGAAACGTAATCCGTCTGACATACGCAAATTACTTCCGATCCTACTCAACGACTTGGGATTGTTCGGCCTAAAGCCTGGTCTACGCACCGCGTCCGACGCAGAACTTGCCGATCTCAGCCAAGTCGTCTTTAACGGTTCACGTGAGCAAGCCGCGCGTGCCGTAGCTGACGCTTTAAAGGATGGCATGAGCATCGAGTCAGTTGGTGAAGCGTTATCGTTGGCAGCCAACCATTTGCTGCTGTTTGACCCAGGTCGTACTGAAGAACAAGCGAGCCAAGACAAACCAACGGGCAGCGTACATGGCGCTTCCGTCGGGGTGCATGCTTGCGACTCAGCCAACGCCTGGCGCAATATTGCACGCGTTAGCAACTATCGCAATCAATTCGCTTCACTGATCGTGGGTGCCTACCATACCGCTGGCCAACGCCGTGAGTCATTGTCGGAGGAACTGCCTTACAGGGAGCACGCTCAGTCGCTGCTTGGCGATAGCCCATCTCGACTCGAGCAGTTGGACGAAGCCATACGCAGTGGCGATCAGCTAACCGCTAGTGCATTGACCTATAGTTACGTCAGTGAGGGTGGCAAGCCAAGCGAACTGATGCAGAAATTGTTGAAGTTTGCGGTTAGCGAGGAGGGTGCCTTGCATGCCGAGAAATTCTATCGGACCATTCAAGAGGAACACCGTACCACAAGGCCTACGCTCAATTGGCGACACTTGGTCGCACTGGCTCGAGTAACTGCCAGCGAGTATGGCTTTCCAGCGGCTGGCATGTCCGAAGCTCGCGAGTTACTCAATTTGCCAGGCTAGTGCAACGTCCAGCCTTAGAATCTGGGTTGTTGAATCAGCCGTTTTGGCGACAAATCAGTATCGCAGTCGTTATTTGGACATGCGCGCCCCTAGCGGCACGAGATCGTTAAACCGATCGACGGGCTCGTGGGCGGTCCAAGCGATGCCGCGCAAGAGGATCGTACGAAAAATGGGATCGTCAAACGTCCAGTTGTAGTGCCCAGGAATGCTCACAAAAACGCGTCCCGCCGAACGTTCATAAGCCCATAACTGCGGCTGTGGAGCACCGTCTTCCATGCTACTGGCAAACAGCGTTACGTCTTCTGTTTCGCCGGTCAGCCGCCAATAGCTCTCGTCATATAACTGGAGAGGTTCGATGTTACGCATGATGGGATGATCGGTATTATGCACTTGCAAGGCCAATGGACCGTGGCGAAAGCTGATGCTACCGCCTTTGGACGCGAGCCCAATTCGCTTGGAAAAGTCGGCGACTCGATCGTTACCATTGACAGCCCAGTGGATGTAAACCCCTCCACCACCGCGCTCAAAATAAGCATCCATCTGCCGCTGGCGCTCGTCGTTCCAGTCTCCCTTTTGAAAGAACACCAATACGTCGGCCGAATTCAATTGCTCTGGATTGGGGAAATCCCAAGCGGCTTCGACCTGCACCTGCTCGGCGGCCGCTAACAACTGCCCCCACTGCAATTGCCAAGCGGGATAGTCGTGCTCGCCTGGACCATGGTCCTTGGAACCCGCAACCAAAACGATGCGCAGCTTCTTCAAATCGGCAGGCAACGGCTGCGTTCCCGCCAACACCTCTGCAACCTCCGCCTGTGTCCGGAGCGGCGGAGCCTGTAAAGGAGAATCCAGCGGCATGTGAGGAGGCGAGGTCAACAGAAACGTCATCAAGTCGCGAAACTGTTCCGCAGAGAGTTTTTCATCAATCCCAGTAGGCATGACCGACACATCAGAGGCTTTGATGGCTTCGATTTCATGACGCGGTACGCGCGTCACTTTTCCTAGAGCGTCCCCCACATATAACTCGCCATCCCGCGTTTGTACAACCCCGGTTAGCGTCTTGCCATCTTTGAGCAAAATGACTTGGCCCAAGAAATCAGGATTGATTGCGCGACTAGGATGACGAATGTCGCGCAGCACGGAAGCATAATCGCGATGCACCAAATTGCTCAGATCGGGACCGAGGCTCGGCCCCGCTCCGTTAATGGCATGACACTTGAAGCAACTCGCTGCTTCGCTGTGAAAAACGCGTCTTCCCAATCCCCAGTTGCCGCCAGCCAATTCGGCAATCGGTTTCACCTCCATGCTGTTGGTTGCTTCCGCTGCGTCGGCTGTCCACGGCAAAGCGAAGCGCCGCAGTGGCAACGTTCGCGGGCGTTTGTCCTCGTTGGTAACTACGGTCAGCGACCAATCGAGAGAGGCATTGGGTTCAATCACCATTCGCACTGACAGGGAAAATTGGCAGCAGATTCGACTGGCACCTGGATGTGCGCTTCGAAACGTCCATTTGCCAACTGTTCTACCTCGATAGATTCACCGTTCTCGATCGTCATTGGGTGTGCAGACTGCAGAATTAAAGTAACTCGCTCTTCGGGCCATTCGTAGTCAAGCGTTGCCCCAGGTTGCACCTTGGGACGCAATATGTCTTTGACATCCAGCTTGGTCCGCAACGTGAGCTCTCCACCCGCTTTGATCAAAGTACGGAGATCGTCGTGGTGAGCGCTGTGCCGCGTAAATTCGTCGGAGACTTGCCAATCGTAATGAGGCAACCAACCGGCCCAGGCTTGGCCTTCAGCAGGGTTGGGGCGTGCTAGCTCGGCCATTACGCCGCCGAGTGTCAGATCGAGGTCAAAGGCTTTTACCTGTGCAATTGCCCGCGCATCAACCTCGGACGATGCCTCATAGGGGATGGAAACGGCGTAGTGAGTGTTCGATGGCAAGGCATCGGTTTGTAGCAAGAGATTGCGGCGATCAGCGGACAAAGCGATCCCCCGAACTGCCAAGTCGTCTCGAGGAGTTTTCAATTGTCGTTCAACCACAGCATAGGGTGGTACCAGCGTTTCAAATCGATCGCCAGCGCGCACATATTCGCCATACTGAATCACAATCTTGTCTACGATTCCGCGTAACAATTCAGCTTTCAGGGGACGATCAAATGCAACCTGGATTTCGCGAGGCGAATTGGCCCAGGTGGCGACGGGACGCGCATGCTCGGATTGCGTCATGCGAATGCGATAGAGCTTTCCCATACCAGTTGGCCCCGTGCCCCAATCAGGCGGTCCGCTGTGACAGGCGACAACCAGATCGCCATTGGGTGCAACACAGGCATCGACCGTGAGCATTTGCAAACAGGCGATTAGCTGGGTCATCGCCACATAACCAGCCTTCGTCTTTGATAGCTGGGTCCGCCAGAGTTTGCCGCGCGACTCACCGCACACCAGGGCATTGTTGGACCACCATGCTGGCCCAAACACAGGTCCTCCGTTCACTGGTTCGTTAAATACCATACCGCACGTAGACTGATGCTGCGGCCCAAAGTCGAAAACGGATGGTTCATCAATTACATCTGGATTGTGGTTGGGATGACGGGGTGGAAATCCATAGTGTCGGTCCGAAACAATATGAAGCAATTCGTCGAGCGGGTTTCCGTTTGGTAACCAGGTAGCACCCTCTTGTTCCGCACAGAAAAGATCTCCATGGTGGTTGAACGCAAAGGCGATCGGAAAACGGATTCCGGTACAAAGCGTTTCGCGTGACTTGAAGTCAGGAGAAAGTCGCTGCACCGTGCCACGGTCGCTCGACAAATCATACTCAGCGTGACCTTCAGCGTTGACCAAATAGGCATTCGCGTAGTTAGCTGTCCCCAGTCCGAAATACAAATACCCTTCCGCGTCCATGGCGATGCCGGTGGCGTCCACATTCTGCGGTATCTCCTTCCAGCCCGAGGCTACCACCCTCTCTTCGTCTGCCACATCGTCTCCATCTTTGTCAACGATCAACGAAAGTTTGCCCTTACTCGGCGTAATGATCCCCTGACCATGTGGATAATCCTGCGGGGTAACCAGCATGCCAATCGGACCACGCAACGAGCCTTCGTTCTTCCAAAAAAGTTTGGCTTCGTCTTCGAGCCCATCACCATCGGTGTCACTTAGCAAGTGAATATCGCCGTTGTAACCGAGTGTGAACAGCTTGCCATCCGAACGATAGCGAACATTGTTCACGTTGGTTAACTCGATTGGCAGCTCGTAGACGTCAAAACCTGGCACTAACATCTGGACGGCTGGCAGTTGTTCGCTGAGCCCATTTTCAGTCGGAGTTTGCCCAAAAACTCTAGAACTAGACAGCCCAAGGGGCGCTGTCCCAGCCAGCAATATCCCAGCCAGTAGCGATGGCCAGACAACCTTGATACGAATGAACTGGGTAATGCGCGTTGTTGTCGAAGACATCGTTGCCGCAGTCCGATCAGAAAGGAGTTTGGGGAGCCTAAAAGGCCAACTACAAGTAGCTGGCGTATTATAGCAGAACTCCCGACGCACCTTCCGAGTAACCGTTCACGAACTTGGCGTCGACAGGAAACGGTCGGGAGTCTTTTCAGCAACGCCCGCCACCGATGAGATGCCGCTGGTAAGACGCGGTTTCCAATTGGCGAACGATTTAGGCTGAAAAGACTCCCGACCCTGTCACACAAGCCGACACATCGTGAACGGTTACCCTTCCGATGGTGACACCACGAACAAGACAACGAGAAGTACGAGAACCAATCTACTTTGAAACGCGGGTGACTCGCTCGAGTAGAATGAAATTACGACCTTGGAACTCCGTTACCGAACCAGTAACGATCCAGCCTTTGTCGTTTGAGTCGTCCGAGACCGCTTGCAAAATTCGCTGGGCAGCTAAATTCTCCAGCGCAATCATCGTATGCGATTTACCGTCATTGAATGTGATCGCCAATCGCTCTCCGTCGGATCGACACTCTCCAGCTTTGGATTCGATCCGCGTTCCTTCTCGCAGGATCGTTTCAGCGACAGCCACCTCCTGTGCGGCACCGGTAGCATTGTCGCTAGCGATCAGGGAAGTAGCCACACTGGCGATGACCAGCGCGCTCCAACCAGAGTAGGCTCAACGAGAGAAGGAATCTGTAAAATTTCACCTGCATGTCGAATCACTTGTCCGCGAAAACATCAACTCTTGTTTTTGGGTAACACCATGGCGTGCAAGCTGATGACGCCGCCTACGGTCAACAGCGCCCAGCCCAGCCAGTCAGGCGGCTTGACGGTCTTGCGCGGCGTTGGATGGATTCCCATGTACAAATTGCTACCGAAATTCTGTGAAGCCAACTGAGAATCCTTAGCCACTCGGGCGAGCGCACGCGTACTCGTTTCGTTTAAGACGAATGAATCGACCATGCGAAACTGTATCCCAAGCAGGAACAGCAAGACGCCGATCATGAAATAGCGGTTGCGATCGAAATCCATCAGTGTTGCTCCGGATGATTGCGTGCCAGGCTTGTCAGAATTAAAGCTTTGGAGGGGCGAGCCGCCGGCATTATGCTGGAAAACGCGACCGTAGTTTCACCGGTGGCTAGCGCCATTCCGCTCACTTTTTTCTCGAACGATGCTTATTCATCGGTTCTCAGCGAGCTGGCAGTCGAACAAGAAAACTAGAAATGCTATTGAGTGACTTGCAGCGATTGTACGAACTGCTCTCGTTCGTGCTTCAACCACATTAAGAATCAGGGTAGTGGACGAGGCCACGAGTCCCGCGTGCCTTGGCTGTTGAACGGGACTTGTTACCTGTTACCGTCCAATACGTTCAAACCCAAAGATCGCCACCGTGGTTCTTGCTACTCCCCCTCCCGCGCGCTGGTGTTGTCATGGCAAGATCGTCATTCGCGGGAGGGTGAGATACCACATCGTGGTGGCGTTCAGCGATAAGTCTAAGAAAAATGCTCACCGAACAAAATCGGTGAGCATTCTTGAATTAGATGGCAGTCGGAGAAACGCTTTAGGCGGTCTTCTTTTCGGTAGATGACATCTTGAACGCTTTGACTTGACCATCGGCTGGGTCTAGGTCGATCGTAAAATGCGTACCCTTCGGTTGCTCTGGCAAATCGAACATGACATCCAGCATGATTGCTTCGACGATACCACGTAGACCACGAGCCCCTACCGATTTATCCATAGCTTTCTTGGCAACGGCCTGCAGCGCCTTTTCGGTAAAGTGCAGTTCGCACTCCTCCATGCCGAACAGAGCTTGAAACTGTTTGACAAGGGCATTCTTGGGCTCGGTTAACACTTGGATCAAACCCGACTCATCCAACGGAGCCAATGCCGACACAACAGGCAAACGCCCGACGAATTCAGGAATCATGCCAAAATTCAGAATGTCATCCGACGTGACTTGCGGCATCAGCTCAGCGGCAGTCAGGTCATTTGCATGCTGTTGTCCAGATGCGCCAAACCCTAATGTCTTCTTGCCAAGTCGCTTACGTACGATCTCTTCGACACCGACGAAGGTACCTCCGCAGATGAACAGGATATTGGATGTATCCATTTGAATATACTGTTGCTCGGGGTGCTTTCGTCCACCTTGTGGTGGAACATTAGCAACGGTGCCTTCGAGCATCTTCAGCAGCGACTGTTGAACCCCTTCGCCAGAGACGTCTCGAGTAATCGACACGTTGTTACTCGTCTTACCTACCTTGTCGACTTCATCGATATACAAAATGCCGCGTTGTGCGGCTTCGACATCGAAGTCTGCCGCATGCAGCAACTTGAGCAGCAAATTCTCGACGTCTTCGCCAACATAGCCAGCTTCCGTCAAGGTGGTCGCATCACCAATGGCAAACGGCACGTTCAACATCTTGGCCAAAGTGCGAGCCATGAGTGTCTTGCCACTGCCAGTCGGCCCTACCACCAGGATATTGGACTTCTCAATCTCAACATCATTACCATTCCACTCGCTCGACAGCCGCTTGTAGTGATTGTGCACAGCGACGGCTAGTACGCGTTTGGCAGAGCCTTGGCCGATGACATATTGATCTAGATGCTCAACAATTTCACGTGGCGAAGGAATCTCGTTAAACAGTTTGTTACTTGGACCACGGCGCTTTTGCTCTTGGTCCAAGATGGACTGACAAAGCTCGATGCATTCACCACAGATGTAAACGTCGCCTGGCCCCTCGACGAGTGGCCCGACATCACGATAGCTCTTACGACAGAACGAACAAAAAGCATTCTTTTTGTTCGATCCGCCATTTGCACCGCGACGTCCCGAAACGACATCCTTACCAGAAGGCATACACGACTCCTTTGCTCGATATTAGTCGCCAGACTGGAATGCCGCAGCAAACTCAGGCCAGCGTATTAGTGGCTTGTTACACGTAATGTCGCTCGAGGGCACTTGGCGTTTTGCCAACCAAGTCCGGGCATCCGTGTCCCTGGGGATCGAGCCATAAGTCAAAAATCAAACAGTTTGGTAGACCAGTCTCCCAGACCGGCAAACACAATGCAAACCGCAAAGATTGTCCTTGCAGACAAACTTTACTTCGGGTCAGTGTGGCGATGTTCCTGCGTTTTGGCCAGCACTGCCCTAATACTTCGGAGTTCTTCCTCGTTGATGTCACCCCCGAGCCGCATTTCTTCGAAATCGCTCACCAAGTCGTGGTCGCTCATGTCGTCTTTGCTGGTCGAAGGACGTAAAGCTTCTATGACGCGATACGCCACAAATAACACAACCAGTAAACCCGCCACACTTAGCACAGCTGAAGCAACAGGGCTTGTAAGCAATTCCCACATGTTTTCGAAATTCAGTTTACGCTCGTACGCGACTGCCCGTCAAAGTTATTTGATGTTCTGTGTCACAGAGACCACCGAGAAGGTCAGAACGGTCGCGTCAAAGCTCTCTGGGTGACGCAACCATATTACGCACTTCGACCAGCAAAAGTCCAGGAACGGCCAGCGACCATTTGGCGAAAATCTCGAAATTCACAGCCGCAGGTTTGTCAAGCCCCTCCAAATAGTGGAAACCACATTTAATTAAGTTGCAATCGCGAGGGGACACGACAAGCGGATCTAGGGAACAAGCATCCGCACCCGGTGGTTTTCAGAATCGCCAATCAATAACTCGCCAGAATCCAGCAGCAAGACACCATGCGGACGGCGCAACAATCGCTTGTGCAATTGATCGCCATCGCCTGAAAAACCGGCCTCCCCCGTGGGCGAGCCAACGACCGTGGAGATCTTGCCGCTGTCGAAGGCCACCCGACGAATCGCGTGATTCTCAGTATCTGCGATGTAGATGCAGTGGCCGGTCTCAACGGCAATTCCCTTGGGCCCGTTGAATGTTGCTAGCTTTGCGTCCTGTCCATCGCCAGAAAACCCTTTCACGCCGCTACCCGCCACGTGGTACAGCCGATCATCCGCTCGGTCGAGACGCCATACGCTATTGCCCTCCCGCAGCACGATCCAAAGATTGTCTTTGTCGACTGCCAACGAACGAGGGCCAGCCAACGACTGCTCAATTGCTAAACCGCCATCGGTGGGCATCTTATTCTCACCGGTGCCACAAATCGTCACGATTTTCCCAGACCGCAAATCGACTTTCCGAATCCGATGATTCTTCAAGTCGGCGACAAACAGCTGCTCGCCTTCCAGGGCAATACTGTAAGCCTGATTCAAGGTAGCTTCGGCAGCCAAGCCGCCGTCACCCGCATAACCAGCTTGGCCATTGCCCGCGATATTCTTCCATCGCCCTGTGCTGGCTTCGATCATACCCACCCGGTGGTTCATCGTGTCGGCGACGTAGATATTGCCCAGCCGATCCACTTGCACTTCGTGCGGCATGTTCATTTCAACACTGGTCGCATAGTCGCCGTCCTTGCCAGTCATACCTTTCTTTCCACTCCCTGCCACAACTTGCAGCTTCGAATAGGTGGAATCTAGGCGATACAACACGTGCTGATCGTAAGCAGCGATGATCACGTCACCATCGGCTTCAACTGCCATTCCAAACGGATTGGTGACCGAAATCTCTTGCGCGCGGCCCTGTTGTCGCAATTCGCCAGTTTGCCCATCACCTGCGATCGTTACGATCTTTCGAAACTGAGCATTGACAGTAGACTCGCTGCAGACAAGCGCGAACACAATGAAGATGTAACGGCAGTGTAATTTCGTCGGCACGGTAAACTCCCGCAAATTTGGAAAAGTGGAAGGCGATGCGGCGTTGTAAATTCAATAAGATTTTACAGTAGACGCAATAAGCAGTCGCCGTCGCAAGGTCTGATGCGGGAATTCTCGCGAATTCCACTACGCGATCAGGTCGGGATCGATGGCAAACTTCTCCCAGCGAGCTGTCTCGCAGGGGGACCAGTCAGCATTTTCTTGCACAATACAGCGGCCCATGCGATTGCGAATGGATTGCAGAAAAGCTAATAGTTCGCTTTCCAAACCTTCGGCCACCAATCGCACACTACCATCGCTTACATTACACACTCGTCCCACTACAGCAAAACCGTGCGATAGCTCCAGGACGATCATACGAAATCCAACTCCTTGGACACGGCCTTCGTAGCGCACCGTAACTCGCTGCCATACGCCTTCCGTGGGTGAATTTGCAGTCATCCTAGGCTCCTCTCGTCTAGACTAATGCGCGTTGCACCCGGCAATTATACGCAACCGAATTCGCCTTGACGCGACTAAGCTGCGTCCCTAGTGTGCAAATATGAACGACTTTTTCGAAATCTGCACCCTGAAGACTTACTTTGCGCGAGTTCGTTCGATGCTGCGCCCAAAAAGCTGGCTAATCATTTGGCTGTTGTTGATGGGACAGACGGCCCTACTTGGCCAACAATTGCCTCAATCGGCCCCATTGTTGGGAGCCGTCTTGCTGAAAAATGACCGAATCTTGCTGGGTGATGTGGAGGTGCGTGGTGATACCTATGTCGTCCAAATCGCTGAGCAATCCAGTGTTTCGCTTTCTAAATCGCAAGTCGCTTATGTTGGTCGAAACCTGGCTGATTTGTATGCCTACAAACTACAGTCGATCAAGAAGTGGGAAGTTGGTGACCATTTTCAAATGACGCGCTGGTGTCTAACCCATGGCCTACGCAACGAGGCGGTGTTGCACTATGGGGAAGTCGCCAAGCAAGCTGCGGGGCATCCGCGCGTGAAGCAATTAGCCATCGAGATCAAGCTTAAATTACTCGAAGTTCCAGAGTTCCGGACGTTTGTCGGAATCGAGCCAGTCGCCGGCCCACCCAGTCTTGTTCAGCGGTCCGGAGCAAAACAACTCGGAAGCCCAACTCAGCCGGGCGGAGGCTCGGATGTGGTTTCGGCTAGTGGAACGCTCAGCGCAGATACATTGCAGATGAATGTGGTGCAACATCCGCAAATTGTCCAGCAATTCAGTTCCCGCGTTCAGCCAATCCTGATCAATCGTTGTTCGCAAGCTGCCTGTCATGGCTCACAAGGCTCCAATGCCTTGCGTCTCGTCGCGCCGTTTGGGCGGTCTTCGAACGAACTCAGTTCGCAGAATCTGGCGAGTGTCCTTGAGCAGATCTCGCCCACTTCCGATCAACTTTCGCCCTTGCTGGCCTACGCCACGACGGCCCACGGGCTGCAGCGCAAGCCGGGCATCGAAGTCACTGAGAGTACTTTGATCACGGAGTTACGAAACTGGATCGGATTTGTGCAAAATCCGGTAGTCACGGCTGAAGCGAATTCAGCGACTCAAGTGCAAACGCAATTGGCCAGCGGTCTACGTGGGGTCGCTGCCCCAGGAACGCCCGGCGGAACCAGCGATTCTGAGTTGACGCGAGTTGACCCGGGCATAGCCAGCCTAAAACGTGTCCCACGGCCAGCCACTGATCCTCCTCAGCCGCCAGCTTACCTTCCCAAGGTGGCTGGATTTCCACCTGGCGAATCGCCACCTAGTCTGAGCGAGCTCGATGAGTTGGAGCGCCAGATCAACGAAGTCGCGCCCTCCTCCAACGATCCCTTTGACCCCGCCGCGTTCAACCGCCAAATGCAACCAAAACAGTAAGTCCATATGACTTGCCTGCTTTCCATTGGCGAATCTACGCTCGTCAGCCTGCTGAGGCTGACTCTCCGTGGTAGTTAGCGTCCAGCATGCGTGCGTGGCATCGAGTACACTGCGTGTTTTGGACACATGGGACAGGAGAAAAACATGCGTTTGGGTAGGTACATTCTGCTAATTGCTGTGCTGGCATCATCGTTTTCTGCCTCGGCAGATGCTCAACTCCCAGGCTACCCGCCAACGATAGACTTGGATTCCCATACCGAGCGGCAAGTTGTGGTGGACCGTGAAGCAGGACAGTACCTGGGACACCCGACCACCTGCTTGCTCGAAGACGGGCAGACGATTCTATGTGTGTATCCACAGGGACATGGGCGCGGCCCAATTGTCTACAAACGCAGCACCGACGGCGGATTGACATGGAGTGATCGCCTTCCGACCCCAAGTAGCTGGGCAACGTCGCGCGAAGTCCCGACGCTACATCGCGTCATCGACGCAGCGGGTACCAAGCGTATTATCATGTGGTCAGGACTCTATCCGGCGCGCCTAGCGGTCACCGAGGACGACGGTGCCAGTTGGAGTGAACTGGAGCCAGCTGGCGAGTGGGGAGGCATCGTGGTGATGGGCTTTGTCGAGCCGCTAAAGACCGCCCCAGGCCACTACTTGGCGATGTTTCATGACGACGGACGCTTCTTTACCAAGTCGCCACAACGCGACACGAAAGTCACGTTTGATCTCTACAAAACTTTATCGACCGATGGCGGTTTGACTTGGTCGACTCCTGAATCCATCTTTCGTTCGGCCGATGTACATCTTTGCGAACCCGGCTGCATCCGCTCGCCGGACGGCAAACGCTTAGCCGTGTTGCTGCGCGAAAACGCGCGGCGCCAAAACTCGCAAGTCATCTTTTCGGACGATGAAGGAAAAACATGGACTGAGCCGCGCGCCTTGCCACTAGCTTTGACCGGTGATCGGCACCATGGGAAATACGGCCCTGACGGAAGGTTATTCATCAGCTTCCGCTGCAATTCACCCCAGCAAAATGCAGCCAACCGCCCATTTGAGGGCGACTGGGTGGGCTGGGTGGGCACTTGGGATGACATTGAGAATGGAAATAACGGCCAATATGTAGTGCGTCTGAAAGATAACACCAAGGGCAAGGACACCGCCTATCCGGGCGTCGAGATCCTGCCGGATGGCACCTTCGTGACAACCACCTATGGCCACTGGGACGCAGGTGAAGAGCCCTATATCCTCAGCGTGCGTTTCAAGCTGCAGGAGCTGGACGCCCTGGCCAAGGCGCAGTAAGAATCGGCGGCTCGCATGGCCTAGTCGGAACGTTTGTAGGCACTAAAATGGCAGCTCTCTATTGAATCCCGCTTTGCCAGCACTTAGGAACTCAGACTTGTTACGTTCGCATACCTGTGGTCAGCTTCGCAGCAGCAATATCGGTGAAGAAGTCACTTTGTGTGGCTGGGTCGATAAATCGCGAGATCATGGAGGCACGATCTTCCTGGACTTGCGCGACCGCTATGGCAAGACGCAAGTGGTTGTTAACCCGGACAGTGGCGAAAATGCGCTGGAGACGGCCAAGAGCCTGCGCGGCGAGTTCGTAGTGCTGGTAGTCGGAACGGTCGCACCGCGTTTGGAAGGCAAAGACAACAGCAAGTTGTCCACTGGGGAAATCGAGATTCGCGCCACGCAACTACAGATCCTTAACCGCTGCAAGACGCCCCCGTTCTTTCCCAATCAAGAAGAATTGCCTGGCGAAGATTTGCGGTTGAAATATCGCTACATCGACTTGCGACGCGAGGCGATGCAGCAGACTCTGGTGCTGCGCAGCAAAATTATCAAAGGTATGCGCGACTACTTTGCCGAGCATGACTTTATCGATGTCGAAACGCCAATCCTTGGACGTAGCACTCCCGAAGGCGCGCGGGACTATCTCGTGCCCAGCCGCGTCCACTGGGGACACTTCTTCGCACTGCCTCAATCGCCACAATTGTACAAACAAATTCTGATGGTCGCCGGCTATGACCGTTATATCCAAGTTGCCCGTTGCTTCCGCGATGAAGACTTGCGAGCCGACCGTCAACCGGAATTTACTCAACTCGATATGGAAATGTCCTTTGTCGACGCCGACGATGTAATTGGCATGATCGACGGTTTGATGGTCAAGCTGGCCGACGAATTGCTGGGGCTGAAGCTGCCAACACCGCTGCCGCGCATGACTTATGACGAAGCCATGCAACGCTACGGTAGCGACGCGCCAGACCTGCGCTTCGGGATGGAGATCGTGGATTGCAGCGATTTGGCCAAGCAGTCCGAGTTTCGCGTATTTCGTGGTGCCGTCGATAGCGGCGGACATGTTCGCGGCATCAAGATCGAAAAACGCGCTGAAGAGTTTTCTCGCAAACGAATCGATGAGTTGACCGAGTTCGTGAAAAACGACTTTGGTGCCAAGGGCTTGGCTTGGTTCCGCGTCGAACCCGACGGTTCACTTTGGTCGCCGATCAGCAAGAATGTGGAGCCCGCCGTCCTCGCAGGCTTCCAGGCCAAGTTCGATGTGCAGCCAGGCGACCTAATCCTGCTGTTGGCTGACACCTGGGAAGTAACCTGCAAGGGTCTCAACGGCCTCCGTCGCCGATTGGGGGCCGAACTGAAACTCTACGATCCACAGCAAATGCACTTTTCGTGGGTCGTCGAATTCCCAATGTTCGACAAAGACGACGAAGAAAACCGCTACGTGGCCATGCACCATCCGTTCACCGCCCCACGCTCACAAGACTTGGAAAACTTGACTTCGCAACCGGAGGCATGTCGGGCCAAAGCCTACGACTTGGTGATTAACGGTTACGAAGCTGGCGGAGGCACCATTCGTATCCACGACTCGGAAACGCAACAAGTCGTGTTTGACTTGCTAGGCATTTCACCCGATATGGCTGTCGATCGCTTCGGATTCCTGCTCGACGCGCTTCGCTATGGCGCTCCGCCACACGGTGGGATTGCCCTGGGAATCGACCGCATCGTCATGCTTTTTGCAGGTCTAGACAACATTCGCGACTGCATCGCGTTCCCCAAGACGCAACGGGCGATGGACTTGATGACGGAAGCCCCCGGACAGGTCGACGCCAAGCAACTGCACGAACTGCATATCCAAGTCGAAACGCCACCAGCCAAAAGCTAGTAATCAATCCGGCAAAATTTGGACTGCGGCGACTTGTCGCCGCTTTGGTATCGCCAGAGTTGCCATCACGCAGGGACCCAAGCTCCGCAACCGCGTCCAACTTCAACATACTCGCCAACTCTCTTCAAACTCGCGCCTACCGCTCAATCCCCGCTTTCTACAGCAACGACTCCATACCAAAGCTCTGCCGAGCCGGAGCACTCCAAATTTGAAGACAATTCGGCTCGACTTGGAACTTGGGATTTGCAATGATCTGAGGCGAATTCAAAGTTTGGTCCGTCTGTTCATCCGTATCGATCAAGGAGTGATCAATCGTGAGCGTCCATGGAATCCCCCGCCAAAATATAACGATCGGGCTCTGGCTTGCCATCCTTTGCCTGGGGCTGGTTTCCCAAGGTTTTTCCCAGGAAAAGGCAGGCGGGTGGTGGAATCCGTTTTCGGGTGGCGTGCAGACGGTTTCGACCCCAAAGGATTCCACGCCGAGGTTCAAAATGCCTCAGCTCGAGCTACCCACCTGGTCCAAGAAAGCGAAACCAGCGTCCAAACAACCATCGATGATGAGCCGGATGGGCGCGACCAGTAAACGTTGGTGGGACAACACCGTCGATTTTGTAAACCCGTTTAACGATGCGCCTCCCGCCAAACAAGGCTACCAGCCTCAGAGTACCACCAAGAAATCTACCGCAGGCAGCGGCATGTTCGGCTGGATGTGGCGTGAAGAAGTCGTGGAATCGCCGACGACAGTCAATGATTTCTTGCGGCAACCCAAGCCTAGATTCTAGCGAGCTGGCTCATTCACTCTGGCAGGAAGATGGGACGCCTGTCTTGCTGGCGGAGGTACTCGCGAACGGATTCTTCGAGCATCCAACCCGTACTGGCTTCGAGTAATAACTGAGTTGCTCGGTCTTGTTCGATAGGATTCTCTCGTAACTTCAATTTGTCAAGCAGTTCTTGTTTGGCTGCCTGCTGCTGAATCAATGGAGCGATATAGTCATAATGGGAGTCGCTGAACTCCGAGTATCGACGCAGGCTCTGACTGGCCAAGTAGCGGACGGCAGCGTAATCATCGTCGAGCAACTGGGCCAGAAACGGGGCTTGCCAGTCTTTACCCGAAGCCTCCAATGCAGACGGCCAATTCATATGCCAGGCAGCGATACTACGCTGCACGGCGTCGCCGCGCAATAACCACAGCAATGAAGCAGCCGTCTCACGTTGGTCTTTCGAAAGTTCGGCTGACGGTTGCCCGTACCATGAACTCAACTTTTCGGCCGTCCAAGCTAGCGTTTGATCCAAGTGACACAAATTACAAGCGTTTGGATGATCTGTGTCTTCTTTGCCAGCAACGCGCGGCGATTGAACGCGATGGTTCCGCAGTGATTTCAGCAAGCCATAGGTCGTGTACGGCATATGGCAGTTCGTGCACTGGCTGCCACTCGAGCCGACCGCATGATGCGTGTGCTCGGCAATACGGTCGGACATATCCTGGTGACACTGCAAACACGATTGATCGGTCTCCATCCCCGCAGCTAACTGCATGTTGGGGTCACTAGCGTGCATCGAATGACACGACACACAACTCAGTTCACCATTGATAAAGCACTGGGAATCGCGCATGGCGGTGTACTCGCGACCGCTAACGCGGCAGGTGCCATCGTTCCAAAAAACGCTCATCGCCACTTCGTTTTCGTACTTCTTGGCAATCTCGTACGAAACCATAGCATGCGACTCATTCAGATCGCTACCGGCCACGTAGCTATAACCAACTTCTCCAAATCGTTCAGAATCGTGGGGCAAGAAATAACTGTGACACTGACCGCAAATCTCTGAAGATATTTTCGAGTTGCACGTCCCCGGATTGATAATCGAATCTTTCGCTGGCGTCGCTTCCGCCTTCGCAACGACGGTGCCTTGCGCCGTCTCTCGCTTGAACTGCTGAAAAGCGATATGGGTTTCACCAGGTCCATGGCACGCTTCACACGAAATGCCTAGTTCGGCCACTTCGGTATTGACCGTCATCGCACGCGTGTCAAAGTTCGGTGTCCCGTCGACAGCATGGCACACAATGCAGTTATCGTTCCAGACGATCAGATGCCTTGGCGAATCGGGCGGCTCGATGAAGATATCTTCGCGCGGGACCCAGCGTTGATCCTTGATCAGCCAAACCAACGGCACTTGCCGCAACATATTTGGCGTGTTGCTAGGTACCCAGTAGCCCTGCATATGATGTGAACCGGTCGTCATCACAACTTGCAGTTTGGCGATTGGTGGATTGGCATTCTCCAACTTGACGCCGTTAGCGGCTGCGCCAGCCTCCCAATCCGGGTCGGCCATCGTCACAAAGAACTTGTCATCCTCACGACTCAAGTAGTAGTTTCGCCCACGCGAGGCTAGTTGCACGTTCTCAAAAGGAGCCACCACGGTGTCAGGACTAGCCACTTGTGTCATGGTGCGATGATAGGTCCCATGCCAGCTTGCAAACTGCTCCTGGTGGCATTCTCGGCAACTCTCTGAGGAGCGGAAGCCACGCTTTTCGACTTGATGTGGCAGACTGCGATTCGACGCCTCAATGACATTCGTTTGGGGCGAGCGCTTTTGATTCTGTTTGGCCAGCAATCGATGAGGATTTTCTGGAGGGGACAAATTCGCCCAGTAGATCAAACCGCCAATCACACCAATCACAGCGATGACTATCGTGAATATCCGAACTGTCTTCATGCCCTTGCTACCATTTAAAACGCGTTCAACGTCGATCGCTCAGAATCACTCGAGACACTTGCAAAGCAGAGCCAATTAGTAACCATATCTGCTTCCTATTCTAGCCCGTATTCCTCCATACGCGGGGCAGGGCGAGCTGGTTTACAATGATCCTTCTTCCACTCCACTTTTACTGTAGCCGTTCACGAACTTGGAGTTGACCGGAAAGGGTCGGGAGTCTTTTCAGCAGCGTCCGCCACCGATGAGACGCTGCTGGTAGGAACATGTGGTTGCTAACGGGTAAAGCATTTAGGCTGAAACGACTCCCGACCCTGTCACACAAGCCCAGATATCGAGAACGGTTACCTTTTACTTTACTTCGAAAGCACTGCAGCTTTGGCGGACAGATCCCCCAATCCTAGTTCCAGGCAGGAAGTTCTGCCAGCGAACGGCCTGCTGGCATCGGGCCTGATCATTGTGTGTCTGTGGTTCGCATTAACCACCAGCGTTTCGAGCCGCGTGCATTTGGTGGTTGGCTATACCACGATTCCTTCTGGCCCTCCCCAGCTGGAGATGTTTCTGGCGACTAGCGCTGGCTGGCTGTTTGCCGGGTTCATGGCCGCGCTGTGGCTGTGGCTGTTGTACTACGCGGCGCGGAGGAATTCACCAGCCGCCCGCCGCGCGACGATGTGGCTAGGCTTGGCCATTGCCCCCCTGTGTTTGTCCGTGACACGAGTGTTCGGCAGTGGTCAATGGCCTCAACCCAGCATCGCGGAACCGCTGTGGCTGGCATTCTGGACGGGCCTAAGTTTTTCGATTCTGGTCGAAGTGCGTGTCGCGGCCAATTCCCGGAACGCCAGCGAACCTAAACCACACACGAGCGGGCAGACGCTGGTCTATAGCATTCTCGTCGTGTCGCTTGCAGCTATTTGCAGCCTATGGTGGTATTCGCAATCGGTCACTTATCACCGCAATTTTATGCTGGGCTACAACGACTTTGGGCATTTTATTCAGCGGATCGCCAATACGGCCGCTGGTCGCGGACTACTACTCGAATCACCCGTGTTGCCGCGATTCTGGGATCACTTCAATCCTGGCCTGATACTATTGGTACCACTGTGGCAATTGCTTCCCGGCGTGGAAACGTTCTTTGCGTTACATGCCGCGACGCTCGCGTTCAGCGGGGTAATCATCTACGCCATCGCGCGGAAGTTGGCACAATCACCCATGGCAGCCAGCCTATGGTGCGGTGCTTGGTTGGCGCAGCCCGTCATTGGACAAATGAACTTAGCCTATACCTACGGCTGGCATCCCATTGCGATGGCGATCCCGGCACTGCTGGGCGCGCTGCTAATGGCTCTACGCGGTCGTTACTGGGTGGCTATCTTGTTAGCCGTGTTGGCGATGGCGATGGAAGAAGGCCCGATCGTTGTGGTCAGTTTGTTTCTGGCCACATGCGGCTGGTGGGCATTTGTCGACCAGCGACGCCAGCGATTAGGGGCAATCGCGGACTCGAGTGCATCGCCCTTGGGGCAGTTCATAAACCGGCTATCGTGGCCAGGTTGGTCGACGCTGGCTGCCGCAACAACTCTGCTGTTCTTGGTTGTCTATCGGTTTAGTGGACTTGCCGAATTCCAGACAGCCCGTTTTGTCGCCTTAGGTGATACTCCTTGGCAAATCATCCTGTCGCCGGTGATTCGCCCAGCAGCGTTCTGGGGGGAACTACTACGCTGGGACAAATTCGCTTTTGTGGGATGTCTGTGGTTACCCTGCTTTGTTTTCTCGCTGGCGCGCGGTCGCCGCTGGCTGCTGCCAACCTTGCTACCGCTGGGCGTGCTACTAGTCTGGGACCATCGACCAGCTAGCAGCCTGGCATTCCAATACACCAGTGGACTATTGCCAATTTTCTGGCTAGCTACGATCGTTGGCGGTGCGGACGAACCATCCAATAATAACCGTCACCGCTGTGTTTCCTCAGCGTCGGGCGCATTGTTCACCGGTTTGGTACTCAGCCTGTTTGTTGGACAATTACCCTATAGCAGTCCGACGTTAATTGACGTAGAGGGCACGACCTACTCAGTCACCTCGCCACTACAACGATTAGCCCATGCAGAGGACGGCATTTGGCTTGCTGAGCAGGTCCAACGACTACAGCAAGATGGCGGTGAAGTATTGGCAACCGGGCGCATCGCAGCTCACCTGGTTGGCAATCGCGATCTTGAAACAGTTGGTCAGTACTTGGAGCGCCGGGCGAAGCTCGCACAATTACCCGATCGAAGAGACAATCCACTCGGCCACTACCAGTGGATCATTCTCGACCGCCGTGAGACTTTCCAACAATCGCCAGAGGGAATTCAGGAGGTTGAATCCGAAGCGCTTGAGCGTGGTTTCAAAGTTGTCGCCGACCAATATGAGATCGTCATCATGAAACGCGACGCGAGCTAGACGACGGCTGGATTCCAGCCTTTTTTCACGTTTTCCGCTTTAAGTTCTTCATAAAGTTCACCAATTTGCTCGCGCGAGCTACTGATCATAACTTCGCGTGACAACGGATCTTTGCGATTGGGGCTATAGTCGGTGTAGTGCAGAACGTAAGCTGGAAATTCATCGCTAACGTCTTCTTTGTTGGTTTTCAGCAGGACGAACTTGCGAACCATGGTGGCACCTTTGAGCACTTTCGTGAACACCTCGCGACGCAACACTTCGCTCTTGGGCAAGGAGAAGCTCTTAGCGTCGGTTTCGGTTAGGGCGACTTCGACGCGATCGCTGACTTGACTAATCCGCACGTCATCTGGATGCCGCTGTTTGTCCTCGCGGCGACGTACGAACTGTGGCGAAATGACGGTTGCCAATGGCAGACGACGGACCACTCGGTAGCCTGCCGCCTCGCCATCCTCAAAATCGATGACCATCCGGTTCACATGGCCGCCGCGCGTGGTCTGTGAAATCATGTCCAGGCAACTTATCTCGACGACCCAGTCAGGCCGCACCATCTGATAAGCCACGTAGTCCGAATTTACTTCAACGTACTCGCTTGGCACAACCATGTCCTTGAGGTCGCTGAGCATTGAACGTCGCAATTCATCGCTAAAGCCACCACCCACGCGAGTCAGCACATGGAACGTTCCATCGGGACGCATGACAGCTACCAAGAGATCATGCAACATGCCTTGACGGTCTTCGGTCGACTCGGTGAAGCCCACCACGACGGCATCCAGGGTATGACGTGGTTTAACTTTGAAAATCCCCAGGCTATCGCTGCGAGCGACAAGGCCTTCCGCATCCTCCTTTTCAATCCACTCCACAAATAGATGTTCAATTTCCGAAACGCTCCTGACCACCCGCGTTTCGACGGGAACGACCAGTGTGCCATCGCCGAACAAACTTTCCAAGGTTTGGAAGGTATCCGCGTAGGACTCACTCGCTGGTTGGCCATCCCATTCGATGATATCGAAAGGCGCAAATCGCAACTTCTCTAAATCTTCGGTTGACTTGGGGCCGCGGGCAACGGTGGATACGTCGTGAACGCGCGGTCGACGTTCGGTGATATGCACAAACAACTCACCCGCGATTCGAGCCGACTTGACGCCCGCCTTCGACAGTTTTTCAGCGGCTTCGTTCAGCCAAGGTAGGCCGAGTCGCACGGTGCCACCCGGATTGATCGAAAACGCCTCGCCATCCGCAAAAACGAGTACCGTAAACTCACCGTCGACTTTGCGACTAACGTGATAGTCCCCATTGGGAATTTTGCAGCGGATATCCTCTTTACCAAGGGGCATCATGCGGGCGGCAGCTCCGCGGCGATAGTCCTGGGCAGCGGCTAGAGCAGTCGCATCGGACAAGGCCGTGGCTGGTCCGACGGCGTAGTCAGCCAACTTAATTTCAAAACGAGAGCGATCCAAGAGAGTGTCGATCATGAGTCGCCTCCGTCTTCGAGCGTAGGTGTTTTCAATTCCAAGTTTGAGAAGTGCAGTAGCAAACAGTACTTATCGCCGTCGGTACGACCTTCCAAGAAGCCGCGATAGGGAGTACCACCGCGGCGCATAACCAAGGGCTGATTCGACTTTGGACCAGCGCCCAGCAACATCAGGCTTTTCCGATCTTCCAGGTCCTTGGCCATGGCATACAAAAAGTCGTAGGTTAGACCGTTGACATGCTGTACCTGCACTTTGCCCGAGAACACAAACTTGCGAACAGCTTGTTCTTTGGGGATAAACTTCCCGCTCCAACGCAGCGGAGTGTCGCTGGATATGTTCGTGTCGGCCATCTGGCGCGGTCTCCGCTCGCGGACGCTACCGTCGGCATTCTTAATGATCTCCCAGAAACGCACGTTGCGGACGATACCGCGATGTTTATCGACATACACCCGCGCTGTCTCACGCAAGAAGCGACCGGTGTTCTCCAAGTCGATTTCGGGATCTCCATCGATCAATAGTTGTGACAATGCCTCGGCGTCGCACTGATTGTCTTCAAGCAATGCATCAAAGCTGTGCGTCAAGGTCGACTTGATGATCCGTCCACTCGCCGCCTGGCGACCTTGAGGGTCGAGCCAGCGAGTTTGTTTGGCTGGCGTAACGCTAGAGGAGGCGACAATCGCATCGCGTCCACTCTGATTGGCTAGGTTGATTTCACCCATGGCTTATCCTGGAATATCGCAAACTAGAATCTGAAAAAGGTAACGGGTTATCAAATCATGTCAAAGCTCATCGAATCTTCCTCTTCGACCAGCTCCGTCTCCTCTTCGACGGCGACCTGAGATTGAATGCCGATATACGCCACCTCCGTTTCGGTCCCAACCGCCAACATCGTTTCGCCCTGATCGTTGTTCAGCAAAAAGGCCGTATCCGCTTCGAGTCCACCACGATAGCTGTACGGAAAAGTGAAAATCGTGCCGCGTCCAAGTTCTTTCAGCAACTCGGCGGTATGTTCGTTTTCAGCCAGCATGGCCATGGAGTAGACGAGCCGGACATTACAGTTCAACAGTTGTTCTGGCGTTGCCGTATCAAAAAGTTTGATAGGTTTGCTAAAGGATGAGGAGACCGGCTTGATCTCGTCGCCATTGACGTCCACGGGTTTCAGTTCCGACTTGTTGCGCCACGCTCCATCAGCGTCGAGCCAACACAAGCCGGTTCCACCGCGGCCGATCATGGTGCGACCATCGTCGGCAAGCGTCGCCAGCTCACAGGCCTCATCATGCTCATCGAGAACTTCAAGTTCTTTGAATCCATAAAGCTTGCTGCGATCAACCTTGTTTAGATCCATGGCAATCTCTTGATCGCCGAACAGAAAAACGAGTGGCTTGGCCATGGCATGCACCTGC
This sequence comes from Pirellulaceae bacterium, assembly GCA_041398985.1. Classification (GTDB taxonomy): domain Bacteria; phylum Planctomycetota; class Planctomycetia; order Pirellulales; family Pirellulaceae; genus Aureliella. The sequence goes on from JAWKTR010000006.1 coordinate 299,031, forward strand.
AGTTATCAAAAAACATAGAACAAGTTGAACACGTCTACACATAGCACATAGCAGGTAGCACGTAGGGTCAGGGGTCTTTTCAGCAGCGCCCGCCACCTAGGAGATGCCGCTGGTAAGCACATGTGGTTGCTTAATGGGTTAAACGACTTAGGCTGAACAGACTCCCGCCCCTGTCACACAACCCGACACATCGCGAACGGTTACTGTGAAAAGATAGCCGCTTGATTCGACCGTGCACTATATCTTGACGAAGACTAGAGAAAATTTCAGCAGAATTTCAGAAAATCAGCGATCACTGGTGGGCCAAATTCGACAGTCATCGCACACCCTACATCCGCTACAATCGATAGTTTCGCTTCTAACAGGCGGTCAACCCATCCGTGTACGGAGACTCACCCCAAGCTGTCGGTGACCTCGAGCAACAGGTCGGTTAGCTCTGGGGTTGAGATATTCAATTCAGCGCGGCGAGTGGGGTTGATAAAGACACGGACCTTTTTGACAAAGTTATCGAACTGATCGGTGGCTAGCGAGCGCACTACTGGCGAAATATCGGCCAGCGGAACGCTACGATAAACTCCTTCCGTGTCCGGCGACCTGCAGAGCACTGGCAGCTTGAACTGAACTTCCAGCTTGACCGGCGGAGCATCGATCAATACGTCATGGTCTGCCAGCGGTCGAGCGAGCCGCCGACTCAGCCGCTCGGCCAACAGCCTAGAACAGCTCACCAACTGTTCATAGGGACGACGCGCCAGAGCTTGGTGCAGCTGGGCATTCTCGGCAAAGTTGTATTGTGAAAAACGCTTGTACAACTGCCGATGATTCGAAAAAAGTCCTTCTGCCAAAGGGCGCCAAACGTCGTCAGCATGGTCGAGCATGGCCCGCGCAAATTCGTCATCGGACAAAAGCAACCAAGACTCCGCCTGGCCTTCACTAGAGTCGCCGAGCACGCAAAATACCAGGCGCTGCAACATGGCAGTCGCACTGCGTACGGCGTGGTGCCAATAGACTTCGCTAAACATCACATACCGCGCAAACACCAACATCTCGGCAGCCGTCTTGCCTTTCTCGGTGATCGCCATCGATGACTGGTCTAAACCAATTCGCAAACTGCTGATGAGCCGCGCGGTGTCAAAGTTGCGTCCATAGGGTACACCCGCATGCAAACTGTCACGCTGCAGATAGTCCATCTTGTCGATATCAACCGGGCCGTTCAAGACATTCTGCAGAGCTAGCGCACCTGGCGATGCGACTGGTCCCGCGATAAAGTCCGCTACGCTTTGCGCTGAAACCTGCCACTGCTGCTCGATCACTTCTTGCAATTCGCCTTCGCAGATCAATTGTCGCGCGAGTGCTTCGTGGCGTGGCACATTTGGCAATCGCATGTCTTCAATCGGGTGACAAAACGGCCAGTGACCGACATCATGCAGCAGGGCCGCCAGCAGAAAGACCTTGATTTGATCTGCCGATAGCTCACCAATCACTTCCGGTTGGCTATTGCGCAGATGCGACAATACAACTAACGCCAGGCGATAGACACCCAAGCAATGTTCGAAACGACTATGAACGGCGCCGGGGTAGACGTGACTGACCAATCCGAGCTGAGAGATGCGTTTCAGACGTTGGAAGGCAGGTGTATCAATGACTGCGCGAACGCGACGGGTGATCATTACGTCCTGCTCGGAGGCAATGCGAATCAACTGGCCCGCGTCAGTAAGCTCAGGCAGAACGGCAAAAGGGTCCGTGGACATCGCGGGGATTTGCCTTTAGGGTCGAGCGGTTATTATGGTCGCCTTTCGCTCGGCGAAAGGATGTAAATGGTGGACTTTCGCCGAGCGAAAGGCGACACTTATTTTCCGCTCCATCCTAAGCAGATTATTTGACGGAGAAGGTCGATTCCGTCTTGACCAAGGCCATATCGTCGGGAAAGGTATGAATGGCTTGAACATGCAGACTTTTCAGGCGCGTATCGATGTGAATGAAGCTCAAGCCACCGATGCCAATCCGGCCACTGGAATCAAACACCTGAATCAGCTCGTGATTCTTACTAGCCTCGCCAAGTTGCTGTTGAATCAGCCAGAACATTTCAGCCTGCACACGCTCCAAGGCGAATTCATAGCGGTAGCTCACGAGTTCGTTGTATTCAATTCGATCCTGGTTGGTATGGCGCAGAGGCACGGCGAGACAACGCCCGCTACCAGGGAGAAGTTGGTGGACCGAAGCTGCGACTTCGGTCAGTACGGTTCGGCCACTTTTCCATGTAATAATGTGACCGTCGGCTGTGATATGGATTCGCGCCGAATAGTTTTCGCGTTCGATCGTATGCGACTTATGAATCTGAAATAGCTCGGGATGGACGGACCTGCCCAAGAGTTGAAAGGTCAGCTCAGCCACTTTGGGGCGGACTGTGGAGATGTTCATTTCCGCGTATCCTGAAAAGTCCAGTTCATCGTCGGGCGCTTTCTCTTAGGCTCTGCATGTTGAGGTTAGGGCTGTGTACCGCACCGTTATTATAGTCTGTGACCGGAATGCAAACCAAGAGCAGCAACTCTGCAGAGCAGTTAAACAGTAACGGTCAAGCCGGTCACCCACCGCTGCAACAAAAGTTTTCGAATTTAGTTGACCTTTCGCCCTGTCAAAATGCGAATTGTGGTTTACATTGCTGGTCAAATTATCCAAAGTTTTTTCATCTTGGCGGTCACAGTCTCCCATGCACGTTGCCTCAATCTCCAGCGAGATGCTTCCATTGGCTAAGAGCGGTGGATTAGGAGATGTGTGCGGCGCATTGCCTCTCGCCCTTGAGCAACAAGGAGTGCGAGTCAGCGTCTTTCTGCCAGCATACCGAAGCGTGATGAAAAGTGGTTTAGCCATTGAGCCAACCAACCACACGTTTACCATCAATCTTGCCGGTCGCTACGTCGCATGCCGCATATTACGCACGAAGTTACCGGGAAGCAATGTCGATGTCTATCTGATCGACCAGCCCCATTACTTCGATCGCGATGGATTATACGCCGATCGCCATGGAGAATACCGCGATAACTGCGAACGCTACGCATTTTTTTGCCGCGCAGTCATCGAAGCTATCGCGCCACTGGAACTGGATCTTGACATTATTCATTGTCATGATTGGCAAGCTGGGCTGATTCCCGCCTACGTCCGCACCCGCTTCGGGCAGTATGGCTGGATGAACCGTGTAAAGACCATGATGACCATCCATAACCTTGCCTACCAAGGCCGGTTTTGGCACCTCGACATGCCTTTAACGGGCTTGGATTGGAAATACTTTAACGCCGACCAAATGGAATTCTATGGCGACCTAAATTTGATGAAGACCGGCATCGTATTTGCCGACAGCGTGACCACCGTCAGCCCCACCTATGCGCGCGAAATCACTCGTCCAGAACATGGCTGTGGTTTGGATGGCATTCTACGCAGCCGTGGTGACAACCTCATTGGGATTGTCAATGGCGTGGACTACACACAATGGGACCCGGCGCGCGATGTGCACTTGCCACAAAACTACGACCTGGGCAATTGGATGGTCGGCAAAGCAGCCTGCAAGGCTCAATTGCAAGAGTCGCTGGGCCTGGAGGTTCATCCCGACAAACCCTTGGTTGGGATCGTCAGCCGGTTGGCCAGTCAAAAGGGTTGGGACTTGATCATTCCGCTGCTGTTGCACTGGGTGAGCAGCCGTGACGTGCAGTGGGCAATTCTAGGCACCGGTGAGCCCCAAACAGAGCGTGAATTGCGAGAATTAGCAAACCACCATCCGTCCAAAATCAGTGTAAGCCTTGCTTTTTCAGAGAACTTAGCGCATCGTATCGAAGCGTCCAGCGATATATTCCTAATGCCCAGCCGCTATGAACCTTGCGGACTTAATCAGCTTTACAGTTTGAAATATGGTACAGTCCCAGTGGTCCATACCACCGGCGGATTGGCAGATACAGTGTGTGACGTTACTGAAGCCAGCTTGGCCAACGGTCAGGCCACCGGGTTTCGATTTGACGATTACTCATTGATCGGCCTGGAACGCGCGCTGAACCGCTCATTAGATACGTACCTGCATCACAAGCCAACATGGAGCAAGATCGTCGAAGCCGGCATGCAAAATGATTGGTCCTGGACGCAGAGTGCTCAGCACTACCGGCAAGTATATGACAGCTTGCACCATAATTAAACCGATTTTTTGACGCTCTTGGCCGTGAGTCATAGCTGAACGGATTTGTATGCTTGCTGCCAGCGTTTGCCTGGTTTACCAGGTGTTGAAGTATTTTATTTTTGGCGGAGTAAACAATGGATTCTTGGCGGGATGAACCGACCAGCAGCGAGCTGCGCCATGATTGGTTAGCAGATCGTTGGGTCATCATTGCCCCGCAACGGTCCGCCCGCCCCCAGGATTTCGAACGCCGACGTATCGATCCAGTTGACGATTCGAATTGCCCATTCTGTGTCGGCCGAGAACACCAAACCCCAAGGCTGTCGCTAACTATGTGACCAAGCATGATGCGCACGACCAAACGGACTGGCGTGTGCGCGTCGTGCCCAACAAATTCCCAGCCGTGCAGGCTGTAAACGCGGTAGCCAGTTTTTCTGCAGGGCGCGAGCCACATGTGCTACCCAACTCTGCCAGTAGCACGGCCATCGAAACGAACGATCACTCGGCTTCGCTGGCGGGTGTCAATTTGTTTCGCCGCCGAGAGCTTTCCGGCGCGCACGAAGTGATTATCGAAAGCCCACAGCACTTGCAGTCTATTTCTCAATTAGACCGCGAGACCATCAACTTGGTATTTCAGGCGTATCGTGATCGTTTGGCGTTCTGGCTGTCCGAATGTGATCAGGCGTATGCGGTCGTGTTCAAGAACGTAGGCCTAGATGCTGGTGCCTCACTGTTTCATACCCATTCCCAGTTAATCGCCACGGATGTCTTGCCTACGGATATCGATCGCGTAACCCAACGCATGGAATTATTTGCGGAACGAGAATCGGTGTGCTTGTTCTGCCGAATGCTGGAAGACGAACTAGAGCATGCCGTTCGCGTGGTCGAAGAGACTCGCAAGTTTGTCGCCTTTTGTCCGTTCGCAAGTCGACTTCCATCGTTGATTACCGTCCTGCCCAAAACGCACCAATCCGCGTTCGAAGCTTTGAGCGACAGTTCGATTGCGGAATTGTCGTGGTTGACTCATCGGCTCGTACGACGAATCGAAAAGTGCTACCCCGACGCAGCGTATAACTTAGTCATCCACACGGCACCGCGTCTGAGCCAATGCTCGGTGCAACAACTTGCGGACATCTTTCATTGGCGGATGGAATTGTTTCCACGTCTGACGACCGTGGCTGGTTTTGAATGGGGCAGCGATTGCTACATCAACCCACTCGCTCCTGAAACGGCTGCCAGCGCGCTTCGCAAAGCAGGGGTGTAAGTTGGCGCACTCCCGTGAACAACAAGACGTCTGCGGTGCGTCGCAAGCATCCGGTTGGGCGTCATGAAGGTAAAGCGGCTTCGCGAAGATTTTGTGGTTCATGAAGTTTGCGATTTACCCGTGCGCGGTGGCACCTACGCCGTATATCGGCTGCAGAAAGTTGGCTTGGGCACTCCGGAAGCCGTAACCGAAGTCCTCAATATCTGGAATCTGCCGCGCGAGAATGTCCAATATGCCGGACTGAAAGATCGTCATGCTACCACTTCCCAGACGGTCACTATTCAGCATGGGCCGCGCGATTCAATCGTGCAATCGGGATTCTCGCTGACTTACGTTGGACAGTCGCACCGCAGCGTCACGGCAGCCGATATCGTGGGCAATCAATTCGATCTAACGTTGCGCAGCTTGCCCGAATCTCAGGCAATGAATTTTGCGCAACAGCTACTTGGAACGTCAGCTCAGACACTGTGCGTGCCCAACTATTTTGATGATCAACGCTTTGGGTCGCTGGGCGAAAGCGGACAGTTTATCGCCCCTCACTGGTGCTTGGCCAACTACGAACAAGCACTTTTCTTGGCAATCGCTGAAGCCGGTCCGCATGATCGCCCCAATGATAGCGAGCAGAAGGCGATCTTGCGCGAGCACTGGGGCCAGTGGCAAGAATGCAAAGATCGATTGGAACGCAGCCATCGCCGTAGTATCGTGACCTATTTGTGTGATCATCCAACAGGCTTTAAGAAAGCCGTCGGTTTAATCCGTAAGGACCTGCGGGGAATTTATGTCGCAGCCTTTCAAGCCAAGCTCTGGAACGAAGTCGTCGTGCGCCGCCTGCGCCAGCTTCTGCCAAATCAGACGGAATTCATCACGGCCTACGGGGCAGGCGGTAAGTTGCTGTTTCCTCAAGCCGTTGGAGCCGTGGAAGTAGAACGATTATCAACTGTGAATATCCCGTTGCCATCGGGCCGCAAGACCGAGTGGGCGGTCGAGGACGCCGCAGCGCTTGATCAGGCGTTAGAAGAATTTGATATGCCACGGCATAAATTAAGGTTCTCCTATCCGCGTGATGTATTTTTCTCGCGAGGTCTGCGGCCACTCCTACTGGTGCCACAAAATGTGCAATGTGCGATTACAGCTGATGAACTCAGTACTGGCCACGAAAAGAAGCTAACTCTGTCATTTCAACTGCGGGCTGGCCAATACGCCACCATGCTGCTCAAGACCCTTGAAATGCTATCAGCCACCTAGGCACTCTTAGTTGACTTGCTCGAGCAAGCGTCCGGGACTGCCCATCATATGGTAGCCCCCGTCAACGTGTAGAATCTCGCCAGTAATTCCGTCGCTGACTGGATTAAGTAGAAACGCACCAGTGCGACCAACTTCTTCATGCGTCACGTTTCTACCGAGCGGAGCCATGTGTTGATAGAGCTTCAACATTTCATCGACGCCCGCGGCTCGCCCCGCCAACGTACGCAGCGGCCCGGCACTTAAGGCGTTGACACGAATGCCGCGAGGTCCCAAATCGTAGGCCAAGTAACGCACCGAGGCTTCGAGAGCGGCCTTGCAGATTCCCATCACGTTGTACCCAGGCACGCACTTCTCGCCGCCAAAGTAGGTCATCGCGGCAACGGCCGCGTTTGGATTTAAGATCTCTTTCGCCGCGTTGCAGACGGCAAGCAAGCTGTACACGCTGACGTCCATGGCCAGCTTGAAACCACTGCGGCTGGTTTCGATCGTATCACGTGACAAATCGTCGCGATCGGCAAATGCAATCGAATGCAGCAAGAAATCGATGCCTCCCAACTCTGCTTTGGCAGTCGCCATGACCTCGCGAATGTTATCGTCATTTTGAACGTCTAGCGGTACCAGGAATTTGGCGTTCGGATACTGATCGGTAAGCTTGCTAACTCGCAGCCGATTCTTCTTGCGCTCGTCATCTGGACGATCGGGCAAATGGGTAAATCCCACTTCGCCACCCGCTTCGAGAATCAACTTGGCGATGGCCCAAGCGATCGAGTTTTCGTTGGCGACGCCCAGTACCAGTCCTTTTTTGCCTTCGAACGAAATCATCTAATCAGTTTCCTATTGTGAATTCTTTGCTTGCAGACGCTCGCGAATATAGTCTGCCAAATCCTGAACGCTGTCCGCATGGACAATGTCATCTTGAACTTTGATGCCGAATTCTTTCTCAATCTCGACCGTCAATTCCGCCATCCCCACCGAATCGACGCCAATGAACGCCAGCCCGTCGGAAAGTTCAGGACGGCTGCCGAATTTTTCTTCAAAACTACTTTGCAACCTATCTTCGATCGACTCCACGCGACTGATCCTCGATAGCAAGACGGAGACTGAGAAAAACGCAAATATGAACTGGGCGAGATTTTAGGCGAAAAAGCCGCCACTGGGGAGGTCGCGGGTTCGAATTGCTAAGGCTTGCGTCCACACGCTACGAAGTATTGCGAAGACTCGAAAATCACAATATCTTCCAAAATCCGCTCAAAATAGGCTCCATACCAGTTGGGTTGCTTGGTTACCACCAGCAAAGCGCCACCTGGCCGCAACGCACTAATACAGGTGTCGACGAAATGTGCGGCTATCCCGTCATCACCAAAGTAGGGTGGATTGGCCAACGCCAAGTCGATGGGCTCGTCCAGAGCGATCCGCCCGTCCGCATTTAACTCGGCAGTCACATTCTGCAGACCATTGAGCTCCGCGCCGCGCGTCACACACTCGATGGCTCGCGCGTTCGAATCCACTCCAATGACTCGCGCGGTAGTCTTAAATGCACTGGACAATGATACGGTGCCCGCTCCACAGCCCATATCGAGCACTTGGTCCGCCTCGCCGATTTCAGCTGACAGCATGAGCTGTCGAGCTCCTCCGTCCAGCCTGCGATGGGAAAAAACGCCTGGACGACTAATCGCATGTATGGTCTTTCCTTCATCACGAAATGAAAACTGGCACTCAAAACTCTTGAACTTCTTGAGCGGTCCAGACTTCTTCCCCCAGTAGACACACCCTGTGTCGGTGCGTTGGCACGTAACCTTGGCGAACATCACGCGCATTTGCTCGTGCAGCCACTGGTCGGTGGGATTGTTAACCGACGCTGCCAAATATCCACCATCACACAGCCGCTCATGAGCCTGCTGCATTAAATCGCGAGTCAATTCCGCTTCGCCCTTCTTCAGGACAGGTATCGCCACCAAATCGACTTCATCCGTGGGTAGATCCGCTGAGCAAGCAATGGTGACGCTTGGGTCACAGTTCTGCCCTGCTACGGCAGCGGCAAATAGGTCTAGATACCAGGCCGTGACGAGTTCATAACCGTGCTCAGCTAGCAAATGGGTGGCCAGTTGGGCACGTCCTGGAGATACGACTAAAGCGCGACGGCCTCCCAAATTGGGCAAATGCTCAATCAAGAGCTGCTCGGTTGGCAACGGTGGCAGATCGATATGCATGCGAAATTCCTAGCGGTAGATTCTGAACCGCAATTGACCAGTGACCGCCGCCCCCGTCAAGGCTTGGCTAATCGCGACGACAAAGAGGCTTTCCGGTCGATCGTATTCGGCTCCGCACATAGCGCCGAACCACCCGGTGGAGGTGTGACTGTTTACGTCAGGTAAACTTTTTGCATTTCGTTATTCCCAAACGCGCGCCGTCCGAGTATAAATACAGCACGCTGTTGACACTGAGTCTCAATTCCAACACGTCCCACCGTTCTAGGTTCTCACATGATTGCTCCCGGAACTCCAGAAACACTCCTGCCCATCGACCTGCTCAAGGTCAATGAAGAAGCCAGCATTGTCGAATTGTTGGGTGATGAAAAGCAAGTTCACCGACTGTCTGAACTGGGGCTGCGGATTGGCGCGGCCATTCGAATGGTTCGCCCAGGCGCACCGTGCCTGTTGGCCATCGATGGTAAGCGACTTAGCCTACGCCTGTGCAACGATGTCGAAATTCTCGTAGCTGCGGCTGGCTAACGAGGATGCTTGTAAAAGCAGATCTCACCCTTGCGCTCCCAGCGCCCAATCTCCTACTTTCACCCCCACCGTCGAACCGATGACCACGCTCGCTGAACTTGCCGTAGGCCAAACAGCGAAGGTTGTTGAAATCCTTGGCGACGATAGTATTGCCCTCCGACTGATGGAGATGGGGATCATCGAACAAGAGCCTATCAAGTTGATTGGGCGAGCACCTCTGGGAGATCCGTTAGAAATCCAAGTCCGTGGATACCGACTCTCTTTGCGAACGACTGAAGCGCAGCGCATACAAGTGAGTTTTTAGAGATCAACCCCATACTCACCACATGAAATCCACCCAGCCAGCCTTGACGATTGCGTTAATCGGCAATCCCAACACCGGCAAGAGCACTTTGTTTAGCGCGTTGTGTGGTGTACCAGCCCGCATCGGTAACTATCCAGGCGTCACCGTCGAAAAGAAGCTTGGCAAATATCGCGATGCGACCGGCGATGTAACCGTGATCGACTTGCCGGGAACCTACAGCTTGGCCGCCCGCACCCTGGACGAAAAAGTCTCAGTCGATGTATTGCTCGGCAAACAGGCTGATGTACCGCACTTGGATGTGATTGTGGCAATCGTGGATGCCACCAATCTAGAACGCAACTTGTACCTGTTCACGCAAGTCCGACAACTGGGCAAGCCACTGATTCTGGTCTTGAACATGTGGGACCGCGCCTCCGCCAGTGGACAATCCATTGATCTGCCCGAGTTAGAAAGCCGATTAGGGGCACGCATTATCACCGCCACGGCTAGTCGCGGCCTGGGGGTCGAAGACATCAAGCGCGCGATACGCGAAGCCGCCACCGCCGATTACCACGTGCCTGCCAGTATTTTCATTGATAGCATCCAGCAAGAAACCGACGAACTTGCCCTGTGGATTCGCACGCAAAGTGGAATCGAATTGCAACCGTTCCTCACAGAGCGATTGATCCTTGACATTGATGGCGCACACGCGGCGGAACTCCAACAGCAGCCGAAACTCTCCGAGTTGCCCGATCGCCTGCAACAAATCCGCGCACGGCTGAACGACGCTGGCCATCGCGTGCCAGCCGTAGAAACGCGCGTGCGGTACACATGGATACGTTCACAGTTGGCTGGAATCGTACAGCAATCTGAGTCCAGCCAGTCCACCACATCCGATCGCATCGACCATATTTTGACCCATCGCATTTGGGGAATCCTCAGCTTCGCGGCCATCATGTTTATCGTATTCCAAGCGATTACCTGGGGTACAAGCTGGTTCATGGATCGCATCACTGACGACTTGCAACCCATGTTGACGTCGCTGGTTGAACAAATGCTTGCTCCCGGCACGCTCCGGAGCCTGTTGAATGACGGCATAATTGCTGGTGTGGGTTCCGTCATCGTCTTCCTGCCGCAAATCCTGATGCTGTTCTTTTTCATTGGCTTGCTGGAAGACTGCGGCTATATGGCTCGAGCTGCGTTCGTCATGGACAAACTGATGACGAAGTTGGGATTGAGCGGCAAATCATTCCTGCCACTCATGTCATCGTTTGCGTGCGCCGTGCCCGGAATTATGGCTACGCGTGTGATCGAGAGTCGTCGAGATAGAATGGTAACGATTTTGATAGCGCCGCTGATGAGTTGCTCGGCGCGGTTACCGGTCTATGTACTGTTGATCTACACGTTCGTCCCTGATACCGCCTGGCTCGGTGGTTGGATAGGCTTGCGCGGCATAGTCCTCTTCGCCATGCATTTGGTAGGCATGTTGGTGGCAATCCCGGTCGCTTGGCTACTCAAGAAACTCTTCTTCCCTGGCGAGGTTCCTCCATTTGTAATGGAATTGCCGAGCTACAAACTGCCTTCGCCTCGCGTGGTGTTTTACCGAGTCTGGGAACGCGCTCAAGCATTTATCACACGAGCTGGGACATTAATCTTTTGCACCTCGGTCCTGGTCTGGGCAGCCGGCTATTTTCCCGGCGATCACCGCCAATTGCACGCCGTCACCGCCCAGCTCGAAGCCCAGGCAGCCCAAGGACCAGGAGCCGCAGATCTCGAGTCACTACATGCGGAGCGCCGACAACTGAGTGCCCGTCTCATCGAGGCCAGTTATTTAGGGCGCGTGGGCAAAGCGATTGAGCCTGCTGTAAAACCGCTCGGCTGGGATTGGAAAATTGGCGTGGGAGTAATCGCTTCGTTTCCCGCGCGCGAGGTCATCATTGCCACTCTGGGTACCATATACTCGTTGGGGGGAGACGTCGACGAAGAGGACGAAGGTTTGCAATCCGCCATCGCCAATTCCAAGTGGCCCGATGGCAGTCCCGTAGTCACCTTGCCTGTCGCCTTTTCGATTATGGTATTTTTTGCCTTGTGCGCCCAATGCGCTGCAACATTGATGGTCATTCGCCGCGAAACCAACTCCTGGCATTGGCCCATATTCACCTTCGTATACATGACGGGTTTAGCCTACATCGCCGCGCTTTTGACTTACCAAATCGGTCGTTTGTTTTAAAGTTACCGTTCACGATGTGTCGGCTTATATGACAGGGTCGGGAGTCTTTTCAGCCTAAATCGCTTAACCCATTAGCAACCACACGTTGCTATCAGCGGCATCTCATCGGTGGCGGCGCTGCTGAAAAGACTCCCGACCCTTTCCTGTCGACTTCAAGTTCGTGAACGGCTACGTTTCAAATCTCGTATCCAGCGATTAACGAAATGCTTGATTGGCAGACAACCACTGCAATTCTCATCGTCTGCGTAGCGGCTGGGCTACTCGCACGTCGCGTTGTTCAGTTGATTAGATCTGGTGGGGCAGGGGGGTGCAGCAGTTGCCCCAATAGCCAAACCCGAGACGTGATCAAGACGCTGCCGCTGGTGCAACTCCAACCGCCCAAGCCAGATCGCCGACGTTAGCCGCCCTTGCCCGCAGGTACGAGAGCGTTGTTACTCGGTCGGGCATAATCTTCGCGGATAGGACTGAAGATATCGAGCACCTTGACGGGCCCGTCGACTGCCACCGCGCTATGCTCGACTCCCCCAGGTACTAGATACACGTCGCCTGGATTCAGCGTACGTGTTTCCGCGCCGATGGTCAGCTGCAGCCTGCCGACTAGCAGCACACCAGCCTGCTCATGTGGGTGACAATGCCTAGGGACCTCCGCACCGGCGTCCATCTCCAAGTGGCTGAGCATGATTCGCTCCCCAAAGGGTGCTTTGAGGCGGATGCCGGGCAGCGGACTGACTGATTCGCACTTTTTCAAATTAATAAAACCCATACGACACATCCTTTTGTGATAGATTGAGAGGGTTCGGCGACCTAATACCGCCGCAATCGCCAGTCATGATAGCCAGCGGCAAACAGCCGTAAACAACCCACCCCAATTGCCTGTTCATCGTCAGCCTGCCGAGAAAACAGGACTGGCTTCCTGCCTGTCAGTAGCAGCCATATTATCAGCGGTTGCAATTCCGCACTGAACGAATCGTAGTCGGACCATTTTGCAGAGGTGATCTCATGTTTGGATTGCAATTCCGCCCAACATTCATCATCGCCGTCGCTGACACACGCGACGAAGTTATGTCCAAACTTGAGCAAGCGCACCGGATTCACGGAAAGCACAATGATTTCATGATGTTCGGTGAGTACGGCGAATTGCATGTACCGCCCAGCGAACATCGACTCTGGACTCCACACCTTTCCTTCTACGTGAGCGAGCACGTAAAGCCAGACGGTCAACACGCAGTGATCCACGGGCGTTTCGCGCCGCGGCTCGAAGTCTGGACGACCGTTTGGATCGCTTACTTGCTAATGTCCTTCACCGCCTTCTTCGGATTCACGCTAGGCTATTCCCAGTGGATGCTTGGCGAGAGCCTGTGGGGGATTTTCGTGGCGGCGTGCAGCATGCTAGGCATCACGGCTCTGTATCTGGTCGCCGCGGTTGGTCAACAATGGAGTGCTGATCAGATGCAAATGCTGAGAATTCGACTCGAGACTATCCTAGCCAATAGCAACGTCTCTACGTTGCAGACCCCGCCACCAACTGCTTCGGCTGGATCAAGTTGAACAACATTTGTGATGGGGATGGCGATGTTCGCGACCTGTCGTGGTAGAATAGTCTGTCGTGGTAGAATAGTTAGTGCAGCCATTCCTACCCCCTCCCCAGCACCCCCACCTCCCACTCTAGGATCCAACTCGCGATGGATCGTGCAAGAAAATCCATGCAAATGAATCAACCTTTCAATCGTCGCCAGTGTCTTCAACGGTGCGGTTTGGGCCTCGGTTCTATTGGCCTAGCCCATTTATTGTTGGCTGATCAGAGTTTGGCTGAAACCCGTTCGAGCCAGCGCGACGCGATTCCGTCACCACTTGCGCCTAAATCACCGCACTTTCCGGGCAGGGCCAAACACGTTATTCACATTTTTGCCAACGGCGGGGCGTCTCAAGTAGACACCTTCGACCCCAAACCGATCCTAAACAAACTGCATGGTCAGGCATTGCCCGTCGACTTGCGAACCGAACGCAAGACGGGCGCGGCATTTGGCTCACCTTTCAAGTTTAGAAAGTATGGCGAAAGTGGAATTGAAGTCAGCGAACTTTTTCAAAACGTTGCCGAGTCGATCGACGAAATGGCCGTGATACGTTCCATGCACGCCGACGTCCCAAACCACGAACCATCGTTGATGTTGATGAATTGTGGCGACGCTCGTTTGCCGCGTCCCAGCCTGGGCTCGTGGACGACATACGGTCTTGGCACTGAAAACCAAAACCTGCCAGGCTTTATTGCGATGTGCCCAGGCGGCTATCCCATCCAGGAGTCCCAGAACTGGCAAAACGCATTTCTTCCTGGAGTCTATCAAGGTAGCTACATCGATACCAAGCACACCGAAATTGAAAAACTGATCCAAAACATCCGCAACGATCGCAGCACTTCGGCGCAACAGCGCGAACAACTCGATCTACTCCAGGAACTGAACCGACAACACGCCCAGCAGCGTGGCGACGACGCGGAACTGGAAGCCCGTATTCAGTCGTTCGAGTTGGCCTATCGCATGCAGTCAGATGCCAGTGATGCATTTGATATCTCGCAAGAGCCCGAATACATCCGCGACATGTATGGCAAAGGCGTTCAGGCCAGACAGATGTTGATCGCCCGACGTTTGGTTGAACGAGGAGTGCGATTTGTTCAACTTTATCACGGAGCAGGGCAGCCCTGGGACAGCCATGATGACCTGGAAATCAACCACCGTCGTTTGGCAGGAGAATGCGACCAAGCCATCGGAGCGCTATTAAAGGACTTGAAGCAACGCGGACTGCTGAGCGAAACCCTCGTGATCTGGGGCGGAGAATTTGGTCGCACGCCAGTGGTCGAACTACCTACCGAAGGTGCAAACCAAGGCAAAATCAACGGCCGAGATCACAATCACTATGGCTTTACGATGTGGATGGCAGGTGGCGGCGTGAAAGGTGGTCAGGTCTACGGAGCAACCGATGAATTCGGATTTGCCGCTGCCGAAAATCCCGTCCACGTCCATGATTTACACGCCACAATCATGCAACTACTCGGCTTCGATCATGAGAGGCTCACGTTTCACTACGCTGGCCGCGACTACCGTCTAACCGACGTACACGGAAAGGTTGTTTCGGAGTTAATCGCATGAGCATCGTTCACAAGTTGAATATGAATTTGATTTACCCAACCCGCCCCCTCCCGAAACTGCTGTCGATACTGGCTGCCGTTGTAATGATCGATGGCACCAATTTGGCGACATCCACGCGCGCGGCGGATACACCGGAAGCCATCGAGTTCTTTGAAAACAAGATCCGGCCAGTGCTGGTCGAGTCCTGTTATCAGTGCCACAGCGCACAATCGGGTGAGTCAGAGGGCGGTTTGCTTTTGGATTCACGAGCGGGCTTGCGGGCCGGTGGCGATACGGGGCCCGTCGTCGTGCTCGGGAAGGCGGATGAGAGCAAATTGCTCAGCCGTATCGCTGCGAGTGACGACGACCAGCGGATGCCACCAGCCGACTTTGGCAAACCGCTTCCCCCCGAAACGATTGCTGATTTTAGACACTGGATCAGCCAAGGTGCTGCCGACCCACGCGATGATGCAAAACTACCACCAGCCAAGGACATGCAGGCCGCTAGAGAACACTGGGCATGCCAAGTGCTTCGCAAGCCAGCGGTTCCCCAGACAGCGGACGAGCTAGCCGTCCGCACCCCGCTCGATAGCTTCGTGTTTGCCAAACAGGCCGAACTGGGCATCGTAGCCAACCCACCAACCGATCGACGGTCGCTGTTGCGGCGCGTTACCTACGACCTAACCGGCTTGCCGCCCACTTACGAACAAGTACTTGCTTTCGAAAACGACACTTCGGTAGATGCGTATGAAAAAGTTGTAGAACGACTATTGGAATCGACTACCTATGGCCAGCGTTGGGGGCGTTTCTGGCTGGACGTCGCTCGCTATGCAGACACCAAGGGCTACCTTCCGGGCGGAGCCCAGTTGCGATATCCGTTTTCCTACACCTATCGCGACTATGTCATCGACGCATTTAACCTCGACAAGCCCTTCCAACAGTTCATAGTCGAACAGATCGCCGCCGACCACTTGGATCTGGGCGAAGATCGTTCAGCGCTGGCAGCGCTCGGCTATCTGACATTGGGTCGCAGGTTCCTCAACAATCAGGACGATATCATTGATGATCGCATCGATGTCGTCGCGCGCGGCATG
This sequence comes from Pirellulaceae bacterium, assembly GCA_041398985.1. Lineage (GTDB taxonomy): Bacteria > Planctomycetota > Planctomycetia > Pirellulales > Pirellulaceae > Aureliella. The sequence continues at coordinate 315,157 of JAWKTR010000006.1, forward strand.
CTTGGGCTAACCGTGGGTTGTGCTCGCTGTCACGATCACAAATTCGATCCCATCCCAACCGCTGACTACTATTCATGGCACGGAGTATTCGCTTCGTCGCGAGAGCCGGATGAGCTGCCACTCCTGGGCAAATTGCCTGACGAGGCCAAGCACGCGGAATACCTGGAGGCCTGCGCCAAGATCGAGGCCAAGATCCAAGCGAAAAAAGATGAATTGATCGATGCATTTCTCCAACGCCACCAAGCGCGAGAAGACGAGTACGCAACCGCAGCCAATGAGTTCAAACAGCTGGGTGACCAAGCGAATATCGATACGTTCGCTGGGGAGCGCAAGTTGAGCGCTCCATTCTTGCGACGCTGGGTCGATGCCGTCCACGATCCCGCCCACCCCAATCGTGAAGAAGTTGCGAATTGGATTCGCCGCGAAATCAATGAAAAGTCGGCGGGCATGAAACGCGAACTCGAAGCCCTGAGCTGGACTCATGACGGCGCTCCGCAGCGCGCGATGGCCTTGGTCGACGCGGACCGACCGCACGACTCGCGAATCCTATTGCGAGGTAAACGTGGCAACAACGGAGAAGTCGTACCACGCCAATTTCTCGAAGCACTCTCCCTCGATGGACGCCAACCGTTCCAATCGGGCAGCGGCAGACTCGAGTTAGCCGAAGCGATCGCAAGCCAGCCATTAACGGCTCGAGTCTTTGTGAATCGCGTTTGGGGCTGGCACTTTGGACAACCGCTGGTCGATACACCCAGCGATTTCGGCGTTCGGACCGCAGCCCCTGTCCTGGTCGACGCGCTAGAGTGGCTCGCCGCCGACTTTATGGAACATGGCGGCTCGATAAAACACTTACATCGGCAGATTGTGCTGTCCTCAATCTATCAGCAGTCGAGCCAGAGCAACGAGCGCGGTTACCAGGCCGATCCTGAGAACCTGAGCCTCTACCGCTTCCCGCGGCGGCGTCTGGAGTTCGAGGCCATGCGCGACACGCTGCTGCTAGCCGCCGGCACGCTCGACACATCGCTGGGTGGCTTACCCATTGAACTGACGGACTCACCCGCTCCCACTCGCCGAAGCGTTTATGGTTTTATCGATCGACAGAATTTACCAGGAGTCTTTCGCACCTTCGACTTCCCCAATCCTGACGCCACGACGCCAAGCCGCTTTCGCACGACCGTTCCACAACAAGCGTTGTATCTGATGAATAGCCGGTTTGTAGCAGAACAATCTGACAAGTTGGCTGCGCAGATTGCCAGTCAAACGCCAGCGGCGGGCGTCGAGTATCTGTATCAACGGCTATTTCAACGCCTGCCGACTCCAAGCGAACTCGAGCTCGGAACTGGTTTCTTGGCGGACGCATCCGCCGAACGTCGTTTCCGCTACTGCCAATCACTGCTCCTCACCAACGAATTACTGTTCGTGGATTAGAACACATTTGGACTGCGGCGACTTGTCGCCGCTTTTGGACCGACTATGCCCTTAAAACAGACGCTTGTGCGGCAACGGCGGTAGGTAGCAGCTAATTCCCATTTCGGCCAACGACTACCCATACCAAAGCTCCGCCGAGCCAGAGCACTCCACATTTGGACTGCGGCGACTTGTCGCCGCTTTTCGACCGACAAGCAACAATCATGACCGCGCGCGATACTTCTTGGGCAACGTCTTGCGTTTGCTACTTGAGGAGCCCACTTTCTTTTCGCTTTCGCTAGATGTCGAAAAACTGCGTGGCGGATTCTCGCTTGAGCGAATGGGTGGGGGCGGTGTCGTCGAACTTGCATTGATGGTGCTTGTTCTGCTAACACCAGTTTCCGCAGAGCCATGGCGACTACTTCGAGTACGTTGTTTACGCACATTAGCGCCAGACGCACCGGACCGCTCACCTGGGCGTGCTCCTGCCGGACGACGCCTGCGACGATTGTCGACGTCGGAACTGTGATCCGCGCCACCGGTCACGTCGGATCGCATTGAGTCGATTCGCTTGCCAATCAACGCTTCGATCGCTCGCAATTCACCGCGTTCGGCTGGCGTACAAAAGGAGATTGCGATTCCATCGGCTCCTGCGCGGCCGGTGCGACCGATGCGGTGCACGTAACTTTCCGGTTCGACCGGCAGATCGTAATTGACGACATGCGTAATCCCGTCAATATCGATACCTCGTGCCGCTACATCCGTGGCCACGAGGACCGTCACCGACTTATTACGAAACGCGTCCAGAGCACGCTGCCTAGCTGCTTGAGACTTGTTGCCATGAATGGCGGTTGCCCGCACGCCGAATTTGCACAGTTTTTCAGCTAAGGTATTTGCACCGCGTTTGGTTTTCGTAAAGACGATAGCGCGATCCACGTCCCCTCCGGTGACCACTTGTCGTATCAACTCCAGCTTGCCCGATCGCTCCACCAACAACACTCGCTGCTCGATGCGTTCTACGCTGGTTTGCTTGGGTGTTACATTCACGCTAACTGGATTGTCTAACAGCCGTCCGGACAATTCTCGGATGCTATCGGGCATCGTGGCTGAGAAGAACAATGACTGCCGCTGATTGGGCAGGTCGCGAATAATCTTTTTCAAGGCTGGCAAGAACCCCATGTCCAGCATCCGATCGGCTTCGTCGAGCACAAAGATCTCGAGTTGTCCCAAACTCACGTGCCCCTGTTCCATCAAATCCAAGAGTCGACCAGGCGTAGCCACCAGAATGTGGGCACCGCGATTGAGTGCACGCACTTGATTGGCTTGATTCACGCCGCCGTAGACCAACACTTGTCGCAGTCGCAGGTGACGACCGTAGGTTGCAAAGCTCTCTCCGATTTGAATCGCCAGCTCGCGAGTCGGTGCTAGCACGAGTACTAGTGGGCGATTCGGAGCCGCCCGGCGATGACGCTCGCCCAATCGATTCAAGATCGGCAGCGCGAAAGCCGCTGTCTTCCCAGTGCCCGTCTGCGCGCATCCCAAAATATCACGTCCTTCGAGAGCCGGTGGGATCGTTTGAGCTTGGATGGGCGTGGGAGTCGTGTACTGTTCCTCCGATAGGGCAATGGTTAGCGGAGCGATTAGATCTAATTCATCAAAAGTCTTCAAAACAAGTTTCTTTCAAGCATTTCGCCGCGCGAGGTAGCTGCACTCAACGCAACTCCAGCAACTTGGCGAGCGATGGATTTCCGGTATAGACCGCCCCAGTCGTTTCTGAGGCAAAACAGTCAACCCAGGAAAGTGTGCAGCGCAAGTTAGAGACGCTACACGGTTACAAGGCTGGGCAAACAAGAAAGCCACAGCATGCGTTGCGTCTCCCAAGACGCGGTGTTTTCCACGTTGATCCACTTGATCAACTGGCAGAAAACGCGAGTGATCGGTCACCCGGGTGCGCGGCGTAGTTTCTTGAGCGTCCAACTCAACTCAATTTACCGCGAGGCCAAAAAAACACGTCCTGTTTAGAAAAACGTGTTACTCGTTTTAATTGGCCAGATTCCATCCATACCAAGCACGCAAGGAACACCACCCATTCAGGTAATTTAAACCCCGCTCACATTTAGGCATACCCAAAATATAGCCCACGATTGTTCATTTGCCAAGAGGAAACCCGGCGCGGTGCGGCGGAAGCCGAACCAGGCACGGAACCGACACTACGTCAACCAATAACCCACTTATTTTTCAAGAAAATTGAATATTTTCGCATTTCGGGTTATGCTTACGTATATAATTATGTATATTCCGGCGATCTCCGGCCGGGAAATACATTATTTCTTGCCAAAAGGGAGTGCTGTTATGCCATTTCGTCGTTTTTGGTTGCGGTTGGGATTTTGGCTGTTTGGCTCGAAGCCGAAGCCAACACTGCATCGACCTTCCGTGCTGATTCCACCAACAGTTTTCGAGTTCATTCACTTGACCTTTGGACCTGCAACGCAACACATCATCGACCTTCTCCGAGAACTTGCCCGAAATGGCAATTTGGACATCGCTGAACAACAGCAGACTCCATACGGCGATTTGTTTATCATTCGAGAACAGAATGGGCCGCTTAAACATCGCAAAGTCCAAATCCTTGTCTTTCGATCGTTTTCAAAAGAAATCTATTATGTCGCCAGCGCTACAACTTGGTGGACCCCTTATGTGTCCGAAAAGAACTTAAGCACCCTCGGAAGACGTTTTGCCAAGGTAGAACGCTCACAATCCATTAAGAAGGAAGACTAAATGTCTATCTTGAAGCAAGAGGAGGTTACGACATTCGCTCGTGTTTTTATGAGCATAGACCCGAAGGAGCATGACCAACTATGTCGGGCGAGCCGCGAGGTTCACTGCGCACAAGAACCACAACACCGCGCGCACTGCATAGACGACTTCTATAGGATTGCCACGCGGGCCGCGTTGTCAGCGAAAACGTTTATCGACATACGAGACCTGGAGCTGGATTCAGCGGAGCGACTCGTCATTGCAGATGAGATTCGGCAATCAACTCAAGATCCCGCCGACTCGGTAGCAGAACATCGCAAGTATGTTGGAAGCCGAATTCGAAAAGTACGCAATTCGCAAAAACTGAGCCAACAAAAGCTCGCTGACTTGATTGGATCATCACAGCCACATATCTCAGACATTGAGAATGGCAGCAAGTGCGTCACGTCGCGAACACTGGCCAAGATCGCACATGCCCTGAACGTATCGATGTATGACTTAGATTATACTTTCGACGGCGTAGGCGATCGGCTTCGTTCGATCAGACTCGCGGAAGATGTGAGTATCGAGACGCTTGCCAACGGCAGTCGAGTTCCCGCGCGTCGAATCGAAAAAATCGAAGAAAACGTATGCTCGCCTACAGATTCAGAGATTCAAGTCTTTGCGAGGGTCCTCCGGGTCTACGAAGAAGAGATCGATCCGCAGTACTTTGTGCGGCAACAGTCAGGCAAATAGTTCCCCGGGCTCAAACTGCCTGCTTGCAGGGCACTTAGCGTCGGTGACATCGCTTCTGTGCCTGCTCCTGACACATCTGCCGCCGCTGGCCAATTGCCAATTCTGGAGAAATGCGGCCCTACACAGCTGCCCCCTCTGAGCACATCCACCCTCCGTGGTCGTTCTGCTTTGCGATCACGCCGCATGTGAAGATACAGGAAATAGATACAATACATCCACCTCGATGATTGCATTCTTCCAATATTCTGCTAGATTTGAAAGAAGACTTTGACTGTTTGTGGGTGAAAACATGCAGGTGGTGACGTTTTTTGAGCAGTGCAGGCCCCACCGACGTACGCCGTCAGAAATTGCGGGAGCTCATTCGAGCGCAGGGATTCGTCTCGATTCCGGATCTTCGCTCCGCGTTGGATGTTAGTGAATCTACCATCCGGCGGGATCTGGACTACTTGGAATCCGAGGGCGAAGCTCAGCGAACGCACGGTGGTGTGTTTTCGACCGGACCGACGGCTTCACTGAAGCTGTTCGCCGATCGGCGGGCAGGGCAGTGGGATCGCAAACGTCAGATTGCTGTGGCCGCAAGCAATTTGATCGAAAACCACGATACGCTGTTGCTCGATGGCGGTAGTACGACTTATGAACTGGCTCGACAACTAGTCGGACGACCATTGCAAATTGTCACCAACTCGCTGCCATTGGCTAACTTGTTTGCCTCCAGCGACCAGACCGACCTGGTGTTGTTGGGTGGATATGTCCACAGCCGTACGGGAGTATCGCTGGGGCCGTATGCCAATCAAATGCTGGGGACGCTGAACGTACAAATGGCCGTACTCAGTATCGCGGGCGCTGATCATCGCGGTTACTACAACAGCAATTTGCTCCTCGTAGAGACCGAGCGGGCCATGATGGGTTGTGCGGATCGCACGCTGGTCGTGGCGGACAGTAGCAAGTTTGGGAAGAGTTCGCTGGCCAGGCTCTGTGCGCTTAACGAAGTCCATACTGTCGTTAGCGACAATGGCTTGTGCCCCGAGTGGCAAGAACGACTGAAAGCTGCTGGGGTACGACTGATCCTGGCCGAAACTGAAGCAACGGAAGAGTCCGAAGCGACTGCGACTGACTGTACACACACGTAGCCGCGTCTCTCCGAGACGCGATTATGACGAACAATCCTAGAACCACCATTTAACGTTTGCGAGTTCAAACCTTATGACGACTACCGTTGATCGCAGTCAGGTCGAAGCCTTGGTGCGACAGATCGTGCAGCGGATCGGACACACGGGCTCCCCAGCGGCTGGCAAGCCAGATCTGCGCGTTAGTATTTCTGCCCGGCACGTACACCTCACCGACGCCCACGTCGAACAGTTGTTTGGCAAAGGCGCGACGCTAACACCAGGTAAACCGCTTTATCAAGACGGCTTCTATGCGGCTGAGCAGACGGTCATGATCGTTGGCCCGCGCAAGCGAATGCTCCCTGAAGTCCGCGTATTGGGTCCCACCCGACCGCACAGTCAAGTCGAGTTGGCGCTGACCGACGCGATCTCCCTGGGAATCAATGCCCCGGTACGGCATTCTGGTGATATTGGTGGAACGCCTGGTTGCGTACTGGTCGGCCCGGCTGGCGCTGTTGAACTACGTGCAGGTGTGATCCGCGCTGCGCGGCATGTTCACATGAGCTTTGAAGAAGCCGCCTACTATGGCGTCAAGAACGGTGATTTCATGACCTTGAAGATCAAGAGTCCACAGTGCAGCGTTGCATTCGATGACTTGTTGGTGCGCGCCGACCAGCACGCCAAGCTGGAAGTCCATATCGATACCGACGAGGGCAACGCTTGTAACTTGGATTCGGCCATTAGCGTCGAGCTAAAGCCACAAACAGACTGCAAGTGCCATTGATTTGCCGCTTGCGTAACGACCTTTTTTACACTAACCCCTAGCCCGTTGGGCTTAAACACTATGCCAAAAGCGAGGAGAAAATCGAAGATGGCTCAAATTTCGGAAGCGTTAGGTATGATCGAGACCAAAGGATTTGTATCCCTGGTCGAAGCGGTCGATGCCATGATGAAAGCTGCCAACGTGCAGTTTCTTGGGTGGGACAAAGTCGGTAGCGGCTTGGTCTCAGCTTTTGTCAGTGGCGATGTCGCCGCTGTAAAAGCCGCCACAGACGCGGGAGCCGCAGCTGCGGGACGCGTCGGTGAAGTCGTCAGCGTACAAGTCATCGCGAGACCCCACGAGGACTTGTCCAAGGTTCTCAAGGTCGGCAAGTAATCTGAATCCCTAAAACTTAATACTACAAGCACTCTCGAAAGCACTGAAACATGCAACAAGCAATTGGTCTGATTGAAACCAAAGGACTGTTAGCGTTGGTCGAAGCCACCGACGCCATGGTGAAAGCCGCCAGCGTGGAAATCGTCAAGCGTATCGACATTGGTGGAGGCCTGGTAACCACGGTCGTTAGCGGCGATGTTGGCAGCGTTCGCGCTGCGGTAGAGGCGGGAGCCAGCGCGGCTTCGCAAGTCGGTGACTTGGTTAGCAGCCACGTTATTCCGCGACCCGCCGAAGGACTTGCAACGGCTTTTTTCGGCTAGATGGCTTGGCTCGACTAGCAAGCGAGCCAGCACCTAGCGCGACGCACATCAACACTTCACAGGAATTCAACCTCGCAGGAACAGGGATGAAAGTCTTAGTCGCCAACTTGGGCTCGACGAGTTTCAAGTATCGATTGTTCGACATGACGCCCGAGCAGTCTGGAGCGCCCGCGCGACAGCTTGCACGCGGTGGTGTGGAACGCATCGGTTCGGCCTCCAGTCCCTGTGTGGTCGAGATAGGTGACTACAAGAACACCTTAGAAATGGAAGTCCCACATCACGGTGTGGCGGTGCGAGCTTGCGTGCAACAGCTTACCGATGCGGCGCACGGCTGCCTGAGCGATCCAAGCGAAATCTCGGCGATCGGCTTCAAAGCTGTGCATGGTGGACGATTGCAAGGCGTGTTTGTGATCGACGCGCAAGTGCTCGATGCGATGGAGGAAGTCAGTTCGGTTGCGCCTGCCCACAATCCGCCCTACTTGGCGGCCATGCGGCAGTTGGCCAACACCGTTCCCGACATTCCGCTCGTCGCCGCTTTTGAAACCGACTTTCACCAGACGATTCCCGAAGCGCGAAAGCGATACGCTCTGCCGCATGATTGGGCTGAAGCCTTACCGATTCGCAAATGGGGTTTCCACGGTGCCAGTCATCGCTATATCGCCACGCGCAGCGCCGAACTGTTACAGCGGCACGACGCGCGCGTTATTTCCTGCCACCTAGGTGGTTCAAGCAGCCTGTGTGCGATTGCCAGTGGTAAAAGTGTGGCTACCACGATGGGGATGAGTCCTCAAACGGGACTGCCACAAAACAATCGTGTCGGCGACTTAGATCCATTCTGCTTGCCCATGTTGATACAGCACTCAGGCCTGAGTCTCGAAGCCGTACTTGCGCGGCTATCGACGGAAGCCGGTTTGTTGGGCTTGTCCGGTGGCGTAAGCGGCGACATCCGCGATTTGGAAAACGCGGCCAGCGAAGGTAACGCCGAAGCCCAGTTAGCGCTCGACGTATATATCGCTGAGGTTCGTCGGCAGCTCGGCGGCATGCTCGTCGCGCTTGGCGGGTGCGATGCCTTAGTCTTCACCGGTGGAATCGGCGAGAACGGGGCGAACGTTCGCGCAGCCGTGTGTTCCGGGTTGGAAGAGCTGGGATTGCAAATCGATACAACCATCAACGCATCGGCTCGTAGCAGTGAAATACGTTTGGACGCCACTGATAGTCGCGCTCAAATCTGGATCATCCCTACGAACGAAGAGTTGATCGTCGCCCGTCAAACCGCTGCAGCCTTGCGGCCAATTACATAGGAAACAAGATGTTTGTTGCCAAAGTCACCGGTTCAGTCGTCTCGACGGAAAAAGTCGAATCGATGCGAGGCCAAAAACTACTGGTCGTCGAACCTTATCGGTTGGACCCGGCCCGCGACAAGTTGACGACGACGGGGCGCACGTTTATTGCCGTCGATACGCTTGGGGCAGGCCTCGGCGACTTCGTCCTTATCGTTCAAGGTAGCAGCGCTCGTTTTACGCCAGATACACAAAAATTGCCCATCGACTGCGTCGTGATTGGCATCGTCGACTCGGTCAACATCGAAAAACAATCCGTCTACAGTCGCACGGCTGAATAGACGTACCGTTCATCCAAGGAAACCAAACTATGCAGATCAGCGAAGACCTTATCCGCAGCGTGGTCACGCAAGTTATTCAAGAAGTCCGTGGGCAAGGCACCCATCTGCCTAACCAGACAAACAATGCTCCCTCGAGCAGCAGTGGCTCAAGTGGTCGCTATGGTCAGTTCACATGCGCCGACAAGGCCGTCAAGGCAGCGCGTCAAGCGTTTGAAGAACTGCGTCGCCGTCCGATGAGCGACCGCAAGAAGGCAATCGACCATATCCGTCGTATCTCGATCTCACAAGCTGTCGAGCTGGGTACGATGGAAATGCATGAAACCAAAATTGGTCGTTTGGAACACAAGATTGCTAAACTGGAAACACTTGGCCTGCGAGCCCCGGGTACCGAGTTCTTGACGACGCAAGCGTTCAGTGGCGACCGCGGTTTAGCAGTTATCGAACATGCACCGTTCGGGGTGATCGGTGCAATTACTCCAGTCACGCACTCCCTGCCGACCATCACCGGTAATGCGGTCAGCATGATTGCTGGCGGTAATACGCTGGTCGTTAATCCACACCCCAGCGGACGACTGGTGGCCGCCGAAGGTGTCAAGCGATTCAACAAGGCTATTGCCGATGATATTGGCATCGACAATTTGATTTGTGTCATTACCGAGCCCACGCTGGAATCGGCCGCAGGCATCTTCAAGAATCGCGACGTTTCTCTGATCTGTGTGACGGGCGGCCCAGCTGTGGCACGAGCGGCATTGAACAGCGGCAAGCGAGCCATCGTAGCCGGACCGGGCAATCCGCCGGTGGTCGTCGACGAGACCGCCGACCTCGATCGCGCCGCTCAGTGCATCATCCAAGGCGCAGCTTACGACAACAATCTGTTATGCATCGCCGAAAAGGAAGTCTTTGTGGTCGAGTCGGTATTCGACAAAATGATGTTGGCCATGGAACGGGCTGGCGCAGCCCGCTTGAATGCTGGACAAATCGAACGCTTGTCTTCTGCCGCATTCCAAGCCGTTGGTGATGACCACCATCTGGCACCAACCAAAGAATTGCTTGGACAAGACGCCGCTAAGCTCGCCGCCGCTGCGGGCGTTACGGTGGATGCAAAAACCGAATTACTGTACGGCGAAACGGTTGCCGAACACCCGTTTGTTTACGTCGAGCAAATGATGCCATTTGTGCCGTTCGTTCGCTGCCGCGATGTCGATCATGGAATCGAACTTGCCCAGCACTACGAACATGGCTATCGACACACCAGCATGATCCACTCGCGCGACGTGCGCAACATGACCAAGATGGCTCGTGCCATGGACACGACTTTGTTCGTAAAGAATGGACCTTGCATGGCATCACTGGGATTAGGCGGCGAGGGCTACCTCTCCTTCTCGATCGCTGGACCGACGGGTGAAGGCGTAACCACTCCGCTAACCTTCACTCGCGAACGCCGCTGCAGCTTGATCGACGATCTGTGGATCCTCGGCGACCCCGTGCTGTAATTTAGCAGTAAGCAGTAAGCAGTAAGCAGTAAGCAGTAAGCAGTAAGCAGTAAGCAGTAAGCAGTAAGCAGTAAGCAGTAAGCAGTAAGCAGTAAGCAGTAAATCAGATGCAAATTGCACTAGTCGTCGGGCACACGCACTCGACGGTCAAACACAAAACACTTGCCTCGCACAAGTTGCTGGTTACACAGCCGCTCATGGCAGACGGTCGGTCTGCGGATGGTCCGCCGACGCTGGCCGTGGACCGCTTGGGCGCGGGCGCCGGTGATCGCGTGATTTTGACCAGCGATGGCGCGGCGATTCGCGATATGTTCGGCGTCGAAAATAGCCCAATTCGCTGGGCCGTATTAGGTATTGTGGATCAAAATAGGAAGGACTCGTAGTCGTTTGGTTACTGCATCCGAAATTGAATCGATTGTACGCCTCGTCGTCCAGCGGCTTCGAGAGAGTACGTCCGCGTCGGCGGTCAATGCCAGGCTCGACGCAGTGCCAACCGAGATCCTTCGACTAGACGAACAACTGGTAACCCTTGAACAACTACGAGATCGTTTGGCAGGAGTGCGCTGCGTGGAAGTATTGCGGCGCGCGGTGGTCACGCCGGCGGTCGTTGATGAACTGCGTCAGCGCGGCATTCGTTTGCAACGCATCGACATAACAGCCACACGAGTAGAACCGCATGACCTGCTCATTTTGGCGCCCGCGAGCAAACACACACGACAACTCGACGAATACAAACTGCTAGCGGCGGACGATACCGCGATGGGACTGACACAACTGACGAGCCACTTAACCGAGGCTGTCTGTGCGAATGCAAAGTCATCTGCAATTTGGTGCAGCGGACAACCTTACCAAGCCCTGCTGGCAACGAAGACGTCCCCAAGCCTCCGGGCCGTCCTACTGCCAAACATGGCTGAGCTGCGGCGGGCAGTCGCGGAAGCTGCCCCCAACGTGCTGATTGTGGACGACCGCTGGTCCAGTCTCCAATTGGTTGGACTAGCGCGTAGCTTAAGGACCGGCACCCAGGAGTTCAAGCGTGAAAGTACATAGAGTCATCGGCAGCGTGACGCTGAGTCGTAGCCATCCGAGCTATCGGGCGGCGCGGCTCCTAGCCACCGAGCCGCTCGACGCAGCGGTCCTCGGCGGCCCTGCCCCAATCGATCCAGACATGGTCGTGGTGTGGGACGACTTGGGAGCTGGGCTCGGCTCGCAGATTGCCGTTAGTGATGGCGGCGAAGCTGCACAGCCGTTCCGACCTGAACTTAAACCCGTCGACGCCTACTGTTCCGCCATCCTCGACGTTATTCATATCGATTCCCAAGCCGCCCAACAAGTGACATAGACAAAGTGACATAGACAAATTTTCAACCCGTTTTCCTCGCCCCGCTTCGGGGAGAGGGGTCGGAACTAACCTTAGCTCCCCTCGCCCCGCTTCGGGGACAACGTAACAGCAACTTAAGAGCAACCATGGTAAACGCACATAAAATTAAACAAGACATCTGCGAAATTGGACGACGCTTGTACAACAAGGGCTTTGCGGCGGCGAACGATGGCAACATCACGGTACGCATTAGCGACAACGAAGTGCTCTGCACACCGACGATGCATTCCAAAGGTTTTCTCAAGCCTGACGACATTTCGATCGTCGACATGACTGGCAAACAGATTTCCGGTCGCAAGAAACGTAGTAGCGAAGCTCTATTGCATTTGGAAATTTACAAACAACGGCCTGACATCAAGTCCGTGGTGCATTGCCACCCACCACACGCAACCGCCTTTGCGGTAGCCCGCGAGCCAATTCCGCAATGTGTTCTGCCTGAAGTCGAAGTGTTCTTGGGGGACGTACCCATTACCAAGTACGAAACTCCTGGCGGTCAAGCCTTTGCGGATACGATCATTCCGTTTGTCGACAAGAGTAACGTCATTATTCTTGCCAACCATGGCACGGTCAGCTTCGGTGAGGATGTTGAAAAGGCCTATTGGTGGACTGAGATTCTGGACGCTTATTGCCGCATCCTGATGCTTTCACGACAACTGGGCAAAGTCAACTACTTGGACGGCCAACAGAGTCGCGAGCTGCTGGAACTCAAGGACAAATGGGGCTTCGCCGATCCACGATTGACGGAAGAGTTTCAAAATTGTGACATTTGTGCCAACGATATCTTCCGCGAAAGCTGGGCTGAATCTGGCGTATCGCGCAAGGCGTTCGAAGCTCCGCCCGCCGTGCATCCCACATCTGGCGCCAGCCCGGCAGCGGCCAGCAGTGCATCCACAGCCCCCAGTGAAAATATCGACGAAGAACGGCTAATCAAGATGATTACCGAACAAGTCATGAGTCAGCTGAACAAGTAATTGCACTTAACTTGCACTTAACTTGTATTGACTAAGAAAAACTAGATTAGCGAAAACTAGAATAGCTTGAGAGCGTGACCATGAAAGTTAGTATTATTGGCGGCGGTGGGTTGGTCGGTTCCTGTGCTGGGTTTGCCTTGCAATGCGGCGGTGCAGCTAGTGAAATTGCTTTGCTGGACGTCAACGCCGAATTGGCTGCCGGGCAAGCCCTGGATATCCAGCATGGTGCGCCCAGCGTAGCAGACCAAACGATCGTCTCCGGCTCATACGAACACGTACCCAGCAGCGATATTGTGTGCATCACGGCGGGCCTGCGGCGCAAGCCAGATGAGTCCCGTTTGGATCTCATCAACCGCAACACAGATCTATTCGTCCAGATCTTGCAGCAGGTCAAGGCGGCTGGACTCAAGCCGAGCGCGCGAGTGCTGGTGGTGAGTAATCCCGTCGATATCTTGACATATGTTGCCGCCAAAACGCTGGGACTGCCTGAAAATAAAGTGCTGGGACTCGGCACCCAGTTGGACACGATTCGATTTTGCAGTTTGATTTCCGCCGAGCTTCGCTCCGCACCGACACAGACCAAAGCGCTCATTCTGGGTGAACACGGCGACAGCATGGTGCCGATTTGGTCTAGCGCCGCCATCGCCGGTTTGCCGTTGGAGAAATACCCAGGCTGGAACAATAACACCGCCAATCAAATTTTCAAACGCACCAAGGGCTCAGGGGCAGAAGTCATTGGCAAGAAAGGGGGTGCCGGCTTCGCTGTGGGAATCGCCATTCGCGATGTGATCGAATCCATCATCCTCGACCAGCGCAAGTTACTCCCGGTTAGCACTGTGCAGAGTGGTTGTTATGGCATTCGCGACGTGGCTTTGTCTGTCCCGACCATTGTTGGCCAATGCGGTGCCATTGATCGACTTGAAATCGACTTGTGGCCCAAGGAAATGCAAGGCATGCGCAATAGCGCCGCCTCATTACGCCCTACCTTGGACACCGTACTAAAGCGCATACTTTAAACGACAGCTAATGTGCAAATCTGTATCGAGCGTATCAAACGTGATATCCATGCACTGCGGCCCGTCATCGACGGATCCAAACCCCAAACCAGCGATAGGCGCAGCTGCGGCGATGCCGCCGATTAACTTCGGGGCCACAAATACTTCGCACTGATCGATTTGTTTCAAGTCCAGCAAACTACCAAGCAATTGCCCTCCACCTTCTACTAACACGTTGGTAGCGCTGTGCTGCTGCGCCAAGTAAACTAGCAACTCATCCAACCGCTTCCCGGGTTCGGTAGCTTGAGAGATTTCCACGAGGCAGCCAGCGTTCCGCAGTTCGGTAGCTCGCACTGGGTCGGCATCCGGACCAGCCCACAGTAGCGTTGGATACGCCCGCGCCCCAGCCACGAGATGACTCGACAAGTCTATCCGCAAGCAAGAATCGGTCACTACGCGTAATGCGCGTCGCGGTGGTGGTTCGGGAGTGCGGGCGACGAGCTGAGGATTGTCGGCCAAGGCAGTTCCAGCACCAACCACAATTGCGTCGACCATCCCGCGCAGCACCTGCACTTTCTGGCGACTGGCGCGCGATGAAATCCATTGGCTGTGGCCTGTGCGAGTCGCGATCTTGCCATCCAAGCTCATCGCCCACTTGGCAATCACCCATGGACGTCCGGTAGTTAGCCGTTTGAGATAGGGAGCATTAAGCCGGCGAGCGGAATTTTCTTGGATCCCCACGTCAACCGCAACGCCTGCCTGACGTAGTATTTCAGCGCCTTGCCCGCGCACTTTCTCGAATGGATCAAGCATGGCGATAACCACGCGCGAGATTCGCGATTCTAGCAATGCATCTGAGCAGGGCGGCGTCTTACCATAGTGACAACAGGGTTCGAGAGTCACGTAGGCGGTGGCACCAGCCAAACGCCCCGCGTTACCGCGTTGATGAGCATTAGCAATAGCAGCACGTTCGGCGTGATGATCGCCGAACTGAAGGTGCGCGCCTTCACCAATTGCTTCGCCATCCGCGACCAAAACACAACCGACCATTGGATTCGGTTCAACGTATCCGTGTCCCTGCTGTGCAAGACGCAGCGCAACATCCATCCAGTCAGCGTCTAAGAGCCCGGCAGCCAAAGCTTACTTTCTCCAGCAGGCGACGAGGACTGTCCGGGAAGAACTAGCCCGCTATCGTCTTCGAGCGTCGCTTCGCCGGGAGGCCCCATAGGATTCGGCCCACCACCTGCCATTCCTTGCCGCATCGCATATTCAAAGAAACTCTGCAAATACGGATCATCGGGGTACTTCTGAGCCGACTCCAACAGCATCTTTTCAGCTTCTTGCATCCGTTCAAGCCCCTGCAGTAGGCTGAGTCGCTGCAGAATAACGCGGCCGACTGGTTGTCCATTAGCCGCCAAGGCAGCTTCTAATTGGATGTTGTACTCGAGTTTCTCCTCAAGACTTGGGGCATGTGCCATCAAGTTCGAAAGCGCAATGACACGCAGTTGTGGATCATTGAACAACTCCTCCGACGCTTGAATCGCCTTGGCGCAACGATAGCATACGCGGGCAGCACCAACTTCCAAAGCGTGGTAGGTCAAACCTTTCAGCCGGTCATCGCCAATTTGTGTAATGTCGATGCGCTCCAAGTCTGTAACGCGTGAAAGCTTGATGGCCCCCTGGGCAGATACATTGATCTTCGGTCGTTCGAGAGCTAGTCGTTGATAAATCTTGTCGATCACGTCGGCTTCAACGACCAGCGACTGCTGGCCTTCGAGATGACAGAGCAAGCCGAGGAGCTTAGCCCGTTGCCGCTCGTCTTGCACAGCCTCCAACGGCGACTGGTTGTTCAAGAGCTCAATTGGCAGATTTAAGAATTCTTCGACGACCAGCGGCCCAAGTTCATTGGGTGCTACGGCACGTATGTTTCCGTCGTCCATCTGCACAAAACGCGCACGCCCTAGGAAGCGATAGTACCCCGCGGCGAGGTCCGTTGGCGGGTTCTCTAGCGATGGTCCCAGTTGCAGACACTCGAGGACTTGATCGATGCGTGATTGATTGCCGGGATAAGCCGTGGCAAAGAAGAGGACTCGAGCCGGTCTGTCCGTTTGTTTTGCAAAACAAACAATGTTGCCAACGGCACTGACAATTGCGCCAGGCTCGGTGGACGCATTTTCCTTTACAGATCGATCAAGAATGTTATACAGTCGCCGCGCAGGGATTTCATCGCCGACCAAATTGCCAAAGTACTGCAAAGCATCATCATCTGCACTCGCACTGATCGCCTTCACAAAGTCGAGCGTGGCTAGCGACTGCTCGATCAAGTCTAGCGATTCGACAGTACAATAGTGCAGGACGGTAGGCGTCTTGAGCGAGGCATGATCTGGTTCGATCTCCAAAGCGATGGCCGCGAAGTACGCGCGGTCAACCGCTGGCACCTCCAGATTCTCCGCCAATTTCCGCGCGGTTTCGAACGCTCCGGTTTGTTCCAACTGCGCATATTGAGCGCGGAACAGGTGCGACAATGGTCCAGGTTGACCGGGGAAGTCACGCAGAATGGCTTGGAGCTTTTTCTCCGCTTGATCATAGCGGAATGCGCGTGCTAGCACTTGGACTTCCGCCAGTCGCTCTTTCCACGGCGCGCCTGGGGGATCTTCAACGATCTTCGCTGCCGACTTGGCCAGCAAATTGATGCTCGGGTCCAGCAACAGCGATTCCTCTGATGATTGCTGGCCTGTCAGCCCAGACAACACTTCCGCCCAATAACCCGCCATGGATTCTCTGCCGGTCGCAGTGAGCGACTGGAGTAACAATTGAATCGCGTTGAGGCCCATCAAAGGCAGTGATTCTCGCGATTCTGCCATGCCTTGCAACAAATACCTGGCGGTGTTCTCTTGCGGCTCCCCTGAAAACACACTGCCAACGGCCATCATCAACAGCGCCATTGGATTATCGGGCTTGAGTTTGAGAAAACGCGAAGCCGTCTCGCGGAAGCTATCCAACTCCTGCATGCCCAAGGTCAATTCGCCTTTGATCGCCAGCAGCCAAGCCGCATTCGGCGTCTTCTTGAGCAACTGATTGATGCGATCGAGGGCCGCGACCTCCTGCCCCCCCTCAATCAACTTGACGATTTTCTCAAAGTCCTGCGGATTCTCGACGCACTTGCAAAACTTCATTTTCTTGCCACTGCCGCAAGGGCAGGGAGAGTAGTGATCAATAGCCATTCCCAATACTTTCCATAGGAGGCGTCGTGAAAGGCGATTTGCCTTACTGGACACTCGTAGTCTTCAGTTACTGCGCGAATGATCGCCGCGGTGGCCCAACCATTCAAACAAGCCTAGTTATGCGCAGGTCATTAAACGTTTAAGAACTGCTTGATTCTATCAAAGTCCACCCGAACTGACGACTCCGGACTTTTTTCGCGAAAAGGCGTCCCACGTCCAAGTAAACGACTGCTTGCTCGCCCCAACGCAGCGCAGTTTGATGCTGCAATCGCTTGCGAAATCACGTGTAGCTCCACGGAGGTGCGCCAGCCCTCCCAAGCGTCCCTCGGTTCTCGGCTTGTACTCCCTTTTCTCCCCGAATCGATTAAAATCGATGCAACTCCGGGAACTATGTAGCGCATGACCGGATTGAAAACGTGTAAAACTAGTTAAGGTATAATCGATGAATAAAACGGTTGTGTGGCTGGGGCTCATGGCGATTTGCTGGGTTGGCGGTACACAAGGTGCGGAAGTCACCCTAGGCGATCCTAGCTTAACGGCAGGAATCCCGGGCCGTGGGCCTCTGACCTTGCCCCAGGTCAAAGATTGGTTGGCCATGCCTCGCCAGCACGAAGTCCTCGAAATAACCCTGCCTGAAGGCTTGGCGGTTGGAAAAGATGCCATCTACATTCCAGAGAACAATCCACTGACACGTGCCAAAATTGAATTAGGCAGGCAACTGTATTTCGATCGTCGGCTGAGCAAAGGCAGTGAAGTGAGTTGTGCAGACTGCCACCATCCCGACTTTGGCTATGCACGAGATACTCAGTTCGGCGTGGGAGTGGCTAAACAGACAGGAAATCGCAATTCACCTACCGCGATGAATCGCATCCTTAGTCGCGAGCAGTTTTGGGATGGACGCGCGGCGGATTTAGAAGCGCAGGCAGTCGGCCCCATTGCGAATCCCATTGAAATGGCCAGTACCCATGAGGTTGCCGTCAAGTTTGTCCAAGACAACCCAGTCTATCGCACGCAATTTGAGAGCGTGTTTGGTACGGTTCCATCGATTGATGATATCGGTAAGGCGATTGCCGCTTTTGAACGCGTGATTGTGACCGGCGATAGTCCCTACGATTATGCAGTCCGCTTAGACCGCATGAATCAGCTATTGATCGCGGAAGACTTACAAGACGAACAAGTCCTCAAGGAAGAAGAGCCGGAGTTATTCGCTCAGTATCAAGCTCTCAAGTTAGCAGCGGCACAGCATCCGATGTCTGATGCTGCCCAGCGTGGTCAGCGTTTGTTTTTTAGCAAAGAAGCCAATTGTGCTGCTTGCCACGTGGGAGCGAACTTTACGGATGAAAAGTATCACAACTTAGGCGTGGGCATGGACGTAGATAAACCCGACCTAGGACGCTTTGACGTGACAGGAAAAGAGGAGGACAAAGGTGCCTTCAAGACTCCTAGCTTGCGCAACATCGCCCAGAATGGCCCTTATATGCATGACGGCAGTCAACAGACATTGCTCGAAGTCGTCCAGTGGTACGCCAAAGGCGGACATCCCAATCCATATTTGAGTGACAAGATAAAGAAGTTCGAAGCGACCGAGCGCGATATGCTCGACCTGGTGGCTTTCATGGAAGCACTGACGGGACCTCTGCCGAAAGTCGCGATGGAACGTCTCCCCATCGACAACTCTCTCCGGTAGAAAACCTCAACCAGACATTAGGTCCCTGATGAGTCAGTTGCTGCCTGGCAAGCCCGGTTCTACACCGCCCAATGCACCGGACATTCTGCAGCGATTGGGTTGACGAGTGCAAGTGGGATCGAGTTGGTCAGCAATTTCGGTCCGTTGCTTCATAACGTGGCTGGCCAGCCTCACGAGATCGCTCGCGCACGATAATGTTCGCCGTATCCGCGTTGATATATATCACCTCCGCGTTTCTCCGCGATCTCCGCGGTTAATCATTCTTGTTCTTTGATGATCCATGAATAATCGCTGCCTCAACAAGAATCCTTCTGCGAGCTTTGCCCTGTGAGATTAACCGCGGAGGACGCAGAGAACCGCGGAGATGGACCTGAATAATTTCGCCTAAAGCTAATCAAGCTGTTCGAAACTACGACGATAGTGGTAAATGCTCCTAGTCGAATTGTATTCAAATTCCAGGGGGGCAACGATTGACAGGTTCGTAGTTTGGCAATTCTCTTTCTGCCGAATGATTTCGAATTCTGAAGCCGTTTACTCCATTGCCAATAATTCCGGCCGAGGCCAGCTCACACTTCCGTCTTATTTAAAGTCGACTAGTTCAATAGTCCCCTTTGTTTGCAAAAAAATGCGTAAGGAACCAATGCAATCGATATGAAAACTACGATCCCGGGTAGAACCATCGCGCCTGCACCCATCACAGCGGGCGTGTTCGACATAAAGAACATGTAGCCATACTGTCCCAGGACGCTGATCAACGAAAAAATGAGAACTGGGACCGCAAGCTTGTTGCGCATCAACAGAAGTACAGAGCCGACCACACCAAAGACAACGGCGATAGTGAAGCAGATCGTGACCCACGTTGGCATGCTCTTGTAAATTCCCTGCTGCTCTACAGGGAGGGCCGCCAGCATCTCATCGGAATTCACCATCATCATTTGAGCGACGTAAGCCAAGAGGCCCATCAAATTCCAAAGGACAGCAATGATGCCCAGGATCCAAAACCATTTTGGCACTGGTGACCGTTCGTTAGTTGTTTGCGTAGCCATGAATTCCTTCCAGGGAGTGGCAGACCGATTGTCGGCAGCGACTAGTTCTTTATCAACCCGACCATATTCCCATCGACGTCCTTGATCCAGGCAAAATGGCCTCCGCCGGGAATTTTCGTCTCGGGAATCATGACTTCACCACCCAGCCCGACTGCTTTCGCCAGGTGCTCGCCGATATCGTTGACTTCAATATAGATCATCACATAGTTGTGTGGCGCGTGCCCCAAACTGGTAAGGTAGCCTTGAATTCCAGCTTCAGATCCAGTGTCAACTTTTTTTGAAAGCGGTCCATAGTCACTTGTTTTCCAGCCAAATAGCTGCGTGTAGAAATCGTTGGATTCTTGCCGATCGCGACAACCAATGTCAAAATGCACTACGGGCTTTCCCATTTGTATTCTCCGGTTGTTGGTGACTTGCAGGCCAGGTTCTAGTTGAATTTCTTGACCGGAAATCCGATTTCAAGATCAAATAGTTCCCAGCCAATTTTTTCCGGCCCTTGTAGAAAGATTTCTACAGCCGGATGATCTGTCGGAAGAAAGCCGCTGCCCGGCAACCAGTGTTTGTACAAGTAGTCCCAGGCTTGCGCCACGCGATGGATATCACCTTCGACACGTGCAAGTGCGTACGTTCCACCAGGCAGCGTGTCGATACACACACGCCCGTTTCCCTGAAGGATTCGTGGAATGGCGATTCCAAATTCCATTCGATAATGCTCCGCTGGAGTCACTTCGATATCGTCCCTGCTGATTGCAAATCGCGTTATGTCATCCGAATACCATTCGTGGGCACGTGCCCATTCCACGAGTTCCTGATACGCAGCCAGCAGCCCGGAACCATCTTTGCCGAACTTCTCGGAAATCGTTGCGATACATATTTCCGGTTGCTCGCGTATCGTGACTTCAAAGTTTTCTTCTGGCAGCTCTCGGCTCTTCAGATAGACATGGTAGAAACTATCCTGAGACAGTACTTGATATATCTTGCTATTCTTGGCCGAAGATGGATCCGAAATATCTGCTGCCTTCAGTTCTCGTGGTGACATGGCAAAGCGTTCTCGAAACGAACGCGAAAAATGTTCGGGCGAATTGAATCCGACGCGAAGCGCTACATCGGTGACCGAAAGTTCAGGATGGAATTTGAACATACGCACGGCCTTTTCCAGGCGGCGTCGCTTGACGAATTCGTTGAGGGTTTCACCGGTTAAACCCCTGAAGATTCGATGAAAATGGAATTTGGAAAACAAGGCCATATCAGCCAGCTTCTCGACGGACAGATCATCTTCAAGATTATCGTCGACGTAGGTGACAACGCGCAGAATGCTTTCGGCATACTCTTGGTGGACGGTCGAATGACCCATCTAGACAACTCCAAGCCAAAGAGGAGAAGGTTGATCCGGACTTTCTACATAGCGCACGCGGCTTCCTGTAGTCCGCGCGGTACTTGAGAGCGTGTCTTCAAAATAATGATTATGCATTTTCCAAGCGTTTGAGCATGAGCGAGATCATGGTGATTTGGATCATGGCTTCACTCGATTTTGGATTGCGTTCGTAATCTTTGCTATTCCGACGGCATCGTCCGATCCAACCGAAAGTTCGTTCTACAATCCAGCGGCTCGGCAAAATCACAAAGCCTTTCACGCCAACTGGCCTAAGCACGGTTTGCAGGATGCATCCAAAATTGTCGGCCAACCAATCGGGTAATTTCATGCGACCATAGGCCGAGTCGGCGAATACTACTTTGATTCTCTTGAAGGTTCAAAGACTCGTTCGAAAACGCCGCGTGCACCGTCATAGTCTTGCGAGTCTGCTGAGTGAACAACTACGCACAACAGCAACCCAAGCGTATCAACCATGATATGTCGTTTGCGGCCCGTTACCTTCTTGCCTGCGTCATAACCACGGTCATCACCTCCCACTTCCGTCGATTTGACGCTTTGGCTGTCGATGATGCCCGCGGTTGGAGTTGACTTTTTCCGGACTGCACCCGCACTTTCTCGCAAATGATCATGCACCCGCTGCCACACACCAGTCTCACGCCACCGCCAGAAAACTGTATACACCGATTTCCAATTCGGAAACGATTTTGGCAGACACCGCCACTGGCAACCGGTTCGGTTCACATAAAGAATTGCATTCAATACTAACCGCCGATCCAACGGTTTCCGACCACGCTTGGCACGAGGCGGAAGTAACTGTCGAATTTTTTGCCATTGTTTGTCGCTCAAATCCGTGGGATATTCCTTTTCCATCGCTGCGGCTCCGTCTTCCATGTGGAGAAATTTAGCAACGGAGTCGTAGCGATTTTCTTGCAGTTATTCAATACCTATTTTGAAGACACGCTCTGAGTACTTTCGGGCGACGGGTAGTTTTAATGTTCGTTTCTCGCTCAAGCCAGTTAGAGTCACTTGCACGTGTCGCCAAAACTATCGCTGGCCAAACGCACTGTGAAGATTAGATCTGAGAACTTCTCACGCAGGTCCGCGTCAATAAAGCTGCCGGGCTGCAGTTGCAGCGAGTCCAGGTTCGAGCTGTTCCGACGCGAAACCTCGAACTCCCACAAGCGGGGGCAGTTGAGGCAGGCCGTGTGAGCTAAGCGTCCCGGTTCCGAAGGCGTTGTTGAAGCTGAGCTAGCTGAGATTCTAAATCTACTAGGGTTGGGCGTGCAATTCAAGTTTGCTGGCGATTCTGTCTCCAAGCAACTCCTGTAACAACTGGATCTTGCCAGCCACCATACCTTCCTCGAGTCCGATTTTACGTCCTCTTGCCTCGCCTTCTTGCTCGGCGGCTTCGATCTGGGAATGTTGGTCACGGAGGAACTTCAGGCGAGCCTCGTAGAATTGCAGGTCTTCGGGTTTTTGAGATCATATCCAATACTCCTATGGCTTCCTGATACGGCGGATCGACGTTGCGTACCCGGAAGGGTCGATTAAATCTAGCGGTTTGGAACGCAAGGACATATACACATTATTGGTATTGAAATAACTGATAGGATCTTTGGAGCAAGACTCCAATCGATTGGTCTCATCATGAGTCGCGCCTCGCAAACTGGCTCGGCTATTGGGTTTAGAACAACCCTCTGCACCGGATATGCATCTATGATTCTGCGTGCGCTACGTAGAAGGCTTGTGGACAACTTTGCTGAATTGTTGGTGAAAGCTACCATGTCAAGAGTTGCGATTACGCATTCGGCTTTGAAGTTGAATAATGAGCCTACTGATTTCGCTCAATGGTCGACGGTCCAGTTCCTCGTTGGCTGTCAGAGGCTCGCCCAACATTTCTTGTAGAAGTTGGAGCTTACCCGCAACTCGCCGCGTTTTAGCCCTTCTTCACGACCTTCTTCACGACCTTGAATGAGGAGGCGATCTGCGAGGGAACCGGGCTCGAATTGAGTGGGCAAAATGCTTTTGAGTGTCTGTTTGTACTCTTCGGCCAATGTCTTTATTGACTGTCATGACATATACTCCTATGGCTTGGATCCATTGCGGCAAGCTTCCTTGGGGTAAAGACTGGGCGATAAGTTGAAGAATCTCGGTAAGCTTGCCGACCAATTGCTTGCTCCGGCTGTATTTTAGCAGTCGCAGGGTGCTTCGCAAAATCGGCTCACCGCTAATTTCCTCATCCGAAAGTTGACTGAGATCCAGCAATGGCCGGCGAAAGTCATTCTGCCCTTCGACGCACGGCAGCGCCCGCTCTCTTTTAGAAATGGACTGAACTTGATTCTTGGTCAAGTCGCTGATTGCACGAACTGAGAAGAATTGCCAAAAGACTCCGGTGCAACACGAAGCTACGAATCGTTCAACCTATGACGAGTCTTATAATCGCTACGAATCGCTGCGATTCGCAACTACGATTGCGGGCATAGCAACAGCCAGCCAATGCGTACAGAAATCGCAGTCGACTTCGCAAAGTTAAAGTTGCCGATATTTAGTATTCTGTACAGCAACGGACTTCGGGCGTTGAATCCGAGAAACGACCTGTGCGCACTGTCTTCGCGCAAGAATTTCAGCAACATCGACCAGATGAAGATTCAGAGCCACGATTTCGTGCCGGCAGTTGCTGCGGAGCTGGTTACGCGAGTATCGAAGCGAAACGGATCGTAGCAAATCGTCGCCGCAGTCCTTAATTACCAAGCAAGTGCGTTAGTCCACCTCAAGCGATCACACTTTTTTCATGAGTGGCAGAGAGCCAAGAGTCAACTCGGCCAGCGGCATCGCCGCAGGCGCACGAGAAAGATTTTGTCTTGGTCAACTGCGACCACAATTCGGTCGCGACGAGCGGAACGACCACAATTCGGCCAAAAACAAATCAGAGTACGGAGGAGTTCTCCATAATTCTCAACAATCCGGTCACATGCCCCTCGCAGGAACCAAGAATCACTACAGTCGCAGTTCGGTCAAAACTGCGACTGCAATTCGGTCGGTGACTTATGACCACAGACCCTCGCGGCCGGATGGCATTCCAAAACGTTCTTAGAATTGACTATGAACCAAAGTTAAGGTCGACGTTGACCCTTTGATTTCTCGCACCTAAAGACCTGATTGCATGCCCGGTTTGAAATGGCGTGATGCAATCCATGGACGGTAATTCGACGCAGTCTTGGTAGGAAATGGATCCTCGACAACCAGTAACAAGAGTTTTCCATCTGCATCGATTGCGCAGCGAGTGGTGATCACGGTATCGGAACGTTGGGTCGGAACCATATTGCGAGTCGGGCTACCTAGCTCGCCTTCCGCTTCAAGCGTCAGCGTAACAATGGAACCATCTACTACATATGAGCCGCCCCAACGATACCCTCCACGCGAGCCAAATTCGCGTTGCTCGAATTTTCCGTCTGCGTCGAAGTACAATCGAATTTCTCGATGGAGAACTCCAACATCATCTGGTGGATACCTCCATACACCAACAATCTGTTGTTCCAAACTTCTGCTGGAACGGGTAAAAATCATCAGAATCACTGCAGTCGTGGTCAAGATCAAACAAAGACTTGCCAATCTAAATTGCGACAGTTTTGATTTCACAATTCTGTAACATCTTAGAAAGGGAAAATCAGTGGTGGAATAAATACCGCTCTATCACACTCATTTTCGATTATGTCACGCAGCGTTCTAATTTCCCCTAGAGCTTCATCGCGGCAAGTACCTGTGCTGCTTGTCAGACCTGCCTCCAAGCATTTCAGTTCGTTCTTCCAAGCCTGGCACTCATGAAAGTCGCGAAGCCCTGGATCTTTGGCTTTGCCGGGATTGATGCCGACTTCTTGTAGACATTGAACTTGGTCCTTGTGTTCCGTCTCGTGTGCCAGCCCGCACGCGTCAAGTAATGGACAAGTTCCGACTGGCAACGTGTATTCAAAGATGCAAGCACATTTTCTACACTCAAACTTCTGTTCTCCAGGACAATCTTCTGTCAGGGCGCAATAGCAATAACTGTACCACCGGTCTCTCGAAGCGTAGGTCGCTCACGTATAGCTGCCTCACAAAGGTGTTGGCAGCCAGGCTCACCCAAGATTCCCCATAAGCCAGATGGATCTATTGCGATTAGTGCCCTTGTTTTCACGTATCCATACCAGCTCCATTGGAGCCCCTCATACCCGATAGGATCTTTGGAGCAAGACTCCAATCGATTGCTCTTGTCATAAGTCGCGCCGCGCAAAGTAGTTTGAACATTGGACTTAGAACAAACCGCTGCACGGGATCTGCATCTATGCTCCTGCGCGCGCCCGCGTGGCGGGCTGGTGGACAAAGTTGCAGATTGGTTGGTGAGAGCTACCATGCAACTATTGTAAGCAAATTTGACATGCCTTCGCTACGGAATGGTTGCCGTGCGGAGCGCAGATTCATTGCAAAAGTTCAGCCGAGTAAGTGCCAGCCCGTCCGCCGATCGAGGCCGAAAAGATAGTGCCCCGCAGGAGTGAGCGGTCGCTCACTTGTTGAGTTTGGAACTAGCGATTTTAGCTTGCAACTGTAGCCATCCGGCAACCAGATGATACAGCATGCGCGCCCGTAGCACTCTCAAGGAAAGTGTTGATGAAATGAATCAAGACCTGCGATTGCTCAGGCGGTCTTGGAGCTGAGCGACCAGCGTGCTCAGTTCGTCCAACGGCCGACTGTCCAATTCCTCATTGGCAGTCACTGGATCGCCCAGCAGCTCTTGAAGAATATGGATCTTGCCCCTTAACTCGCCACGTTTGAGTCCTTGCTCAAGTCCTTCTATACGGGCGTCATGCGCAGCTTGCTTGGCGGCTTCGATCTGGGAATGTTGGTCACGGAGGAACTTCAGGCGAGCCTCGTAGAATTGCAGGTCTTCCGGGTTTTTTGAGATCATATCCAATACTCCTATGGCTTCCTGATACGGCGGATCAACTAGTAGGTCTGCGAGCTTGCCCGCATCCATCGTATCGGCGTGACGCAGCAGATACAGCCACTTCTCCTCTGCAGACAATCTACCAATATTATCACTCGACGGAGTAAACTTGGGCAACTCTAAAACGTGAAATTCAAAATCATCGGTGAATACGAGGTCCGCTTGGTCGCACCTAAGCCGAAAACTGTGGTGGTAATTGGGATACGTGGCTCGATGGAAAATGATTTCATCCAAAACGCAAATGCTCAAGACCGGCCGCAGGTCCGTATAGTACTGGCCTTCGCCTATCTGCCGACCGTACGTTAACGAACTGTAGTACAACAAGCGACGGGGCAAGTCGACCGGTCGAGTCGTCTGCATTTCGACATTGAATCGCCTGCCCTGCGAGTCTTTGGCAAGGATGTCGAGCACAACAACCTTGTCGTCGGGTCGATCTTTTTTCTCATGGATTGGATTGAGGATGGTTACATCCGTCACCGGCGATTCGAGGCGCAGGATGGCATTCAAGAAGTGAATGGTCACAGCCGGATGCTTGGGGCTACCAAGCATCAGCTTAAACGCAAAGTCAACTTTTGGGTCGATTCCGAGTGGCATATGCAAATATCCTCGTCTCCGCGAAACTCACAAACTATCGGGCCAAGCAGCTTGCTCGAACCACTAGACCATATCAACGGGCGGTTAGGTGACATGGCGCGCGTCTGCAGTAATGCGGGCCCTATCCTGTTCCGATGGCTCGCCGTTTGTTGTTGTATCGGAATCATCATTGCGGAGTGCAGATTGTCGAATCGCAAGTATCGGTATTGGCATGACAGAAACCAACAGGGAACCAAAGAATATGGCCTCTCCAAGATTACTTGGGTCATAGGCATCCAGTGATGCCCAGGTAAAAAAAACAGTTAGGCAACATCCCCACGCAACTGTTAAGTTGCGGAGCACGGAAGTGAAGTCGCGCATCCCCAGCCAAATCGTCGCGCATCCAAGGAGGAACATTGCAAACCCCGCGGCAACCAAATGAAGTCCGGCCTGCAAGCCATTGAGCATAGCCAACGGCGATCCTGCTGCGTAAAGACCTCCAACCAGGATCAATAGAGGTCTAGCTGGATTCTTCCGAGCAACCAGTGGGCTGTTCGTGCCCGCGGTCGGTGTAGTGTATGGATTCACGGTTTCTCAGTCGGTGAATAGTGGCGATAGCGGCACTTCTTGAGCAAGCAGGACCTTTTTGAATTCTCTCCGTCGAGCTCGAACGGTACGTCAAGCACTGAGCAGCGCAAACGTGGATTTCACGCGGCCCCTGCGAGTGCTTCACATATAAAGACGGACGAGATGCCGTAATCTTACAGCGATCCCCCCATTTTTCTAAAAAACTTCGCCGCAATAGACTGCTGTGTTCGCGCAACTCCCCGCCAACAACTTTTTAGCCAGCACTGCGAGAGTGCATTGGACGTATCCGTCTGATAGTTTTCTCGATAACCACGAGCACCAACAGGATTTCGATCCAGGCATTGTGAGATTTCCCGATCACTTGCAAGTGAACAAGGTTCAACTTTCTTACCATCATTGTAAAGATGGAGATCTAGCTCGCTGGACCGCTAACACTCACAACTTCCCTGCAGCTTGCCGGAGCAACACGCTGCTTCCGAATAACTTAGCGTTCTTTGGACTGAATCGGCCTTCCAGTCTCAAGTGAATATTCTTGGAGTTGAATATTTTCTGGAATTGCATTGCCCAACAGAGCGACGAAATGCTCTGTGCAGAAAACCTCAGCTGCAGGCGAATTTAGCTCGTAGCGTGCTTCGATCAAGTTCGCGTCATGTGGAAAGCTGTTCGTAATGAGTACTGGCGTTGGTACTTGTAGCTTAATTATCGAATCAATGAGATCCGTCTTGTGTAGAAGACATGAATTCTTCGGCCTAACCAGCCAGAGTTGTTCAGAATCTTCTCTTCGAGGCCACTCATCCAAATATCCAATTGGCTCCCCCGTCGCGGGGTATTGAATGCGACCGGATTTAGCCCAGGGACGCCAATCGAGGGCAACAACTTTACCAAACGTGCATGCGCTAAAGCCAAGTTCTCCTGAAATCCTGTTAGAATGGTGCACCCTTCTGTGCACACGAATCGCTTCTTTGGTAGCATTACTTGCGAAAAAGGATAGCAGCCAGAAAACGTGGTGTCGTGCTCGAGGATTCCCTGCTGTAGAAAATCACCATAGTCGCCCCACAGACGCCGACCGACCAATCGAAAAATCTTCATTCTCTTACCTCAAACCGACACACTTCTGCTAAGGCAACGCCACGTTAGCCGGAATTGTGGGCCAAAGCGAGCGCGAGCGAAGGAATCATCCTAATTACTCTGTAGCAAACATACATTCCGACGCCTACGGTACAGACGTACTCGACCTGATCGGTAGACTCGATCGGAACGCGAACTGGGACAGTAACGGGAAATGGAATCGGCGTTGGCACTGGGCATTTTGGTGGCCCGCATACGTCTCGAATAACTTGATCGAACACGTCGTTTGTTTGGATTAACCTTGGTGGCGTAGGATTGTTGAACGGGTTGGAGACGTATATGGGTACATTTGAGGCTGACGTATAGGCGTCGAACGTGGCCAAAACTCTTCGACGACAGCACGATTAATCGACGATCAGCGACAAGCATTTCCAGCGTCAAACAACAACTTGCTCCGAATCAAAAATCGATTGCACCAACTGATTGTAATTAAGCCGGTTGTGAATGAATCGATGGACCTCGGTCAGGTGTGGTGAAGTGAATTCGTCGATTAAAGCGTCGATACCGCCGGAAGTCTGTAACCTAATTCGTCAAAAATGTGCCCACATGTGCGATTTAGTTCGTCCGTGAATTAGCGCGGCAAATGATGGTGTTGCTCTGTCTGCAGACCAAGCGGGTCCAATCAGTGTAGATGCCCCACGCACGTACTCATATACACTCCATCGACTACCCTCGTACCCAATAGGATCTTTGGAGCAGAACCGGCCTAGTTCTGCGTCATACATGCGGGCACGGTAATGATACATGAGGATCACATCATCCCACTCGCGACCAGTGTACAGATAACGATTGTCATACGTTGAGGCTGAACGAAGGGTTCCGCTGGCGTTCGTGATCGTAGGCACGCCGTATGCCGAGTAGGCATGTCGCTCAGCGATGGCACCAGAACCGTCAGTTGCCGCGGTGACGCTGTACTGCTGGTTGCGATGATAGTATAGGCTCTCCGTCGCTGGGCTGGTACCGCAAGACTGGTTCGTCAATGTAGCTGGCGTAGACATACGATAGGTGGGACTACTGGCCGCCGTGCC
The DNA here is from genome assembly GCA_041398985.1 of Pirellulaceae bacterium. GTDB lineage: Bacteria > Planctomycetota > Planctomycetia > Pirellulales > Pirellulaceae > Aureliella. Next base: position 344,726 of record JAWKTR010000006.1, read on the forward strand.
AGCGACATGTCAGCGATCGTCTGTTGACCAGCTTGGACAAACACTTCAGCCGTAGTGCCGTCATCGCGATAAACGCGACGACCTAAGGCATCGAACTTGTAGGTCACGTCCACACTGCTGTTGTTGCCGACGTCGGCGGTGCTGAGGCGATTATCCATGTCCCAGGTTCATGAGCAGGCTTGAGGTATTAGGACGGAGGTTCGATGGGATGAGCGTGATGTTACCGTTTACATCCGTGCTGAGGCTTTGCCCGCCTGCGGTCAGCAGCTCGTGGGTGGGACCGTGCGTACGATTCTGAGTCGTTCCTTCGGTCGTAACGCTGTCCCAGTCGCCAACTTCGGAAAGACTCCACGATTGATCCGAGATTACCATCAGGCTGCTTTACGCCAGGTATGCGACGAAGTAGCGGACTGGCACATGTTCCTGGTGTGCTCGAAGAGAGAGGCTGGGAGCGGACGGCACACGGAGAGTGCCTGCTACTTTGTTTGTCGTCATAGCCATAGGTCAAGTTACCAATGGCCGCTCCAGTATAACTGATGCCGCTGAGCGTGTTGTCGGCATTGTAGGTGCGGCTCTCACTCACACCATTATTATAACTGCTGGCCGTCAGCCGACCACCATCGTCGTAGGTGCGAGTGTCTATGGTCGTACTAGCATGCGCGAGCTGGTAAAGCTCGCCGCGATCGGTGTAGCTGCGTGCCACAACGGTACTGTCAGGGTACGTATAGCTCGTCAACTGACCCTTACTATTATAGCCCGTGGTGGTAGTATAGGTTTGGCCCGGAATGGTCGTGCTTCGGTGGCTTTTCTACCGGCTGTGTCATAGGTATAGGTTACCGTGTTGCTGTAACGCCCGCTGGCAGCCGTGAGCATGCGACTGGCCTTGTCATAGGTGAAGACATCACTATCAGCGATGGTGCCCGATGGTGAATTGACTTTGGTACGATAGTCACGCTGGCTGAGACGTCCCGCCAAGTCGTAGTTAAAGGTGACGGTATCGCCCTTAGCATCCTGCTTGCGTAGCACCCGTCCAGCGTCATCATTGGTAAGGTTACGATGTTTCAGGACTAAGCGAGCATTAAAGGCTTCGACGGCTAATCCGTCACGTTGCGATCTGTCGCACATCGTACTTCGTGAACCCGTGTTGCGCTTTCCCTTCGATGCGTAACTGCTAGATTGAAGCTTTCCCCCCCACAGACTCCCATTTCCAATTTCCCGTCCCCAACCTCCACCAATCGAGCTGACTGTTGCGTAGCACACTCTTCTATATTCCTCATGAAATCGGTGGGTATCCGCTGTTTGGTTGGGGGCTGCTGTTAACTGGACTGTTGGTGTCGTTTTTCGGTTGGGCGCTGTGGCAATTGAGTACAAAACGGCCAATGCAGGAAGTGCTGTCGGGTATCCCTTTCTTGCTGATCACCGCGGCCGTGGTAACGTTTGTGCTGCCCAATGTAGAAACAGTTTGGCCAGCTGCTGACGGCGGCCCAGGTGTGCCGATCGGCTTGCCGATTCGTGGCTATGGAGTGATGGTGCTGTTGGGACTGCTGTGCGGAATCGGTATTTCGATCTTGCGTGGACGACAGTTGGGAATTCAAGCCGATCTTGTTATCGGCTTGGGATTCTGGATGATGCTGGGTGGCGTGATGGGCGCTCGTGTTTTTTACGTGGTGCAAAAGTGGGACGAGTTTGGGGGTGACCTGCTGTCTATTTTCAAGGTCACGGAAGGCGGCTTAGTGATCTACGGCGGCGTGATCGGTGGTTTGGTCGCAGGTGGGATTTTTTGTTATCGAAATAAGCTGAATGTGGCGGCCACAGCGGACTTGGTTGCGCCGGGTTTCTTGATCGGATTGTCACTTGGACGTATCGGTTGTCTATTGCACGGCTGTTGTTTTGGCGGAGTGTGCCATAGTCAACTGCCGACAATTACATTTCCGCATGGCAGCGGCCCCTATCAAGCCCAAATTGAATCTGGTGAGTTGCTAGGCTTAGATCTCACACATGCGAAAGAACTGCCGGTTACGGTTGATTCAGTGGTTGCGGATAGCTTGGCCGATCAAGCAGACATCCGCGCAGGCGATCAAATTGTGGCTAAGACCATTCAATCCATTTTGCCCGACCGTAAAGACGATCCCACGCAACCGCCGAAGATGATCGCGGAAATAGAGTGGACTCGCAGCGATGGCGAAACAAGTGATGCACATTCACGACGCATTTTTCTGCCTGAAAATTTACCCGCGCGCAGTCTGCCTGTGCATCCATCGCAGCTATACGCTTCGTTCAATGCATTGCTGTTATGCCTATTAGTGTGGTTCTTGCAGCCGCTGCCCAAACGCGACGGCATGACGTTTCTACTAGCCATCTTGTTGTACGCCATTTCGCGATTCTTGCTGGAGGGCGTTCGCAGCGACGAAGCAGGGCAGTTTGGGACGCCTTTTTCCATTGCCCAAATCGTAGCGATCATCAGCGCTGCCGCGGCGACGATCGGCCTTGTTGCCCTAAGAAAATTGCCAGCGAAACGAGCATGGAAATGGGCCAAAGCTCCAAATGCCACCTAATCTTCTTGCGCGAACAAGCGTACAGACGGCGTTTACTAGAGCCAAGCCCCGCGGATGCAAAGAAAAATGGTAGCCGTTCACGATGTATGGGCTTGTGTGAGAGGGTCGGGAGTCTTTTCAGCCTAGATCGCTTACCCCATTTGCAACCACATGTCCCTGTCAGCGGCATCTCATCGGTGTCGGGCGCTGCTGAAAAGACTCCCGACCCTTGCCTGTCGAATCCAAGTTCGTGAACGGCTACGAAAAATGTTTACGGAAATACAATGCGAGTGCTGACGGTGGCGTCGCGCGCGTCCTGGGCGGTCACGAACCAGGCAGTTGTGTCGGCTGGTGGAGTATTGGCGGTGATGCGCGCCTCGTGCACCTCTGCCGCTTGCGTGGTCCACTTGCGTTGATTGATCGCAGACGTGTCGGTAGTAAAGTGTAGTTGGGCCGCCGCGACCGGCTGTTTGCCTTCGACGGGCACAATAATAAGTTCTCCGGCCAATTCGGGACTACCCAGTCGCGGCAACGGTTCGCTGCCGAGCAGGTGCTGCGAGATGAAGCGTTCGATCTCGGGCGGTGCCCAACCTGGCGGATGACCATGCGGCATGTTGACGGTCACACACAGTTGTTTTGCGTCCGCCGGCACGGCATCAAAGGACTTCATATAGCTGTCCAGTGGATAAGCGAAATCGTTAGTTCCGTTGACAAAGAGTATTGGCAGCTTGACGCGTGGTAGATACTGCGATGGGTCCCACAGGGTCACCCAGCGATCGCGCTGTTGGTCATTCATCTTCTCAAAACGAGGCAGCCAAGCGCTATTATCCTGTAGGAATCCGCAACCATAAACGGGTACGGCGGCGGAAAAACGTTGGTCAACACCGGCTGCAATACACGTCAGATAGCCACCCCAGCTGATACCAGTTACCGCTGTCCGCTGCGTGTCAATTTCTTCGAAACTGCGGATTAACGAGTGCGCGCGCACAACATTGGCAATGGCATGATAGGGCCATTGCTGGTTGGCAGGCTTGTCGATGCTCCCAAATTTCTCTTCGTCACCTTGGTCGGGACCACCATTGGGCAGCCGTTGGCGATTCTGGCGATCGTGGGCGTTTTGGCCTTCGACTGGTCGGTACCCCGCAAGATCCATCGCGATGGCTGCGTAGCCGCGTTTCGCCCACAGCTCCGCCCATTCGCGAAAGGCTGTCCCTCCGCCGCCGTGTACTAGCACAACTGCGGGGACTTTCGTTCGCGGTTCTGTTTGCGATGCGACGTCTGCCGGTCGCGCGTAATAAGCGAAAACTTGAGTTGCTTTCCCGCCGTAGTCTTCACCGCGATAGAGCAAGCTGCGAATGGAGGGCATATCCAAGTCCCCAGTCGGTTCGGCGTCGAGCCACTCATACTCGGGCGGCTGACTAAGTTTCTCCATGTCCCACGGCAGTTCGGGCGACTGGGCAAAAACCGTCATCGTTAGGATGGCAAACAGGCAAAATGAAATGAGCGTGTTTTTCATAGCGGAGACTTGAAACTTAGGTGAATCGGATTGTTGTGAACTGGCGTATTTTGTAGTGATTATAGGCGATTGCTCGGAAATTCCGTAGCGAGTGCCAATCAGGGCTGGAGTCATGTAGCGCAGCAACGATAATAGCTGATTGACGGTTTCATTTACCATGCGGCACTCACTCGGAGGGGAAATTTCGTGGTGTGGTAGACCGCTGACATGCCCCCAAATCACCTTTATCTTGATCGCCCTACGTTGATTGAACCTATCTATCTGTTGACCGGTGCCAGTGGGCTGGTGGGGCGATACTTGTTAGCTGGTTTATTGCAACGTGGCTGCCAAGTCGCTGCCTTAATTCGCTCCAGCCCACGCGGCTCGGCAGCGCAACGCTGTGAAGAGGCGTTGGGCAGCTTTGAGCGATCACTGTTGCTTCCACGGCCACGAGTGATCGAGTCGAATTTACACTCACCCAAGCTGGGCATTTCGCCTGTCGATCTGCAGTGGCTGCGGTCTCGTCCGGTCTGCGTGATCCACTGCGCCGCCAGCATTCGCTTCGTTCGTGACCCGAGCTCGGAAGAACCCTACCGCACGAACGTCGATGGCACCCAGCAACTGCTGGCAGTCTGCCGCGAGCTGCAGGTGGTCCATTTCCACCACGTGTCAACAGCTTATGTCGGCAGCCGAGCGGCGACGCCGCGAATTATGGAAGCGCCCGTCGATCAAGAATCGCTGGCTGGCAATGACTATGAGCTAAGCAAGATTCGCGCGGAATGTTTGGTACGCCAATGCAGTTGGTTGCCAGGTTGGACGATCCATCGCCCGAGTATCGTCGTTGGTGATTCCCAGTCGAGTTTCTCTTCTACGTTTCATGGGTTCTACGCACCGCTGCAGATCGGTGCCCAGTACGCTAAGGCATTCGGTTTTTCGCCGCAAGCCGGCGATTGGTTTCGTCAGCACTTGGGAATTGCGGAGCACGATTCAAAGAATCTAGTGCCCGTCGATTGGGTCGCCGAATCCATAGTACGAGTCGCGGTGGCCGAGCCCAGGCCTAATCTGGAGCGAGGCCGCATTCTGCACTGGACCAATCCGCGGCCAGTGGCGTGTTCGACCATGCAAGCTGCGATCGTGGACTCGATTGAAGACAAATTCAGCAATCGCATCGTTCGGGTTGACGAATATAATGCCGCCAACCGGAGGACAGATTTGCCGCACGCAGATGCGTTTCGTCAGCAAATGGAAGTCTATGAATCGTATTTTGGTAACGATCCAGTGTTTGACACAGCGCAAGCCAACTTGGCCGACACAGCCCCATGCCCTGTCGTCGATTATGCACTGTTACGTCGGTTGGCCGACTTTGCAATCAACAACAATTTTGGCTGGCCACGTCCGCCCTTACCGCCTGTCCCCGCAGCCGACATCGTCGAAACACTGCGTAATATTGAATGGAATGCCCATCCAGCAGACGCCATAGCTGATTGTTCGCTGAGTGTCCAAGCGACTGGGCCGGGCGCACCGGAGCGGTTGTACTTTGTCCGTCGGCAAGTATCCGGACAAAGTTGCCGCTGGTTCGGCGCCAATGCCCATTTGCCTGCGGACGTACAACTGGATACTCTTGTCCCGCTGTCTGTCTTGGCAGCTTGCATAACCGGTAAAACTGAACCAATTGCCGCGATTGACAACGGCTACTGGGCGATTCAGGGAACTCAAAGGCACCAGTGGCTAGCTATTTTGACCGACTGGGTAAACGATAGGAATCACAGACATCGGGTCTGAGCGTGGAATGGCAAGCAAGCGGCGGCAATTGGTCAAGCCACGGAGCCCCAATCGTACTGGTTTCACATGTTTTCGCAACCAAAAATAGGACGTTTGCCTGTCCGTTTTTGCCCGCACAGCTAGAATTACGCCATGAACTGCAACGCCCCTCCAGATAGTGGCCAACATTGGCTAAATCGTCCTTTGGCGATCATAGGCATGGCCTGTCGACTTCCAGGCGCAGACGGACTAGATGCGTTCTGGCAGTTGCTGTCATCGGGTGGATACGCCATCGAACGCATGCCCGATGACAAGCTCGATCGTAGGTTGTATTACGATGCGCGTAAGGGGCAACGTGGCAAAACGTATTCCGACATCGGCGGCTTTGTTTTGGAACGCGAATTGGACTGGGAACTGCTGGGGCTAAGCCCAGAAGAGGCACAGGATTGGGATGGTAGCCACCTGAATTTCTGCGAAGTCGCCGCACAGGCTTGCCAACATGCGGGAATGAACCCACGAGACTTACCCTATCGGAACACGGGGGTCTACGTTGGCCACAGTGGCGGTACAACGCTCGGTGGCGAGCTAGCCTATGGTACGTTAGCCACTGATTACGTAGAGCTGCTGGGCGAGCTGTCTGCGTGGCACGAAGTGGGCCAAGAGCTGGGCGGAGCTGGTGACGCACTAGCTAACCTGCAAGCAGAATTGGTTCAACGTCTGCAAGCCAATCGTCCGCAGCGCCGGGCGGGTCGGCCTTTCGTCGATGCTGGTTTTGCAGCGGCGCTTGTCAGTCGCACACTTAAACTGACTGGCCCACACTTGGCAATCGACGCCGCCTGCGCTTCATCGTTAGTAGCGTTGGCGCTGGGTGCCAGTTCTCTCCATGCCGGTGAGACGGACATGGCCATCATCGGCGGTGCTTCGTACAACAAATCTGACAGCCTCATTCTCTTCTCGAATGCTCAGTCCTGCAGTGCTACCGCTACGCGGCCTTTCGACGATGAAGCCGATGGTTTGATCAGTTCCGAAGGTTATGTGGCGATTGTCGTCAAGACCTTACAGCGAGCGATCGATGACGGCGATCGTATTCAAGCGGTCATTCGTGGTATTGGCGTCTCTAGCGATGGTCGCGGACGGTCATTGTGGGCTCCTCGCAAGGAAGGACAAATCGAAGCGATTGGTCGTGCATACTCGGCAGACGTAACACCCGATTCGGTGCAGTTGATTGAAGCGCATGCAACCAGCACGCAAGTCGGTGATGCAACGGAAATGGAGGCCCTATCGAGCTTCTATCAGCAATTCTGCTCGGACGGCAAACGCCTCCCAGTTGGCAGCGTTAAGTCGAACATTGGGCATACGCTTGAAACGGCGGGGCTGGCTGGCTTGGTAAAGTCGGTATTGGCCATTCAACATGCCACCATTCCGCCATCGGTCAATTTGCAGAAGTTGAGCGCCTCGATACCCTGGTCTGAAATCCCGTTGTATGTCCCGCAACAATGTGAGACTTGGCCAACGCTGGCGACAGGCATACCTCGTCGCGCGGCGGTCAATGCTTTTGGAATCGGTGGTTTGAACGTCCATGTGGTTGTCGACCAATACCTACCGCAAACTTCTTCCACCGCCAATCGAGCTACCATTCCGGCGACCGTTCTGAACAAAGCCGTCCCGCCAGAACCAATAGCCATTGTAGGCCGCGGCGTCGTCTTGCCGGGCGCGTTGCATGTGCAAGCCTTTGAGGAATTCCTCAAATCGCCACAGTCAGTTGCAGTCGCCCCACCACCGAATCGTCGCAATGAACATGCTGCCGGATTCATTCGAGATTTTGCCTACGATTGGCGACGTCATAAAGTACCACCGAAACAGATTGCCCAAGCAAACCCGCTGCAATTCATGCTGCTCGAAGCCACCGAACAGGCCTTTCGCGAAGCGGGCATGCTCGATCGTGAATCCGATCGTCGGCACACGGCCGTTGTGGTAGGTAGCACGTTTGGCGGTGATTTCGGCAATGCGCTGTTTGCCGGCTTGCGGTTGCCTGAATTTCGCCTCCACCTACATACCTTGCTTCGCCGACGCGGTGTCTCCGAGACATTGACGAACAGGTTGATCGATCAATACGAAACGCATTTCCTCGAAGTCTTCCCGGCCTTGATCGATGAAACGGGATCATTTACCAGTAGTACACTTGCCTCGCGATTGTCTAAGACGTTTGACCTGATGGGCGGGGCCATGGCCATCGACGCGGGAGACACATCAGGGATGGCCGCGCTGAATACGGCTTGCCAACTACTGCGTGGCGGTTCGGTTTCCGGCGTGCTTTGCGCGGCAGCTAGCCGGGCTTTGGATCGCGCCGCCATGGAGAACCTACAGCAGTTGGGAAGACTGCGAATCTGTGACGGGGAAGCGCGGGTTGGCGAAGGCGTAGCGCTCGTGATCCTGCGACGACTCAGCGATGCCCAGCGGGATGGCCAGCCTGTACTGGGGATCATTACCGAGGTCGCTGTCGGATTCGACGCTGGCGATTTATCGCACTCCATCAAGATCGCCGCTCAGCGACTTGACCCCGCATTGGTAAACTGCAAACAAGTTGTCGGCGGCACGCGAATCGCCAAGCTCGATCAAGCTATCAGTGCTGGAATTGCATCGGTAAATTCCGTTTCGCTTACCACATCACGCACCGTTGGCGGCATGGGACATTTACAGGCCACTCAAGGTTTGGCCGACGTCATTGCTGGTACTATTTCCCAGTCCAAGAGCGAAGCTGAGGTAGACAGCGATAAGGGCAGGGCAGAGCAGCAGATCATTGCCGCGCAGACACCCAGCGGCCAGAGTTACTTGGTTGCCTTGAGGATTGACTTGAGTAGCGGTGCGGCGATTCAAAGTTGGGAACGGCATACAGCCCAACCACCCCAAGTGGTTTGTCGCGAGGCACGTGACGTTGAAGCCTTTGAAACGTTCCGGTTCCAAGCGTCATCGCGAGAAGCACTGTCCGAGATACTGCAGAGCCTCGCAACAAACGGGCTCACCCCGGAGCAAGCCACGGGACATGCGGCAGGTAGTTTTGGCAGCCTGAAACAGTGGCGAGCCTCCATTGTCTGCCAACCGAGTGAACTGCGCAGTAAAGCCCACACTCTCAGCGGGCAAGTGGGTAACCAGGCAGCCCGGCTGCCATTGGCCGAACAAGGACTCATGTGGGCCTCGCCCGAACAATTGCAGCCACAACGAATCGCATTCCTGTTTCCCGGTCAAGGCTCTCAGAGCAGCGGTATGCTGCGGGAGTTTGTGCAATCCGACGCAGCTGCACAAGCGGCCTTGGCAGAGGCCAATGCGGCCCTGCATGCGATGGGCGAACCGTCGTTTGAACACATCGCGTGGGACGCTGGCAATCTACTGGGGGAAAGCGTATGGCACACACAGGCCGCCGTGCTGGTCGCCGATTGGATCATGTTTCGTGCAGTGCTTGCACGCGGTATCCAGCCCACCATCGTGGCTGGTCATAGCTTTGGCGAATTCGCTGCACTGCTAGCCGCTGGCTGCTGGGACTTTGCCACCGCGCTGCGAGCGACCTGGCATCGCTGCCGTTCGATCAACGAGTATGTTCCCAGCGGCTGCGCGATGCTTAGCATACAGGCCGACGCCGATCGCACGGCAAACTTGATCGCAGCGAGTGGATTGCCCGTCCATATTTCGCATCGCAATGCACCGCTGCAGACAGTGGTTGGCGGCAGGCAAGCCGCTGTGGCCCAGTTGGCCGTCCTGCTCGAAGAGGAAAACATTGTCAGTCGTTTACTGCCCGTGCCCACCGCCTTTCACACTCCCGCTTTGCAAGCAGCCGTGAAGCCGTTTCGCGCAGCGCTTGAGCCACTCGACGTGCGCGCACCGCAGCTACCGATCTTGAGCAGCGTCACTGGCGCACTTACTACCGAACCGAACGCGATTCGTGACGCGCTTGCGACGCAGTTGATTTCACCGCTGAACTTTGTCGAAATGGTACAGCAACTACACACGGCTGGAATCACGCTGGCGATCGAAGTCGGTCCACAGCAAGTGCTGTCACGGCTAGTCCGGCAAATCGAACATGCCAATGCTCCCAACCAAATTGCCAGCGCCCACGTTGCAAGAACGGCCTTAAATGTCGTTCCTACCGACAATCCCAAACGCGGCACAATATTCCAACTATTATGTGCGACTGCAACTGCCGAGCTATTCTCGCTGCAGGCAGCTCCCACGTCGAGTTTGATAGCCGGTCCTAAGTCGGCTATGCCAGCTAGCCCGCAAACTCCACAATTATCGCCCTTTTTAGCACCTAGAATAGCAACTGTGATTCAGCCCATCCATTTTGACGCAACGGAAGTCCGCCGTAGCCGCCTGCGATTGGCCGCCAGCCAAAGCCTTCCACCCGACAGGCCAACGCCCCCTCCAGCAGCCACCGCGCATTTTGATGCGACCAACGTTCGGCGACAAGCCAATCAACAGCTCGCTCGTCAACCAATCCCGCGATCGACGAACTCGCGACCATCAATAAATCAGTCAGCGCAGGAGGCTCCTAGCCAGACGCCAGCGGCTTCTCCGACGCTGCCTGCGACTGCAGCGGACGCGGTAGCTTCGACCGAAACAATCTCTAAGTTCTTGATCGATTTCGTAGTCGAACAAACGGGCTACCCGGCAGATATCATCGAATTGAATTGGGATATCGAAGCCGATTTGGGCATCGATAGTATTAAGAAAGCTCAGTTGTTCGGCGAGCTGCGAGAATTCTTTGACCTCGAGTCGCATCGAGGTTTGAAGCTAGATGCCTTTCATACCTTGCAGGATATCGTGAACTTACTGCAGCACACTCCTGGCAAAGGTGATTGGCTGGGACACGCGAACAACGAACAACCAGGCGGTGAAGAAGCAGCGACGGCAGAGTACCAAATTCATTCTGCAAAAGCCATTGATGATCGCAGGGAAGCGGATGCTGACGTAGCGGCGGCTAGATTCACCATGGGAGAAAGCGGCGCGACCGGGCTCAGTCGCGATGACATGCAGCGATTCTTGATTGACTTTGTCGTTGAACAGACTGGCTATCCACCTGAGATCGTCGAGATGGACGCAGACCTGGAAGCCGATCTGGGTATCGACAGTATTAAGAAAGCTCAGCTATTCGGCGAACTGCGCGAGATGTTCAACTTTCAACAAGCCACGGCAACTGACGCTAGTGGTGGACGCCGAGGCTTGGCTGAGTACCGCACGCTAGCAGATGTACTCGAAACACTCGCGCAGGCGTCGCCCAATCACTCTCAGCCCGCCTCACTTGAGGAGCGAACAGCGGAGCGCCCTAAGGAGGCCTCTGTAGCTGATTCGACTGACAAAGATTGTCCGACGGACAGCAAATCAGTTGGTCAGTCTGAGATCTTTGTGGCCGGCAAAATGCCCAAGGCGGCTTCCAAGTCGGTCGACGGTTGGGGTCCATCGAGTTTGCCGCACCTCTTACCGTTGGCGAGACAAGGTTCGCAGCAACTGCACCTGAACGCAGCCTTCAGCCAAGCGATCCATGAGAATTTACGACGGTTCGCATCACGAACTGGCCACGATGCGGAAACGATTGCACAAGTCCTGCAGAATGGCAGTTCGACTTGGTACGAGGGGCGCGCCCACGAACTGGCCGAAGCCGCTCAAACGCTCGACAAAAGTCTGTGCGCGCTCGATCGTACGCTACAGGTCCAAGCCAAATGGAAGCCATTCAAGTACGCGCCAACAGAAGTCGTAGCAGTGACCTCAGACATGTCGGTCGCTTGGTTAGCTGAATTTCACACTCCCGCCTGGATCGGTTCGTCCACGGCTGTTGGCATTGTCGAACGCAGGAGCAGCTATTCTATTGGCGTGCCTGGCACGCTTGTTCATCTGGCCTGCGTTAGCGGGCATGTCTTACGGGTGGGTGGTCTTTCATCCACGGCTTCCAACCAAGCAGCTTGCTTGGCAAAACTTGCCCAGCACTTGGAATTGGCCGCCGACTCAGGTGAACAAGCTCTGACCGCCGCACGCAGTCTACAGCTGGCTCATGACTGGTGGATTTTGATCGTCGATGCGGCAACGCAGAAACAGATCTTGGTCGAAAGTTCAAAAGGCACTTTGGTTATTGAAAAGTCAGATGTCGGCTTGGGCTCGGCGGGCAACGACAACACGTCTGCGACGGCCATGCGTCTTGGTCTAGATCGAGCCCGGAATCGGTTCGTTTTGCAAACCCAACAAACGGGCGTGACGGATTTGCAAGGTCTGCCCTTCGCCACTTGCGAACCCTTGGCGATAGCTGCGAGCATTCCGCTTGCGACGGATGAACGCATCGAACCAGTGCCAGAAAAATCGCATCGAAATGCAGTTACCGTTGCGTCACGCTACGTTCTGCGTTTGGTACCCACGCCGCTTCGCGATAGCCAAGGTCGATTGCCGACATGGTCGGGCACGGCGGTCGTAATAGGTGATAATCCCATCGCAAGGCAGTTGGAAGCCCGTTTGCGTGGCGCAGGCGTGGAGACTGTGCGTTGGCACACGAATCAGGATGCACACGCGTTGGCCGACGCTTTCGAGCAGTTGACCCGTTCGCAAATCGTGCCTCACCTATTCATCACATCGGCCTGCGATGCCGACGCCAAACTTACGCTCGACGCTGCAGCCTGGCAGGCACGTCGCAACCATGGATTGATGGGCGTGTTTTGGCTTTGCCAGAAGTGGATCATGCACATTGCCAAACACGATTTGTTTGACGAGGCGAGTATCGTTGCCGTAACATCCCTCGGCGGCGACTTTGGCATCAGCGGTAATCTTCATTCGGCCGAGGGTGGTGGCATCGCCGGTCTGCTGAAGAGCATGTTGGTCGAAAACTGGATGCAGGGCCATCGCACCTTGCCGATCAAGATTATCGACGCGTCGACCGAGCATTCACCAGGTGAAATCGTCGGCAATATTTGGCATGAACTGGCCAATCCAAATTATCAAATCGAGGTCTCCTACGTCGGCGGCGTGCGACACGCTTTACGAGCAATCGCACAACCACTGCCGAAGGCTCAAGTCAAGCATCCCATTCGGCGAGGCGGAACATGGGTTTGCACGGGAGGCGCGCGGGGCATCACGGCTTTTGTAGCCGAGCAGCTCGCCGGTCGCTATGACCTGGACTTACACTTGCTGGGCATGTCGCCCAATCCGAACATTGATCCCGCTTGGCATTCTCTGGATGAAAACGGGCTTCGACAGCTTAAGGCGGCGATCATGACCTCTGCCCGCGAGGCAGGCAAGAACGCCGTCAAGACTTGGCAGGACACGGAAAAACTGATTGAAATCGATGCCACCCTCCGCCGCTTCCAAGGGCTGGGCTACCGTGTGCATTACCACAGTTGTGATGTCTCGGATCGGGCTGCCTTGCAACACACGCTGGCTCGCGTTCGGGCAATTTCGGGCCCAATTAACGGCATCCTGCATGGTGCTGGAGTTGGACGCGACTCGCGTTTCGATCGCAAACAACCGGACAAGGTCAACCAGTGTATCGCAGCCAAAGTCGACGGGGCTTTAGCGCTGATGGAAGCCACGGCCACCGATCCACTGAAGTACTTTGTCGGTTTCGGCTCCATCAGCGGACGTTTTGGTGCCAACGGCCATGCAGACTATTCACTTGCCAACGATATGCTCTGCAAGACGATCGATTGGTTCCAACGTCAGCGGCCTGATGTGACGTGCGTCGGCTTTCACTGGCATGCGTGGGGCGACGTCGGCATGGCCACCAAGCCCGAAACACAACTAGCCCTAGAGATGATCGATATGCAGTTTATGCCTGCTGCCGAAGGCATTGAACACTTGATCGACGAGCTTGAATCGGACACGCGAGAGACTGAAGTGTTGATTACCGACGAGCGTTATCACCGCATGTATTACCATACGGAAACGCTGGGCTCGGCGCGGACAAGCCTGTCGAACGTCCCGCCATCGCGAACGCCATTGTTGCTCCCTAGCAACTCGCCCGCCGACGAAGGCGGTTGGAGACAATGGTCGGCTCCCGTGGATCCAGCCAAGGACGCGTTTCTGACAGACCACTTGCTGGATGGAAGGCCGCTACTGCCCTATGTCGTTGCTGCTGAGATGATGCTCGAAGCTGCCGGGCAACACTTGAATCTCCAGCGACTAAGACTGGTCGACGTCGAAGCCTTAGGGGCCGTTCGTTTCTTTCACGATGCTCCGCAGGAGTTGCGAGTTCGAACACGACTTGTACCATCAAGGCGCGTCGAATGTGAATTACTAAGCGACTTCCGAGCACGCGATGGTCGGCTTGTCGACGCAAACCGCTGCAATTTCCGTGCAATTGCCGAAGAGTTCTCCGATCACGCGACTTGCGAACTGACGCGAGTCGACTTGCCGCGCCACGTCCGCTGGGAAAAGCCGGTATATCCGAACAGTGACGCCAAATTCCACGTCGGTTGGTCGCTACAACGTCTGCGAAAATTCACATTGACGCAGGGTGGTCTGGTGGGACGCATCTCAGCCCCGGCGCTGATCGAACTCGCTGGACCACTTCGCGACGTGCGTGGCTGGCGTTTGCCCTGTTCGGCTCTGGACGCATGCCTGTTTGCGACCGGCATCTTGGCATGGCAGCAGCTAACGCCTGGAACCGCGTTGCCTGTTAAATTCGGTCAGTTGAGTGTCAGTCGCTTACCAAGCCCTGGTGAGGTCTGCGAAGTGCATGTGCAATTGAAAGGCACATCGCCGGGCACTGCCAGCTTTGATTTTAGCTTGTATGGCATTGACGGCCAAACCATTCTCAATGCCAATGACTATCAAGTCGCTTGGATTACTGCTGACGCGCCGACCGAGGTGGCCCAACGATGAACTCTGACACACCGGCGATAGGCCATCCAGTCATCGACCTCAGCGGACGAACGGCTTTGGTTACAGGGGCGTCGCGCGGGATTGGTCGCGCGACCGCGATTCGACTAGCCCAAGCCGGCGCGGATGTGATCATCAACTATGTGACCAGCCAATCAGCGGCTCGAGAAGTGGCCGACGTTGTGGCTGGTCTGGGGTGCCGCGCGGCTACTGTTAAAGCAGACATGAGCGAACCGGAAGACATTGCGAGCATGCTGGATTTCGTGGGCCAGGAGTTTGGACGTCTGGACATCCTGGTCAGCAACGCTGCTTCCGGCGGCTTTCGCAGTTTGCTAGACGCAACCCCCAAACACTTTGATGCGGCCATGAAGACCAACGCGCAGTCGTTGATGCTGCTCGCGCAGGCGGCACGACCCTGGTTGGATGCCGCCGGCAAACAATCCGACGCGCGCCGCAAGATCATCGCGTTATCCAGCCACGGGTCGCATCGCGCGTTACCCGCCTACGGACTAATCGGCGCATCTAAGGCTGCGGTCGAGAGCTTAGTGCGACACCTGGCTCTTGAACTCGGCAATTCGGGCGTCAATGTGAATGTACTGTTGGCGGGCTTGGTCGAAACCGATTCGACGCAGAATTTCCCGGGTGCCGAACAGGCCTTCGCGGCGGTGGCCGCACGGCGCTTGGTTAGTGGCCAGCCGCTGTCGGCAGAAGCGGTCGCTGACACCGTCCTATTTTTGGCTAGCCCGCTAAGTGACTTGATCCAGGGGCAGACGATCGTGGTGGACGGCGGCGAGGCGCTGCATGGTTAATAGGTTATCGGTTGAGACGACGATTGCCCAAACGCAACAGAGAATCGCCCCAGATCTATTCCCACTGCCGCTAACTCCCTTCGAAAAGTTCGTGTTGTGGGACGAGACCATCGATCACCCCATGACGAGCTCTATTCGGCTGATCTTCGAATCCAAGCTAGATTTCGACGTTCTCCAAGACGCTTTTGCCTTCGCGGTCCATTGTCATCCTCTCCTCGCTTCGACGTTGACCACGCATCAACGACAATTGTGCTGGAACTATGATCCACAATTTCGCCTGAAGTTGCTGAAAAGTAGCGAAACCCCGATTCTCAATGCCGGACGGGTCCGCCCCTTCGACTTGTACAGCGAGCCAGGCATTCGAGTGTGGTGTAGTACGCAAGACCACGAATCATGGATTGAAATTCAGTTGCACCACGCTTGCTGTGACGGCGTAGGACTGCGCCGCGCGCTCATCGACGTTTTTTCGTACTATGCGCACCACACGGTAGGTCCCGCATCAAAACCTAGCCGGCACCGGATCCAGATAGATGCCCTGCGTGAACGCAACGATTTCTCAGAGGTGTTTGCGGGTGAGCCGCTCCAAAAATTATCGACTTGGCAACGCATCAAGAATGCTCACTACTTTCATTTTCAACTCCCACAGCCGCTACTGGGATCGCGATCCGGCTCGGTAGAAGAGCTGCCCAGTCCGCTTGACAACGAGCCTGCTCAACACCTGCGGATCGACCGTGAATCATCGCAGCGCATTCTCGATCGCTGTCGCGATGAGCAACTGAGCGTGAACAACTTGGCGATCGCTTTACTCTTTAGAACCTGCTGCGTTTGGAATGAGCAACGTGGCGAAAGCCATCCCGGCTCACGGATGCGCGTGCTTATGCCCTACGCCCTGCAATCCAGGATGGACTTGCGTATGCCCGCGGCGAATCGCTTGAGCTTTGCGTTCCTCGGCAGACGTCGCGCTCAATGTGCCGATCTGCAGGCGTTGATTGCGAGCCTAGATAATGAGTTAAGCGAGATTCGGCGCACACGACTACCGCTGGATTTCTTGTCCGCCCTCCAAGTGGCAACGCGGCATCCGCGCCTGCTGCGTTGGGGCCTCCGCCGCAGCCGCAATATGTCCACTACCGTTCTGACTTACGCTGGCGACCTCATGCGTGGCTTGGGCAAGCAATTCCCCAAAGACGGCCACAGTCGACTCATGGGTGACGCGCGGCTCGTCTCGATTCTCGCCGCACCGCCGGTTCGCGAAAACACGAATATCTCGCTGGGGTTATGTGTAAATTGGGGCGAACTCAGTTTGTCCGCCCTTTGGAACCGTCAGGTTTTTAGTGCGCAAGACTGCCGAGACTTCCTGGAACTCTACCAGCAGAACTGGCTCAATTGGTTGGACTAACGCCGGTCAGCGCTTCAGGCTTGTCGAGGATCAAGTAATGTCCGTGATCGGCGGTAAGGAACAAGCAAGTTTCGTCCCAGCCACCGTGATTCTCAATCCATTGCGTGAGCTCTGCAAAGGCCTCGTCGCCGCTGAGCACAGCACCGATTGAGTTGTCGATGTTGTTGGAGTGGTTCGCCCAGTCGACGTCCCCAGCTTCGATCATCAGCCACCAGCGGTCACTCCGAGCGTCAAGGACTTCAACAGCGCTGACTGCCATCCGTGACAAGCTTACGTTCTCGGCCACATCATCCCGCGAATATTCTTCGGCTTTGGCAGTGGTCGCATTGCCAATACTCGCGACCGGATCGTATCGACCATCCGCAGTACGGAACGGCAAGTGTCCACCGGTTACACCAAAGTAGCCCAGCAGGCGGTGTTTGCCGGCAATCGCTTGCTTCACTGCCTCATCGAGAACATCTTCCCCAGTTCGCCCATGAGTTCGTTGCGCAACAACATATTTCCCACCGTTTGCGCGGTCAATTTTGGCGAGGTCTTCACTGGTCAGATACCGATTTCCAGGCACAAAATTATCGCCCTGTGCGCCATCTTTGTCGCGAGGCTCACCCCAACCGCCACCGATAATCACATCGAGGCCCGACAACCCGCCAGGATGATAGATCGAGGGCAATCCCAACATGTCGCGTGTCAAGTCTTGGTAGTCATCACGATGTACGTTGCTGGCGTAAGCCGCTGCAGGCGTGGCATGGCTGATGGGTACACTCGTGACCACCCCCACCGCAAATCCATCGTCCTGTAGCACCCGCGCGAGCGGCACGACTTCGCGTCCAGAAAAATCAACGTTAACACCATTGTTGTATGTCTTAATACCGCTGGTCATGCTCGTTGCCGACGACGACGAATCGGTGTAGGCGTGATTGTTTGACTCTAGGCTGGCATTCGGATACAGCGGATCAGGAAATTCGGCCCAAGCTGTTGCACCCGCTCGCGTGACATCATACCCACCAGGTGTACTACCACCAGGGTTTAGGACGGTCTGCTTGTTAACGTTGACGTTGGTACCGTTATTGTGCGGGCTGGTAACCATAGCTCCAAAATCCGTTTCAACGCCACGATAGTCTTGGAACGCCAGACCTCGCCCACGGCCCTGGTCATACTGAACTTCACCAGTCTTTGCGATCGCGGCAGCTCGGGTCGATTGCCAGTCCATCCCATCAAAGATGAAGAGAATGATCCGTTTCTTGCCTGCCGCGATAGCCGCTTGTTGCAAGCGATAAATATCAGTTTGGTCGCAGTAGTCGGCTGTGGGATTGACGGTGGCGGTTGGCAGGAATCCGTAGACTTCGGTCAGTTTTTCGGGACTACGATAGATGCTGTTCTCGCCACAAACGCTATCGAGCTTCCAACCGAATGTATATATGGGAATAAGTCGGTTGCTATGCGTAGTCCAGCTCGAATACTTGTCGGTCGCAGGACCCCAGTGCCCCCAAGTCGCCTGGTTCGTCGCGGCCGCTTCGGCTTGCAACTTGGCAATCGGATCTAACGTCTGCGGTTTGCCAATTTTAGGCTCCTCGCCCACGAGAGTTGGCAGCAAGAGACACGTCAAACCCACCGAGAAAGCCGACGTGAGTGAGTTAAACGAACGCATTTAGGTGACTCGCCGAGTGGTAGTTGGATAGTGGTCTCGTCAGAATTCTATCTGCTTTCGTCGAAACACCTACAAGGTCCTGGTGAATCCCAGACGAAGCAATTTGGATCGATTTAGATCGCCACCACTGTAAAAGTGCTTCATCTTATGTACGCAGCTTGCCCCGCTCAACGGGCCACCTCGATGAATTCTTTGGCTGCCCCGCCCGCAAACCAATGTATATTGAGGACTTCGCGGAAGTAGATTTGGCAAGGATTGTCAGAAGACGCCAATTCCCTTTAGAATCTCTCTTCACTAGGTCTTGTTAGAAAAGGGGCTACCCCCTTTGGTGGCAAGGCGTTTTGCCTTGTTCCTCTTGCGTTGCCGAAGTGGGTCAACTCCTCTGCAAACGCCTGCACTCAATAAATAGTTTCTGAAACGAGAAGCCGCACAATGTTCGAATCACTCTCCGAAGGACTACAGTCTGCGTTCAAGTCCGTGCGCGGCAAAGGTAAGCTGACCGAAGCCAATATGCGTGACGGCCTGCAGATGGTTGAACAGGCCATGCTGGAAGCGGATGTGAGCTACTCCGTCGTCCAGGATTTTATGGCGCATGTCACCCAGCGGGCATTGGGGCAAAAAGTGCTGCTGGCCCTGAAACCGCATGAAGAGCTGACCCGAATCGTCTATGAGGAACTGATCGAAATCCTGGGTCCGGTCGATATATCGATTCCAATCAAGAAGGATTCGGTGACCATCCTGATGCTCTGCGGTCTGCAAGGATCTGGAAAGACGACGACATGTGGTAAGCTCGCGCAACTGCTCAAGGAGCAGAAAGCCCAGCCGTTTCTGGTCGCAGCCGACCTGCAAAGGCCTGCGGCGATCGAGCAACTGCATACGCTGGGCCGACAATTGGACGTTCCAGTCTACAGCGAGGCTGGCCAAGCCGATCCGGTCAAAGTCTGTCGCGAAGGCGTAAAAAAAGCCAAAGAAGCTGGCGCCAATATTGTCATTTTGGATACGGCGGGTCGTTTGGCCATCGATGAAGAATTGATGGCCCAATTGCGGCAGATTGATAAGCAAATCGGGCCAGATCAAGTCTATCTGGTCGTCGATGGGATGACTGGTCAGGACGCGGTCAATTCGGCAGGCGCATTTAACGCCTCGCTGGAGCTAGACGGCGTGATCATGACCAAGCTGGACGGCGACGCGCGTGGCGGAGCCTTGTTGAGCGTCAAGCACGTAACGCAGGTGCCGATCAAGTTTATCGGTACTGGTGAGCACTTGGATGCCCTGGAGCCGTTTCGACCCGAAGGCATGGCTAGTCGCATCCTCTCCATGGGTGACATCGTCGCTATCGCTCAAGAAGCGCATCGAATTATCGATGACAAGGAGCGTGAAAAGCTCGAATCGCGCATGGCCGCTGGCCAATTTACGCTCGAAGACTTTCGTGGCGTCCTGGAAAAGGTCTCCAAGCCGGGCTTGATGCAGAAGATGATCGGCTTGATGCCTGGCATGGGCGACCTTAAGAAGATGCTGGGAGGTGCCGACACCGATGGAGAAATGCGCAAAATGCTGGGCGTTATCGACTCGATGACCCCCGCCGAACGGCGCAATCCGAAAGTCATCGATACTCCACGCCGCAATCGAATTTCCACGGGTGCTGGCGTGCCTCCATCAGTTGTAAGCGGGCTAATCAAGCAATTCGGAATCATGGCCCCCATGATGCAAATGGCCGCGGGCGGCGGAATGAAGGATCGAGCGGCCATGATGCAGCAAATGCAAGCCGCGATGCTTGACCCCAGCGGGGGGGGCATCAAGACGAAAAAGTCGACAGGGAAACGCCTTTCGCCTAAGGAAAAAGCCAAAATGGCCAAAGAACGAGAAAAGCTACTGAGAAAGAAGAAACGCGGAAAATAGCACCATGTTCCACACTTCTGGACAATGAGCAATTTGGCGTTGCAGAATTTGAGAACATTGGAAGAATATGCACTTCTTCCCGCGACAGTTTGGGTTCAAGAACACCGGCATCAGAAAAATCAGTAGGAGTAAGTGTGTGGCAGTTCGTATTCGCTTAAAGAAAATGGGACGCAAAGCTCGTCCGTTTTTCCGTCTGTGTGCCGTGGACTCTCGCAAGCCCCGCGATGGCAAGGTCATTGAAGAACTGGGCTATTACGATCCCATGGTTCGCGAAACTGACGCGCGGGTCGTACTGAAGGCTGATCGGGTTGACTATTGGCTTGGTGTTGGCGCCCAGCCCACCGAGAAGGCTGGCGTTTTGATCAAGAAATACGGGTCATCCGGTACGCACCTGGAACAGCAACGCGCTGCCATGGAACGCATGAAGACGCGTCCGTCTCAGAGCAGCGCCCCTGCCAAGCCTGCACCTGCTCCAGTCGTCGAAGAAACCACCCAGGCGACGGAAGAAGCGGCTGCGGAATAATTGCCGACGGCGCTCCCACAGCCGTCGCTTTAGCCTAAACGCGGTCCTGGTCTGCGAGAAGTGTCCAATTCCTTACTCGTTGCACGCGGCCGTGATCATGCGCAAGCCTGGCCGCCACAGCACGAGCAATCGGGCGCAGGCGTTATTGCCATCTTATGAAACTGCATGGCTCTCAAGTCGACTTGCAGTTGCGTTCCCAACAGACAGGTGCCGACGCCCGACAGGTACTTAATGGCTTCGCAGGCCGCCAAGCTGCCAATCGTTGAGGCAACCGAGCCAAACACTGGAAAGCGGCGTCGCCAGTGTGGTGGCGGGGCGGGAACCAAACAACGCAAACAAGCGGTGCGACCTGGGACCAGTAACGTAACGCTGCCTTGCATTTCATACATCGCACATTCGACCATCGCACGCGAATGCTCCCACACGGCATCGTTCATGGCCAACCGCTCTTC
Source organism: Pirellulaceae bacterium (assembly GCA_041398985.1). GTDB lineage: Bacteria > Planctomycetota > Planctomycetia > Pirellulales > Pirellulaceae > Aureliella. The sequence goes on from JAWKTR010000006.1 coordinate 366,093, forward strand.
GAACAGTGGCGCGCAATCCACGACCAAATCGGCTGCCGCCACAAGTTCACTGGCGTTGGCGGGCGAAATATTTTCGGCGACTGGGATGATCTCCAAGTTAGGCTTGAATTCGCGCAGCCGCACCGCCGCCTGTTCAGCGCGATTCTGCTTCTGACGATCGTAGCGCATCAACGTCTGTCGATTAAAATCGCTCGGTTTGGGATGCCCAGCATGAGCTAGGATTAGTCGCCCCACGCCAGCCGCTGCCAAATCCCAGGCGACCGCACCACCCAACCCACCAATCCGCGACACTAGAACCGTGGCAGCCTTGAGACGCTGCTGTCCAGCAGTTCCAAACCCTGGTACATCGAGTTGCCATTCATGCTGGGCGATGTCAAGTTGCGATAGCGCTGTCAATTTTTCCATAGAACCTAAATTCGTGTAAAAATCGGTTGCTGCCAATGAGTGTCGGCTGCGGTAAAGTGAACCTCAGGCGCTAGCCGTGGGCCCGTGAACCTCAGGCGCTAGCCGTGGGCCCGTGAACCTCAGGCGCTAGCCGTGGGCTCTTCATGGCCAGCTTCGCCCCCCAATGCCCACGGCTAGCGCCTGAGGTTCACATCAACGGGCCGCGCCGGCTGTGGGAACAGCTCGCGCCGGTCGTGGGAAGGGTCCGCCCACTTTCGACACAGCTTAGCCACCTGAGATGGGCATCGACAAGCGAATTTCGTCGCCATCCGCCAATGCGACAGTCAGATCACGAATCATCACGCCACCACGATCAATCAACAGCCAGGGTGAGATATTCGCGGCTGAATCGAATATCATAGGTTTTGTATCCTCGTGTTGGGCCACACGTTGCAAGAGGTCCGCCACGGTTGGCTCGCCATCAAAATCGAATTGTTCATCAGCCACACCGCGCACAGAGCGAAGCTGATTCCAGTAATAAACGTTGATTCGCATCGTTTTAAAAACACACCCTTTCGCCACACGTATTTGGGCATGAGCTGTTGAGGCTCAAGTTGTTTCATCGCGAGACTTTCAGCAGCGCCACCGATGAGCTGCCACTGGTAGGAACATGTGGTTGCTAATGGGTTAATCAATTTAGGCTGAAAAGACTCCCGCCCCTGTCACACAAGCCGACACATCGTGAACGGTTACGTTTAAGTTATAGTATGGCAGACCGGACCGCCCGAGGAGTTTACAATTCTAACAAGTCCTGAGCAGTTCGTCAGATCGCGGTTCGACGCGTCAGCGGACACTGCTCTGGATTCGTTAAACCAACGAATTAGCACAGCAAATAATTAGCACATCGTACTTCCTCGCTCACGCGCTCACACATTGGGGACCGTAGTGCGGAGACTCGTTATTTCATGCGGCCGGTTCCAAATAAGATTCAAAGGAGACTACAGACGTGTCGAAGACTTGGCTGGCTGTACTTGGTTCCATACTCCTGATCGGTGGGATGCTGTACGCACTCAGCCGGACAGATTCTCAACTAAGTTCATCCGACTCCAATACAGATTCCAAACCGGCAATTGTTCTATTCTGTGCGGCCAGCAATCGCGCAGTTATGGAACAAATCCGTGCGGACTACGAGGCCGAAACTGGGCGTCACGTTGTAATCCAGTACGGTGCCTCGCAAACGCTGCTATCGCAATTGGAGTTGGCTGGTGCAGCGGACTTGTACTTGCCTGCCGACGACAGTTTCTTGAAGATGGGTGACTCCAAGGAATTGCTAGCCGAACGGCTGCCAATCGCACAAATGCATTGTGGGGCAGCGGTCACCAAGGGCAATCCACTACACATCGAACAACTGTCCGATCTACTTTTCCCAAAAGTGCGTTTGGTTCAAGCCAATCCTGATGCGACAGCGGTTGGCAAATTGACGAAACAGCTCCTTAGTGAGACAGGCTCATGGGACGAGCTTGACCGCGCCACTTTAGCCTATCGCGGCACGGTAACCGACGTAACAAATGACTTGGTCGTTGGCGCCGCCGATGCGGGCATCGTGTACGACGCTGTGTTGCACACCTATCCCGACCTGGAGTTCATCGCCTTACCCGAGTTGGCAGCGGCCACATCGAAAGTAGCCATCGCAGTGGTGTCAACCTCCGAGCGACCAACTGCCGCTCTGCACTTCGCGCGTTACGTAGCCGCCGCCGACCGCGGGTTAAAGCACTATGCCGAACACGGGTTCACGACGGAAGTGGGCGACGCGTGGGCCGACGTTCCTGAGCTGGCCATATACGCGGGATCGATGTTGCGGCCCGCCATTGAAGACACAATTGTGGCGTTCGAGCAGCGCGAGGGCGTAAGCGTTTCGCGGGTTTATAACGGCTGTGGCATTCTGGTCGCACAGATGAAAGCTGGTCAGCATCCCGATGCTTACTTTGCGTGTGACAAAGAGTTCATGCAGCAGGTAACCGATCTCTTCCCAACATCAGTCGACGTATCGCAGAATGAACTGGTGATCTTGGTGGCCAAAGGCAATCCGAAAAATATCACTTCGCTCCGTGATTTGACTCGCGAAGGCCTGCGGGTTGGCGTGGGCCATGAGAAGCAATGTGCGATGGGCTGGATTACGCAAAATACCTTTCGAGATGGGGGAATTCAACAAGAAGTCATGGCCAACGTGACGGTACAATCACCGACTGGCGATATGCTCGTCAATCAACTGCGCACTGGATCGCTGGATGCGGCCGTGGCCTACTTGAGCAACGCGGCGGGATCGGCAGAGTTCCTAGACCTAGTTCCCATCGATGGGATTGCGTGCTCCACGGCTACGCAACCTTGGGCTGTAGCTCGCGACTCCCAACATCCGCAACTAGCGGGGCGTCTCTTCGACGCGATTCGCTCGGCGGAGAGCCAAGAAATCTTTGCCGCTGAAGGATTTACATGGCAGCTCCCGTAGACCCGCTGCAGCCGCCCACAGACGCCGGGAAAGCTAGACCGCCCAAGGCGGGACCGACTGCGAGTGTGACGCCGAAAAGGTCGAGTGGTGCCAGTGATGCGATATTTTTTATTGTCATGGGCGGCTTATCCGCTTGCTTTGTGCTGCTCATCCTGTTGCTGCTAGCGGCCGACTTACGATTCACGACATTTGCCGATTTCCAAGCCGCCTTGCTGAAGCCCGAGATTCAAGCGGCGTTTCGCTTGACGATATTGACATGTACGACTGCCGCCATTCTCTCACTGTGGGTTGCGACGCCATTCGGCTATCTACTATCGCGTTACAAGTTTCCTGGACGATGGTTGATTGATACCATCGTGGATATTCCCATGGTGCTACCGCCGCTAGTCTTGGGGCTCAGTTTATTGATCCTCTTCCACTTGCCATTTGGCGATTGGAAATTAGAGTCGTGGCTGCGCGAAGATGTAGGCTTCCCTGTCACCTATCGTTGGCCAGCGGTGGTGTTAGCGCAGTTTTCTGTATCATGCGCATTTGCCATTCGCACGATGCGGGTCACGTTCGATCAAATCAACCCGCGCGCAGAGGATGTTGCTCGCACGTTGGGCTGCTCACGGGGACAAGCGTTTCTGCAGATTGCTTTGCCGCAGGCATGGAGGGGAATGTTAGCCGCTGGCACTATCGCTTGGGCTCGCGCCCTAGGCGAGTTCGGACCCATTCTTGTTTTTGCCGGCTCGACGCGTTTCAAAACGGAAGTTCTTTCAACCAGCGTGTTCCTGGAATTCAGCGTCGGTCAGCTTGACGCCGCCGTAGCCGTATCACTGTTGATGGTTGCCATGGCGGTCGTCGTACTGCTCGTGCTTCGTGGCCTAGGAACAGGGATGGCTACGTGATCGAGCTGCGCAACGTGACGATTCGTGCGGGCAACTACCGTCTTGAGAAGATTTCCTTTCGAGTCGAGGCAGGGCAGTATGCAGCCATTATGGGCGTTACCGGCATCGGCAAGACTACCATTCTGGAAGCTGTTTGCGGTCTACGGCGCATCGAGTCCGGCAACATCTTCATCGGCGATATTGACGTAACGCATTGGTCACCCGCTGATCGCAAGCTCGGTTACGTTCCCCAAGACTTGGCTTTATTCCCAACGATGACGGTCAGAGAACACTTGGAATTCGCCATGCGTTTGCGCCGTACCGTGTCTCAACAGCGAGAGGCGCGGGTTGCCGAGCTGTCCAAGCTGTTGAACATCACTCCGCTGTTGAATCGCAAAGTGGCCAAGTTGAGTGGCGGTGAAGCCCAACGCGTCGCCTTGGGCCGAGCGCTCTCGTTTCAGCCCAGCGCCTTGTTGCTCGACGAACCACTTAGCGCTCTCGATAGCGCCACGCGCACAGCCATGCAAGAATTGCTACGCGATGTCAATCGTCAGATGGGTGTGGCGGTGCTGCATATCACCCACAACGAACAGGAAGCAGCCGCAGTTTCCGACGTCTGCATTCGCTTGACCCGAGTCCAGCCCCACGAAGCCTTGCAAATCACCGCTGCGCCCACCAGGCGCGGCTACGGTGAACCGGGCTAGGCCCTGCCAAACAGGTGTGCACAAAAAGAGCCCGAATTTGGAGCTTTGGCGATCAGGCAGAGGGGCAAACGAGTCAATTTGTCACACTCGCACATTCAGCCCAAAAGCGTAATTCGCTTGCAAATTCGGCCTTGCTGCAAGTAAAATGGAATCTTTAAAGTTGCAGCAGCTCCATTGTCAAAGTCCATCCCATGCGCAGACAGAAGCTCAAGGCGTTCACGCTAGTCGAACTACTAGTTGTGATTGCGATCATTGGCATCTTGGTGGGGCTATTACTGCCAGCGGTGCAAGCGGCTCGCGAAGCCGCTCGAGCCATGCAGTGCCAAAACAACTTGCACCAAATCGGTTTGGCGACCCACATGTTCCATGACACGTTGGGGGCTTTTCCACCGGCGCGTTATCAACCGCGACCGGACGCTCCAGCAGACCGAGCTTGTGGAGGCGAACAGACAACTTGGCTAGTGCGCATCATGCCGTTTATGGAGCAAGCTGCGGCGGAATCGCGGTGGGATTATTCGGTTGCATACGCAAACCATAGCGATGAGGTCCGCGAATTCACGTTAGCATCCTACTGCTGCCCTTCGCGTCGCTCCGCTGCGGACGCAAAAGGAAGCGGATTAATTGCCGGCTCAACAACCACATGGATCACGTTGCCATGCGGCTGTCGAGTACCGGTCACGACCAGTGGAGCGACTCAGGTAAGCGGCGCTGTGGGCGACTACGGTGGTAACCACGGTGATCTATCGCCCGGCTCTTTTGGCTTGCCCAGCGACTTCTACTACGGCGGAAACGGAAACGGCGTCATTATCTCCAGCCACGCCAGATGCAACTCAGGCATCCCACAAGACTGGACCGATAAGATTCGCATGAAAGACGTCACCGACGGGCTCAGCAACACATTCTTGGCTGGCGAGATGCATGTTCCCATCGGTAAACTCGGCCAGTCACCGGAAGACGCCTTCATATTTAATGGCGATCACGTTTTCAACTGCACACGCGTAGGCGGGCCGACCGTGCCAATCATCCAAGACAACCGTGATGCAGCAAACGGCTTGGTGAGCTGGGGAAGCTGGCACCCGGGTGTGTGCCACTTCGCACTTGCGGACGGCAGCGTGCGCGGCATTGCCAAGACGATCGACACCGAGACGCTCGGTAATTTTTGCAACCGCAGCGATGGAAATGTGGTTACTCATGGTGAGTAGTCGTGCCATCACATGTTTCGCTGCGACATTGCTGCTAGGGTCGATGACTGGCTGCTCGGACCAGCTCCCAACGTATCCCGTTGCTGGCAAAGTTCTCTTTACGACCGGCGGCCCAGTGCATGTCGGCACCGTTGAACTTAAGTCGCGAGACCATGGCGTTCAAGCTCGCGGGCAGATTCAGTCCGATGGCAGCTTCACGCTGACCACTTACCAAGACGGTGATGGGGCAGTTGCAGGCGTCCATGATTGCGTGGTTGTTCAATTCGTCATGACCGAGGATATCGCGGGGCATCGTCCTAGTAATATTGGCGTTGTCAATCGCCGCTACGCCAGCTACTCGACCTCGGGGCTAACACTCGACATTTCCCCTGATCAGACGAACGAAGTCATCGTCGAAGTAGAGGGAGTTCTTGCGAAACAACCCGAAAATCACGGGCATTGAACCGCCAACTTCCGTGGAGTTGTGCGGTGATTAGCGGGAGTTGGGTCGGGAGTGGACGAGGAGGTGCACGAATTCTGGGGGAGTGTGGACGGCGCATGGAGTGTGCCTGCTACCTTGAATCGGTACAATGGCTGAATGCGATCCTTCCTAGCTCGTCGTACTTACCTAAGAGCCCCTACCATGTACCGAATTTTGATGTTGGCACTGGCACTCTGCCTAGCACTCAACTATCCCCGGACGCTACGCGCCGACGCGCAATCCGACGCAACCGAACTGCTTGGGCAAGCCGGCATCTCGGCTGGCTTTTTTGTGCATCTAGGTGCTGGCGATGGACGGCTCACTGCCGCATTGCGACAGAATGAAGCTACCCAAGTGCATGGGCTTGTATTTGGTAGCGAGTCGCTCGACGAAATTCGGCGGCGCGTGCAAACGGTAGGAATCTATGGCGACGTCGCTTTCGATCGCCTTTCGACAGCGGAACTTCCCTACGTCGACAACATGGTTAACTTGCTGGTTGTCGATGCGCAGGGCGATGTTTCAAGGGAAGAACTCTTGCGGGTTCTCGTACCCAACGGTGTTGCCATGCTGCGCGGTCCATCAGGACAGTGGACGAAGTTAGTCAAGCCGCGTCCCGAGAACATCGACGATTGGTCGCACTATCTGCATGATGCTACAGGCAACTCGGTAGCGCACGACGATGTCGTCGCCCCACCGCGTCACTTGCAATGGGTAGGCAGTCCGCGTTGGTCGCGGCATCATGATCGCATGGCCAGCATGAGCGCTTTGGTCTCTTCCGGGGGACGTATGTTCTACATTATGGATGAAGGCAGTCGCATCTCCATTCAGTTACCGCCCAAATGGAAGCTGATCTCGCGCGACGCGTTCAACGGGAGTATTCTGTGGAAGAAAGATATCGAAGAATGGCAACCGCACTTGTGGCCACTCAAGAGTGGCCCCACACAGTTGTCGCGTCGCTTGGTTTCCACGGAGAAAGAAGTCTATGTGACGCTCGGATTCAACGCACCATTGACTGCCTTGGATGCCGCGACTGGCGAACTGCTACGTACTTATCCGGGCAGCGACGCGACGGAAGAAATTATCTCGACAGGCGAGTTGTTGTTCTTGGTAGTGCGTAAGGGCAAAGCCGAATTGGCAGACTATGCGCCACTGCACCCGACGGTCGGCGATCAAGCGCGCTCGCGTGATTTCTTCTGGGATGAAGAACCGCGTGTCATCATGGCCTTCAACGCCTCGACGGGCGAACGACTGTGGGCTAAGCAGACGAAGGTCTCACCGCTGTCCCTGGCGGCCAAAGATTCGCTGATCTATTTCCACGATGGTGAAAAGCTCGTCAGTCTGAATGGCAGCACTGGCGACCTTGCCTGGGAAAGCGAATCGGTGACGCGGCGCGAGTCCTTTACGTTCAACTTTGGTCCGCGATTGGTCGTCTACGATGATGTCGTGCTGTACTCGGGCGGCGATGGAAAATTGATTAGCTCCGATGCCAAGAGTGGAGAAAAACTGTGGCAAGCCGAATTCCCGAACAGCGGTTATCAGTCGCCACAGGATCTCATGGTTGTCGACGGGCTCGTTTGGTTGGCGCCACTGACATCTGGCAAAGATACGGGCGTTTACACCGGTCGCAATCCGCGAACTGGCGAAGTGGTCAAACAGTTCGCTCCCGATGTGGATACCTATTGGTTTCATCATCGATGCTACATTGCCAAGGCCACGGATAATTTCCTGATGCCGTCTCGAACGGGAATTGAGTTTGTCGATCCCGATCAAGAGCATTGGGACATCCACCACTGGGTGCGCGGAGGCTGTTTGTACGGCGTGATGCCATGCAATGGTTTGACGTATGCCGCCGCACAATTGCGCTTGCTATCCCGAAGCGAAGCTGTACGGCTTCAACGCTCGCACCTCTGGCACCTACCCGGCCGATACCGACGGAAGTACCAGAAGCTGGTCGATTAGAAACGGGCGAAGCTTTTGCAGCGGAGTTAGAGGATGACACCAGTAGCCCCAATGCCAACGATTGGCCGACCTATCGCCATGACGCAGGACGAACAGGGGCCGCAGGCTCGCAAATCGAAGCTGACGTCGAGCCGCAATGGAACGTCGCTCTAGGCGGTCGATTGACATCGCCTGTCATCGCCGACGAAACTGTCTACGTGGCTGCTGTAGATAGGCACACGCTGCATGCCTTGGATGAGCGAACGGGAAGAACCAAGTGGACGTTTACCGCCGGTGCCCGCATCGACTCGCCCCCGACCGTGCACCGCGGTCGCGTAATCTTCGGTGCCGCCGATGGCTGGGTCTACAACTTGACTACCACCGGCGAATTGGCTTGGCGATATCGTGTCGCCCCCATCGATCGACGCGCCATGGCCTACGAACAATTGGAATCCCTGTGGCCAGTTCATGGCAGTGTGCTGGCGCGGGGCGACACCATTTTCTGTGTCGCTGGCAGATCAAACTTTCTGGATGGCGGCTTACGGCTGTTGCGGCTGGATCTAGCCAGTGGACGCAAATTGTCGGAAACGATCATGGACGAAACGAATCCAGAGACCGGCAATAACATGCAAGAGAAATTGCAAATACTGCAAATGCCCGTCGGCTTGCCAGACATTCTTTCCAGTGACGGCGAACATATATTTATGAAGTCGCAGAAATTTGACATGCAGGGACAACGGCTTGAGATTGGTCCCAATTCGGGCGACTTCGCAACCCAGGCCTCGAAGCAACGAGGACCGGACGCACACATTTTCGCTCCCATGGGATTTCTGGACGATACGTGGTTCCATCGCTCATATTGGGTGTTGGGGCAAAGTTTTGCAGGCGGTCACGGAGGCTACTACCAAGCTGGACGCTTCGCCCCGTCCGGACGCATTTTGGTCAAGGGCGACGGTTACGTGTATGGCTACGGTCGCAAGCCGCAGTATTTGCGTTGGACCACGGTGCTCGAACATCAGTTGTTTGCTGCCGACGAAAACCCGCCTGAGATTCCAGAAAACTTTGGCAAGAATGCTGCTGGAGCCGCCAATGGACCCGGCGCAGCGTTTCCAAAATCGCCTAGCTTGAATCCAGCGGACAAACCGCTGACGATCGAGGCTTGGATAACATCTACGCGACCGCAGGGCGTCGTGGTTGCTCGTGGTGGACCAGCCAGCGGCTTTGCACTTACTCTCGCCGAAGGCCGTCCGCAGTTCATGGTTCGCAGCGATTCCGTACTCAAGACCATCACTGGCCCGAAACGAATCGTTGGTGGCTGGCATCACTTGGTCGGCGTGCTCGGCGAAGACAAATCCATGCAACTCTACGTCGATGGTGAATTAGCCAGCAGCGGCGCAGTCGATCAATTGATCAAGACCGATCCAGCCCAAGGCATGGACGTCGGAGCCGATAGCGGATCGGCAGTGGGAGAATACCAGTCTCCCAACTCGTTTGCCGGCGTTATCGATGAAGTGCGTTTGTATTTTCAAGCTGCAACCGCTGAACAAATCGCTCGGCGATACGCCACTGGAGCCGAAATTTCGTCTGCTGCCGTCTTGGCGGTTAGCTTTGACGATGGCACGGCTCGCGACCACAGCACCCATCGCAATAACGGAACCTTGGAGGGCGGAAAGTTGGTCGAAGGCAAGTTCGGCCAAGCGATTCAGTTTACCGCTGGTAACAAGAAAAAGGCTGGCACAGCTGCACAGACCAAGCCCGGCGATAGTTTGGTCGAAGCCAAATGGGCTGAAGACGTTCCCATCTATGTGCGCGGTATGGTGTTGGCCGGACAACACCTGTTTATTGTCGGCCCACCAGATACCATCAACGAAGAAGAAACTTTTCAAAAGTTGGCCGAAAACGATCCGGCAGTTCAAGCCGCCTTGGATCAACAAGACGCGGCCTTGGCTGGCGATCAAGGTGCATCACTAATCGTAGTCAATATCCATACGGGAGCCATTGTTCGCCAGTCCGAGCTAGATGCGCTTCCGACTTGGGACGGCTTGGCCGGTGCCAGTGGTAAACTCTTCCTAACAACACTAGATGGGAGAGTATTGTGCTTCGGAAAATAAAGCCAGCAACCGTCGCTTGCGTAACGGCGGTCGTTCTCACCTCGACGGCGATTGCTTGTAACATCCCCGTGTTTCGTTACGCGCTGGAACGTTGGAAACCCGACGCGAGTGAAATCGTTGTGTTTCATGACGACAAGTTATCGGCGGCCGATGGTGAGCAATTGTTCAAACTACAGCCCACGCCAGCTAGCCACCTTAACGCTACTCTTGTCCGAGTAGACGTTTCGAAGAACACGGATCCTGAGCGCCGCGATTTGTGGACCGAATTGAAACGCAACCACGCTGCAGCTTTGCCATATGTCTTGATCCGCACCAAACTAGGGCGAGGCCGGTACCTCAATCACTGGCATGGCAGTCTTGCACAAACCGAGCAGCTCGAATTACTGCAGTCCCCAGCCCGCAACGAAATTCGCCAGCGATTGCTGGCTGGACATAGCGTGGTATGGTTGCTGATTGGCTCTGCGGACGCCAAGAGAACCCAAGCACTGCGAGCTATGACGGAAGGCTGTTTTGATTCGCTGCAGAGCAACGTGGAGCTACCTGAGGGCATTGGCCTGCCGGGTTCAGAATTGTACGCCGAGGTGCCCTTGGTCCTAAAATTCAGCTTGCTGGAAATCAAGCATGGTGACCCGCAGGAACAACTGTTGTTAAGCCTGCTGACGGGTTTGCGTCTCGAAGCCTTCGAGCAGGGCGAGCCGTTACTGGTGCCTGTGTTTGGCCGCGGTCGAGCTTTGGAGGTGATTCCCGCGTCGGATGTTTCACCCGAGTTGATTCAGGATTTGACACTTTATCTTAGTGGCGCATGTTCCTGCCAAGTAAAAGAGCAGAATCCAGGCTTTGATTTGATGATCGACGCAGACTGGGATAGCGAGTTATTTGGCGACCAAGAGAATCGTCCGCCAGATCGCAGCACTGAGGAAGGCAAGAATCGATCCCAAGTGTTGCAAATCCCGCCTGGCCGCAAACTGCGCACCCCTTAGTGCAACCTGGGGACAACTTAATTTACGTCCCATCTGCCGGCCGGCGCTGCCATCCGTGGGGCGGACGACGCACGGACACGCATCGCCCAAACTTTTCTCCGATTCTCTAAATTTTCATGTAAGAATCTGGGCGCTCAACCGTCTTATAGGTAGTCACAGGCGCACCCCATGCCCAAGTCGGCCATGGGGCGCGATTTGCATGCAATCGTGGATTGGCTGACATTCTTGCGATTCTGCAAAATGCGGTCAGAGACGGACCAAACGTGTCCGCTGGATCGCGATACTGAGAGTGTTGACGGTTGGTTGCTAGGAGAAGGCCGATTCGCTAGGATCAGATCATTCAGTTCTGGTGAACCCAATCTAGCTATCTACCACGTAGGCGATGTACGCTTGCACATTTCTGCTTCATCGGTTCAGTCAGGAGTTCCAGGGACATGGTTACTGCGAGTAAAACAATGGCAAAGAAGAAAAATTCGAAAAAGACCAGTGACGGACCTGCTGGAATGGAAGCGGTCTACAAGCGGGAGCCTGGTCTAAGGAATACCTTGGAGCAGATCGAAAAGCAATTTGGCGAAGGCTCCATCATGCCGTTAGGCGGTGAATTGGCACTCAAGATAGACTGCGTGCCTACAGGTAGCCTGTCGCTCGATATGGCCTTGGGTGGCTTGGGCGTACCGCGAGGTCGCATTATCGAAGTCTTTGGGCCTGAATCGAGCGGCAAGACTACGCTTGCATTGCATATCTGTGCTGAAGCGCAAAAGGCCGGTGGTATTGCAGCCATCGTCGATGCCGAGCACGCGTTTGACCCAAGTTGGGGAAAGAAGATCGGTGTGCAGCTTGACACATTGCTGGTTTCCCAACCGAGCAGCGGCGAAGAAGCTATGCAAATCACCGAACACTTAGTCAAAAGCAACGCAGTGGATGTGATAGTTATCGACTCGGTTGCCGCCTTAGTACCTCGCGCTGAACTTGAGGGCGAAATTGGACAGTCGCACGTGGGCCTGCAAGCTCGTTTGATGAGCCAGTCCATGCGGAAGCTCACCGGCGTGATCGCCAAGAGCAAGACCGTGGTGATCTTCATCAACCAGATCCGTGAAAAGATTGGTGTCATGTTTGGCAGTCCGGAAACAACGCCGGGCGGTCGAGCTTTGAAGTTCTATTGCTCATGCCGAATCGATGTGCGGCGGGTTGGCAGTTTGAAGGATGGCGAAGAAGTAGTCGGCCAGCGCGTGCGATGTAAGATTGTCAAGAACAAGGTCGCCCCGCCGTTCCGAGTGGCCGAATTCGACATGATGCACAATGCGGGCATTAGTTATGAAGGCGATTTATTAGACGTCGGCACCGAGCACAAGGTTATCTCGCGAAGCGGCGCTTGGTTCAAGTACAATGAAACGTACCTTGGCCAAGGCAAGGAGAAGGCCCGTGCCTTCTTGCTCGAGAACAAAGATGTCGCCGCCGAAATCAAAGACTTGATCATGGCTGCAGGCGGCTATATCGGCCCGGAAAGCGCCGATGCCCTTGATGAGGCCGAAGAGCCCGCCGAAGAGCTTGCCGATAGCTGAGCCACCTTACTCCATTTCTAGTGGAAATAAAAATGCACCATCCCAGTAGCTCGGCCTCAACCAAAGCTACTGGGATTTTTGCTGTTTTCTTGCTGGAGTTACTTTGATCGTTTAACCATGCTCGATCTGGATACTAACTTATACTTGGGATTTTCCATGCGCAAGGGGCGGATAGTGGACTCTACGGCTTTGATCCCCGCAAAGTTGCTCGCCCTGACATGGGCGCTGCTGCCCTGGATCGCCTGGAGCTCGCAACCCGCGTGTGCACAACCACCCGCCTTCGACCCCGGCGGCCTCGCTGCCGTCGCTGCAATTGAGCAAGCTACGATCTCCGCCATCGGACAGGCCGAGCATTCCGTAGTTGCCATTGCCATCGTCCATCGCGAACGCGAAGCCCAAGGTGGGTTTGGACTACCGCAAGATGCAGTGGGATTTGACGGAGCTTTTTCGTCCACAGATTCACCGGATAGCCCCGACTTTATCCCATCGCTGTTTGGAAGCGGAGTCGTTATCAGCAACGATGGCTACATTGTGACCTGCGCGCATGTGCTAGACGACCCGCGCAAACACGACTACATCGTCTGGCTCGATAAACAGAGTTATCCAGCCCGGGTGGTTGGTCGCCCAGCAAAAGTCCTGGCTTCAGATCCATTCAGCGACTTGGCTGTTTTAAAAATCGACGCGATCGATCTAACGCCAATTGCTTTCGCAGAACCTGGTGGACTTCGAAAAGGACAGTTTGTGATCGCTCTGGGCAATCCCCATGCCATCGCCCGGGATGGCCAGCCCAGTGCAAGCTGGGGGATCATTTCCAACTTGAAGCGTTTTGCTCCCGCCGATAGCAATGCACCTGCCGCCACCAAAGAAACTATCCACCAACTCGGTACAATGATCCAGACCGACGCTAAGCTCAATCTCGGCACCAGTGGCGGGGCGCTGATCAACATGCGCGGGGAAATGATTGGACTGACGACTTCACTGGCTGCCACCAGCGGCTACGAACAATCTGCAGGCTTCGCCATTGCCGTGGACGAATTGTTCACCCGCGCCGTTGAAACTCTTAAACTTGGCAAACTTCCCGAATATGGATTCCTGGGAATCCAACCTGACGATCTGCGACCGTTTGAGCAGGAGCGCGGCATGTCAGGTGCCAAAGTAAGTGTGGTGATCCCCGGATTGCCAGGTGACCAAGCTGGACTAAGGTCTGAGGATATTATCACTGCAGTCGACGAGCAGCCCATCGAAAATCGCAATGATCTCTTCCGTGAACTGAGCCAGGCTGCGGCTGGCTCCATCGTCGATCTGCGTGTTGAGCGGTATCAGCCAGGACGTCGCATTCCCGAGCAACTCACGCTGCAAGCCGAACTGAGTAAGAAATTCGTATCAAGCGCTCGGCCTGGTTATGCGATCAACGCCGCTCTCAAATGGCGTGGCCTGGAAGTAGAATATACAACCGCGTTATCTCCTGAACTTGTTCGGTCCAACTTCTTGTCTGGACGTCGTAGTGCACCTAAACTCGCCGCGCTATCGGTCACCCCCGACACCCCCGCATGGCATGCCGGTCTGCGTCCTGGATACGGGATACACGCGGTCAACGGACGTGCGGTCAATTCGCCTGATGAATTCCACCAAGCGATCAATGGGGTGGATGACGCAGTCACCTTGACGGTCACGCAACCCGATGGCCGACAACATTCGCTTAGCGTGGCGGCTGCTAACTAAGGCTGCTATTTGGACTGCTCCGACTTGCCGGAGCTTTGTTATGGGGCTTTGGACTGCTCCGACTTGTCGGAGCTTTGTTATGGGGCTTTGGACTGCTCCGACTTGTCGGAGCTTTGCTATGGTGTGGATTCAGTGCAAGAACAGCAGTCCCTACCAACAGAGAGCGAGCACAACGAGTTGTTTCCCTGTCCTCGCCGAAAGCTCACATGCTCACATGCTCACATGCTCACAGTTACAACAACAAAACATACCAAAGCGGCGATAAATCGCCGCACTCCAAGGTAGCCGCACTCCAAGATCGCCACACTAAACCTCGGGCTCAATACTACAGGACATACTGCCTGAACACTTGGTAGCCATGGGATCTTTGCCGTAAGCGTGAATCTGCTCTTGCTTCAACTCGGCATGCTCTTTGGTCGTCGTCAAGCAAATGGCCCTTCCCGACGAATCGACTTCTTTGGCTAGGCTGCGAGCGCGTTCGAGTGAGTGTCCGAATAGTTGTTGCATCATCATGATCACATAGTCAAATGTATGCTCGGAGTCGTCCCACAAGATTACGTTGTAACGTGGCTGCTGCCTCGGCTTGGGTTGCTTTGGGCGCTTGCGAGTCCGAACCATTACGTCGGGTTCCATTACAGCACTATTAGAATCAGACATTTCTAACTCCGTTGAACAAGATTACTCAATCTATCTTCCTGTCGGTACACACCATCGCGATCACTCTTCCCAATCAATGGCCGCGATCGAGCGACTTTGTGCTAGTGACACGATACCTGCGATCGGATTGACCGGGTATATTGTTACGCTCGGCAATATTGTAACCCCTAACCAGGGCTGTAGAGCAAGTACTTTGTGACTTAGTTTCCAATGAAAATGGCGAAATGAGCGAATTGCAAGCGATTGACCAGTTTCTTCTGCAAACCCAACCCAAACACCTAGACGCCCTCAAAACCCTGCTGCGCATCCCCAGCGTCAGTGCCGACCCAGCCTACAAAGATTCCGTAAACCAGGCAGCCGGTAGCGTTCTGAAAACCTTCACCAACGCGGGACTCCAGGCTGAGCTGATTCAAACCAACGGTCCGCCGTTGGTCTATGCCGCAACGCCAGCGGTGCCAGGCAAACCCGTAGCACTCGTTTACGGGCACTACGACGTCCAGCCGCCGGACCCGCTCGATTTATGGGAGACCCCACCCTTCGAACCTACGGAGCGCGATGGCAATATTTACGCTCGTGGAGCTACCGACGACAAGGGCCAGTTCTTGACGCATGTTTACGGCGTGGCTGCTTGGCTGGCGACCGCCCAGACGCTGCCAATTCAAGTCAAATTTCTGATCGAAGGCGAAGAAGAAGTTGGTAGCGAGCAATTGGAGCACTATTTGCAACAACCCGCAGCGGCCGAGAAGCTTGCTTGTGATGTTGTTGTGATCAGTGATTCATGCCAATACGACCAAGGCCAGCCGGCGATCACTTACGGATTACGGGGCATCGCCTACTTTGAGGTGCATTTCGAAGGCCCCTCGCACGACTTGCATTCGGGAAGTTTTGGTGGTGCCGTGAACAACCCGGCCGTCGCATTGTCTAAATTCTTAGCCAAGATAGTCGACGATCAGGGTCGCATTCAATTGCCAGGCTTCTACGATTCGGTCAAACCTCTTGAAGACGCCGAACGCGAGATGTGGCGGAGCTTGAATTTCAGTGACGTCGATTTCGCTCAAACACTTGGTGTCAATGCACTACTTGGCGAACAAGGCTTTACGACACTCGAGCGTCGTTGGGCCAGACCGACATTCGACATCCATGGATTGTGGAGCGGCTATCAAGGCGAAGGTGGCAAGACAATCATTCCAGCCAAAGCAGCGGCCAAGATCAGCTTCCGCCTCGTCCCCGATCAAACACCAGCCGATGTTGCCAAGCAGCTCCAACAGTTCGTATCGGAGAATACTCCGCCCGGAATTCGTATCCGCGTTGTTGACCTGCACGGTGGCCCAGGCGTGGTCGTCGATCCACAGAGTCCGTTTATCGCCGCAGCCCAATCGGCTATAGCCAGCGCCTTTGGTAAACCAGCTGTATTGATACGCGAAGGGGGCTCGATTCCCATTGTGGCCGAAATGGTCGACAAGCTGGACGCTGATGTTCTACTCCTTGGCTGGGGGCTCAATGACGATGGTGCCCACAGTCCGAATGAAAAATTTTGCATTGCCGACTATTACCGAGGCATCCGCGCCAGCGCTCACCTATGGCACGCACTGGCCGGAATCGCAGCCAATGGAAGTCGTTAGAATTACCAGGCGACCATCGCATCTAACGAACTCCACGACGATGATTGAAGTCTAAATCCCCCAGCAACTCTCCTATCTTCAAAACACATAAATCTTCTATGCTCGACCGCAAAACCATTGTAGAGAACGCCGAGGCCATTAAGCAGAATTGCGCGGCGCGCGGCGCTCATGTCGACGTCGATAAACTAATCGAACTCGAATTGTTGCGCAAAGCAAAACTGGCCGAAGCTCAGGAACTGAATCGTCAAGCCAACGAGACCAGCAAGCTGATTGGCAAGGCAAAGAGCGACGCCGAGCGGGACGAGTTGAAAGAGCAGGGGCGCAAGCTCCGCGAGCAGAAAGACGCTACCCAAACTGAGCACGATCAACTGGATCGCGATGTAGCCGCGTTGCAAGCCCATATCCCCAATTTGACCCACCCCGATGCGCCTATCGGTCACGACGATACCGCCAATACCGAGGTCAGTTTCGGAAAAACCCCTGTACGCAAGTTCGACTTCCAACCGAAAGATCATGTGGAACTCGGCAAGTCGCTGGACTTAATCGACTTCGAATCTGGGGCGCGTGTTGCTGGAGCTGGATTCTACTTTTTGCGCAATGAAGCTGTCCTTTTGGATTTAGCGTTGCAACAGTTCGCCGTGCAACAGTTGGTATTGCGCGGTTTTACACCGATCACGACTCCCGACGTCGCGCACACTGGAATTCTGCACGGCATTGGATTTATGCCACGCGGTCCTGAGACGCAAATCTATTCGATCGAAAACACCGACCTAAACTTAGTAGCTACTGCCGAAATAACACTCGGCGGCATGCTCTCCGATCAAGTATTGGAGGCCGAGCAGCTTCCGTTAAAGCTGGTGGGCATCAGCCACTGCTTCCGTACCGAGGCCGGCGCGGCCGGGCGGGCCTCGAAGGGCCTTTACCGTGTGCATCAATTCACCAAAATCGAGATGTTCGCCTTTACACTGCCTGAACAGAGTGACTCAGTACACGAGGAATTGCGTCAAGTAGAATGTGACTTGTTCGATGCATTGGACGTTCCCTATCGCGTCGTCGATACGGCAACAGGAGACCTCGGCGGACCCGCGTATCGTAAATACGACTTGGAAGCCTGGATGCCTGGACGAGGTGATGCCGGCGAGTGGGGCGAAGTAACGAGCACTTCCAACTGTACCGACTATCAAGCTCGACGACTGAACATTCGTTACAAGAATAAAGGCGAAAAAGGCACACACCTCGTGCATACGCTCAACGGCACTGCCTATGCTATCAGCCGCGCCTTGATTGCCGTCATCGAAAACCATCAACAGGCCGACGGCTCGGTTAACATTCCTCAAGTCCTTCGGCCATGGGTCGGCAAAGACAAAATCTCCCCCAAGTAGCCTTCAACCCAAACCGTCGTTTACGAACGGAGAATATCGAAATGCGTTCCCTATTGCGATCCAGTTGTAGCATGGTTGCGTTGACCTGCGTATCGACCATTGCCTGCGCCGAAGATTGGCCCGAGTTTCGCGGACCGACCAACCAAGGCATCGTCGCTTCAGCAGAATTGGCTGCCGAACTGCCGCGACAGTGGAGCGCGCAGGAGAATATCGATTGGCGAACAGAGTTGCCAGGGCAGGGTTGGTCCAGTCCCATCGTGGTTGGGAATTCCATTATCTTGACCGCTGCGATTCCCACGGACCAGACGGTGGACACGGACAAGCCGGTCTATGAATTGACGGCCTTATTCCTCAACGCTCGCTCAGGTTCCATCGCCAAACGCATCCCGCTCTTTGTCGAAGAAGCGTCTGCGCCGAAAATTCACCAAAAGAACTCGCACGCAAGTCCGACGCCTGTCTTCGACGGTCAGCATGTCTACGTCCACTTTGGACATCAGGGCACGGCTTGCATCTCGCCAGCAGGCGAGGTTCTATGGCGCAACGAAACGCTTGCCTACCCACCCGTCCATGGCAACGGCGGTTCACCGGCAGTCGTCGATGACCTACTCATTTTTTCGCGAGATGGTGCGAATATCGCCGAAGTTACTGCGCTAGACAAATTGACCGGTAAAGTACGCTGGCAAACCACTCGCGATGTTGAAGCCAAGAAACAATTTTCGTTCTGCACGCCGCTGCTCATCAATGCGGGCGATCGACGCCAGCTGATCTTGCCTGGTTCAAACGTCGTGCAAAGCCTTGACCCAGCCAACGGCCAGGAAATTTGGCGAGTGACCTACGATGGCTATTCCGTTATCCCACGACCAATCTTCGAAGCTGGCTTGGTCTTCATTTGCACCGGTTATGATCGCCCCAGCTTATTAGCAATTGACCCGACAGGCGTGGGCGATGTGACTGAGACCCATGTGAAATGGCGCGAAGGCTCGGGGATAGCCCACACGCCGTCATTGATCGGCGAAAACGGACGGATCACAACGGTCAGTGACAATGGCATCGCAACCAGTTTCGACGCCTTGACTGGCAAGCAGTTGTGGAAGGAACGGATCGGCGGCAATTTCTCCGCCTCACCGCTGCTCGTTGGCAACCACTTGTATCTACTCAGCGAACAAGGCGACTGTACGATCTTAGATATAACAAATGGTCCGCGCCAAATCGCCAAGAATTCAATCGGCGAACGTTGCCTGGCATCGCTCGCGGTCGTAGACCGTTCCTTGCTGCTACGATCCGATAAGGCCCTTTACCGCATCGCTTCCAGCAATCCGTAGTGGTCGGTCGCCAATTTTTCTTCTTGTAAAATAGACATATGGCCAAAGGCATTCACTGTTTTCGCATTCTGATGGACCGTGCGCTGCCGGGCGATCTCCCTCCGGTCATCGCAGCCTACGGTGACGATGCCTTCCTGCGCCGTGAAACCCCTGCCACAATCATGGAGCTCGCGGGCATCCAGGCTGATGAAGCACGTGTGTTTGACGGTGAAGAGTGCAAGTGGATCGATGTCCATGACGAATTGGCAACGCTATCACTATTCGAAACAAAGTATCGAGTGGCCGTCGTCAAGGCGGCGGACAAGCTGATCAAAGACGCTCGGGCACAGCTGGAGAAGTGGTGCGAATCGGCGGCCCAAGGCTCTTTGCTCCTGCTTCAAATCAATACCTTTCCGTCCAATACGAAACTTTTCAAACTGATCGATAAGCACGGATGGTGTGTGGACTGCGGGCTCCCCACCGGCGGTGGTCGAAGTAAAACGCCGAGCATGCCGGAGATCAAAAAGTGGCTGCAAGGATGGGGCAAATCGCAGCACGGATTAAAGCTGAATGCAGCAGCCGCCACGCTGGTACTCGATGCCGTTGGACCTGACTGCGGACTCTTGCACCAAGAACTTGCTAAACTCGCCCTCTATGCCGACGAGTCGGGCAAGATCAGTGATGACCTCATCCGCCAGCACGTCGGCTCGTGGCGCACGCGAACCATGTGGGAAATCGCCGACGCGGTCGCCGATGGACGCATCGCAGACGCTTTGGAACAGCTAGAACGCGTTTTTGCCGCTGGCGAGCATCCAGCCGCGGTGATTCCCCAAATTGCCTGGAGCCTCCGGCGTTTTAGCCACGCCGCCCATCTCATTCTGCAAGCCCAGCGACAAGGCACATCGCTTAACGCGCGAGCCGCAGTCAGCCAATCAGGCTTTTGGGGAAATGACGTACAACTTGCTGAAGTACGATTGAAGAAAATGGGCTTGCGCCGCGCTTCAAAGCTCTACGACTGGCTGCTTGAACTCGACCTCAAGATCAAAGGTAGCCATTCCAATCCAAACCGAGCCATTTTCGCCCTCGAAGAACTTTGCCTAAGATTTGCCCAAGTTTAGACAGATGCAGACGTTTCAATTTACAGCAAGACGCCAGCGTCACCGAAACAGGCTGACTTCGCCGAGCACTTTTAGACGAATCGCTGATTGAATGTCGCACGGTGGTAAATCACTTCACTGAAAGAGAAAAACGATGACACGCAACTTGATTATCTACTTCCATCTGTGGCTAGCTACGCTTCTGACAAGCCCGTTCGTGGCCGGCGCCGAGCCGACAGCGAAGAAACTCAAAGTCTACATTTTGGCTGGGCAATCCAATATGGAGGGACATGCCAAGACGGAGACGCTCGATTACCTGCGCGATGATCCGCAAACCGCCGAGCTGCTGACGAAAATTGTCGATCAGCAAGGCAAACCGAGAGTGGCGGACCACGTTTGGATTTCCTCATTGACCGGCGGGCAAGCAAACGGCGTAGCCACTGGAAAATTGACAGCAGGCTATGGCGCGCGCCCCAACCCCAGCGAACTTGGCGAAAAAATTGGGCCGGAATTCGCGTTTGGTTTGCGAATGGATAATGCCCTCGAGCAGCCAGTGCTTATCATCAAGACCGCTTGGGGTGGCAAGTCGCTTTATCATGATTTCCGACCACCCAGTGCAGGTGTCTATCCCCGCAGCCCAACCGATATCGAACGCGACCGCTACGCCGAAGCCGACTCGGGCAAATACTATCGCTTCATGCTCGACCATGTGCGGTCAGTACTAAAGGACCCTGGACGCATCTGCCCAGCTTACGACCCTGCTTCCGGATATGAGCTGGCTGGCTTCGTATGGTTTCAAGGTTGGAACGATATGGTCAACCACGACGTCTACCCGCGACTTCCTGCCGACAGCCCAGACAACGAGTATGCCGAGTACAGTCGACTCTTGGGGCATTTCATTCGCGATGTGCGGCGTGATTTGCAGTCGCCGGAGCTTCCCTTTGTGATCGGCGTTATGGGCGTGGGAGGCTATCAGACCGAAGAACGCTATAAGAAACAACATCAATCTTTCCGCGACGCGATGGCCGCTCCAGCCCACGAGCCAGAGTTTCAGGGGACGGTAACCGCCATTCAAACCGCCGACTTCTGGGATGAACGCCTGGGAACCATCGATGGTCTTCGACAGCAGGTGCGGGGACGCCGCGGGCAACTCAACAAGTTGGTTGAGTCTGGCGAAATGCCCCGTGAAGTGATGGAACAAGCTTTGGCCAAATTCGAAGCTGAGCTGATTTCGCCTGCAGACCAGGCCGCCTATGAGCGAGGCGCATCCAACGCAGCTTACCACTACCTGGGCTGCGGAAAAACCTTTGCCCTAATGGGAATGGCCTTCGCCGACGCGCTGCTGAATTCTGACGAGTAAACCTCAACCACAAAGCTTAGCGTACTGCGACCCGCTGCCAGAAGACATGCATGCGGTCGGCGCGGGTACGTACGTCTTCAAGCATAATGCCAATGTCAGGTTTTAACTCCTGACGGTTACGATCGCGACCATGCATAATGCTTATAGGACGTGAGAAATCAACCATGTCAGGTGTTAGCCAGACAACGGCATCGCGATTTGCAGAGGGAATGCTGTTGATTCGCACGCCGTTAATCGTTGAGTCTAAAATGTCAGCCTCAAACTTTGCCGATCCGTTTGGATCGAATTCAATGGGGTTGCCTGCGGCGGATGGCAAGACTTGAGGCGCTTCGAGCCAATAATAGAAACGATCGCCTGGGCGCATGGTAATCGTGGCAATCTCGCGCGGCGTGTGAACACGGCGATGACTGGACAACTCCATCCACTCCATAATGCGTGGCAGCTCGGACAAGAATCGCTCACGACCACGCCCGATATACTCAACGACCAGCGCATCATACCCCACCCCCGACAAATATCGTGTGGCTACACTGCCAACGTCTGAATTAAAGCGTGTACCGTCCATGGCCCCATATACGATATAAGTGCCGAGTGGGATGGCCGTGCCCGCCCGATCGGGAGCTTTCAGATTTTCAAAATAGTGCTTGATGTACTTGTCGGCCCCGGGCGAAATCATGATCGCGCCGGCCCACAAATGTGGATGTGCCTGCGCCAAATCCCAGGCTGCAGTCGCTCCATCAAAATGTCCAGTCACGAACACTCTATCCGTGTCAATCGAAGTACGGCGTAGTGCATCACGATACACGGTCAAAATGCGATCGTGTTCGCCCTCGGTGTACTGATACTCGCGTTGCGCTCGACTGCATCCAATCCGGTGCAACCACGATATAACCGAACCGCGACGCTTCCCCCATGCGCTTATCGCCGAACGGAGTCGGAACACTTACACCACACCAATACTGGATTTCAATATCAGGTGGTTCGTCCGTACCAGGTAAGGCGAGTACGCACGGGTATTTGCGATTGGGGTCGTACTCCGGCGGTAGTTGGATGAGGTAGTTGACGACATCCCCAGCGGCAGTGGTGACGCTTTGTCGATGCAGGCCAGGTGGATCCGCTTCGACTTCGGGAGACAACGCTTTAACAGGTTTCAAGGTGGCCAACATTTTTGCTAGCAGCGGTGCCTGAGCACCTTCTTCGCTTGCCAACTGCTCCAACAGAGTTTGTCGTCGAAGCTGATCGGCATCACTCAAATATTCGCGAACCAACGCGCGTACACGAATCAAAGACTTGGCGACCGCAAAGTTCTGAATCCCAGCGTCGACGCCGAGTAACCAGCCACCGATGGCAAGGCTTACTAAGTTCTCGTTGGGAATGGATGCGTCAGCACGCAACCGCTGAAAATCTGCGAAGCGAACCGCCGTATCAAAACTGATTTCATCGGAAATTTCTTGTGCGATAGCAGCGACGAGTTGTTGATCGTCGGCAGGCAATTTGGCGACCGCTTCCTGAAGCGCCGCATTGACCTGCGTGATTGCCAAGACTTGCTGCTTGATCGTTTCCACTTCCTGCTGCAGCTTCACCTGAGTTTCAATCGGCAATGAATTGCTTGGAAAATCTGTAAGCTGCCCGGCTAGTGCGTACTGTCCAGCATTCTTTCGGAGCTTAATTTCATCGAACAGTTGTGTTGCTAAACGCTGCTGAGTCATCTCAATCAACCCCTGTCGATCCGCCAATTCCGTGGGAAACAGCCGCAGCGCTTCCGAGATCGTATCATGCGCTTCCTTGTAACGTTCCGCTTCCAAATAGAACGCCGTTAGCTGCAACCAGCTTCCCGCCTGCTTCATATCAAGCGCCTGATGCAGAATTGCCTTCAGTTGCTCAGCCGGTATCGAAGAAATGGCAATCCGCTGATCCCAGACGAAACTATCCGGTTCAGCCCGCAACACTTCAACCTTCGCAAACTTAGGGGTGAGCAGAGTTATGCCCTGCACCACATCGACCTGACCTCGCGGGGACATGAATGAAAAAATACGCCGCCCATACTGGCTGAACTGAGTCACACCCAGAATCGCGCGCACCTCAGGCGCATCGCCAACTCGCTCCCGTTCGTCCAGATTGGGAAGTTCAATCTGCGTAAAACGCGGCGCGTCGGACGGCTGTACGTTGAGCACGTTCTGAGGCTTGATGTTGTGATACGTTCGGCGCAAACCATCCTCGACGACTCCAATGCTCTTGCTGCCGCTATTGTCACCCTGTTGGAACGAATCCGTCGATAAGGTGCCAATTTCCAGTGTGATGCCCGGACCAAGCCGCATCCCGTTTCGTAGATCGATGATCGATTCTTGTTGCGCCATCAGGGCTGGGCAAGCACAGAGTACTGCAGTGAATGTCGACAGCCGCACAACACAAGAAATCTGATTGTGCATGACCAAACCCATCGCTCGAGTGTTGAGTAACTATGTCAAAGGATCGCCATCTGCCAACAAAGCGCCGCAGACACTCCCATTTCCATCGTAACCCAACGAGTGCGCAGCGTCATCTGCGCGTCGCGAGTTAACGCCAGGGTGACCCTAGAAAACTTGGCGTGTCCGCGCGGGAGTATGGATTAGAAAGCCTTGGCTACAATTGGCCTTTCCGGTGTAGCTAGCGACCGCTAAAGAATTTCCGCAGCGTTTCAGAGGCAGCATCCTTAGAATTGCTGGTCGTTGGCTTCGCCGAAGGCTTTGGCAGTTTGCCAGGCGTCTGCTTCTGCTTCTTCCCATCGGCCTTGGTTTCCTCTTCGGCCTTGATGTCCATCACGGTTGATTCGCTGTCGGCGGCGGCGTTTGAAAGCTGGAACTGACGCGTTTCAGGTTCGTCGCTGCGGCGTTCGAACTGGTCAGCTTCGTCTAGCCAACTGCTAACGTCGACTTCTTCGTAACGACTGTCTCCGCGACTATCAGCAGCTCTAGTGGCGGCGTCCTTGACGTCCTTCACCTCAGGCTTCTTGACATTCGCAATTCCTGCTTCGATGACGGCGATGAACTCAAGCTTTCCAACCACAATATGATCGCCATCTTTGAGTACTTTCGCCTTGGATGGATCGAGTTTCTTGTCGTTGACAATCGTGCCGTTGCGACTCTTCAGGTCGATGAGCAGGATCCGACCCTCTTTACGGACGATCGCACAGTGACGACGACTAATCGACTCACTCTTGGGACGAAGATGACATTCGTCGCTGCGGCCAATTAGAAACTTGTCATGATTGACGGAAATCAGCTTTCCAGCCTGACCTCCATTGGCGACCTTCAGTTGCATCTGCATTTTTTACCCTCGATTGTTTCAACGCTAGAGAAGATCTTGGCTCTTTCCAAGAAAGCGTTGTGCGACAACTAATCTTACACACTTTTTCAGAATGTGTAGACGAGCTTCTATTCCAAAGTCGCGGCAACGTTGTATTATCCCTCAAAACCTAGGGCTACATCAACCTCTAATTTGAACTTGTTCCGCCTTAGCGCCAATTAAAGCGAACTAGCCCGCCAAAAAATACGCAAAACAGGAGCTACCGACCACCCACCCAGGTTACATGCGTATACTTCCCAGCCACCCCAAACTGCGCGAGCGACTCCTTGGATCCTCGCCCCAGCAGCTCGCAAACGTGGTCTGCCTCATTAAATTGCTTACCAGTTAAGGCGGTAACTGCTCTACAAAGCCGTGTTGGGAATTCTGACCTACTAAAATGTGGCAGCGACACCCCCAGTTGCATCAAGCCCGGTAGAGTTGGAGCATGCGGGCTGCGTGCAAGCAATAAACTCCCGTGTTGCAACAGCGCCCCTTTCGAGCGGCGCTGGGCACTTCCCATCACCTTGGTTTGCCCAGCCAGGGTAGCTGAACCGGCAACCACGTCCCCCTTAGACCGGCGTTCGAAGCATAGGAAACTGCATGGCGCAACACAACTAGGCGCAGCCTGCTGGAGTGCGCCGAAATTCACCAATTCCGCGGAACCTTCGGGCACTTTACGATTGGGAAACATTGCGGCGCAAATTCCAAGCTCCGTCAGCCATTCAACTACCGTCGTGTGAATACAGTCATATACCGCCTGCGAGGCACCGACACCGAAATGGCCAGACGTGTTCCCGCGCGCGCCCATAGCAGAATTTGGTAGCGCCAAAGCGTATGTCCACTCATGATGGTGGACGATCGCTCCGCCTCCCGTAGCACGACGAACAACCTCGATATCAACACTAGGCGCGTGCTTCAGACGATCCGCGTACTTTTGAAAGTAGCCCAATGAAAGAGTCGGTCGTGACCACTGATAAACTCTCAACAAAGGCCTGTCAAACTCGGCCGCTGCTGCAAGCATCTGCTCGTCGAGCAACATATTCTCGCCGCCAGAACGGGGTCTATCGAGTAGAATCAGGCCGTTATTCAAGATTCGGTGCACGAAAATGTGTCAGGACTCTCTTCAAGAATATCCGTGCGTCACCTGCCATCTGCGCGGTGCCCACGAGCCCTCACTGTAAACCAGCGAGCTGTCCTGTCAACAAGAGAAGTCATGACCAGAATGTGATTTCGATGAGCGCAATGCAGACGCTGTCATTTCGAGATTCTAGATTAACAAGCAACATTGCCCCGTGTTGCCTCCTTGACCACGGCTGCCGATGCGAAAGCTTGAAAACACTATTTTTTCTGCCAAACATCAGCAGAGTCAAGTAATCTCGAGGGACCTGAGTGATCCAGCCACTCCAACGCGCCATCGTCGCCCTTGAGGTAGGCATCCCAGAATGCAGTGCTTATCGCCTGAATTGCCTGCTTGCGTTTTCGATCCAATCGATCGTTTGGATCAACTCGAAAGTCCGAGAACAGCGAATGCTCACCGCCATCAAAGACCAGTTCGTAGAACATATTTGATTTCGGGAGCTGCTTGAAGACAAGTCGCCGCGACTCAGGGTCCGTTCGCTTGCCTATTGGACTTTGATCCTTGGTGCCTGTCATCAACAGCCACGGAATTTGGACTTTAGAGAACGAATTGGAGTCGTTCCCTGCTGCTGGTGGACTTGGACTAAACGCTACAGCAGCCTTGATTCGTTTTTCGAGGCTTGGTTGTCCAAGCCGACCGAAGCTTTGACCGCTCACCGCTTCTGTCGTAACGGCACCGAATGAATGACCACTCATGCCGACCTTCGTCAGGTCGAAGCGACCGTCATAAGCCCCACCTGGGCGATTGAGCGATTCCAAGTGATCCAACGTTTCCTTGACATCGCGGATTCGATGTAGCAGATTTTCCCCACTGGCCGCCGACTTGATTGCTGCAAATCTCTGCAGGCGCGGGGCTTCGGTAATTACTTTGGTATCGCTGCCAGCATGCTGCATGACAACGACCACGTAGCCGCGGCCTGCCCAATGATTTCCAAGGTATTTATTGTTGTCTCGTGATCCACCAAGCCCATGGCTGAACAAAAGAACCGGCGCGGCTGAATCTACCTCTGGTAAATAGATCCGCAGTGGAACTTCTCGATCCTCTTTCCCATAGGTGAACTCAACGTCCACCACCTCTACCGTCCCACGGGTTGCCGTCGGATCATAGTTCCCAGATTGCAAGGCCGTCAGAGCCACAAAGAACAGGCTAAGCATAGGTGTACAACTCTCAATTTGAAGAAACTGTCGCAAACTTCGCACCAAACCTGCTCAGCGGCGTGCTAGCGGTTCCAAGCCAAAATGTTCTTCGCCGCGATTCCTCGCAACCAAGCGCCGAACGGGCAAGAGCGATCATCGTCGTCCCCAATCCGCCAGGCAGTCAGCATTGTCTCCTGCCAAACGTCATCCACGGCCACTCTACCCGAAACCGCCAAGCGAATAAAGGCAGTTGACATGCCAGAATTCTCTCCGACGCGTACTTCAAGAACGTCCAGTGAGTCCATGTTCCGCCACAGTCTCCTTGCGTACAGCCGGTTTGGATTGTTCATGCCAAGTGTAGCAACAGTCGCTTTGCCGAGCGGTGTTCTGCCTGACAATTCCAGTATCGCTTGCAAGGACAAAATGAAGATACCAACCTAATTGGGCAGGTTGTTAGTCGCGCGGATTGAAGAGTGGCCGTAGAGCTTTGGATAGATCAAGGGCATGTACGGGATGCCACACCGTGGCCGATGCCGCCGGGCTCGCAAATGGCTTGTTGACTGGTAAAGTCATCAAGGAGTAGGATTAGCGTAGCTACGGGATCTTAAGTCGCGTACCCGCAATTGAATCTAACACACTCCAGAGCGAAGTGAGGTCTGCGCTCATGGCCTCCAATCCAACTATCTTCCACAATCGAGCCCTGCGCTGGGAAGAACTTTGCGGGCGCGAGGCGGCTGTGGGGGAGGGGCGGCTCAATCTGATTCGCCTGTTCGCGATTCTGCCTTTCTACGCGTATCACCTCATCAATTTCTACTGGATCGATCCCGGCAGTATCGAGCTTGCTTTTCATATTCAAGTGTCCGCGCTGGTGTTGGCGTGGTCGTGCGAAGTGGTTTTGTTGTATTACTGGGGGCGTCGAAGATGGCTCATGCATCCGCAGGTCCAATATATGGCTGTAGGATGGGACATTATCATGATCTCTGTCCTGTTGATGCTTTGCCAACGGCCAGCGGGGGCGTTGGTGATGCTGTACTTGCTGGTCATCGCATCGAGCAGTATGCGGCTCTCGTTGACTTGCGTTTACTTTGCGACACTGGCGTGCGTGGCTGGCTATCTGTTCGCGTTGGGGCAGTATGTGTTTTTCGATGTCGGTTACTTGGCGTACTACGCGACGCCCGAGTTACGGTTATCACGCAATGAGCAGATCCAAGTGATACTGACAATATTGGCCACTGGCTTTGTAGCAGGGCAAGTCGTGCGTCAAGCCAAGAGGTTGGCTCAGAGCTTCGCAGCGAGGGAGGACTAACGATGCCCAGCCTTTGTAGAGCATGCGGATCAACACTCCAAGACAACTGGCAGTCTTGTCCGTTCTGTGGCTTGTCGCTCGGCGAGGTCTCGGATTACGAGCCTCCCGTTTCAGCCTCGGTACAATTCGAGCGAGATCAATCGATCATTGGATTTGGACTCATCGCGCTGGGGGTGATTGGCTTTCTCGGCGGCTGTGGACTGATCTTCAGCGGTTCGTTGACTCGACTGGGATCCTTCGACTCTGTTGTGACGCTGTTTCTGGTTGGTGGCGGCGCGGCGGTCGCCGCCGTAACGGCCGGTACGGTGATGGTTGCGTCAAGACCGAATTCCGGAGGTGCAGCGACGGGAATTTTGGGAGGCTTGTTGGCTGGATTGATGGCGCTCGGCGTGTGCGGACTGACGGTATTGGCCATGATCATTTATGCTCTAGAGAGTTGCTTGAACGGGTGTCAGTAGCTTCGACTCGCGGTTGGGTTAGCTGTCATAAAATCCCTTATACTCAGTGGCTGGGTTTCGCGCGCTTTCCATGCAGCTTCAACGCTTTGCGTATCTCGGCATTTATGTTGGTCGCGTTGGCGATCGGCTGCGACTCCAGGCTGATATTTTACTCCTGAACATTCGCGGTTGCTGTCGCGCGCAGCAGGCCGACTGCCGTTTCGACTAACATCTCGCCGCTGCCAGGCTGAACGGTTGAATTGGTTACTTCATAGCTGCCGCCGGCGTAAGCGGCGCGATGGGGAACGTAGATCGTTTCGACGGCGTTAGAGAGTTCGACAATGATTGTCGTGCGAAACGGCGATGCTTGTTTTATGGCCAGTCCCAAATCAACAAACACTTCACCAGGCAGACACACGATCGCCGCATCGGAGTCTATACCAATCACGGTCACGCTGACGGGAAGCATGTCGCCGGTGCCTGCTAGCGAGCGACTGAGGCCCCAAGTTAGCTGATCGGGGGCAGCATGCGGTGCTTTGTTACGGAACTGGTCAATAATCAACTTCTTGTAAGCGGTTACATGATCCAGAAATTCGACCTTTTCTCCCGCCTTGGCCAACTTGAGGATTTCAATGCTACGCGTCACTTCGTCTTTCGATGCGTCTTGTAGCGGCAACAGCACCAACTGTGATCGCACGCTCAGGTTCTTTCCTGGCAGCGGTTTCATGTCGTCTAGCTTGGCGGTAATCGAATCACCGAGCGCAGCGCCAATAAAGTCGGCCTTATTGCGATCCGTGCTAGCAGGATTCACATGATTGATGTCACCACAACAGCCCGTCGCGAAAATCGAAATTACATTTTCACCCAGCGTCTTCTGCAGCGATCGCTGGATGAAGAACGGATAATCGGCACTCCATTGCATCCCGCCAACAGTGTCCAAATGTAGCGCAAAGTTGCTCAGGACGCCAACGATCGATTGGCTACTTGGATCGCGAATCGCCAGCAGTCCGATCTGAGGATCGATCGGGCCAGCAGCACGAACAACGTTCGGATTCGACAAACTCGCCCAGGTTTCGACGCTTCCGTCACGCGTTACAAATCGACGATTGAAGGCGACCGGTATTTCCTGAATTGCGTAACCTGCTGCCAGAGAAACGGCCTTTGCAGCAGCATACGCCTCTTCAATCGCCGCCACATTCTGGTCGATCAATTTGCGAACGTATTCCTTGCGTAATGGCTCTTGTTGCACCTCGCCAAGGTACAGCCACAGTTCACGCATGTAGTCAGGGGCCGTATGTGTGTGCGTGGCAGCAATTACGATATTCTCGGTCGGGATACCAGTTGCTTCGCTAGCCAATCGTCTGATCTGTGCCGACAGGTCGGTGGCGATACCGATCAAATCGCAAACCACTAGCGCTGCGGAAGTGTCAGCACTGCGAAAAACGATTGCTTTGGCTTTCAGCGGATCCATCGTTCCCTCGGCCAATCGTTCGTGATAGTATCCCGCCATGGGAAAACCCACCGGCGGTGTAATATCCTTTTCGACAACGCCCACCTTGAGTGGCCCTGCTTCCTTGGCAGCGATCGTCGCGCACGTCAGCAACACGGAAATAAAGCACAGAACAAAGCGATACGATCTTTTCACGGCGCTGGCTCCAGAGGCGATTGAGGATGAGCAGGAATTAAAGCGTATCAATTTTGACAAACTTGGGACGCAGCGGACACAGCACTTGGTTGTGGGGGCGAAACGCCACAGCTTGAGTACGTGGCTGCAGCACTTGGTACGCTGGATCTGCAAGCTAATAAAATGGCCATTTAGAGGTTGCAGCTGTGCGGTGATGGTGTGTCCGCAAGATCCAATTTGATGCCATGAGGGTAGATGGCCGAGCTGAGTGGCTACAATGATTGCTCTCATGCCCTCTCCTGATCGCCAAATGGTCCTACGATGTCACTTGGAATCAAACCCACTGTCGACTTTGCATTCAAGAAGATTTTCGGCTCGCCGGAAAATGCGGCGGCGTTGATCGGGCTGCTGAACGCAATTCTCAAGTTTCCGCAGCCAATCGTGGCCGTCGAAATCCTGAACCCCTTCAGTTATCAAGAGTTTGCCGACAGCAAGCTGATTGTGTTGGACGTTCGTTGCCGCGACTCCGCGGCTCGCTGGTTGAACGTGGAAATGCAGGTCTCGGTCTATGCGGGGCTTATCGAGCGGCTCGTTTACTATGCATCGAGCATGTTTGTGGATCAATTGTCCAAGGGTAGTAGCTATGCCGTGGCCGATCCAGCGCTATCGATTTGCCTATTGAATCATGTACTGTTCCGCGACACTTGCCAAGCTCACCATCGTTTTCAGATGATCGACCGGCAAAGCGGACGTGAATTGCAAAACGCAATCGAGGTGCATACGGTCGAACTGTTGAAGTATAATCTAGATGAGTCGACGATTTGCCGCGCAGCAAGCTTGACCAGTGGGCTTTTCTGCTATTGCGTGCCCAGGATTACACGGCTGACGAGTTGCGGCGACTTTTACCGGGTCTCGAATTCGAGACGGCGATCAACACGATTCAAATCATCTCTGAAAAGACGGAGGACAAGCAGATGTACGACCAGCGTGAGAGAGCCCAACGTGACTACGAGTGGGCACTGTCCGGTGCGCTGAAGAAGGACGTGAGGCAGGACGTGAAGAAGGACGTGAAGAAGGACGTGAGGCAGGACGTGAGGAAGGCGAGCAACTCGGCCTGGAAAAAGGCAAGCTAGCTGGCAAGGTTCAGATGCTCGAAGAACTGCTTGGTGATTCCGTAAGCACCGATCAAGAACTGGTCGACTTGGGGTTGGCTACACTTGCAGCGCGTCTCGCCGAACTCCAACAGCGACTTCGCGATCGCCCAGCCTGAGCGATTCGACATCTCGCCGCATGCACTTGCCCTTGAGCCTGCGAGCACGACAAGTCGGCTTGCAGCGTGACGACCACTCCCGATACCACTCGCAATCACGCGGGCTGCCATTCGACCCGCGTCGATGAAGCACCGACTGATAGGCCTAATTGCTAGTCGTCGGCAGTCTGCCATAATCTGCGTCTCCACTATGGTTATGCAGCCCAACGTATCGTTAAGCGAGGTCATGTTGTGATTCGAAATGTAGATATACGGATGGCCGCATGTTTCTTCTGGATTGTGGCAGTCTGCAGCGGCTGCGGCACCGACAAGCCAGCTAGAGTCGAGCTACAAGCGGTTCATACTTCAGCTTTTAATTGCCAGTGCCCCGCGGCCTGGAGCCAAGTGCCGAGAGGCTCTACGGATCTCATACTGCGTTGTCCCGAAGGATTTCTTGGTACTCCCAAGGAGGTTATTGTGCACATTGCCAGCAATGCAATTACCGATGAGAACACTAAGAAATTTGTCAATGACGCGTCTGAGCGAGGGAATAGCCAGGTCACCAAGATCTCTGTCGCTGGGATTGAATCCACCCGAATCACTTACGAGCGAGCAAATCTTATCGAAAAGTCTCGCTATATGAATTACACAGTCCTGGTGCCCGGCAGCTTGTCCGTAACAACCAATGATGCGGATCGCGACAGCCTGCTTGTAATAGTACCCCATATCGATGCGATGCTGCAAACGCTGCAGTTGACCCAGTAGTTCGCGCATGGCTTCCTCTGCCTCGAAATGCAAGCAGGATTAGGCCTCAGCGCACTGTGCCTTGTAGGCCGGGTAGTCCATGAGACTGTCTAGTCCGCTGATGTTGGATAGCTTGACCTTGATGATCCAACCACTGCCAAACGGGTCTGCGCCAAGCCCTTCCAAATTGTCAACCAGTTCGCTGTGTACGGCCACGACTTCGCCGTCCACCGGACTGTACAGTGGACTCACTGCCTTGACCGACTCGACTTCACCAAACTCTTCGCCTGCGGTCAATTGCGCACCGACCTCGGGCAGAGCCATGTAAACCAAGTCGGTCAATTGTTCGAGGGCAAAATCGGTAATGCCAATCACCCCCAACTGCTGGCCATCCTCTTCGATGACACCTACCCACTCGTGCGATGGATTGTATTTCAGTTCTTCAGGATTCACTTGGTTTGCTTTCGCTTGTAAAAGGGTAAATTGACGAGTTCCGCGGCCGCGCGCGTACCGCGAATATCAACATCGATCGAACTACCTATCGTAGCGACTTCGGAAGCTACGTAGGCCATCGCAATCGGAACTTGGAACGTTGGCGAAAATGTACCACTCGTTACACTCCCAACCTGACGATTGTCACGATCGATCAAGTCCGCGCCTTCGCGAGCGGCGCGACGCCCGGTAAGTTGCAAACCGACGCGTGTCACCGTTCTCGGAAACTCTTTCTTTTGCGCCAGCATGTCGCTACCGATGAAACAACGATCCTTCAAATTGACGGCAAAGCCGAGCCCGGCCGTATAGGGGTCGATATGTTCGCTCAATTCATGTCCATACAGAGGCATAGCGGCCTCGAGCCGCAACGTGTCACGAGCGCCCAAGCCCACGGGCTCAATGCCATGTTCACGCCCAGCCAATATCAAATTCTCCCAGACTCGCGCCGCATCCTCGCTGCGGACAATTAGTTCAAATCCATCTTCACCGGTGTAGCCAGTTCGGCTTACCACGCAAGGCTTGCTCATCTGATCGGTCACCACGCTGCGGTAGTAGCCCAACGAAGTCGCCTTAGGCGGAAGCAAGCGTTCTACAATGGCGACGGACTTTGGACCCTGAATCGAAATCATTGCTGTGGCGTCGGTCACATCCCTGAATTCAATATCGGGGAAGTCCGCCAGGTGCGGCTGGATCCACTTGAGAATTTTGGTTCGATTACCAGCGTTGACGACTAGCAAATAGAAACGTCGACCACTGGGCGTCTCCAAGTAGGAGATCAGCACGTCATCCAAGATCCCGCCTTCTTCATTGCACATCAGCGAATAGCGCACCGCGCCGACTTCCATGTCCGTCACGCGTCGCGTCAAGAGGTGGTCGAGCAACTGCGAAGCCCGATCGCCTTCGAATCGCAAGCGTCCCATATGCGAGATATCGAATAACCCAGCCGCCGCACGCGTAGCGTTGTGTTCGCCTACAATCGTCGAATATTGAATCGGCATTTGGTAGCCCGCAAATGGAGCCATCCTCGCACCCTGGGCAATGTGCCATTGCGTCATCGGCGTACATGCCAATGGCGTCGATGTCGATTCTGTCGAACTCATAGAATTACCCAACGAAAGTTCCGGAAGGACAGGATCCCCAACAGTGCCCAATGACAGCAGCGGAAAGGCTGACCGGGAGAAAGATTCACCATCACATCGCAGAAGTGGACGTCAAATTGCCAACGATCAAGAAAGTCGTTCCAGAGTTTCTTGAAGCAAACATCTAGGGACTTTCGTTTGCGCTCGATTATATCCCGTGGCTCCAACGCGCGTAGGTATACTCCGCCGTGCTCGGTTCACTTTTCTAGAAACCGCTGGTCGGCTTCCGAGAGAGCAGAGCGGGGGACATTGATAATCGCCCCGTCCGATTTCTTCAAAGCGACACTCTTGTCGTCTGCCCCCAGTAAGACCGCTTCGATCCTGAATCGACCAGTTCGGTCACTCCATGTTCGCATGGCCGTAGCCGGCGCCGCCGCTCTGATATTCCGTGCAATAGCGTCCGTTAATTGCGTCTCCGAGACCTCGGCTAACACTGTTACAGACGAAGTGCTGCCGTTGCGAAGTTCTGCGGTGGCTGTGCCTGCCACAAAAACGGGACCAGAAATCAATTCACCAGCCGTAATGCCAGCCGTCGAATTCATCCAGAATAGGTAAGGAACATCGTCATAGGAAACGAGCACATCATGCTCGTTGAAGGCATGCAGCGCGATCAAATCGCTGACAAAGCCCACAGACCCCTCCTGCCGAGTATTCAATTGCGGACCATGGTTCCACAGCAGGCTGAACATGGCAGTGCGATCTTGAGGATCATCGATCTCGGACTTCAGCTCACTCAACTTGCGAATTCTAGTTTGTTGACGTTCGATCACACTCGCTTTGACTTCCTTTGAGGCAAAAAACCACATCGGATTTCGCATGCCGGGTCGAGTAACCCGTACAACGGCAGCACCTTCGGAGCGCACGTTACTGGGAATTCCTTCTTGCCCGCGCCGCATCTCCTTTAGGTCAGCGCTCATCCGAATTGCCTCGACGCGCAAGCCGCGCGTCAATTCTTTGAAGTCTGCTTGCCCAGCGGCAATATATTTGTCTAATGCCGCATCCGGAATCGCAGGCGCATCGGTAGCTCCCCCGCTACGAGAGTCCCCCATTTCGATTTTACCGACACCCTGGGGCAAGCTCTGTAGGGCTGCATTGGCCGCTGCTGTGATAGCCACAGCAATGTCGTCCCCCGAAATCCCGAAGTTCAAATTCTGGGCGGAGCCCTGCGAAGCCAACGTGCTCATCGCCACAACCTCGCCCGCCGAGTTGATGAGGGGACCGCCACTGTTCCCGGGCGACAAAGCAGCGTCAACCTGGATCCAAGTTCCGGCAATATCCTTCCGACTCACGTCGCCCGCCATTTCCGTGGCAGAACGAATGGCACTAATGATGCCGGTCGTCGCAGTGAACGATAGTCCATGTGGCGACCCAAGCGCCGTCACGCGTTCCCCTTTGCGCGGAAGCGCCGGCCGAACTGCAATCGGAGGAGCCGCTATATGCGAGATTCTGGCAACGACGATATCGCGCTCCTGATCAATCATCAGCGTGCCCTGAATCGCACACTCGGTACCATCTGGAAAGACTGCCGTTGCTGTTCGAGCACCTGCTAGTACGTGGCAATTGGTCACGATGGTACCGCGATCATCGACCACAAAACCACTACCAATGCCATCGCCATCGGTGCCCTTCACTTCGATGCGCACCACACTTTTTTCGGCCTGTTCGATCACGTCCGCCAAGTCCTGCGCGAGCGCCCGATGCGAGGTTAGTGCGAGTATCACGGCAAGCAGTCCCAACGATCCCAGCGAAAGCCTTGGTCCCAACACTATCAGTGGGCGGAATACTCTCAAGATCGTTCTCCTTCTCGCTCGTAGCGTGTGGTGAGTTTGGCAGGCTGCCGCCTAAGTCCAGGCTCATCAGTATAAATACCTGGCGCAGCGGCGTCCACGAACTTGATGACCGAGAAAACCGTCATTACGAATTGGGCCAAGACGTTGAGAAAATTCGGCGTGCGTTCTCACGATAGACTTTGTCCACAACCGATTTAGGAAGCGCTAGTCCCTGAATCGGATTGTCCAGCTCGGGCACTTCGACGTACTGCTCGGTGTTGAAGTATTTCCAATCTCGCAGCCAACGGTAACGCACTTGCTCATAGGCTTCTGCAGCATTTGTCTTGGGGCCGACACCAGTGTCAGTACCGTACAGCAACCGATCTTGATACTGGATGAAAAAGTCGATCACGCGCTGGCGATCACGATGACTCTGGTATTGAATTTGGCCCATCCGCGCGGCAACGCCGAGTACGACGTTAGGATAACGCTGCAGGAAATTGGACATCTCGTCGATGGACCATTCCAGGCTACCCAGGTGACAGGCCACGAACTGCAATTGGGGATGTTTGTCCAGCATACGATCGCGCGCCGCAATTTGATCTTCGTAACCGGGAAGCTCCGGGTGCAAGTACATGTGGTATTTCGGATGCTCCGCAAAATAACTGCGGTCGTTATTGGTCGTCATTTCGTCCAGTGGCAACCAGCAGTTCTTGGGTTCGCCTAGATGCCCTAACAGCACTTTCTGATTAACACGCAGATGTTCAAACACGCGATCGAATTTGGGATCGTCAATCATGACGAGCTTGCCCGTCTTGTCACGCAAGACCATGCCGATGTTCTTCCAGACCTTCACGCCCACGGCGCCTCGCTTGAACATTTCGTCAAGGTAAGCAATCGTTTGATCGGTCCAATCGGGAGCATCCCAGTTTTCGAGTGGAAAGGAGACGACGGGCGCGAGCCGATCTGGGGCAGCCTTGTATTGCAAGAAGGTCGTTCGGTGTTTCTCCGCATTTACTTGCGGGTCTAAATCGGACCAGACCGCCATATTGACGAAGCGAAATCGATCGCGCCGCGAAAGCGAGACAAAGTCCAAGTTCTCGTTGTGAATATGAACGTGGATATCGATCTTTTCAATTTCATCGAAATCCGCCATCGAATACGAGCTCGATTGTGCCAACCCAGGAGTGCATAGACACAGGCCGCATAGGAGACTGGTTAATTGTCGTGTCATAAGCAAATCGCTGGGTATGAGTCCGAAGTAGTCGTCGTGGGCATTGAAATTAATGTAACCGTTCACGATGTGTCGGCTTATATGACAGGGTCGGGAGTCTATTCAGCCTAAATAGCTTAACCCATTAGCAACCACACGTTGCTATCAGCGGCATCTCATCGGTGGCGGCGCTGCTGAAAAGGCTCCCGACCCTTCCTGTCGACTTCAAGTTCGTGAACGACTACGAAATTATACAGTCACGCCTGTCGTTGATGGGCTACATAGTACATGACGTTTCGTGGTCCGCAGAATCGGAATTCATAAGGCGAGACTTGGATCTTGCAGGCCGTTTTGTTCAAAGCCCCGGATGCGGAGTAGACAAGCATCACAGTGCTGGCAAGGTTGCCCCTCGGCTGACGGGTCGTAGCAACTCGTGGTTTGGGCATAGTCAACGCCCAATTCCAAGCCACGAGCAATGATCTGTGCTTTGGTCATATCGATAAGCGGTGTGTGGATTGTGAGTCGCGAAGCATTCTCGACACCCGCTTTGGTAGCTAGATTGGCCATCCGCTCAAACGCTTGGATGAATTCCGGGCGGCAGTCGGGGTAGCCGCTATAGTCGAGCGCATTGACACCAATGAAAATATCAGCTGCCCCGATGCTTTCCGCATACGCCAACGCCAAAGCGAGGAAGACGGTATTGCGCGCGGGTACGTAAGTTACTGGAATGGTGTGCCCAATCTCTTCGACAGAATCATGCTTGGGAACAGCAATATTCGATGTCAGTGCCGATCCCCCGAATTGAGCAAGATCAATATCGATGATTACGTGCTGCGCAACCGAGCTGTTTGCCGCCAATGCTGCCGCGCACTGCAATTCGATTTGATGCCGCTGGCCATAGCGAAAACTGATCGCATGGACGGTGTAGCCATTTGCCTGAGCAATCGCCAGCACGGTAGCCGAGTCAAGCCCACCGCTCAGCAGCACCACGGCCGTAGGAGATGTTTGCATAAGATTTCAGTATGAAAACGGTAAGGTGCGACTCCGAACTCTAGGCTTTGCTTCTAAATGCGTCGTCGCATCTCGGAGACGCAACTTTGGTGTGCGAGTCGCGCGGACTCTCTCAGCCTGCTGCCTAATCGCTTTCCCGGTCGAGATGCCCCGAGCGATTGATGGCGCGAGTCAATCGCCACCCAGCTAGCAGACTTACAGCATATCCGATTAAGCCGAGTAGGCTCAATCGCTCGACGCCCATCCAGCCGCCTTGCATAAACAAAAGTGGCGGAACCTTGAATGCGAGCAGGAGGGAGGAGCCGAGAAAGATGGAGCTAATCAGTAAGCCCATGACCATGCGGTTGACCGAGGGACTGAGGCCCTTGTGAGCCCAATGTACGTCCAGCCGGCCCTCTTGCACGAGTTGCATGACGTTGCTGACTTGTCCGGGCAGCGTTTCCAGAAGCGCCTCGAACTCTAGGTAAATTCTTCGCAACCGCTTGGCTTGTCGTCGTGGTGAAAGCCTGCGCAGCCACATTTTTCGAAAAAATGGCTGCATCACTTCGATTAAACTAAACTGCGGCGAAAGCTGATGCAGGGTACCTTCGAGGGTAATCAACATCTTGATGAGCAGCGAAGTCTGTGGGGGCAGTGAGATTTGGTGGCGGTGCATGATATCAGTGACGTCCGACAATGCGCCGCCCAGATCGAAGCTCTCTAATGGCTGTGTACCATAGGTAGCCACCAGGTCGGCGACGTCGATCGACAGGCTGCTATCATCGAGACGCGGCGGTGTGTTTCCAACACGTTTGATCAGTGTTGTGAGCAGCGAAGCATCGCGAGAAGCCACGGCAAGCAACATTTCTTCGATCGTCTCGCGCAGTCGATCATCAATGCGACCGACCATCCCAAAGTCGAGTAAACCTAAGTCACGTCCGTCGATGACCAAGATATTGCCGGGATGTGGGTCAGCATGATAGACGCCGTGAATGAAGATCATTTCGACGTATATTTCGGCAGCCCGCTTGGCCAGTTGCTGTCGCATTTCTTCCGTGCAGATAGTTGCGTAATCACCATCCGACAATTTGCTGACCGCCACGCCTTCCAGATACTGCATGGTCAACACGCGTGCCGACGACAGCTTGGGAAAGGCGGACGGAATGTGGAGACCAGCGAAATGCGTTAGCTCGCGACCAAACAGTTGCAAGTGCTGGAGTTCACGGTTGAAGTTTAATTCCTTGCGCAGCGATCGCGACAGCTGTTCGACCAATACGACAGGCTTCCACACCTCTAATTCGGGAATGTGCTCCGCCAGGGTGGCCAAGCCCGCCAGTACCTCCAGATCTTCACGCACCTTGTTCTGTATGTCGGCATGCTGCACTTTGACGACAACTTGAGTTCCATCGTGTAGCCGTGCCAAATGAACCTGCCCAATCGAAGCTGAGGCGATCGATTCACCATCAAACTCCGCAAAAAGTTCTGAGACCGGTTTGCCAAGCTCCTTCTCTATCAACGCGATGACTTGATCACTCGGGTCGGCGGGAACG
This sequence comes from Pirellulaceae bacterium, assembly GCA_041398985.1. Classification (GTDB taxonomy): domain Bacteria; phylum Planctomycetota; class Planctomycetia; order Pirellulales; family Pirellulaceae; genus Aureliella. The sequence goes on from JAWKTR010000006.1 coordinate 406,061, forward strand.
TGCGATTGCAGTGACGTCAATTCGCTGGCCAACTCTGGGCCTATCAGATCGGGACGCAGGCTTAGGACCTGACCAAGCTTGATAAACGTCGGCCCCAGCTCGGTAAGCGCGAGCCGAATACGTTTTTCACGCGAGTAACTCGCTAGCGGAACGCCTTGATCATCCTTGATCCAGTCACGAATAAAGTCAAATTTGAGTTGACTGAGCCAATCCGCCAGCCCATATCGCCGCAAAATAGCGATGATCTCCTGCCAGCGGCGGAGGTTACGGTAGAGTTGCGGAATGGAACTGATTCTCATGGCAGCGAGGCAACGCTCCCGCCACCTTTATTTTGGTCATTAAGTTTCACAATCATTCGGTTTCCCGCAGCTCGGGAATTTCCCCAGTTCGGGCGCTAAATTGACAAGGCCGAGTGTCCATTCTAAGCCCCCGAGGCCGTCATTTCCATTTCAACGGCGATTCTGGCACCTACAGAGATCGGGAAGCTGGGTAAAAGCGAACGATTATTATGACTAGCGATGGGTCGGTAGGCCCCTATTGAGCTGGCTGCCGCCTGGTTTCAACGAGGTGAATCTTTGCGGGGGGCGTGCAAAGCGGTACACTTTATCCTGAATAAAGCAGGTTGGCTGCTGCGGCGATCGTGGACCGGTATCCGGAAGACGCTTGGATGCGGGCTGCAACTTCATTAGGTTTCAAATTCGCGTATGGAATGAACGAAGTTATGTCGGCTATCAAGATGATTCATAGACTTTACCTCGGCGTCCTCGTCGCGCTCTTGCTGGGCAGTTTCGCTGCCGCTCAAGAAAAAGATGGCAAGGCGCAAAACGACGCAGATACGCGTAAGACGCTAGCCTACTTTGCCAACGCGGCCGATTTCCAGAACAGCGGCAAATTTGAGCTGGCGATCGACGAATGGAAAAAGCTAGTCGACGAGTATCCCAAATCTTCACAGGCAAGCACGGCCTGGCACCACTTAGGCGTTTGCAACTTGCAGCGCAAAGAACCTGACTACGCGGCTGCCATCGCTGCGTTTTCGAAAGCACTCCAAGACGAAAAGCTGGAGATCAGGGAGGAGTCGCTGATCAATCTGAGTTGGGCGGAATTCACACAAGCACGGCTCGAGGCTGCCGGTTCGGCCAAACAAAAGGCGGGCTTGGAAAAAGCGCGAGAGCATATGACGGAGTTTCTGAAAAAGTACTCCGATGGCGCATATGCTGACCAAGCGCTGTTCTACTTGGGTGACATCGAACACTTGCTAGGCGATCGCAGTCGCTCGATGGCTTACTACAAAAAACTCTTGGAGACCCCCGCGCTGGCCAAATCCAATTTGCGGGCCGATGCGATGTACGCTCTGGCTGTTGGCTACGAAGAAGAGAAAAAGCTGCGTGAGGCCAACCGCCATTATCAAGATTTCTTAAACGAATTTCCCAAGCATCGTTTGGCGGGCGAAATTCGCTTGCGGATGGCCGATTTGCTGCTCAGCGACAACAAGCCTGCCGAGGCGGAAAAGCTATTAGCGGCGATCTCGACCGATCAAGAAAGTTCCATGGCTGATTATGCGCTGTTGCGTCTGGGCTATGCTTACGAGCAGCAGGGTAAGGCCGAACAAGCTGTCGCGCAATACCAGCAGTTGCTCGAGAAATTCCCCGAGTCGAAGCATGTGCCCGCAGCAGCCTTATCCGTTGGACAGTCTCTGTTCAGCGCTGGCAAGTATGATGAAGCCGCCGCGCAGTTTAGGCGGGTCTTCGAGGCGGGCGGAGAACAAGCGCCTGACGCGGCCCACTGGATGGCAGTGACCTTGCTACGCCAAAACAAACCAGCCGAGGTTCTGCCAGCGATACAAAAAGCGATCAAGCAAGCTGGTAAGTCGCCAATTGCCGTTGCGCTGAAAATGGACTATGCCGACGCGCTTTACGCCATGCCAGAAAAGGTCGAAGAAGCTCTCGCGGCCTACGAAGCCATCGCAAATGACCACGCCGATGACCCACTCGCGCCTCGTGCTGCTTACAACGCCGCTTTTGCAGCCTTGCAGTTGGGCAAAGTCGCGGACGCCGGACGCCGCGCCGAGCTTTTTCTCTCGCGTTATCCACAAGATCCCTTGCGAAACGAAGTCGCCTATGTGGCAGCCGAAGCGTTGCTCCGTCAAGGCGAACATGAAGCTGCCGCTGCCGCTTATGCAAAGCTCATCAGCGCTGACCCAAAGAATCCAAGCTATGAACTGTGGAATCTGCGATTAGGCATGGCAAACTATCTAGCTGGCAAGTACCCGCAGGCAATCGAGCAGCTTGCGCCACTGGTGGAAAAATTCAAACTGGATACGCAGAAGGCCGAAGCCCAGTTCATCATCGGTGCTTCCTATCTCTATCAAGAACAACTGGATAAAGCCATTCAATGGCTGACCGCAAGTCATCAATCCAGCGGCCAATGGGGCTCTGCTGACGAAAATCTCGTCATGTTAGCCGACGCCCATCAACGCAATAAGGACAACGCAGCAGCCCGAAAGACTCTGGAGATGCTGCTCGAAAAGTATCCGCGCACACGGTTTAAGGCACAGATCGAATACAAACTTTCGCAGCTCTCTGCCGCTGCAGGAAGATACGACGAAGCAATTCAAGGTTATCGTGCGTTGGCGAATAATCCGGAAGCAGCCAGCTACCATAACTTTGCCAACTATGGCATCGCCTGGTGTTTAATGCAGCAAGACAATTACGAGTCCGCTTTGCAGCAACTGCAACCGCTGGTAGCCCAAAACTTGCGCGATTCCATCGGCAGCGAAGCCAAATTGGCGGAAGGTGTGTGCCTCAGAAAATTGGGTAAGGTGGACGCGTCGATCGACTCACTGAATCAGTTCTTGGCTACGAAGCCGACAAGCACCTCGTTGGCCAATGGGCTATACGAAATCGGTTTAGCGTATACGGAGAAAAGCGATTTGGATCAGGCAACCAAGCATTTTGCCCGCATACAACGAGAAGTCCCCAATTACCCCGCCATGGACAAAGTGCTCTACGAATTGGCCTGGAATTTTCAAGAAAGTGCCAAGCCTGACGAAGCCGCCAAGTACTTCGAGCTGCTCGCGACGAAGTACCCACAAAGCGAATTTGCGGCCGAAGCGACCTATATGCAAGCAGAAAAACTGTACGACGCCAAGCAATACGGAAACGCTGCCGCCACCTACACCAGCGTGATGTCGAGCACCAAAGATCCGGAGATGCTTGAGAAAGCAAGCTATAAGTTAGGTTGGAGCTTATTCCAACAAGAGAAATATCCCCAAGCAGCCCAACAATTCGAGCAACAAGCTCGCAATTATCCTAGCGGGCCCTTGACCGTTGACGCACTGTTTATGCATGCCGAGTGTGCGTTCAAGCAAGAACAGTATCAGCCAGCGCTGGCCAGCTACCAACTTGCACGCCAGAGTCTGGAAGCTAGCAGTGTGAAATCAGCCGCATCGGAACAAGTGCGAACGTTGATCTATTTGCACGCCGGCCAGTGTTGCCGCGAATTGAAAGACTGGGATCAATGCGAAACTTGGTTAAAGGTCGTGATCGATCGCTATCCGAAAAGCCCCTTTCTGCCAACCGCTCTGTATGAATTGGGATTCTGCAAACAGAACCAAAACAAGTTGCCAGAGGCATTGGCTCACTACGCTGAAGTTGCAGGCGAATACCGTACCGAAGTGGCGGCACGCGCTAGATTCATGATGGGCGAAGTCTATTTCTCACAACGTGACTTTGTGAAAGCAATTCCCGAGTTCCAGCGTGTGATGTTTGGTTTTGGGGGCGACAAGGCACCGGAAGAGATTAAGAATTGGCAGGCCAAGAGCGCTTTCGAAGCCGCTCGTTGTAGCGAAGTGTTGATCGAGAATCTGAAAGGCACGGCGCGCGCCAAAGTGGTTGAAACGGCGCAAGAGTTCTACGAGTTTATCGTGCAAAAGCATGCGAAACACGAACTAGCGGCTAAAGCTCAATCGCGATTGGGCGAACTACAGAAATTGCGCTGATTCAAAATCGTGGCCCATGCGACGCTTAGCGGCTCCTTTTCGGATGACTACATGCCTTTCCCACATCAGCTTCGCCAGTTCCTTGTTTTTTGCGCCCTTGCTATCGGTCTAACTACTCTCGCCAGCGCTCAACCTCCGCCTGATACACCTGAGGCAGGAATTAGCCAAGCCGAACTGCAGGAACTGGCTGCGCAGGCAGCTCAAGACCAGGCGACGCCCACAAACGCCAATTCCAATCAACGAGGTAGCTTGAATTTTCTCAAGCTCCTGATTGATGGTGGCACGCTGATGATTCCCATCGCAGTGATGAGTTTGATGGTCGTCGCTTTTGCCCTTGAGCGAATGCTGGCTCTGCGACGCGGCAATCTGTTTCCAGCAGGTCTACGACGCGAAATTCGAAAGGCCAGCGAAAGTAGTGATTCCATTTCGCCTCAAGGCTTATTTCAACATTCGGAAAACTACCCGTCCGTTGCCGCGAGAGTACTACAAGACCTCCTGCAGAAAGTAGGACGCCCCATTCCCGAAATGGAAGCTGCCGTGGCTGATGGCTCGCAGCGCGAAGCCGATCGACTGTACAGTAACGTGCGTTGGTTGACGTTGGCTGCTGCGGTGACGCCACTGATCGGTTTGCTCGGTACGGTGTGGGGTATGATTATCGCCTTTTACAACACCACACAATTGGGCGCTGGCTCCAATAAAGCAGAATTCCTAGCGGAAGGCATTTATGTCGCGCTGGTAACGACGCTGGGTGGCTTGGCAAGTCGCCATTCCGGCGGCAATTTTTGCCCATTATTTTGAGGGCAAGATTCAAAAAGTGCTCGGACAGATTGATTCAGAAGTCAAACGATTAATTCCACGTTTCGAGAATTTGGAAGGCGTCGCGCGATACGATATTAGTCAACGCGGTATGACGCGGCGTGAACCGGTTCGCACCGATGCGTCACATTCGGTCGCCCGCAGTCGAAATAGCAAAGAGTTTGGCACGCTTCCCTTGCCGCCACCAGTGACTGCACCGCCTTCCGTGAAACCACCAGCAAGTCGAAAGTCTTGAAATGGCTGTCAAAATGCAACAAGGCCGTGTTCTGGCCGCGCTAAGCATGACACCGTTGATCGACGTCGTGTTTCTACTGCTCATCTTCTTTCTAGTCGCTTCGCGGCTAAGCCAGGAAGATCGTGAATTGGACATTCCCTTGCCTTCTGCGGCCAACGCCATGCCGATGACCACCGAGCCCCAAGAGATGGTCGTCAACATCGACGAAAACGGTCAGATCTTCATCAATAATGAATCCGATGAGCCTGGCGGCTTCGAAACCGTGCTTACTCAATCAATCGCCAATAATCCACTGGGTCAATCTGTAATCATCCGCGGACATCGACAAGTAGACTTTCAAGCCGCGATCGATGTGATGGACGTTTGCCTAAAATGCGGTGCCACTTACTCAGCTTCGATCGCGGACGAAAATGAAACGTAACCCTAGCGGAACGATGCATGAGCTACGAAGATGAGTGAACAACGACGCATCAGCGAACTGGCAGGCATCACGGGCAGCGATGAATTGGCGGACGATGTTTCGACCAGTGTGTGGATGCTCAACTGCGCGTTGATACTCTTGGGGTGGCTATTCTAGGCGTTGCGTTTTATTTTTTTGATACGCAAGACGCACGTTGGATGTACAACCCGTGGACCTACGCGATAGCAACGCCCGTGGCCTTGCTGTTGTTCTCGGTCTTACTGAGCACATTTGTCAGTCGGATGATCGAGAAGTCGATGCAGTTGGCCTTCTTGCTGAGTGTTCTCATTCATCTGTTGCTGTTGGTCTACTTCGTCAATATCGTAATTTTCTCGCGGATGTGGCCGGATGTATTAGACTCGTTCGTTGCGCAACGCGAACAACTCAAGCGCGAAACACTGCAGGCCAATCAATACCACCGCGTGGCCGCCAACACGCGGTCCGGACGCCGCCCCGATTACCTTAAGTTCGTTCCGACCGAGCACCAACCGACCGAAGTTGACAATTCCGAGTCGCCGGCGATTCAACTGGCACGCTCCGAGCGAGTTGATTTGATCAGCCCTAGCCCTGAAATCGAACGCGCTGCCAGCCCGCACTTGCTCAAACGCGAACAGCCCGCCGCAACGACTCCCAGTATCAGCCAGCAAGCTGCTTCGTTGTCGCGCAGTGAATTGAGCGCGGCCCGCCAGGCCGCCTCTGAACCTGTCGTTCCCGAGAGTGCCGCTCCTGCCGATGCCCCTCAGCCATCCCTCGAAGCCAACTCGACCGTCGCTGCGCGCCGTAGCAGTGGAGGGGCGCAACTGTCCACGCAGTCGTTGGCTACCGAACCGACGCGCGATTCGACGCCAAAAATCACTTCATCAGAATTGCAGCGTGCCGAAACGCAGCCGATGCGTCTACCTTCGCCCAAAACGGAAACAGCGCGTCCTCGGCGGACAACTTCGCCCTCAGCACCGCGCGGCTCGAGTCCTGTTGAGATCGCCCAGACACCGTCGCGCTCCGTTGATGTCGCACCGTCTGCAAATGCCGCCGCTTCCACCAGCCGTCGTCAACCCTCGACCACCACATCTGCTTTGACTTCGCCAGCGCCAATCTTGTCGGCACCTGAGATGTCGCGTCGCACGCCTACCCACACTACCAGCGAACGTCGTGAAACTCAATTTCAACTTCCCACTCCTTCATCTGGCGATTCGCGTATGCCGATCGCGCGCGACACCGCTGGTGGAACCATGGGCTCGCCTGCCCCAAGCTCGATGCGCGTTCAAGGTCCAGATGCACTGGCTGCTCCAGAAGCTAGTTCGGGCGAGGTCGCTGCTGCAGCTAGCACGATTGCTCGACAACAAACCGGGGCGGCGCGTCGAGCGCCAACAGCGCTTCCGGAGATCGGTGCCTCGACGAGCCAAAGCTGGACTGGGCAAGCCAGTTTATCGGGAGGCGTTTCTGGCACTTCGCCATCGCAATTAGCTGATGCGGCGGGCAGCGCCATGTCTCGCGACGTGGCAGGCCTCAGTGGGTCGACCGGCGCTATTGAACGCTCCGCGCTGGGGGTAGCCGGGCCGCAAGGTGCGTTATCGATCCCCGCTGGAACTGATGCCATTGTTGGCGAAGACAATCGGGGCGGCAATGTTGCTAACAACAGCGACGGAGATCCCAATGCGGCTCTGTCAGCAGGCGGTTCAACCCTCAGTCGTTCACGTGGACGCGGCCAATCCACGACCTCTTCCGACTTGCTCGGCTCACTCGCAGGAGTCAACGGCTCACCGGATGGCGCCACTTCCAGTTCAGCATCACTTCCAGGGCTTCCTAGCGGAATGCTGCGTGCTACCGACGTAGGAGTCGAGCCAGCATCGGGCGCGGGAATCGAGGCGACGTCCATGCCGCGCGCTCGTGTGGGCGATCTCGCCAGTGAAGCACCGCGTGCGAGCGCTGTGCAGGTACCCGAGGCAGGCGGCCTTGGCCAAGGTAATTCAGGCACTGGCACAGGCGATGATCTACAAGCGGCCAGCAATTTATCACGGAATTCAACGCGCGTCGGCTCCGCGCCTCTTAGCTCACCTGCCGCGCTGGACATTGATGCACCACTCAGCAACGGCGGGTTGGCCGCACAGCCGGAATTGGCTGGCCCGATTCTTCCTCGCCGGATGGACCTGGATCCCGTCTTTACGCCCCCACAGATCGAGTCGCAGCGTTTTGCTCGGCAGGATGTAGGCGGTCCATTGGCTGCGGGACGCGATGTGGCCGTACCGAAACCAGCTTTTCAGCAGCGGCTGGAGAGACTGCAAGATCGTCATCCAGAGGATCAAACTGCTTACGAACCGCAAACAGAAATGGCTATCGAACGAGGGCTCGCCTACTTGGCTGAACACCAACGCCCCGATGGCTCGTGGCGACTACAGGACTTTGACACCGAAGTGTTGATGCGAAGCGATACCGCTGCCACGGGTCTTGCCTTGCTGGCTTTTCAAGGCGCCGGTTACACGCATCAGCAATTCAAATATGCAGACACGGTGGATCGGGCGATCAAGTTTCTAACGCAAAATCAGACAGGCGATGGCGATCTGTACATACCACAAGACCCTGCCTCCGATCAAAACGCCTGGCTGTATTCACACGGTATCGCAAGTATTGCTCTGTGCGAAGCCTACGGGATGACCCAAGATGAACAGTTAAAACCACATGCCCAAAAGGCGATCGATTTCATGGTAGCAAGCCAAGATCCGCTGCAAGGCGGATGGCGTTATCGACCCGGCACTGGCACAGATACCAGCGTCAGCGGTTGGTTCATGATGGCCTTCAAGAGTGGACAACTAGCTGGACTGGAAGTGCCAGCCGAAACGTTCAAGAAAATCGAAGCTTACTTAGACAGCAGCCAGGCCTCCAACACTCAGCCACACCTCTATCGCTACAACCCGTTTGCGGCCGATACACCCCAACAGCGCCACGGATTGAAACCGACGGCGGTAATGACCAGCGTTGGCTTGTTGATGCGGTTGTATTTTGGTTGGCAACGTGACAAGCCGGAAATGATGAATGGTGCCGACTATCTACTAGATCACTTGCCCGAACAGGGTACTCCAACTGAATCTATGCGCGATACGTATTATTGGTACTATGCCACGCAAGTCGTCTTTCACATGGGGGGCGAGCGCTGGGAGCGCTGGCACGATCGGCTTTACCCTCAGTTGATCCAGACCCAAGTCGCAGAGGGAGAGCATGCGGGTAGTTGGGATCCAATGTTACCCACTCCGGACCTGTGGGCCCGCTACGGCGGTCGACTCTACGTGACCACCATGAATTTACTATCCCTCGAAGTCAGCTACCGCCATCTGCCGCTGTACGAGGCCACCGCGAAATGAGCCTCGCAAGCGGGCACAGCAAAGTGAGCACAGCAAAGTGAGCACAGCAAAGTGAACACCGTGGAGTGCGGGCGAGACTACCCAGCCAGTCTAGGCTCTGTTTCTAAAGTGTGGAACGGTTGTCCTCAACCGTTTGAGTTGCTTGTATTTGCGGCCCAAAACAATTGAGACAATTGTTCTACATTAGTTTAGAAACAGAGCCTAGGCTAACTGGCATTTTGGGCAAAAGAATGTTGAGCGTTGGGCTTGGACGATGCGTTCGATCGTGCCATTGGCACAGGTAGGGCAAGCTTCGCTGGCGCGGTCGTAGACTAAGTGTTGGTTCTGGTAGCTGCCGTTCTGGCCCAAGACATTTCGGTACGTACCATCGGACAAAGTTGAACCTTCGTGCTCGATCGCGTCGTTAAGAATTTGCAACATAGCGTCATACAACTGTCGCTTCTTGCGAACACTCAGCTTGCAACAAGGTTTAGCTGGGTGAATCTTGGCGACGTGGCACATTTCTGACGCGTAGAGATTGCCGACTCCAGCCACCAGCTTCTGGTCCAATAGGGCGACCTTCACTGGGCGGGCCGTGGCGGATAATCGCTGAGAAAAGTCTTCGAATGCGATGGACAGGGCGTCTGGCCCCAGTCGGCCATGCACAATCCGATCGTTAATCTCCGATTCGCATAGCATTTCAACGGTCCCTAAGCCGCGACGATCCCAAAACAGCACGTGTAATTTGGGCGAACCGATAAAGTCGATTCTAAGACGTAAATGCTCGATATCCGGCGGATCATCCAACGAGACTAAGCCAGACATTTTGGGTTGTAGAATCAGAGCATAATCGGCAGCATGGATTAAAACGCGTTTGCCAAGCCGCGTTACTTGTTGGACTTGCTGCCCGTGTAATGCCGCATGAATTCTGGCTACCTTGGGCGTTATCGTGATCGGTCGATAGCCACAGGCCGGACGAGTAACGGATTTGATCCGGCGTCCGACGATGGCCGCTATTCCGCGGCACATGGTTTCCACTTCTGGCAGTTCAGGCATCGTTTCAGAGTATTCCCACTATCCTTTTTTCGGCTTTGACTCTGACTCCCCGTTCCCATCGGGATTGCTCAAGGGAGCTGCTTCATCCGCCTTGCGACTCTTAAATCTGGCGCGTGGCTCTTTCTTTTTTTGACTCGATAGCGACAGGTCGTGGCCTTCGAAGTGAACGAGTTCTCGTTGCAGGATGCTGAGCAACGTTTGCAGCATGGTGACTACCATGGGGCCCACGACGATACCGATTGGGCCTAAGGTCTGCACACCCCCAAGGACACTCAGCAGTGCCAACAGGGGATGCAATTGCGACTGTCCATGCAAAACAAACGCTTTGACTACGTTGTCTACGGTGCCGACAACAAGCACGCCCCAGGCGGCCAGCAGGCCAGCCGTCCAGTACTGTTGCTCGTACAACGCCAGATACAAACACACCGGCACCCAGACGACTGCGGGGCCCACAAAGGGAACCATGGCAAAAACCGTCGTCAGCATTATCAGCAATACCAAGTAGTCCATGCCTGCCACGAAATAGCCGATGCCAGCCGTTAACCCTTGCACAATTGCCGACAGCAGCGTTGCTAAAACGACCGCGCGGCTAATGCGATCGAACTCAAGCAATAGTTCCTGCTCGTATGCGTCGTCGAGCGGACTAAGAAACATGACCGATTTAACCATCGAAGGCCCATCATACAGAAAGAAGAAAGTGGCGACGATGAGGATGACACTGCCAAAGATCATCCGAATGACAAAGGAACCCGTTGCCCCAGTGATCGACAGCAGCTTGGGGCGTACGTAGGCCAACGCCCCCTGCGTCGCCTCCTCGACTTGTTGTGCGGTTGGGTTGGCATATCGGCGGGCCAGCGACATGAATGAACCACCGAGCAGTCCTGTTTTCAGTTCACCAAAGCGACTCTTGAGATCAACGGCCAATTTCGTCGCAGCAAATTCAACATCATTGGGTTCCCCAATTTGCTGTGCCACATCGATCAATACATCGAAGTCACCATCCCAACTCTCACCTAGGATCGGTTGAACGTCCTCTTGCAACGTTTCCAGGTTCGCAATCAGCTTGGCGGCCAAGCGTTTGAGTACGGGACTCTCTTCGGCGGTCAGGACGCCGCTCTGTTCCCGTTCAATCTCAGTACGTTGGATAATCGCATTGATTTCTTCCTCGATGACTTGCATTTGATCGGCATAAGCGGGCATCTTTAGTCCCAAGGAATCGCGAACGCGATTGATCCGTAACATCACGGTAGGTGCATCGTTTTGTTCGATCAATTTCAAACCTTGCACGCCGGCTGCTGCCACCACGAAGGTGATCGGCAGGAACAGTGCCAGCATAATCAGCAGGGTCGTCAGAGCGGCAGCCAAGCGGTCGCGGTGACCTGTTCTTTCCAAGACCCAGCGATGCAGGGGACGAAACACCACGACAAGGACACAGGCCAAGAAGACCGGAATAAAAAACCCGATCAGAACTTTGTAGAACAGCAGCCCAATGACGATAATGATCGCAATCAGAACAGCAAAGGAAATTAGACGTGACATGCGTGCCTCGTAAGGACCGTTCGAGAAAACCACCATTCTAGGACACACCCTAGCAGCAAGCCTATCCCACGCAAATGCTCAGAATTCCAGATCGATTACACCGCCACGTGGGCCGGCATTGAGAATTCTGGTAGGGCCCAATTCCATTTGCTTGCCCCAGTCGCTGTGAATATGCCCGCAAACGACCAGACGCGGTTGCTGCCTTACGACGCAGTCACGAATCGCGGTACTGCCGCGCACACGTCCACTCGAATCCTGGTCAACGGTATCAATCGGGGGCGAGTGAACGACCAAAATAGCCTGCGGAGGGCAACCGGCGAGTAACTCGGCAGCTTGTTCTTCATCAAAGTCATAGCTCCAGGCACCAAAAGGGGTGACGGGGATGCCACCGCCAACGCCCCAAAAGGATATGCCCTCAATTTCGGTTCCCGAACCATGCAATACGGTTGAGGACTTCCAGTTCGCAGTCGCCGTTTGCAGCTCAAGAAAAGTCTCGCCGTTACCCGGAACCAAGATCGTGGGCTTTTCAATCTCCGCAAGGACATCGAGCGTATCGGCCAAGCCTTCGTGTCGATTGGCAAAGTCGCCAGCACCCACCACAAAATCGACTTCGTTGGCAAGTTCAACCAACCTACGCGCGGCAGTCACGTCGCGATGTAGATCGCTGAAGCACAGGAAACGCCTGATCAATTTAATACTCCTCACTCGTTCAGCGGCAAGATTCACCCATACGTGACACTGCGCAGATCGCCGTCAACTGGTCACAGGCCTCTGACGCGGTGCTTGCGATCCGGCAAGTCGTGCCTAAGGCAACTAGGATAACACAGTTGGCGTTAAATGTACCCCGACCATCTGCGTTTGGACTTGCCACTGATGTTACTCAAATGAGAACGACAACGACAAGAGCTACGGCTGACGCAATTCCACACACTACTAGTGAGGCGTTCAAGTTTGTGCAAAAATCATTGGTGGTGAAACTGCTGATCGTCAGCAATTGATTGCAGGGAAGGGTGGCTGCTTGGCGGATCGCGTACGTTGGATCAAACTGCTATTTCATGCAGTCGCACTGGTGCTGGTCATTTGGGGAATCTGGCAGACTGTTCGCAAGTCGGCCCGGCAGCTTGCTCTGCAGCGCGCGGAGTTATCTAGCCGCGCGGCTGATCTAGAACAGCGGTCCGAAGCGACTGATGGCGAACAGGCAGTTGCCATGCGGGAGGAAGCAGAACGACTGCGGCAACAAGTTCGCGATTTTTGGAAAGCGGATGCGGGTGGACTGTGGTTGGCAGGCTGTTGTTATGCGTTGGGAATGTTGCCTGCCGCTCTCTATTGGCGGCGTTGTCTAATCGCACTTGATCAACATGCTCCGTGGCTGGCAATCCTGTGGGCCTATTTCTACGGAAATCTCGGCAAGTACTTCCCCGGCAAAGCGATGGTAATCGTATTGCGACTAGGAGCGCTAGAGAAGTTTGGCATCAAGCGCATCGCAACTTCAATTACGATATTCATGGAAACGTTGACGATGATGGCCGTTGGCGGTGCTGTCGCAGCCGGATGTTTGCTATTGTTGAACCTGGATTGGAAGCTAAGCGTCTTGGCATTGGCTTTATTGGTTATGACGTTTGTACCGATTGCGCCACCGCTCCTGAAACGATTGATACCGAGACTTCAAAAAGGCGTTGACACGGCGACGCTTGCGCAGTGGAGTGATCGCATCAACTGGCCTTTAATTTCGCGAGGCTGGCTGACGCTGGGACTGACCTGGATCGGTTTTGGATTAAGCTTGTTGTTAGTACTGCGCAGCTTGCCGAGTGCGGATTTTGGCGATGCTTCCTCGACCACGATTGCGCTGAGCGTATTCGGTGCCAGCGCGCTGGCGGTTGTACTCGGTTTTGTATCACTCATCCCCGGAGGTGCCGGCGTCCGAGAAGTGGTCTTATCGACCGTGCTGACTCCCGTAGTTGGTCCCACGGCCGCGCTCTGCAGTGCCCTCTGGGTGCGAATCGTGTGGCTGGCGACGGAATTGGCCTTAGTGGCGTTATTGGGAATTTTGAACATGGCAATGCGAAGACTCTCCCAGTCGGCGCGCGAGCCCGCTTTTCACGAGACGGTGGGGTAACAACAACTGGAATAATGTTTTTGCTCATGAATGTCCTACTACACAAGAAATGTACTGATGCTGTCGCTAGTAGTACCCGTCTATAACGAACAAGAAAGTCTTGACGAGCTAGTCAAGCGGATCAATGCCGTCGCAGCACGTGAGTCGTTGGAATGCGAGATTCTCCTGGTCGATGATGGTTCCAGCGATGGTTCATGGCGCGTTATTGAAGAGCTTGCGCGAACGCAATCGGTCGTCCGCGGTTTGAAGTTGCGCCGAAACTTTGGCAAAGCGGCCGCGCTAGCGGCTGGCTTTGAACATGCCGCTGGCACATCGGTCATTACCTTGGATGCGGACTTGCAAGATGATCCCAATGAAATACCAAATTTGTTGGCAAAGCTCGACGAAGGTTACGATGTCGTTTCGGGTTGGAAAAAGGTGCGACACGATCCCTGGCACAAAGTGCTACCGAGTCGTGTTTTCAACGGCTTGATCAGTTGGCTGACAGATGTGAAATTGCATGATCACAATTGCGGTCTAAAGGCCTATCGTCGCCAAGTGCTCGATGAAGTATTTCTGTACGGAGAAATGCACCGCTTCGTGCCAGTACTAGCCGCCGCAAAGGGATTTCGAGTTTCAGAGATTGTGATTCAGCACCATCCGCGCCAGCATGGAAAATCCAAGTATGGTATCGAACGGTTTGTCAAAGGGTTTCTGGATTTGATGACGGTTTATTTCCTGACTGGCTACGGCAATCGTCCGCAGCACTTGTTGGGAACTTTTGGCTTGGCATCTTTCTTCAGCGGCTCGCTCGGCTTGCTGGTCCTATCTGCGGCTTGGATCATCAGTCGTCTGACCGAATGGCCCGATGTGCAATTACACGAGAGAGCGATTTTCTATTTTTGCATTCTGGCGCTGCTGCTGGGAGTGCAGTTGATCAGCATGGGATTCTTGGCCGAGCTGATTACGGCGCAGAATCGTCCGCAACGCGCTCCGTACAGCCTGGCAAAGGACACTCGCGATGGCTGAGCTTGAGTACAAGGCGGCGCGAGCATCTGTGATTCGCTTGATCTTGCTGGTGGCTGCGGTCTTGCAGTTGGTGCGGATTGCTCAGGTACAATCGTCAACGGGCGAAGTCCCCTTTTTGAGTGCCAACGATCGCAGTCGCTGGTGTACCGTGGCCGCATTGACCATCAATGGCAGCTACGAAATTGACGAAGTGGTCGAAATCCGCGATCCGCAAACGCGGCGGCGCACGTGGTATACCATCGACATGGTGCAGCATCGCGGGATGGACGGCAAGCAGCACTTCTACAGCAGCAAACCGCCACTGCTTCCAACACTGTACGCTGGGGTTTATTACACGCTTCGCGCAATCACAGGCTCTAGCTTGATGAACGATCCGTTTTTCGTAGCGCGGTGCATGTTGGTGCTGGTAAACTGGCTACCATTGGTAGCTACCTGGTGCCTGTTAGCCCGCTGGTTGACGGAAAAAACTGACGACTGGGCAGCGACCGTGGCGATTACATTTATCGGTTTTGGCACCTTCTTATCCACGTTTGCCAATACGCTCAACAATCACTTGCCAGCCGCGTTGGCGGTCGGGATTTCGCTATGGTGTATCGATCGCATCGCTTTGCAGAAGGATCGTGCGTGGCGGTGGTTTGTGTTGTGCGGACTGACAACCAGCTTTGGAGCCGCCAATGAGCTGCCCGCGCTCAGTTGGGTGGCGGCGGCGGGCGCGCTCCTGCTGTTGATCGACGCCCAGCGGACGTTGTTGGGCTACGTCCCAGCTCTCGTCCCAGTGGCGTTGGGGTTCTTCGTCACGAACTATATCGCTCATGGCGAGTGGATACCGGCCTATGCACATCGCAACTTGGGTGAGCAACTCTTGAGCGTCGAAGTTAAAGACGCGCAGAACCTGGCAGCACTTGAACCACAAGTTATGGTTGAAGCCCTCAATGCGCAGGAGTTTGGTGTATCGAATCAACTGGCGATTCGTCCCGCACGTCGACCAGGCGTATGGGAAGCCTGGGATGAAGTCACCCAGCAACGCTTCGGACTGCAGCCTATCGAAGGGCAGTCACGTGTTGGCGTCTTTCGTTGGGGTGACTGGTATGACTACCCTGGCAGCTATTGGCTCAGCGATCGCAAGCAGGGCGTCGATCGTGGCGAAGCGGATCGCAGCGTATACGTGTTCCACTGCCTGGTTGGCCATCACGGCATTTTTAGCTTGACCCCGTTTTGGCTGCTGAGTGTCCTTGGATGCGTTTGCGTTTGGCGCAGCCGCGCGACGTGGAACATCTTTCGTGATCGACCGACGCTGATCGCGGCTGCTATCCTGGCAACTAGTTTGGTGGCTGTTGCATTCTATCTAGCACGGCCGTTGGAAGACCGAAACTATGGCGGCGTGGCCAGTGGATTTCGTTGGTCGTTCTGGCTAACGATTCCTTGGATCTGGCTGGCCATACATGCCTTGCGCGCGACGAAAGCTGCTTGGCAGCGGCGCATGGTAGAAATTTGTTTGGCGGTGAGCGTATTCTCAGCGTTTTATGCTTGGGCCAATCCGTGGACCAGCCCCTGGTTGATGCAGTACTGGGAATACTTGGGCTGGCTGTAAGCTCTCGTGTAACCGTTCACGGTGTGCCGGCGTGTGTGACAGGGTCGGGAGTCTTTTCAGCCTAGATCGCTGAACCCATTAGCAACCAGATGTTCCTTCCCGCGGCATGTCTTCGGTGGCAGGCGCTGCTGAAAAGACTCCCGACCCGTTCCTGTCGATTCCAGGAGTTCCATTCAGTCAGCACTTCGAAAATATGGACTTAGCGTTTCTTGGTAGTGGCAGAGGCCGTGCGAGATGCTTCTACTTGAAGTTCCTCGGTCCATTCAGCGTCATAGCGTAACGACGTATCAGGTCCACGGAATCCAACGACTTCATCGCTCCAGGCAAGCTCTTTACTAATGAGTCGTCCGTTGTCCAAATCAAACTTGATGGTGCCTTTGCTCAGTTGTTGAATCAGTTGCGATTCGACGGCTGGATCGTTGACTGGAGTTAGCGGCTGCGTTTCGACTCGAATCGTCGCTACGCCCGCCGAGACTTTTTCCAATGTATACAGTTCACGGACTTTGATGGTTTTGAAACTGCCACTCTCCAGTTTGACTCGCAATTCGCGTGGCACATTCCATTGGCCACCAATGGCGACTGGATCGGCAGGAAGCGGCAAAGTCAGTTCGCCAATACCCATTACGGGCGCCAGCGACTCCTTGTCGCGAGCGATGACTTGACCTTGCGGGTTGATGGTGACGGTAGCCAGTGGTTTAGAGATCGTCTCAGCGACGGACCTAAAGACGTCAGGGGCTTCGGCGTCTGTTTGGCTATTGTATTTCAGTTCTTCGCCGTCGCCCACCGATTGCGCCAAATTGACCGCATCGATGCGATACTCGAAAGTCATGTTGCCATCCGCGTCAACCGATTGGACCTCCCAGACCTTGGTACTGATCGTACGCGAGCTGCTGGCTTCGTCGTGTTCGGCCATACGCGTCTTCGTTTCGGCAAAGTGGCTAACCTTGGAAACGAGCGTTTGCCCTGGCTGTAACTTGTATCGGATTGCGTATGCGTCCGCACTCTTGGCAGGCGTAGTTTGCTGAGCGACGCTCAGTGATTGTAGGAACAAAACCGCAATAACTGCTGATCGTTTCGCATGGGCTAGCATCAAATGGACCTCCGTGCCAATAATTCACTTTTGGGAATTTAGAGGCTTAGCAGAATTGGCAGGCCCAGGGCAAGGTCAGCGCTGGAAGATTTCAAGCATCAATCAACTCAACAGCAACTCGGCAGTCGGCCAATTACTCGGGTCTATCCTGATGGTGGGGCACCGGGGTCTGCTGGTTGAGCAAGTTGGTAATTTGTGCGAGGGCCAGATTGAGTGAACGCGCAGCCATCTTAAAATTCATATGTCCTGAAATTTCAGGCTGGATCTCGGTAAATAAATCCACGGCTCGCCGCAGTTTTGCAAGTTTTTTCTTGGCAAGCTTGAGGTAGCTAGCTGCGTCACCGCTGTCTAGCGAAGGGCCCAGAGCAAGCATGAAATCATAGAGATCACGATGAACCGAAGCCAATTCATCGTCTTCGGCTGCTTCGTCGCTATGTTTCAAGAAGGTACGGACCATCCATATATGAGCGACTTGGTCGTCGACCAGCAGCATCAATTCGTGAAGGGCGGCAGTAGATTCGGTCATGCAAATATTTTCTTCCGCTAGAATAGCTGGCCAACCCGTTAATTCTACCATTTCGTATATTACGTTGGAACCTGGTCGCTCAACTGCGGTTAAGCGATCCACCTAAGACAACCCATGTATTAGAAGACTAATGCCTGACCTGATAGCTCAAGGCCCTCGTTCGAACGATCGCTGGCGCAGGACGTTGCCCGATCCAAGTGTTGAGCTCACGCTTGGGCGCTCTGCCGAACCGTGGCCAGTCAACTGGGATGACCGCATTTCGAGACAACATGCGAAGATCCGTTGGAATGGTCAGCGTCTGGAAGTCGAACGCCTGGAACAAGCACGGAATGCGATATTTTATCAGGGCCGCCAGCAGGAGCGATTCAGCGCTGCAATTGGCGAACACTTTGTGATTGGCCAAACCACCTTCACCATTCTTGATCAACAAGTCCACTTTTCTCATGCCGACGCGCCCGTTTTTGCAGAGCAGACATTTTCCGCGCATCTGCTGCGGCAGAACAAGTACAAAGACGCAGACAGGCGGATTGAGGCGTTGGGAAAGCTGCCGGAGATCATCGCTGGTGCCGCGAATGACCAGGAACTGTGCGCGCGCATTGTAAATCTGCTTTTGCAAGGTGTGCCGCAGGCAGCCTTCGTCGCAATTCTTAAATTGAGTACGGCCGAGAATGTCCAGCCGGATCGATCCAGTGCAACCCACAGCCAAGCGACTGAGACACAGCATGAGTTAGAGATACTGCACTGGGATTGTCGCGCGATGACAGGGCAAAATTTTACGCCCAGTGCGAGTCTTGTCCGTTCGGCAACCAAGACACGGGAAAGTGTGCTACACGTCTGGAATCGCTCCATCTCCAGCAATGCATCGTTTACACAAAGCGAGAACGTAGATTGGGCGTTCTGTACACCTGTGGTATCGGATGCGTGTCCCGGCTGGGCAATCTATGTGGCGGGAGACTTCGCGGGCCCTATAGCGCCAGTACCTGATGGAGATGCGGAGGCTGACGCTCTACAAGACGACTTGAAGTTCACGGAACTTACCGCCACGACACTTGGTGCACTGCGGCAAGTGCGCGCGTTGCAACGACGACAAGACAGCTTACGAAATTTCTTTGCTCCGGTGGTGCTCGAGGCGATGGCGGAGAGTGATCCAGATCAAGTCTTATCGCCTCGCGAAACGGAAGTATCCGTCCTGTTTTGCGACTTGCGAGGTTTTTCCAAAAAGAGCGAAGATGCCAGTGATCGACTGCTTGAGTTGCTGCAGCGCGTAAGCGATGCGTTGGGAGTCATGACGCACCATATATTGGCTGGCGGAGGCGTGGTGGGGGATTTCCATGGTGATGCCGCGATGGGATTCTGGGGCTGGCCGCTGCAAGACCGTAATTCGATCAAGCAAGTTTGCCAAGCTGCTTTGGCGATTCGCCATGAGTTTGATTTGGCATCCGCACAGCCGGATCATCCACTCGCAGACTTTCGCGCAGGCCTGGGCATCGCCTCGGGACCAGCGGTCGCTGGGAGAATTGGCACGACGGATCAAGTCAAAGTCACCGTATTTGGCCCCGTCGTCAATTTGGCCTCGCGACTCGAGGGAATGACCAAACAACTGCAAACATCGATTCTAGTGGATGAACCAACGGCGGAGTGGGTGCGTGAGCATGTAAGTAGTGACGTGCTGCGGATTCGCCGCGTTGCCAAGGTGCTTCCAGTAGGCATGAAGACGCCGTTAGTCGTGAGCGAACTTTTGCCGCCCGCTGGTCCAAGCAGTATTTTGTCTGACGAACATGTTGCTGCATACGAGGCTGCTCTCCAGCACTTCCAGGAGGGCGATTGGGCAGAGGCATTTCGACTGTTGCATCAAGTCCCAGCGGAAGACCAGGTCAAGGATTTCTTGACGGTAACTATCGCGCAGCATCGCCGTGTTGCTCCGCCTGATTGGCAGGGCGTTATTGAACTTCCAAGTAAATAGAATTCAAGAATCACACAATGAGCTCGAAAACTGAACTTACTGTACGGGTTGTCGTACTTGGACTCCTGCTTTCCGTCGTGATGGGCGCTGCCAATGTCTACGTGGGCTTAAAAGCAGGCATGACCGTTTCCGCGTCCATTCCTGCGGCCGTGATGGCGATGCTCTTGTTTCGGACCTTCTTTCGCGATTCGTCAATTCTCGAAGCCAATCAAGTGCAGACATGCGCCTCGGCAGGAGAATCATTGGCGGCAGGCATTATTTTCACCATGCCCGCTATGATCTTGATTGGTTACTGGACCGAATTTCACTTTTGGACGGTATCGATGATCGCTCTTACTGGCGGTCTGCTCGGCATACTGTTTATGATTCCCATGCGGCGCGTATTTGTGGTCGATAACAAGGACTTGGCCTATCCAGAAGGCGTTGCTTGCGCAGCGGTACTGCGTGCCGGAGACAATGAGAATGCAGACAACGATGCGGCCCGCAATCTGATCGCGGGTGGGATTTTGGGAGCCTGCTTCAAATTCATGGGCGGCTTTCTAGGTTTAATTGCCGGCTCCTTGGAAACCGCCATGTTTGCAAACTCGCGAGTGTTTTACTTTGGCGGCGATCTGTCGCCCATGCTGGTTGCGGTGGGCTTTATTGTGCGTCTAAATGTCGCCCTCCTGATCTTTATTGGTGGCGCACTTGCATGGTTAATCGGTATTCCCTTGCTGGGATTAGGCCCTGAAACAGCAGCACTCGAACCGGCCGCAGCTGCGGTGAGCTTGTGGAAATCGCACATTCGGTTTGTAGGTGTTGGCGCAATGCTGGTCGGTGGTTTTAGCTCTTTGATTACCGTCCGCCAGGGCCTGCTATCTGCCGTTTCTGAACTTTGGAAAGGCATTACCCAAACAAGTAGCAATCGTGATGATGGTCAGCGCGACATTCCTTCCGTCCTGATCTTAACGCTCGGAATCGCCTGCGTCGGAATGCTCGCCTATGTCAATTACCAGTTCACGCAATTGTGGAGCATTACAATTTTAGCGACCTGTATCATGTTGCTGATGGGCTTTTTCTTTACCGGCGTGGCCAGCTATATCGTTGGCTTGGTGGGTAACTCCAATAGCCCCGTATCCGGGATGACCATCACTGCGGTGCTGGCCGCCGGTGGTATCTTGTGGCTCTTCAATTTCTCTGGCATGCAAGCCATGGTGGCTACCTTGGGGATAGCCGCGATTGTGTGCTGCGTCGCCTGTACCAGCGGCGACGTGTGCAACGACTTGAAAACCGGCTCGCTCGTCGGGGCAGCACCATTTAGACAGCAAATCATGCAAATTCTGGGGGTGTGCGTGGCGGCCTTTGTCATGGCCCCCGTCATGACGCTGCTCCACAATAACACGCCAGGTGGTATCGGTGGCGCTGAGCTATCGGCTCCCCAAGCCAACTTGTTTGCCAACTTGGCTCGCGGTTTTTCTGGCGAAGAGCAATTGCCTTGGGACATGATTGGATACGGCGCAGCGCTGGGCATTGCTATTTTGATCATTGATGCAGCGCTCAAGGCGAATGGGGCCAGTTTTCGAGCCTACCTAATGCCGATTGCCGTGGGCATGTACTTGCCATTCGGGTTGGCAACGCCCATTTTGATTGGCGGCCTTATCGCTCACTTTTACTCGCGACGCACACCCGCTGCCGATCACGATCGAGTTCTCCATCGAGGCGTTCTCTTTTCATCGGGTGTGATCGCCGGCGAAGCTTTAACGGCAGTTGGGCTCGCTGCACTTGTCGCGATCGGGATTCAACCCGTCAAGAATCTACTTACCGACTGGGTGACACCCTTGTCCATTATCGCCGCCGTGCTTGCGGTACTGAGCTTTTCGGTAATGTCCAAGCCTAAGCCAGCAAGTGAACGCTAGCATTTTCTAAGGTGCGTACTTGTGGACTGCTAGCATCGCTTTCACTATGGGATTTATTGATACGATGCCTACTACCCGCAGAATCGTTCAACTTTCACATCGCCACTTCCCGATATCCCACCAGTAAGCATTCTAGATGTTCGAAGATCGAGCGTTTGGAAGACTTGAATGCACTGACCTTAAGTCAGTTGATGTTCTTCTGTAAGGGGGTCTTGATGAGTCAGCGCAGTTTGAGTTCCAGCACGAGCACTAGCCACCGCGCCATTTTTCGCTTGGCTTTGACCTTAAGCATCGTTGGTGCATCGACCGCCGTGGCCCAGAGTGGCTTGCCAACTTTGCCACCGTTACCGCCCACCATTAGCAACTCCGATTTGCCAAGTATCGAATACCCATTCGAAACCAAGTTGGAAAGCGATGCGCGGCTTAAGTCGAAATTGATGAACGTGCTTGGGCTCGGAAACGTCCAGCGGACAGCCAACGCGCCGCAGCTCCCGGCGATTGAACTGCCGCCGGCATTGCATGACCCGACCGAACCGTCCCGCATCGTGACGGCTGCAGCGACCGAAACGGAACAGTCCGCGGAATCGGCGCCGGCCATTGCTCTATATACACAAATCGGAACATGCGGCGATACCGTCGGGACCTGCCCATCCAGCTCGAAGGATCAGCCTGAAAGCTGCACCAACGGCACGGAGCAAAGTACTGACGAAGAGCAAACCACCCCTTCACCAGGCAGCGTATCGCTCATCGACATCGATTTTTCCGCCAAGACCAAGCCCGTTGAGCCAGTTGCGCAGTTGGTTCGGCCCGTTGAGCTAGCTGAACCTGAGCGCGTTGAGGTAGCTGAACCTGCTGAGCTAGCTGAGTCGGCTCCTGCACGGCAACCACGGCCTTTAACAGCCGACGCCTCAAAGTCGATGAACACGACGCCCAAAAAACTGGACGCAAGTGCTGACCGCCAACCACAACTAGTGGCACCAAGCCGATCAATGAGCCTGAAGATTGAAGCGCCACAGCTAAAGAATGCGGTCGCCGAAGCGCCCGTTAGCACGCGCCGAGACCCTACGGATGAAACGGTCAGCCCAGTGACGGTAGCTTCGACAGAGATCCGTTTCAGTGACGACCAGCCTGCCGAGTCCACATTCTCTTTGTCCGACTTTGATTATGAAAGCGAAGCGTCTGCGAGCGGCCCAGTTTCATTACACCTGAGTAGTGCCACGCCCAAACGCTTGGAAGTCACGGCTCCTCGTTCAATGCAAGTTCGAGTGGAAGGCGAAGACGGTATAGCCCTAGCTCGCCCAGCACCGACACGCGTTGCACCGGCACCGGTGCCGGCAACACAAGCACCGGCAGCGCCCGTAACATCTTCCTCCGTGATCTCTTCAACACCGGTGACTTCCGCAGAACGCGTGAATTCAGCACCAGTGACTCCCGCAGCACCAATGCAAACCGAGCCGGCAGTGGCTCCGGTTGCTCCGCGGCCGAAGGTGCACGCAAATCTAACTTCGTTGGCTCAACTCGATGTGAAGGCCGATGAACCAAGCACCGAAGTCATACCTGATGCAATGAATGTTGGGCCAGCCGTTTCCGTCAAGCCCCAGGACGCTACCACTATCATGCTGGGGTCGGAGATCGTCGAACTTTCGGTTGAACATCCCAGTATTTGCCAACTCATCCAAACTGGTTCGACCACGTTCTCACTCGTCGGACTTCGTGCTGGCGAAACCAGAATTGCCCTGATAACCCTGCTACCCACTGGCGAGCGGACGGTTGAAATTAGATCAGTAACCGTAGCGGGAAATGCGACCGACACACGGACTGGAATCAAAGGCTTAGCGGAAGAAATGACACGCACGATCAGTCGAATTTATCCGAATTCGGATGTGGATGTGTTTGCAGTCAACGGCGAGTTGCTGGTGCAAGGTGTCGTGAGTAGCGAGAGCGATGCGCGAAAATACTCAGCTTCGTTCGCAAGACATCATTAACTCCGGTGGTCGACAAACTCCGATCCTACGACGACTAACAACACAGCGACTTAAAGCACAGCCTCTCGCAAAGACAACTATCCTTTGCAAGGCGACCAAAGATACCGACAGGAGAGTCCTCACCTAGAATAAAATTCACTTTAGGCGAGGCTCAACAACAGCTTTTGCGGCGGCGACGTCACAGAGCCCGAGCGTTAGATTGACTTTACCGGTGCGGCTGCAAGTTAACCGTCCAACGGCGAACTGATGCAGGAGCGACCATTAGCAAGGATGCCAATTCGAGGTCTGCCATGCGTAAAATCCGAATTTCACAAACCTATAGGCCAACCGCTGTGCGGATCGCTAGCTTTTTTGCCAGCCTGGCAATCGTACTGGGTTGCACCAGCAGCGGTCATGCACAAGTGCCACAAGCACTTGGACAATCGTTGATGAGCGTGGGCGATAACCCCATCATGAGCGGACAGAGGTTTGCGGAGTTGCCAACGGTTGATCAGTCCTACTCCGTATTGTCAGAGCCGTCCGCAATTCAGCCGGCCAGCTATGGCGGGACGGTTGCTGGTCGCCAGCCAATTCGCCGTGGCCTCGCGGCAGCCAATTATTCCGTCTACAACGCCCCCGATCCCTGCAACCCGGGCTGCGATGTTTCACTCTATCTCAACTACGAAGCCTTGTGGCTACGTCGCGAGAATGACGAACGATTTTCGTTATCGCGCAATACGTTCCTACCCGATTTTGACTATGAATTTGGTGGGCGGTATACCGTCGGGCAGCTCATGGACTGTGTTAATGGTTGGGAAGCCGTTTATGCGGGGCCATTTCGGTGGCAGCGTGATGCACTGGTAACTGGCGCAGGAAACTTGCAAAGTCAACTGGTTCCTACCGGTGGTTTCGTTGCAGCAGATATTGATGCCTTTAACGGAGCAAACTCCCACTATCAATCTTAGGGCGCCAAACTCAATAGTTTTGAACTGAACCGACGCTGGTGGACGTGGGATGTGCTGTCGACGATGATCGGTGTTCGCTACGTTGACTATCAAGAAGACTACTTATTCAGTTCGACGCATCCAACCAATGGCAACGGGTTGCTAGTTGAAAATGTAGACAACCGATTGCTCGGTGCACAGGTTGGCGGCGACTTGATCTATCCAGTTAGCTTGCGCACCAACGTCGGCTTCCGCGGCAAAGCGGGCGTCTACGCCAATTTCGATGAACGCCAGACCTTAGTCACCAACGGTGGTACACTGCTCATCAATGCTGGCGATAATGACGTAGATATTGCAGGCGTTATCGAAGGCGGAATATTCGCCAACTATCAGATCGTGCCAAGCATTCGACTGACCGCCGGTTACGAATTCTGGTATCTGCCAGGCATCGCTACGATACCTGAACAGCAACCAGGGCTAATCAGTCCGTCCAGCGGAACAGACGTGCGTGAAGAGGCTGATCTATTCTTGCATGGCGGTAGCGTCGGCGTGCAAGTGCTATTCTAAGCTCAGCCCAGATACATTGCTAATATTCTAGCACGCGTTGCGTTTTGCGCACCGCGTGTTTTTGTTGGTATCCGGGTTGACTTTGCTAAGTACTAGTATTTGAATGACTGTTGAACCACACTAGCAATCAATCATTGAAGAACGCACTAAAAGCAGTTGCCCCAACGAATGCTCAAGAACTTGCTTATTTCCTGGAAGAACAACTATGGATTGGTACTTATTTCCATTGGCATTGCCGTAGGGACCTTGCTATGTTTCGTGTGGTATAAGCAATGGTTGCCCGAAATTCAAATGCGTGCTCCACTCGTCGCGCAACGAACTTTTGAACCAAGGCAAAAGAACTATTATGTGGCTAGAATCGAGACTAAAACTGCCGCATTCGCTAACGCGCACGGCAACATATTGATTTACGCTATCCCCGCCGAAGGACAGCCCACACAAAATCTACCGTCCTCCACGCACGCCTTCCAGCTCGACGAAAATGGAAATGCCACCGTCGTGCAGGATATGACACCTGGCCTCTACTCGGCTCTCGCATATCTAGATCTGAATCAAAACGGTCAGCTCGACCTCAGTCCCGAAGGCCACCCAACCGAACCTCACCGCTCGTCCAACTCACAGGCCCCAAACCACGATTGGCGCAATCTAAGTGAAGCGACTTTCCGAATTGAAGAAGCTAAAGTGACGTATAGCCTCATACGCTTTGGAGAATAGTCGTCGTCTAAACCCATCGGCAGTATTCGTGGTCGTGGTCGCCCAGCACACAGTGGGCGAAACCCAGAAAGAAACGCGCCACGGAACGGAAATCGATTCCGTTCGATACGCAACTCGATTTCCAAACGCGCAGTCGCCGCGTTCGCGGCTAGAGATTATTCGCGATTCGTTTCCGCCGGTTGACACCGGCGGCTACACGCTGACACCGCATTCGCGGTTGAGAACAGCGTCGACACCGCAATGGAAATCCGTACCAAGGACGACGTATCCATCCTGCAATGGCGTGCCTGGACCAAATGCAATTTCGGTTTTTGAACCGTGAACGGTTACGAAATGGCCCGGGAGCTTACTTCACTCGCGGGTTGCCGCCCCATCCAAGCTTGTCACGTAGTGTGCGGTATTCGTCTTTATTGGGAATGCTAATCATTTTGAACGATACCGGCGATTTGGAAACCCGGAAGCAGTCGCCCTCCAGTAATCTCCCCAGGACGCGTCCGTCGAAAACGGCGGATACGGACTCATGCCCCTGACGAATTACCATGTCAAACACACGATCGGCATGATCCACCACAGGACGCATTGTTAATGTATGCGGACTAATTGGGCTAATAACCACTGCTTGCAAGCGTCGCTGCAAAATGGGACCTCCGGCGGAGAGATTGTGCGCTGTCGAACCAACGGGAGTACTGATAATCAAGCCGTCGCAACTGTACGTAGAAGCTAATTGGCCATCGACGAGCAGTTCGATTTGCAACATTGAATAAGGCGGGCCTCCCAGTATGGCTGCCTCGTTGAGTGCCAATTGCGGCGTGACGACTGCCTCTGAATCATCTCTGGTGTGCTCAACGCCTGGCTCACCTGCGTATTGGCGGACAATGGAACATTGAAGCATCACATGTTCATCGATCGGGTACTCGCCAGCGCAGACTTTGGGCCAAACCTGCTCAAGTTCATTCTCGTCGAGCGCTGCAAGAAATCCCAAGCGTCCGAGATTGACGCCAATTACTGGAAACTGATTGGTTCCCATGCGCCGCGCGGCGGACAAAATGGAGCCGTCACCGCCGAGTACAACTGCCAAGTCGATATCCGCATGACCGAAGTCAAATGTTTCATCTTCGTCGACAGCAATAATCTCAGCAGACTTGGCAAGAATCTTTTCGATCTTACCAAGCTCAGCTTGCACGCGTGGGCGATTCACCGCAGCCAGGACGACGACGCGCGGCATAGCACCGTTCGACTTTTGCCAAGGAGCATCAGATTGCAGCAGCATAGGGCGGCCTTGGCAGCGTGTTACTAGAGGGCTTCGACCGATTGCGTGGCCAACGACTCACATTGCACGACCAGTGCATCTACGGACATACCCATTTCACTCAACAATTCATCACGTTCACCGTGTTCGATGAAAGCGTCTGGGATTCCCAAGCGGCACATGTGACGCGTATCCCAGCCACGCTCACAAGCCAGCTCGAGAACCGCGCTGCCAAAGCCACCCATGAGTGCACCTTCTTCAGCTGCGATGACGAATTTGCATTCGTGGAACACTTTTTCAAGCAACACGGCGTCCAGCGGCTTGATGAATCGAGGGTTGATGACGGCAATCTCAATGCCGCGTTTGGCCAACTCTTCAGCAGCATGCAGGGCGATTTCCAACATCGGCCCCAGCCCAAGAATGGCTCCATCGGTTCCCCAACGTACGATCTGGCCCTTGCCAAGTTCGATGGGCTGTTTGGAGAGCTGCAGATCGGCAGCCGAAGCTTTGGGATAACGAATTCCAACTGGTCCCTCACACGTCAGGGCAAAATCGAGCATGCTAGCCACTTCGCTGCTGTCTGCAGGAGCCATGGAAATCATGTTCGGGAAGACGCGCATATAACCGATATCGTAAACACCGTGATGCGTCGGCCCATCGGGACCGGCTAGTCCAGCCCGGTCCATCATGAATACCACGGGCAAATTCTGCAGGGCTGCCTCCTGGAAAATCTGATCGTAGCTGCGTTGAAGGAATGTGCTGTAAATCGTGACTATTGGACGCAGACCAACTTTGGCATGTCCCGCGGCAAATGCGACTGCGTGCGATTCACAAATCCCCACGTCAAAGAAACGATCCGGAAACTCTTCCCGCACCGGCTCGAGCTTATTGCCTTGACACATAGCAGCCGTCATGACGGTTACTCTTTCATCACGCCGCATGGCAGAGGCGATCGCATCACGAGCAAAATTCGTATAGGCTGGCGCACCACCACCCATCAGGATACGTGCCTTGCCCTGGTCGTCTTCGAACGCTGGTGGAGTATGAAAGAAGACTGGATCCTGCGCGGCAGGTTGATAACCGTGTCCCTTTTCCGTCACGACATGCAAAAGGACCGGCCCCTGCTGATCCTTGACCATTTTCAGGTACTTGCGCATCAAGCCGATATCATGCCCATCGATGGGGCCAACATACCGAATGCCCAACTCTTCAAAAAGCATGCCACCGTGCAACCCAGCTTTAACCCCTTCTTTGATCTGAGCCAGCATCCGTTCAGTCGGATCGCCAAAGACGGGCAAGTGATTGAGCATTCGCACGACTTCGGTCTTTAGCCCCGTGTAGAAGGGGTTGGTGCGCAAGCGATCCAAGTACCGGGCCACGGAACCGACCCGCGGACAAATGCTCATGCGATTGTCGTTTAAGACAATCAACATGTCACTGGCTAGCTCGCCCGCGTTGTTTAGCGCTTCGAAAACGATTCCCGACGGAAAGGCACCATCGCCAATGACAGCCACACTCTTGCGATGTTTCTCCCCTCGCAAATCGTCGCCGCTCTTAAGACCGAGGGCCGTGGAGACACTACAGCCAGCGTGGCCAGTCATAAACAAATCGTAGTCGCTTTCCACTGGGTTGGGATAACCCATCAGACCGCCTCGGGTGCGAATCGAAGCAAACTCAGCATAGCGCCCCGTGATCAGCTTGTGCGGGTAAATCTGATGGCCGGTGTCCCAAATCAAACGATCTTGGCGGAAATCGAAAACGCTATGCAGCGCCAGGGCCAATTCCACCACGCCCAAGTTGGAAGCGAAATGTGCAGTGCGGATACTGAGCAAACCGCACAGCACATCACGAATTTCATCCGCCGTTTGTTTCAGCTCGCCTAGGCTCATCGAGTGCAGATCAAACGCGGAATCGATTCCTTCTAGTAACTTTGCCATCAGATACTTTAGTTTCTCCTTTCGACGACAAACTGGGCGAGGGTCGCCAATCGTCTACCGCCATTTTTTAAAACCGCAATTGCCTCGCAGGCTTCACAGATCAGATCTTTCGCCATTTTGCGAGACGCTTCCAGACCAAGTAGGCTGGGATAGGTCATTTTACCCAATTCGCTGTCTTTACGTGTCTTCTTGCCCATTTGTTCGGCAGTACTTTCCACATCCAGACAGTCATCCACGATCTGAAAGGCCAATCCGACCGCCCGACCGTAGTTTTCCAAACATCTAAGATGATCCAAGGAGGCTCCGCCTGCTACCCCTCCCAATTGGAGGCTGACTTCAATCAGGGCACTTGTCTTACGACGATGAATGCTTTTGAGGAACTCCAGTGGATCGGACTGCTGCTGTGGCAAGGGGCCAAACCGCCCCTCGGCGGATAAATCGTCCGCCTGGCCGCCCACGAGCGCTTGCCGCCCCGCCGCGCGGGAGAGCAGGCGACAGCACGCCACAGCCGTATCGTTGGGCAACCCGTTGCACAGGGTTTCGATGGCCAACATTTGCAGGCTATCACCGGCAAGAATGGCGGTTGCCTCATCAAACCGCACATGGCACGTCGGCTTGCCACGCCTCATGTCATCATTATCCATGGCAGGCAGGTCATCGTGAATTAACGAATAGACATGCACAAATTCGACAGCGCATGCGGCCGGAAGGGCGATTTGCCAGTCGGCTCCGACAGCATCGCAGGCCAACAGCGTTAGCAGGGGTCGCAATCGCTTTCCCGGTGCCAAGGCGCTGTAGCGAATTGCGTCGGTCAGCCGCGTTGGGCACCCAGCGATCGCCGCTGTATAGGTATCCATGGCGGACTCGACCGCCTCGCGCATGGGGTGCAGTTCACGTTGTAAGTCGAAGGTGGTCTGGGATGTCATACAAGGCAATGGGTTTTGCCAAAATTCCTTACTTGCGGAAGAAAAAGCCTAGAACAAGCTGCTTGGTTCAATGGAAGTTGGGTGATTACCAGCACTACGGCGGTCACTCCGCGTGCCTCGCTTTTCTTCCAGACTAGCCTCGTTATCGTCAAGCGGTTGTGTGACAGGATTGCCCTGAGCGTCGACGCCACTCAAAATCTCGATTTTGCGTTCCGCTTGTTCCAGCCGCGCGTGGCAGGTCTTCAGTAGCCCAATCGCTTTGGAATAGTCGCTCAACGCCTCATCGAGCGCCCCACCGCCCAGCTCCAGACGCCGGACGATCAACTCCAATTCCTCGATGCTCGCTTCGAAGCTCGGCATCATTGTGGCACTATTTTCTGCGGCACTACCTTTCGCAGTAGCCTCCGTCGATTCGTTTGTTTTTTTCTTCGCCATCGAGAGAGTTCCCTGTTGGGCCACGCGGGGGGAGTCTTTTTATTCGCCAGCCACAATTATTACTACAACCGGCATTTAGCCTAGGGCCAACCCAAATCCTCGTGTCCAATGCACATCGACTTCTTTTGCGTACGGCTGGAAAAAAGGTATTATCCCATCGTCTGTAAGTATTGTAAGGCACATCGATCACGGGAGTACCGCCGATGTCAATCGAAATTCCTTCGCTTTCTGAAGTCAATCATTTGACGCATACGCTCAAAGAAAGGCTAAAAACCAGCACTCCGGGCAGCCGTTCACAAAAAGCGATCTCGAATTTCAACAAGCTTCGGCGAGAGCTGTGTGATGCTCTCGATTTGCTCGCCTTGCAGGCCGAATGCATCGAAAAATCCGCAGTTGCTCAGCGTGACTTGGAGGCCCGCGCCTTGATGCTAAGCGAGGAGTTGAGCCTCCAGCGTTCAATGTCCGATACGGCTACGCTATCATCGGCCGTTGTTGAACAACTCAGCGATTCACTTGACAGCACATTCGCCAGCCTACAGGCCACTCTGCTCGAAGCAATTAATCGCCATGGCTTGAACAAGCCTGCGCAGTTAAACCACGCATCCGACTTTTCTGGTTGGCCTGCAGACGATTCAGCCACCTCCGCCCTCGAGGAAGCTCAAGGGAAAATTAATGAACAGTCCGAGAGAATCAGGCTCCTCGAACAGGAACTGGACGACAAGCAAATCGAAAACTCCGATCTCGGCAGCCAGAATCTAGACTTAGCTGCCCAATTGGCCAAATTGCAAGTCACCGCGTCGACGGTCCTGACATCCAACAATTCGCCACACCTTAACTTTTCCCAAGAAGGACTGACTTGGGAACAGCGCCGCGACTTGATCATGCGGCAACTGGAAGGTGAGTCGGAGGAAACAGAGCTTGACCAGCATGCGCGACTCGAAATCGAGCAAGTTGTTGCAACCACACAGTCAGAAATTGAACTGCGTGACCAGCATATTGCAGAATTGCAGAGTATCATTGAACAACAATCAAACACTCGCGAGGGCGTAGCCATTGGAGCGGCTGCCATTGCTCAAATGTTTGATTCCGATGAGCTGGTGCAACAAGAACGCAAGAAATTGCAAGATATCCAGCAGCAGTGGGAAGAAAAGGTACGCCAGGCAGAGATTGATATTTCACTCGAACGCGCCAAACTCGCCAGAGAACGTCTGCAGTTAGAAACAGAGCTGGAAGAAGCCAAGAAGACGACTTCGGTTCAGTACCTGCCCGCCGCAGGAGAAACCAAAGCCGAGACCAGAACACGCAAATGGCTAGAGCATCTGGGTATCGGACGTACCTCCCAAGCCTAGAGTTCAATACCTTTACCTTGCCTGGCTCAACCCACGCGGATTGCCATCGCGTTCATTGCTGTCACAGCCAAGTAGACCAAGTGCTGCCTCCAATCCTTTAGCTCGATATGGATCTCACCCTCCCGCGCAATAGACCTGATAGTCAAATGTGCACAATTTCGCGGGAGCGGGGAGGGCCACCGCGTTTCTCCCGGAAAGCTCGCTGAACCCTCTTTTCGCTCTCCCGCGAATAATCGGTCTTGTGATGGAAACATCCGCGCGGGGGAGGGCAAGTAACCAGAACCACGGTGGCGATCTGCGAGAAGTGTCTTTATTGCTCGTCTTTATTTCTCGCCTTCATTCCTCGCCTTCATCCCTCGTCTTTATTCCTGCGGAAATTCGCGCCAGTGTCTGTTTCGAATCGCGAGCCAGGACGCATCTATATATCAGAGCCGGGCCTTCGATAGGTCCCAGAAAGTGCAACTTCACACTGGGGGATTGATCATGAGCGTCGTAATTTTCGCTTTTGCTGAAGATGTAACCAAACCGCCGTTTCGCTCCAATGTTCCTCAAAGTAGCGAAAAGACCTACCGTGTCGTAATACCAACGCTTACACAACGACATGCGTTGACCCGCTATATCAGCCATGCCAAACTGCGAGACGAGAAGATCTCGACACTCCATCTCGTTGCCCATGGCAGCCCCGGACGCCTCTTCTTGAGTGGGCCTAGCCCAAAATTGGCATTGGATGCGGGGGGCTGCAGCTGGTTTGGAGCACTTCGCTCGCACTTCGAAACCGCCTTTCCGCGAGTCATCATTCACGGCTGCAATTCCGGGAGTGGGACGGCGATGGAGCCGACCATGGGGTATGGCAGCTATGCGTTAAATCAAACTGGCGTGGGCTATGAGTTTGCGTTGGCAATGGCCAAAGCTACCGGAGCGATCGTTGAAATTGGCATTCATCGCCAATTCAATGATCCCGGTTACGAATTGGAAGGCCCGCGATTGACTGTTGGCCCGAACGGTGCCGCCCTGGGTGCCGAATACCAGTACGCCAATTACGGCCAAGCCCTGTAAACAAAGCCTGCGTTGTGCCATGGGAATTCACCATCTTCGAAGCGACGCCAGTTCGATCGGTGTCGACTATCGTGGCCTACCACCGTTACCAATAACCAGTTGGTTGGTGGCCTTGCTCCTGATGATGTTCACGGGCGTGGTGACCGCACTTGCTTGGCAGGGGCTTGCGCCCAAGCTTTCGGACGATTGGTATTGGCGATTTGACTGGTGGTGGCGGATCGTACTCTACATGATGATCTTCGTCGGTCCAGTTGCGTTGATCACTGCATTTGTAATGCGCTGGACACCGCTTGATGTCGACTATGTAAAGAGCGTTCACTGGGACTCGAGTCAAAATTCGCTGAATATCAAGCGTTCCAGGCTCTGCGGCTTGCTTAGTCGGGAGAGCGAATTTCCACTGAGCGATGTTCGCCGGATCGAAGCATATGTTGGCGAGGAATGCGGTGGGCCAATCGCATTCGAACTCACCATTTATTTCCACAAACATACTTATGTTGACTTGGCACTTCAAACCAAACACATCGACCAGCGGGATGAAGTCTTGGATCTACTATTCTCGGTCGCTCGACATTGCAAGTTGACGCATTACTCGATCACCGAAAACTCGGCGGACTCGATGGTCGTCTGTGCCGATGTAACCGGCACGAAAATGATTCCCGTACAACAACAGCTTGCGCGATATGACCTCGATCAGATTAGCAGTGCGCACACGGCACCATCGCCAACCGTTGGCCAATTCGACCCGCAAGCATACGCCGAGTACGACATACGTCTAGACCAATGGAAGCCTGGACAACGAGTTCGGTTCCATCGGGCTGCGCCCAGTCGCGGAGTCGTCTTGTTTGTTGGCGGAATATTGGGCTTGGTCGCGGGCATCGTCGCAAGTGTGGTATTGTCCGATCTCGAGTCGAGCTTGCGTTATTGGATTCCCCTTGGGACAGCCTGTGCATCTGCTGTTATCGGTATGGTCATCTTTCGCTTGAGAAATTTGGAATACGAAGTGTTGATCGACCTCGCCAATCGCCGCATCGACTGGCGCACTGGCCAGCGAAGTCAATCACTAACCACTTCGCAAATCCAGCGCGTCTTGCTACGCGGCTTTGAACGCACAGTCAAACCCAAGAATGGCTCCAGTTACCAGCTTTACCGCTGCGGTCTGTTCTTGGCCTTACAAGACAATGTGCAGATCCGATTGACGGAAACCGTCGGTTGGGATCCCGACGAGAAAACGCCTCGTTTGGCACTTGAACCGCTGGCTGCGGCAGTCGGGAACCTCGTTAATGTGCCATGGAGTTGGCGCGGTCATCAAGATCCGCCGTTGACAAAATTCATCGGTGATTTAATGGGACTGTTGCTCGGCGTGGGGCTAGTCGGTCTGATGGGATTTTTCGCGTGGGGCGTTTGGATGCAAGGCAGGTATCAAGCTGAGAAAGATGCCTTGGCCATGCAGTTGCAAAGTCTCGGAGCCGACGTGACCCAGGCGGGAGTTGACCTCGGTAGTATTCCGATCTTTGGCGGAGGATTTGTAGTAAAGTTCTCCGATCCTGAATTTACCGACAACGACTTGGAGAAAGTACTACATCTAATCTTTGCGTCGCCTAATCCCCCTTTGCTTGCGTTAGATCTGTCCGGCACCGGCATCACTGACCGAGGCGTAGCCCAACTGGTAGGTCGCCCAGGATTGCTTGTCCTGAACCTGCGTAACACCAACCTCACCTCTGAGGCAGTCGCATCGCTTGCTGCGGCGAATCTGACCGCCCTCGATGTGCGTGGCACTCCCATCCATCTCGAACACTTGACGCCCTACCGCGGAGTGTATCCCTTAAGAGTATTGTACTTGGACGATGACAGCATTACCGATGAGGATCTGTGGTTGCTAGACGCCATTCCGTACTTAGATGCTGTGCTCATCAACGACGCTGATTCAACCCGCCAAGCATTCGAGAGATTGGGCGAGTTCCCAAACATTAGTTTCTCTGGCCTCGATGTAGCTGGCGAAATGAGCTATCGCCTCGATTGACAAAGGAAACCCAGGTGGGACGCATCATCACAGTAGTTGTCATTTCCTTTGGCTGCTTACTACTGTTCGGAGGTATACGCGAGACGATTCGCCTAACTGCCGAAGAAAAATGGCCGACGGTAACGGGCGTTGTGCATTCGGCCAAGCACTTTCGTTCCGAGGGATCGATGTGGGTCGATGTCGACGTTCGCTATGAAGTTAACGGCAGGGCGTATAGCGACGTCTGCTCGGTCGACACCGAATCTCCGACTGTTCCTACTGCGTATCAATCCAACGCGGCTGTCACCCTCCACTACGACCCGACGCGTCCCGATCATGCCTACCTGCAGCACGCCGGTTACGAAAGCCCAATCGCACTCTCTATTTTTGGCGGTGTCGTCCTTCTCATTGTCTCTCCGTTCGCCTACTACTTTGGACTACTGCTCTACGCCGATATTATGCTCCGCAAAGCCAAGTATCACATGCGTGAAGGGCTACGTGCGATCTCAGAAGGCCAAGACGAAGTAGACGCCATGCGTGCTCGCGGCGAAGACATCCCACCAGAACTACTTGAGATGGAAAGGCAGTTGATTGAACAAGTGCATACCCATCATGCAAGGCTTCAAGAAATCGAAAATCAACGCCGGGACATTAACTAAATCTCGGAGTGCAGCAAATTGACTGTCGAAGATCGGAGAATTTCTTTCTTCGAGTTGCGCAACAACTTGTGTAGGGTAGTGCTCTTGCTTATTTTGGAAGGCCTGCTAATCCAAGGCCCCCCTACATAGGAAAATAGCCCGTGTCCAAGCGTGCGATTCGAAACTGCCGAAGACGTCCATTCCAGCGGCAATTCTCTATCGAGGCTCTCGAGTCGCGCAGATTGCTGGCAATCGATTTGCAGTTGGTCACTGACCTCAATAAAGACTCCACCTCCAAAGAAGGATCGTATTCCCGAGAATTCTTTGTAAGTGGGGATCAAGCATTTTTTAGTGCCGAAACAACGACTCACGGCCGAGAGGTTTGGCGAACAGATGGGACGAGCGAGGGCACTTACCTCGTTATGGATATTGAAGTTGGCTACGATTGGAGCGATCCGGCCTTTCTGGGCAACATCGGGCAAACCACAGTCTTTACGGCATCGACATATGAGTATGGAAATGAACTATACATTACCGATGGCTCCACTTCTGGCACTTCGCTCCTCAAAGATATTTGGATAGGTGACGACAGTTCTGAGCCATCTGACGCTCATGCCTTCAAAGAACTTGTGCTGTTTTCTGCTAGCGAATCTCAGGCTGCTGGAAGCCGAACGTGGCGAACTGATGGAACGGAAGCTGGCACGATTGACATCGGACCGTCAGGGAGCTACTGGCAGAATCTAGGAGATTTTGCCTACTTCCAAGGCTACACGACTGCTGGTGGTGAAGAACTGTGGCGAACAGACGGCACAGTTGCGGGAACAACCCAAGTCATTGATATCATTCCTGGCGCCCAAAGTTCCCATCCATCGTACCTGACTGTCTTTGGTTCGAATCTTATCTTTAGTGCCTGGACGACAGAAGCGGGCGAAGAACTGTGGATTTCCGATGGTACTGCGGGCGGCACTGAGCTGCTTAAGGATATCCTACCTGGTGGGAGTGCGTCTTACCCGCGACAGCTGACGGTCACCTCCTCCGGGGTTCTCTTCCTTGCCACGAATGGATCCAATGAAGACGAGCTATGGGTCACCGACGGAACTCCTGGTGGCACGAAGAGTGTCTACAACTTTAGCGGTAGTCAGGTCGAGATTTGGGGTGCGACAGAAAGTAAAATCTATTTTACCGTCGACGACCAGAATCTCTGGCAGAGTGACGGTACCACGCAAGGTACGAAGTTGGTTGAAGACGGTGGCTCAAACGCAGCGACAAGCTTCACCTATGCGCTCGAGGTGGTTGGTGAAACGGTGTACTTCACGGCCGGAGGTGCCGACGATGAACTTTGGAAGATCAGCAACGATTCTGTCTCTCGCGTTGCTGACATTCGCTCTGGAACCGATGGTTCAGAGCCTTACGACCTAACTGCGTTTGGTGACCTACTATTATTCACTGCCGACGATGGAGTCAGCGGACAGGAACCCTGGATTTCCGATGGAACGACTGCAGGTACAAAGCGACTGCGTGATATTGCTACAGGTACCAGCGACGGTGCTTATGGCTTTCTTGCAACGCTCGGTGACGCTGCCTTGTTCTATGGTTACGCAGCAGATACTGGATGGGAACTGTGGAAGTCGGACGGCACGGAATCTGGAACCCAACTGGTTAAAGATATCCATCCGGGCACAGGTGACTCAGAAATCTCAGGGTTGTTTTCAGATGACCGGTATCATTACTTCCGCGCGGATGACGGAACGTCTGGTCTCGAGCTTTGGCGAACAGATGGCACGGCTGAAGGTACGATACGGGTTGCAGATTTCGACCCCGTGGGCAATGGCTCTTTCCCCGACCACATCACTTTGTTCGGTACTGATTTATTCCTGACGGCAACGACGGCTGTAGGCCGTGAATTGATCAAACTAAATCCGTCAACATTGGAATGGTCCGCAGTGCAGCCGACGACAGGCAATCTGTACAACCCTGCTGATATCGTCGTCATGCAAGATAAGCTCTACTTTTCTGCGCGATCGTCTGGCAACGATTACGAATTGTGGGTTTCCGACGGTAGCTCAGCTGGAACGCAACAAGTTGCCGATATCTATCCTGGATCGGTTGGTTCATCGCCCAACGAGCTCACTGTACTGGGAGATAAGATCGTTTTTCGAGCTCGCCATCCGGACTACGGCACTGAGCCCTGGGTTTCAGATGGAACCAGCGAGGGCACGAAGCTGCTGGTCGACATCCGACCCAGTGCGGCAGATTCTGCAGCTGCTGGTTTCGTCTTGCTTGACGACCTCATCTTTTTCCGTGCTCGAAATCCAGATGCGGGCATGGAACTGTGGCGCACCGACGGCTCGACCACAGGCACCGTTTTGCATGCAGATATAGCCCCAGGTTCGGCTGACTCGTTTCCCGAGTACCTGACGCGACTGGGCAACCACATTGTATTCTTTGCTAACGATGGAACGCATGGTAGTGAACTTTGGCGAGCCAACGCATCAGGGACCGAATTTGTAAAAGACATTAGGCCAGGGGCTGCGTGGGCGTCCGTCGACTATTTCTACGACCGACCGATTATCGATGATCGCTTTTACTTTGCCGCAAACGATGGCGTGAATGGTGTAGAACCCTGGGTAAGCGACGGAACTCCCGAAGGTACGCAGCTGCTTGCCGACGTGACAGGTGACTCTGGCGGATACTACGTAGATGGTGTCACCAAAATCGGCCCTCGCCATTTGATCAGCGGTTACACAGATGAGTATGGTGCAGAGCTGTTCTTTGAAGCCAACTTGCCACCAACCGACATCCTCCTGTCTCCCGATACCATCAACGAAAACGACGTTATCGGCATAGCCATAGGTACTTTGACATCTATAGACGCTAACCCTTGGGACTCCGCTACCTTTAGTCTTGTGGCTGGTGCAG
This sequence comes from Pirellulaceae bacterium, assembly GCA_041398985.1. Classification (GTDB taxonomy): domain Bacteria; phylum Planctomycetota; class Planctomycetia; order Pirellulales; family Pirellulaceae; genus Aureliella. Next base: position 444,385 of record JAWKTR010000006.1, read on the forward strand.
GCGACACCAACAACAGTCTATTTGAGATTGATGGTAACGTCCTCAAGGCAAAGGCATCTTTTGATCATGAAACACAACCGACCTTATCAATCAGAGTACGTGCAACAGATACTGATTTGAATACACATGAAAAACTGCTGTTAATTAGGATAGCAAATGTTAACGAAGCGCCATCTGCAATCGACTTAAGCAACTCCGTGGTGGACGAAAACCAAGATATCGGCACGGTCGTGGGCGCTTGCGACCGGATCAGACAGCGGTAGCTTCACCTATGCCTTGATAGCTGGTGACGGTGACGCCGATAACGCTCAGTTTCAAATTATTGGTAACGAGCTGAAGACGGCCGCAGCATTCAACTTTGAATCCCAATCGAGCTACACGATTCGAGTGCAGAGTACCGACGCCGGTGGACTAAGTACCTCAGCTATGTTCACGATCAACGTGCAGGATGTGAACGAAGTGCCAACCACGGTCGACTTGAGCAACTCCGTGGTGGACGAAAGGCAAGATATCGGCACGGTCGTGGGCACACTGCAACCACGGATCCAGATGCCAACGATGGCTTCACGTATGCCTTGATAGCTGGTGACGGTGACGCCGATAACGCTCAGTTTCAAATCGTGGTAACGAGCTGAAAACGGCCGCAGCATTCAACTTTGAATCCCAATCGAGCTACACGATTCGAGTGCAGAGTACCGACGCCGGTGGACTAAGTACCTCAGCTATGTTCACGATCAACGTGCAGGATGTGAACGAAGCGCCAACCACAGTCGACTTGAGCAACTCCGTGGTGGACGAAAACAGATATCCCGGCACGGTCGTGGGCACGCTTGCGACCGCGGATCAGATGCCAACAAGCTTCACGTATGCCTTGTAGTGGCTGGTGACGGTGACGCCGATAACGCTCAGTTCAAATTATTGGTAACGAGCTGAAAACGGCCGCAACATTCAACGGTCAATCGAGCTACGATTCGAGTGCAGAGTACCGACGCCGGTGGACTAAGTACCTCAGCTATGTTCACGATCAACGTGCAGGATGTGAACGAAGCGCCAACCACGGTCGACTTGAGCAACTCCGTGGTGGACGAAAACCAAGATATCGGCACGGTCGTGGGCACGCTTGCGACCACGGATCCAGATGCCAACGATAGCTTCACGTATGCCTTAGTGGCTGGTGACGGCGACGCAGATAACGCTCAGTTTCAAATCATTGGTAACGAGCTGAAAACGGCCGCAGCATTCAACTTTGAATCCCAATCGAGCTACACGATTCGAGTGCAGAGTACCGACGCCGGTGGACTAAGTACCTCAGCTATGTTCACGATCAACGTGCAGGATGTGAACGAAGCGCCAACCACGGTCGACTTGAGCAACTCCGTGGTGGACGAAAACCAAGATATCGGCACGGTCGTGGGCACGCTTGCGACCACGGATCCAGATGCCAACGATAGCTTCACGTATGCCTTAGTGGCTGGTGACGGCGACGCCGATAACGCTCAGTTTCAAATCATTGGTAACGAGCTGAAAACGGCCGCAGCATTCAACTTTGAATCCCAATCGAGCTACACGATTCAGTGCAGAGCACCGACGCCGGTGGCGAGTACCTCAGCTATGTTCACGATCAACGTGCAGGATGTGAACGAAGCGCCAACCACGGTCGACTTGAGCAACTCCGTGGTGGACGAAAACCAAGATATCAGCACGGTCGTGGGCACGCTTGCGACCACGGATCCAGATGCCAACGATAGCTTCGTATGCCTTGATAGCTGGTGACGTTGACGCCGATAACGCTCAGTTTCAAATCATTGGTAACGAGCTGAAAACGGCCGCAGCATTCAACTTTGAATCCCAATCAGGCTACACGATTCGAGTGCAGAGTACCAAAAATACGCCGGTGGACTAAGTACCTCAGCTATGTTCACGATCAACGTGCAGGATGTGAACGAAGCGCGCTAACGACCGTCGACTTGAGCAACTCCGTGGTGGACGAAACCAAGATATCGGCACCGTCGTGGGCACGCTTGCGACCACGGATCAGATGATAGCTTCACGTATGCCTTAGTGGCTGGTGACGGTGACGCCGACGTAGCGCGCCAGTTTCAAATTGGTAACGAGCTGGCCCGGCCGCAACGTTCAGCTTTGAATCTCAATCAGCTACACGATTCGCGTACAAGAGCACCGACGCCGGTGGACTAAGCACCTCAGCTATGTTCACGATCAACGTTCAAGATGTGAACGAAGCGCCATCCACGGTCGACTTGAGCAACTCTGTGGTGGACGAAAACCAAGTTATTGGCACGGTCGTGGGCGCACTTGCTACGACGGACCCAGATGTCAACGATAGCTTTACGTATACCTTGGTGGCTGGTGACGGTGACGCCGATAACGCTCAGTTCCAAATTATTGGTAACGAGCTCAAGACGGCTGCAGAGTTTGATTTTGAATCCCAATCGAGCTATACGATTCGAGTGCGTACGACGGACCTGCAGGGATTGTTCTTCGAGACGCAACTAGGGATCGTTGTTGGAAATATCAATGAATCACCAAGTTCTTTGACACTTTCACAAAATACGATTGATGAGAACTTGCCTTTAGGTAGCGTCGTCGGAACGTTTTCGACTGAAGATCCTGACGGCGATACTGAATTCGAATATAGCTTCATTGCTGGACCGGGAGATCTAGATAACACAGCATTCCAAATCGTTGGAAACCAAATCCAATCGAACGAGAGTTTTGATTTTGAGTCGAAACAAAGCTATTCAGTACGCGTGCGTGTAACCGATCCCGGTGGGATTGGATTCGACGCCCAATTTGCTATTTTCGTAAACGATATTCAAGAGTTTGATTCGTTGGACACGAACCAAGATGGTTTCGTAAGTCCCATCGATGTCTTGCTGGTTATCAATCATTTGAATGCATTCCAAAGCGGCCCCACGACACCAGCCACAATCGCACTCGACACCAGCAAAGACGATTTCATTTCGCCAATCGACGTTTTGCTAGTAATCAACTATCTCAATCAAAGTGGTGAAGGCGAGTCGTCCCTTGCACAGTTCTTGGAGCCGACGGAACCGCCACGAATGCATGCAGCCTTAGTGGACGCATTCTTTGATTCCATCGATTCAAAACGCAAGTTTTGGCTTTAGCCTCGAGCATGCCAAGCCGTGGACAATGTCTATCTGGTGCCTTTAAGGACTGGCTAGTATTGCAGAAAACCTCTGAAAGAATCCGTCACGCGGCGACTATCTATTCTTAGCGTTTGCGCAGCATCGGCAAATGGCTGGGCGATTAGTCCTTTGAGATCCAGATCACCACGTCCCCAGTCTCCCGCCAAAGCCATGCTTATAGAGGGGTCTAGCCGTTTGGAGAGCAACTAAAGTGCATGGTCTACGCAGAACAGGAACAGCCCATTCTGTTGATCAACGCAACCAACCATTGGTTAACCAGCTTTCCCGATCAGCCGAATGAAACGGCAGCTGCTTTTGACTTTCGCGGTCGTGCGTGGACGCAGTTGGAAACTTATGACCTGGCTGTGCGAAACTTCACCAAATCTCTTGAAATCAAGGAAAACAATGCAGTCCGCGAGCGGCGCGCGTTTGCCAATTATCGACTCGAGAACTGGCAAGCCGTTATCGACGACGCGGATCTCATCCTTGGCTCAGATCCCGATCGCCAGCGGGCGGAGTTCGTAAGAGCCATGGCCCTGGGTTTAGACCAGCAATACGAACTCGCCCTGACAGCCACCGCACAGTTGTTGGACGAATCGCGTACTCAGCCACTCGATGAACAAGACACTGCGTTCTTGAAGAAACAGGTCGAAACTTGGAAACAACTTGGCCCTCAGCCTCGGGTACGAGCCCCGAGGCTGCTATTTCTACCGAGCGCTGTGCTATATCGATTGATCAGTTAGACAAGGCACTGCTCGACTTAGATAAAGCCGCTGAACTGGCACCAGAGGATGATCGCATCTATCGCCAGCGCTCGGATGTCCACGAAGCGCTCTCGGACTTCGATGCCGCGATTGCCGACTACCGCAAGTACATCGAATTGCACCCAGCTTCCGACGACATCCAGCAGCAAGAGCTAGACGAACGACTCAGCGCATTGCTCGCCAAAAACCAGAACAACTCTAACGCAGCGGCTACCCAATCGCCACCAAGCGAATTGTAACTGCGACTTCTTTATGCTTTTGGAAGTGATCGCGACCAAACTATCCGAATTCCAGACCGCCAAGCCGATTGTACTGCACTTTCGAGTGAATTCTCTACTGAAGTATTCCATGTCCAACGCTGGCCCTAGACGCCAGAGCCTGCAGTTGGTTTGGCGCACTTCAATGCTCCGTTGGCAGCTGGAATATCAAGTTGGATATGCCAATCGTCTCAATCGCTAAGAACGGCAAGTTTTCACATTTTCTATACAACCCTCGCCTGGTTCTTGGCAACCGCGCGGCGAATACTAACGCATTCTTACAATTGAGGTTATCGCAACTTGCACCGCGCTAAGCGCCCATTGCGGATCCAACTGATTTCTTCTCTATATTGCATAGGAACCGCTATGAAAGGCATTGTTTTTACCGAGCTCATTGAGATGGTCGAGAAGGACCTTGGCTTTGAAATTGCCGATCGCATGATCTCGAATTCTAACACGCCCAATGCTGGTGCCTACACAACCGTTGGGACATATGATCACCGGGAATTAATCGAACTAGTCGTCAGCTTGTCTGGAGAGTCCGGAATACCGGTTGCTGAGTTAGTGCGAATTTTTGGCAAACACCTTTTCCAGACTTTTGTGAGACTTTATCCAGGTTTCTTCGAACGCGTGGAGACAGCTCTCGATTTTCTGCCCTCGATCGAGACATATATTCACGTAGAGGTGCGCAAGTTGTACCCCGATGCCGAACTGCCTACGTTTCAATCGGAGCGCACCGAGTCTGGGTTAACGTTGACATATCAGTCAAAACGACCGTTCGCCGATTTGGCGGAAGGTTTGATTCTGGCTGCTATCGATCACTTTGGCGACACGTTGAGCCTACGGCGGATCGACTTGGACAAGCAGGACGGAACTGCTGCGCGATTTGAACTTATAGAAAAATCGCAAAGCGCCTTAACTGAGGGCATCCATGCATGAAATTGAACTCCTTAATCGAAGATTAGCGCGTGAACAGGCTGCACGCAAGGCTGCTGAAGCGCTACTAGAATCGAAGTCACTCGAACTTTATTCTGCAAGCCAGCAATTGCGATGCCTTGCACAGCAATATCAAGCGATCTTCGAAACAGCCGCAGAAGGCATTATCTGTTGCGACCATTGCGGTGTTATCGTCTCCGCAAATCGCTCAGCACGGCACATGTTTCAATCAGAAGCCCTCGTCGGCTCGAAGCTCGACAATCTGTTTGAAGATGCATCCGAATATCATTTGAAGATTCCTTCGGCAACCCTATTTCCGGCGGAGCAAAGAGATGAAGCAGAGGCTGCGCTGCGGCCCCCCCAATCGATCGAAATACGCTGCAGACGAATCTCTGGAGGCGAGTTTCCGGCCGAAATATCAGCAAGTCGCCTTGATGTCAGTGCCACATCAAATTTCACACTCGTAGTCCGAGACCTGACCAGAAAGCAACGGCTTGAAAGTAGGCTCCGTCAATCGCAAAAAATGGAATCGATTGGCCAACTTGCGGCTGGTATCGCGCACGAAATCAATACTCCCATCCAGTTCATCGGTGACAACCTACGGTTCATTCAAGAAGCTTTCCGCCAGATCGAGAAAGTCATGGATGAAATCGACGTGACCAATATGGCTCGCAGTCCAATCGAGCTTGCAAACCAGTTTTCATCAATCAAGCGACAAGCGATGGATGCTGACTGGGAGTTCTACAAAACCGAATTTCCAGACGCGTTGGAGCAATCCCTGCATGGAATCGCTCATGTTTCGAAGATTGTACGCGCCATGAAAGAGTTCTCGAGCCCCACCTCGGAATCTCTGTCGCAATTTGACATTAACGCAGCCATCCAAAACACGCTCTCCGTTGCCGCCAATCAATGTCGCAGCGTTGGAACAATCGAAACCCGACTTGATCCCGAACTCCCCCAGGCGATGTGTTTGGGCGCACAGATGAATCAAGTCTTGCTGAATTTGCTTACGAACGCGATCGACGCCGTATGTGAGGTCCATGCCGAGCAAGGCGGGCGCATTGAGATCTCAACGTCTCGCAACGCCGACGATGTTGTCATTCGAATCTATGACAACGGCATAGGTATTGCGCCACACATTCGTGAGAGGATTTTTGAGCCGTTCTTTACGACCAAACCAGTGGGACGAGGAGCAGGGCAGGGACTGGCCTTTGTCTACGACGTTGTCGTCGAAAAACATCAAGGCTCGATTCAAGTTATATCTCCGCCAACCGGAGGAACGGAGTTCGTCATTCACCTACCGTACATTACTTCCAAAGCAGCGAGGTCCGACCATGCAAATTCTGCTAATTGAATCTGATCCGTTCCAGCGGGAAGAGTGGGCGCGTCGTTTGCGATCGGAAGCAACAAACGTCTTGAGCTACCGAGGGCTCGCTGAATTTCGTGCGGAGTCTCAGCAGACTAGCTTTTGCTCCTTTTTTGTCGGTTGGAATATCAATTTCGACGAAGCGGAACTAGCGATCATTCAGACGATCCGACAACAAACTGGGTGGATAGTTGCGATCACTGATGGATCCACAGAATCCTCACAGTCGGCCTATCGCGCTGGAGTAAACGACTGCATTGAGCGATTGGCTACTGCAGAAATGGTTCAATCGAAACTTGAACACATCGCCTATCTGGCAGAAGTCGACAATCGCTTGAACCAGTCGCAACATCTCAAGTCGATTGGTGAACTGGCTGCAGGCATCGCACACGAGATCAATACGCCGATCCAGTACGTTGGTGACAACACACGATTTGTCCAAGAAGCGTGCCATGATCTCACCCAAGTCTTACTTGCCTGCCAACGATTGCTGGCGGTTGCAGATTCGCTTGACGAAGCGGGCGTGGCAATGCAAGAGCTCAAGGACACGGTTCAAAGCGCTGAAATTCAGTACTTGATTGAGGAAATCCCAACCGCCATCAGCCAGACACTCGACGGCGTCGAACGCGTATCGAAAATCGTGCGGGCAATGAAGGAATTTGCGCATCCGGGCTCCACGGAAATGACGCTCATCGACATTGATCACTCCATTTCAAACACCATTATGATTGCTCGCAACGAATGGAAATATGTGGCTGACGTCGAGACAGATTTTGATCCGAATTTAGGCCCCATCCCCTGCCTGCCCGGAGAGATCAACCAAGTCCTACTCAATATTATTGTTAACGCCGCACACGCAATCAGCGATGCCATCGGCCCATCGCGTCAGAGCAAGGGGACGATTCGGATTTCGACGCACTTTTCACCTCCCTTCGCGGTGATTCGCATCTCCGATTCCGGCACAGGAATTCCCAAGTCACAAATTGGCAAGATCTTTGATCAATTCTACACGACAAAACCCATCGGCAAGGGCACCGGCCAGGGCTTGGCAATTGCACACAACGTAATCGTCGACAAACATCATGGCAACATCGAGGTTGAAAGCGTGATAGGCGAGGGAACAACATTCATTTTGAAAATTCCACTCGAAACCAAAACATCAGCGCCAGCCAGCGTAGCCCTACATAACACTGAACCAGCAAACTAGAGGAAATTCCATGAGTACTACTGTCCTGTTTGTCGACGATGAAGCCAACGTCTTGTCGGGCTTGCGCCGCATGCTGCGTGGCCAACGCAACCATTGGAATATGCATTTCGCCAACGGAGGTGTCGAGGCGCTCGAGTTGCTCGAAAAATGCCCTGTGGATGTTATCGTTTCCGACATGCGGATGCCTGGGATCGATGGAGCCGAATTGCTAACTCGCGTTTCAAAGCAATACCCCAATACGGTCCGACTAATTCTGAGCGGACAATCCGATCAAGAGAAGATCTTTCGTGCGATCGGACCAGCTCATCAATTCATGTCGAAACCATGTGATCCCGATGTCCTGATCAAGACGATTGAACGGGCCTGCCACTTGCACGAACGGTTAGAAGACAAGGCGCTTCAAGAATTGATCGCCAAGATTGACGGACTACCTAGTCTGCCGCAAGTCTACACTGACTTGGTGACAGAACTCAATTCTCAGGATGCTTCCGTAGACAAAGTTGCAGAGATCATTGGTCGTGACCTAGGCATGACTTCCAAAGTGCTGCACCTGGTCAACTCGTCATTCTTCGGAATACCGCAGCGAGTCACCTGTGTAAAGCACGCAGCTTCCATGCTGGGACTGAGCATCATTCGCCCCCTCACACTCTCCGTCAGCGCCTTTTCTCAATACAAGGATCCAGGCGTTCGTGGGTACTCATTAGAACGCGAGATTGAACATGGGTTGAGTGTTGGAGTCAGCGCGCGACAAATTGCTTCGAGCCGGACCAGTGATCCAACCTTTGTTGATGATGCCTTTCTGGCAGGCATGCTGCACGATATCGGCAAACTGATTCTAGCCGTGCATTGCACCAAATCACTCCAAGAAGCGATAGACACTTCCCAGACAAAACATGTTCCGCTATGGAAAGCGGAACTCGAAGTCCTGGGCACAACACACGCAGCAATTGGCGCACACCTACTTGAACTCTGGGGCTTGCCCAATCCCATTGTCGAAGCCGTCGCATTTCATCATCAGCCAGAGCTGTCCATGCACGACGAATTCACACCGCTGGCGGCCGTTTACGTTTCCAACTTCTGCGAGTCAGAATTGCAGCCGGATCGTAATCCAGACGAATTCGCCGTGAGTTACATCCAACGACTTTCGCTCAGTGAACAAGTCGAACTGTGTCGAGCCAATCGAATTCTGGAGCCCAAATCATGAGCGCGAAAGTACTTTTGGTTGACGATGACCCAAACATTCTCGAAGGCTTCAAGCGCCAGTTGCGAAAGACATATAATATCGCAACCGCAGTCGGCGGCGCCGAAGGCCTGACCATGCTCAAGAGCGAAGGTCCATTCGCTGTCGTAGTATCCGACATGCAAATGCCAAATATGTCGGGGGTTGAATTCCTATCAAAAGTCCGCGAGCAAGACGAACATATTGTCCGCATCATGCTTACTGGCAACGCTGATCAAAAGACGGCTGTAGACGCGGTTAACGAAGGGGAGATCTTTCGCTTCCTCAATAAACCCTGCCCAACAGATCAACTTATCAAGTCAATCGCCGCAGGCCTAGATCTTCATCGACTTGTAACCGCCGAAGCAGAACTTCTCAGCAAGACGCTTTCCGGCAGCGTGCGCATTCTGACGCAAGTTCTTTCGATGACCATGCCACACGTATTTGGGCTGGGGCAAGAAGCTCGCAATCTGTGTAGAGAAATCGCTACCCGAATGGCTATCGAACCACTGTGGCAGATCGAAATGGCCGCCATGTTGATGCGCATCGGCTGCGTTTCACTCCCGCAAGAACTCCTGAAACGACATCTACAGGCCGAAACGCTCAGCGACAGTGAGCTGAAACTGATCAACGAAGCCAATCAACGAAGCTACGAGCTTGTTTCCGCGATCCCACGGCTACTAGAAGTCGCAGAGATGATTCGTGAACAACTAGCCGATCATCCGCCACCCAGCTCACGAATATTGCGAGCCGTGAGTGACTACCAACGGTTTTGCACGTCGCTGCAGCCGCTGCAAGCTGTCAAACTTATGGCCAAGAAAACCGAATACGATCCCGTTGTCATCGATCATCTGCTCAATGTCATCGAATCCATGTTCCAAAGTCACTCATTGGAGGTCTCACAGCTCGCTGAAGGAATGGTTTTTGAAGAAAACGTCACCGATCTGGATGGCCGCATTCTCGTGGCCAAAGGAATCGAAGTCCATGCGTCCATGATCGATCAGTTGCTTCGATTCAAGAAAACCGGACGAGGCGTCAAGGAACCACTTTTGCTTCGCAGCTTCGCTCAGAAAACTCAACAACAATAGAAAAAGTATTCAACACCAAGGCAGTTACTTCTAGGAAAAACCATCATGAAAAACATCCTGCTCGTCGATGACGACAACAATTTAATGCGTGGCTTGCGACGATCGCTACGCGACCAGCCATACCAGTTCTTCGAAGCGGAATCCGCAGAGTGGGCGATGAATGTTTTTAGGTATCGAAAGATCGATCTCGCCCTCATCGACAACCAGATGGGGTTGATGTCGGGCATCGATCTTGCCGAGTGGATTGCACAACACCACCCGGCGACCGTTCGACTAATGTTAACCGGGCACGCCAATGTGCGCGTAGCGCAAGACGCAATTAATCGTGGAGGCGTTTTCCGATTTCTCCTCAAGCCCATTCGCCACGAAGAGCTCGCCGATGCAATCGCCGCTGGACTCAAATCCGTTGCCAGCTTGGAATGTAACCCTGTAACCCTATGCTTGTAAAACCTGGAATCCACAGAGATTTCCAGATCTCTCGAAAGAAGAATAATGATTCGGGTACTCATCGTAGATGACAGTAGATTCATGGCGAAAGCTCTCCGCACGGTGCTCGAAGGCTTGGAGTACAACGTGGTTGGGGTCGCCCATGACGGTTTAGAGGCACTTGCGCTTTATAGCGAACAAAAGCCGGACGTGATGCTCCTGGATATCACGATGCCCAATATGGACGGCGTCGAGTGCCTTCAGCGTGCACTGCAATCCGACCCTGAAGCCAGTGTCATTATGCTCTCCGCCATCAAAGATCCTGAGATCATCGATCAATGCATGAAATCCGGTGCTAAAGCATTCCTTCAAAAGCCAATTCGCGGAACCAGCCCGACCGATATTTGCCGCTTGTCGGAAGCGATCGACCAAGCCGTTGGGAAAGCAGTATGATCATGTCGGAAATCCAGTCATACACCGAAACATTTGCACAAATCTCCGCACGTACGATCGAAGATATGTTCGGCGTCAGCGTAAAGCTTGCGCAACCTATCGAAGAACTCAAGTCCGTGCAGTGCGATCGTAGTTTTATGATCTCACTCTTCTACACCGGTACTGTCTATGGCGAATACATGCTCGCTATGGACGAACAGACCGCAGCCAGGATCATCGGAGCGGCGGAGGCCAACGATGACGATGCTGCGTTTCAACTGCGTGAAGAAATCTGTGATGCCATGAGCGAGACGCTGAATACCATTGTCGGTGAATCGATCATCGAACTGCAAACGACCTATCCCAAACTGTCCCTGACTGCACCGCGTGTTATCTTCGGCCAAGTCCGCTATCCGCAGTTCCGGACTGGCAAGGCCATACTTGAATCAGAGTTTGGATTGATCGAATGTCACTTCTGCTTGGACCTCATGCGACTTGACGTTACAACCTCGTTAAACGCGGCCATGGACTCACTGGTCGAAATCAATGCCCAACTGAAGGAAGCCAACAAGCAGCTTGCTGAGCAGCAAGCCCATCTTGTCCTCACAGAAAAGATGGCCTCCGTCGGAATTCTCGCTTCGGGAATAGCACATGAAATCAATAATCCACTCTTCTTCGTGGACACAAACCTGTCAACCCTGTGCGACTATGTCAGAGTCATCGACACTTCCATTTCCATGTATGGCAAGCTCGTTGAATCACTGGACCAAACAGCAACTATCTGTCCCGTTCAGTATGGAGAACTAAAGGGACATACCGAAGCCGAAGACCTGGACTTCATTCTTGAAGATACAAAAACCTTGATGAGCGAAACGCGCCAGGGAATCCAACGCATCAAGACAATCGTGCAAAACCTGAAGGACTTTTCGCATGTCGATCACGCTGGCCACGCTGAAGCGAACTTGAATACAATCATCGAGAATACTTGCCAACTAATAGCCTCCAGTCTCCCTGAACATTGCCGGCTGATCAAACGATTACCGGACATTCCCAAAATCATATGCAACGCTGGCGAAATTGGCCAAGCCATTGCAAGTGTGCTGATTAACGCTGGGCAAGCAGTCGAACCCCAAGGTGGAGAAATTCGAATCACGACTGAGTTCATCGACAATCAGATACGCATATCGATCGTGGACAATGGCTCAGGCATCAATGCAGAAGACTTGCCACGGGTATTTGATCCATTCTTCACTACAAAAGCCCTTGGCGAAGCTACTGGACTTGGGCTCTCCATCACCTACGGCATCCTCGAAAAACATGGCGGTAAAATCAAAATCGACAGCACCGTCGACTGCGGAACTCGCGTGTCGATGAGCTTCCCTGTTTCGCCATCCACTCCCAGACGTACCGCGATGATCGAATCCGCGCATCCAAGTGGCTACTGACAGCTTGCAGAAACCAGAGTTGACAACGACCCGATCAACGATTTGCTACAATGGGACGATCGTCGATTCTCTAACTTCTCATTCACCATCCCGTTGACAAGTGCAGCGGCATGTATTTGAGTTTGAATTGCACGGTGTAAGCGAGACCAAACTGAGCCAAACAAAATGAAACGCAACTACGATCAAAACGAACGCATCGCCAAAATGACCTTCGCCTCCGTCTATCCCCACTATGTTGCCAAGGTCGAGAAAAAGGAGCGGACGAAGGAAGAACTGCAACAAGTCATCAAATGGTTAACCGGCTTTAGCGAAAAAGTCTTGCAAAAACACATCGCTGACCAAATAACCTTCGAGGAGTTCTTTCAACGCGCCAAATTGAACCCCAACGCACACCTGATTACTGGCGTAATTTGCGGCTATCGTGTCGAAGAGATTGAGAATCGTTTAACACAACAAGTTCGATACTTGGATAAGTTAGTCGATGAATTGGCTAAAGGCCGGAAAATGGACAAGATACTTCGTACCGAATAATCTCGTTGTAGCATCAATAGCAAGCTTCGCCCAAGCCAACCGCCCAGCCGAGTCACCAGAAACCGTCGACAGTGCGAGCCACTACAACGCCGACAGGGTCGGGAGTTTTTTCAGCAGCTGGGGCCAACTGCGACTTGGTGCGACCAGCAAATCGGCTCGGAAACCGCATTCCATTTGAAGTTCGTCGTAGATGACAGGGACGGGTTTCTCCTCCTCAACAATCAATCCCCGCTTTCTAAGTTCGTAGGCGAGGCATTCCCCAGTAAACCTGAGCCAAGCCGTCGATGGACTTCAATGGCGGCTCCGATGATGGCGTGGGGCAGTTCGTTGGTTTCCAATATCCCGGGTGGTTGGGAGATTGAAACACAGAGGCACGGAGAGATTATCGAACTCTTAAATCCTCCGTGGCCCATCAGCCGAAGCACTCAGCGGCGCCCGAACGTTCAAGATCAATAACAAGTTCGAAGCGATTATTCAGTTTTAGGGCGGCGGGAGTGAAGCCCGTTTCGGCGCTCGATACCTTGAAAACTCGACTGTTCGCCTGTTTCTCAAGAAAAAACGCAAGTGAGGGTGCTGGGACTTGAACCCAGGACCCACGGATTAAAAGTCCGATGCTCTACCGACTGAGCTACACCCTCGCTGATGTGCGTTTATTTTCCTCCACAGGGACTCCAAGATACCTGGGGTAGAAGAGCTGTGGCTGTTCTAACCGTTGGCTGCCTGCGGGGAGGGACTACTTTACCAGAGACCCTCTATTTGGAAAAGGGTTCTCAGTGAACTCACGCAAAGCGAAATTCGAGCGATTTTGGGGGCGTTCTGCGGGCCTCACGAAACGCTCTTGGACTTCAACAGGCGGATTAGGGAGGCACGGAGCTCGCGGACCTTCAGAGGCATAGCGAGCATCATCCGGTTGGAGTTCACTTTCGCATTGCGAATGATAAATTGCTGCTTGCGATCGACCAACAAAATGGCTGGAATGTCGGCTGTATGAGCATTTTCGCCAAATTCATTAAATGCATCGAGGGCGGCAGACGCCAATTCTGGAGCGCTGAACAGGACGCAATCAGCCGGACGATCTTCGTCAGGGCTAAATCGCGATAGCGCGCGAGCGGGATCGCTGATGACCAACACTCGATAACCACGCTTTTTCAGCTTGTCGCGGATCAAGTCCTGGAATTCGATCTTGCTCTCCACCAACATCACCGTCTTGTTGGCACCTTCGGTGGCGGCGTCCACTTCGGCTTCCGTCCGGCCAGCAGCGACGCGGCCCGTGGTAAGCATATCGCCGGATTCAATGCGCGCAATAGTGGTTTTTAAGTCCTCTAGAACTTCATTGGGGGTTTGATAACGTTTGGCGGGATCAAATTCCATGGCCTTGTGAACAATAGCCGCCACGTTATGCGGAATGGTGGGATCCACTTTCAGGATATGGGGAACCTCTCGAAAACGGCTGACATTCAAGCGGGCCATTCGGTCTCGAGTTTCTGTCAGCGGCGACTGGCCAATCAACACGTGGTAGAGCATACTTCCCAGAAAGTAGAGGTCGCTACGTGGATCGTCTTTGCGAACAGCGGTTCCCCGTTCCAAAGCCGCGTAGTCGATCGCCCGCGCGCTGGGACAGTCCGCCACGGCGGCTTCGTTGCTGGTATCAGCCAACGCAGCGAGACCAAAGTCCACCAACTTGCCGCGGCCCTGGGAGGTCACCAACACGTTGCTCAGCTTCATATCACGGTGCGTGACACCCTGCGTCGCTGCGTAGGCCAACCCATTAGCTACGTCCGCCATAAGTCTTAGCGAAGTAATAGCATCTAGCTTCTTGCGAATTTTCACCAGCTCTCGAAGCGTCTGCCCCTCGACGAACTCCATGACCATAAAGGGATTGCGTGGGTCGCTGTCGACTTCATGAATGGCGACAATGTTGGGGTGGCGAAGTTGCATGCCCACTTTAGCTTCGCGCATAAACTGTTCAACTTGAACAGGGTCCGCTCGGTGCCGTTTCCGCAGTACCTTAACGGCCGCGACACGCCCGGTCTCGCGATGCACACTCCGGTAAACGCGAGCGAAGGTGCCCGCACCAATCAAATACAGAATCTTCCACTGGCCATAGAAATACCCCGTTCGCTCGCCTTTGAGCAAACGATCGACTTGCAGATTCGTCAGCAATTCCTTCCGCTGTAGGACGCGAATCAAGTCGTTGCACGAGCCCTCCAAGGAACCGATCTCAGACCACGCCTGCTCGACCTCAATCGGCTCCAGCAACCCCAGTTCGACAATGCGTTGTGAGAGCTCATTGGGGGAAAATTCGTCCATAGATCACAGCGCACAGGTCGTTTATCAAGGAAATGTGTTGGCCAGCGGTGGGCAGAATACGCCCGTTTCCACAGATTGATACTAAGCAAACCTGCCTAAAAACGCAAACGGAACCTGGACACACGTGGCGCACTATCCAACGAAAAAGGGCTTCATGAAATCCATGAAGCCCTTTTCGGGAGGGAGAGATTGCAATTTTCCGACTGGCCGTCGGTGGTTGTCGCCGTGGCGAAGCGATGACCTATGCTTCCAGTTAGTAATTTCTGTCAGAGCGGGAGCTCGCTTATTCGCCGTGGCCCAGCTCGTTAAGCTTTTCCAGGAACTCATCACGCTCGCGGCGAGTCGCTTCTAAGTCAAACACCAAGTATTTCAGATCTAAGCGTAATTGCCCGAGTGCTTCTTGTACCAGGGTCAAAATGCGGCGTCGGCGAACGCTGCTTTCGGTCACGCGACGCAACGAGGGCAGCAGGCGGACTCGATGCTCAATCGGCAGCTTTTCAATGGCTGCAGTCAGTTCCAGCAAATCCGTTGGAATGTCTTCTTGCTTGATTTCGCTGGTCGGTTGGACTGATGCTGAACTCATTTTTGGACTCCGATAGGGTTGAGCAGTAACTCGCTGGTGTCTTAAGCCGGGTGAGCTTCGGGGCTAACTTTGATGATTGCTTCTAAAGCACGCCGGAGGCCAAAACGAGCGAAGTCCCAATCGTATTCCCTAAGTACTGTGATTTCAAGGACTTAGGATAATCGATTTAACTCAGGGAGTTTGCCCGTGTGGCATAATCGCCACATGAAATGACCTAGAGAAAATCGCTAAGTTCTTCTATAAGAAAGACTTACGCGAATATCAACGAACTGAAGTCCAATGATGCCACAACGCAACATATTTTTTGTCCTGGTGACGATTATCCCCACTGGGGACTCCATGATGGACATCTGCAACCAGCATCGACCCAATTCGGCAGCTAGAACTGGTATCCGTCTCAGCCCTGAAATCTACAAGTCTGGCGGAATAGGGCATCAAACACCCTCGCTGACGCTTCGGGTTACCAAGCGCGGGGGGCTAAGGTTATGAGCCTCTGGTCGAAAAGCATCGCGATTGGATGGCTATGGCTGTACTTGGTCTGCCTTCCCGTACTCGCCCAGCGCAGCGATTCGTTCGAGGGAGGAGATCCTCGGTGGCAATTGGTCGAAAGCGATTGCAATGCAGAGTTGACTGAACATGAAATCAGCCTGCTCATGCCCCATGGGGGGCGGACCTGCGAAATGTTCGAAGTCGCCTGTACCAACGGGCGGTTCGTACTGCTGGCTTATCCCATCGAACCGTGTGCGATTATCGACGAATTCCAGCCACGATTGTGGACGCGCTGCAGTAGCGGCCGTATTCAGCTCGGCGTTCGAGTTGTATTCCCGCAGGCGGAACATCCAATTACTGGCGGAAGGCTAAATTCGATACTGTGGGGCGATCTGTACGCTGACACAGGGCAGTGGCAGATGCTAGAAGTCACTAAATTGCAACGGCTGCTGCAGGAGGAAGTCGTGTCACTGCGACAGCGCTTCGGTAGGCAATTGAACTTAGACGGTGCGATCATCGATAGCTTGGTGATCAATGCGTATACCGGCCCAGGGCGCTATCGCGTTCAGATCGACGATTTGGATTTGCGCGGCATGATCCCCATGGCTTCGCTGGGAATTGCGCCGCCGGAGAACTGGCGTGAGCGTTGGCAATGGCGACAGGCCACGCCGACCGCAGAGGAACGGTTCTGGGCGGCAGCCAACCGCCCTCCGGTGTGGCTGCAGTATCAGGGCGAATCGCTCCCTTGGCTGCATTCACTTGGGTTCACCGGTTTATTATTAAATCAGCTTCCTAGCGAACCAATCTTGGCACGCATCAACGACGCCCACTTAGCCGTTATTAGCCCACCGCCGGCACATCCATTAACCATCAAACCAGAGATTGCACCTGTCATTCGTGGTTGGCTGGTTGGAGCTGCCTTGGATTCTCGCCAAGCGGAAGTGGTCCAGCAACAGTCGGCCCGCGTCGCCCGGATGCCCTCAGAATTGCATCGCCCGCTAGTTGGCGAAGCGCTGGAGCATTATTGGCAGTTCAGTCGCTTGGCGGATGAAGTCATCATTCCAGCGCCAAGCCCACATGCAGCCGACACCTTACGCGACAAGCAGCAGTGGCTAGCTCACAACCTGGTCATCACACGTCAGCGCGGCAATGGGTGGGTTTCGCTTAGCGTGGGCGAATCGCCCTCAATTCGCGAGCAGTATCGCGCCGCTCGGATGGCCATCGAGCCAACTAGTATCACTCCACAGAATATAGGTTTGTTGGCGGACTTTGGTCCCGAGGCGGTGTCGAGCGAACGCATGCCAACCAATCCGTTGGGATTGCGTTTGCAGACGGCCAGTGCAATTCTGGCGGGCGCAAAGGGGATCTTGTATCGCACGCTCGAGCCACTGGACTTGCAAAGCATCGATGGCAGCGCGGACATCGCTAGCCTACGCTGGACCATTGCCGACTTGAACACCTGGGGACCGTGGATCGTGGCTGGTCGTAGCGCGTCCGCCCCAGGCCTCAGTCGGGGCGACTATGTGGCGGGAGCGTGGAACGTTGTCGATAGCGACCTAATTCTGGCTCACACCATGGCCGAGGGCAGTCAATTCTGTGTACCGCCCACTCGCCAAGCTCCGTTGCAAATGACCTATCGCTCCAGCGCGAGCAACCCCCAAGTCTTTCGTATCACGCGCGGTTCGCTGGAACGCGTCGAACTAACACCAGCCACCGGCAGCCTGCAGTGGACCGCCGAAGACCCCGCACCGGTCGAAGCATTTGTCGTCACCAGTAACCCTTCGGTCTTGAATTTTGTCCGACGCATGCTGGCCACCAGTGCGACTCAAAACGCATCGGATCAACTCGAAATCGCAGCCTATAACTTAGCCATTGCCGCAGATGTCACCGATGCAAGATTCTCTCCCCGCGATGACTCCGCAATCGGACGCGAGGCCCGTGCGTCGCAGCTCCGACAGCTGGCGCGGCTGCAGCAACAGCTTGACGCTGGTTGGCAAGCGCTGCGATCGGGTGAGCCGTTACAAGCGACGGAGCTAGCCTTCCAAGCCAGTGATGGCGTGCAAGCGATCTTGTATGATGCCCAGCGAACGGCAGTTAGCAATCTCGCTTCGCCTCAAGCCAGTGCCTTCGTATTGAGTCCTGCCCTACTGAAATACCACTGGAAACTGGCCGAAGCCTGCGAGCGCAGTCAGTGGCAACATTTGCCCCTGCCTGGAGCAGAATTAACGAATCTAGATGAGTTGATCAGTTCTGGCTGGTCACAGCAACGGCGGTTGGAGGAGCAAGTTGACCTGCGTGTCGAAGTTGTCCCGGCGGGTTACGAGCGTAAGGGCGGTCTGCGTCTGGCCGCTTACCAAAAAACGGACGACGCACAGCCGATGCCAGGTGGTTACGAAGGCGCGTCACTGCGCGTACGTAGTGCCGCTGTGCCTGTCCAAGCTGGACAACTGATTCGTGTCTCCGCCTCCGCTCGTGTACTCAAGGCAACCTCACATCCCGCCAGCGGCTTGTTGATCTACGACAATCAATGCGGCCCGAGCCTGGGGCAACTGGTCCGTGGTGCAGTTGGCGATCGAATTCCGGTAGAGCTCTATCGCTTTGCAACTGACGATGGCGAATTCCGACTGTTGGCCGAGTGTCGAGGCGAATGCGACATCGTGTTAGAATCGATTAGCGCAAGCGTTATTCAGCCAGCCACCAACCGCCGCAGCTTCACAACCTCCACACTTGGTAACGTACCGGCCACAATCATCGGCGAAGTTTATGGCGACGAGTAATCCATTGTCTGCAGACGCTTTGGCGATTTGGCAGGCGGGTGTAGATGCCGTGACACCAGAGCGTCTGTTCGCGGACAAGGTATTGCTCGAGGGGACGCGGCTGAGAATCGATGAATTCGAAGTGGACTTGGGTGCCGCGCGAGAATTGATCATCGTAGGTGCTGGCAAAGCCGCTGCGGCCATGGCGAACGCGCTGCACGCTCGTGTAGTCCTGCCGCTACGACAAGCTGCAAGTCATATGAAAATCCATGGCTGGCTCAATTGTCCTGCAGGCACGTTCTTATCGCAGCTACCCAACGATATTCACTTGCATGTAGCCCGACCGGCTGGCGTGAATCTGCCAACAGAGCAAGCTATCGCAGGCACGCGCCAGATTCTGCGACTGGTCGAGAACTGCGACCAAGACACTGTGGTTGTGTGCCTTCTTTCCGGTGGGGGCTCTGCCTTGTTGGTGGCACCGCCCGAAGGCATCACGCTGAACGACAAGCAAGCTGTCTCGAGATATGTGGCTGCAGCCGGCGGCAATATCGAACAACTCAATACCATTCGCCGTGCGCTGAGCCAAGTTAAAGGCGGTGGACTCGCTCGAGCTTGCCGCGCAGGAAAACTAATCTCCATTATTATCTCCGATGTTTTAGGCGACCCGCTAGACGTGATTGCATCGGGGCCAACACTATTGTCTGCCAAAAGCGATGCGCGATCCGCGTTAGCAACTCTAGAAGAATTACAGCTGACCTCATGTACCGATTTGCAGAATGTGGTCAGTTATCTACGAAAACAAAGCCCAGCCAAACCAGCCAGCGCGATCCGGGGCGCGGCTCCCGACGTCGCACACATTATCCTGGGAAACAACGCTGACGCGGTCGATGCGGCGGGCAGCATGGCCGTCAAACTTGGCTACCGCTATGTAATGCAAGCTGCTCGCGAGTCGGAAGGCGATGTCATGCAAGTTGCTCGAACGGCCGCCGCCGCAACCTTACAACTTGCCGGACAAGAGCAGATCAATTGCTGGATCTCAGGCGGTGAGCCAACCGTGACACTGCCGGCGCAAGGTGCAGGGCAGGGCGGTCGCAATCAACAGTTAAGCCTCGCTGTCTTGCAACTGTTGCAAGAGCAAGGATGGCCCTCGGAAGATACAAACGCCGAACAACTTGCTAAGCGCGAATTGGTATTCTTGAGCGGTGGAACGGATGGAGAGGACGGCCCGACCGCCGCTGCCGGAGCTTGGTTTGATCGCCAAGTTGCCGTTGCAGCCAAAGCAGCCAAGCTCGACGCGTGCGATTATCTCAATCGCGCCGACGCCTACCATTTCTTTGAGCAGTGTGGCGGATTACTTTTGTGCGGCCCCACCGGCACCAACGTATGCGATCTGCGCGTCGCATTGACGCGCTAATGTGGACTGCGGAGAGCGGGCTGTTGGTTTAATCGAAGCAAGGGTGCGCCATGGGCCGTAAGGCATCGGGCAATGCTCTAGGCCGCGACTCGTCGCAAATCTCTGAATGCCAAAATGATTCGAGTCAACGATCTACCGTAATACACTACGGTCTCAGGTGCCAAGTTCACCTGAATACCAAAGCTCCGACAAGTCGGAGCACCCCAAAGTTCGGAGCACTCCAAGAGTGGGAGCACTCCAACGTGTCACGTTCTGTAAATTTGATCGGGTGTTTTTAGCTGTTGGTCGACCACCTGTGCGTGACCTTCAGCATCGATGCGGCGAAAGAAGCAACTGGCGTAGCCTTCGTGACAAGCAGCACCAGTTTGATTCACTTTGAGCAAGATCGTATCGGCATCACAGTCAACTCGAATCTCGACCACTTGCTGGACGTGCCCACTCTCTTCGCCTTTTCGCCATAACTTTTGGCGGCTACGACTATAGTAGACGGCGCGACCAGACTGCAGAGTCTCACGCCAAGCCGCTTCATTCATCCAAGCCAACATCAGCACTTGACCGCTTTGTGCATCTTGGGCAATCGCGGGCAATACACCACCGCCTGCCGAAGTGGAACCTATGGCAAAATTCGGAATCTGCTCGGAGCTAGACATGTGCAACTCGCCAACCTGCGATAATAGGTGAACCAAACTGCCTATTGTAACGTCATGAGGTGACGATGAAAAACCATCTTTGCGAATTGTGCGGGCGGACGATGCAAGCGGCTACGACAGCGCACCATCTCATCCCGCGGGCTTGTCACAGTAACAAGTGGTTTAGGTCGCGATTTACGCGCGAGCAAATGCAGCAAACTGTCGACCTGTGCCGCGACTGCCATGTCACCATCCACCGATTTATCCCCAAGGAGAAACAACTTGGGCGACACTTCCACTCGCTCGCACTGTTACGCGCGCATCCCCAAATCGCTGGATTCTTGACATGGATTGTGAAACAAAAGTAGCATCAACGGAACGAACCTACCACCATGGAAATAACGGCGATGATGCCAAGGATAGTCCCAATGATGCCAGTAACGATCCCAATCCACATGCGAATCTTGCTGGTAGTTGCGCCGTATTCGGATTCCCACGATGCGGTTTTCTTTAGGCCGAGAAATCCGGTAGTAATGGCAACGGGCCCGAGTAACAGTCCGATGAAGCAACAGATAATCGAGAAGATTCCTGAATAACAAGAGATCACCGCCAGCGGGTTTGTCGGAATGATGGCATCCAGCGCCGACGCACCAGCACGATCGGAGGTTTGCTGATGCGGAGAATAGGGTTGTTGCGGGGGCTGTGGAGGTGTCTGATAGGGATTATTTTCGTCTGGCACAGAACCGTTTCCTGCGAGGTGTTGAATCTTAGAATTTAGCCTGAAAGGGTCGGCAGTCTTGCGAGTTCGTTGAGTGTAATATTTCGCAAAATACAAAGATAGCCGGGAAGCTTGGGAGAGCGAGGAACTGTTTTCGGGCGAAGAATTGCACCTTGGGGCGAAATTCGTCTACGATAATGGCACGTCGAAACTGTTAAGATTGAAAACGAACGTAAATCGGCTTACCCTCGCAACACCGTCTGGCAGTGCCCATGCGCAACATATCATTCGCATTTGAATATCCGTGGCTGCTTGCGCTCCTGCTCATCATTCCGCTACTATGGTTTGCCAGCTTTACGTCGCTCGCCAGTTTGGGTCCAGGCCGGCGCTTGGCAGCCCTCTTATTCCGTTCGATTGTCATACTGCTGATCGTGTTTGCCATCGCAGGCATTCAGTGGGTCTGGATTAGTGACAAACTATCGGTCATCTACCTACTCGATCAGAGTGATAGTATTGCGCGCGGCAAACGCGATATCATGCTCAACTATGCCATTGAGTCGGTGAAGCGGCATCGCCAGGATGACCGGGGCGATTTGTCTGGTCTAATCGTGTTTGGCCGCGAGGCGGCGATTGAGTTTCCGCCGTACTACGATGACTTGCCGTTCGTCAATGGTGTCGAAAGCTATCTGGGCCGCACAGACGCAACCAACTTGGAATCGGCGCTCAAACTAGCTCAAGCTTCGTTTCCAGAAGACACGGCCAAACGGGTCGTGCTGATCACCGACGGAATCGAAACGATCGGCACCAGTTCGGCCGTCGCACAATCAATGGCAGAAGCTGGTATCGGCATTGATGTAGTGCCAATCCAACTGGAGGCCAACAGCGAAATATTGGTCGAGAAAGTCGATTTACCCAGCAACATTCGGCAGGGACAACCGTTTGAAACCCGAATTGTTGTCAATCGTTTTCAAGAGGGAAATGACGAACCGGTCACCGGTCGCTTGCGGTTGCTGAGAAGCGTCGGCCCTCGGGAACAAACCCTGCTCGACGAGGAAATTACGCTCGATCAAGACGTCAACGTTTTCCCAGTCACGGATTCGATCGACCAACCCGCTGGCTATACTTACCGCGCCGAATTTGTGCCCAATGATCCCCTAAACGACTCGTTGCAACAAAACAACCGCGCCGATGCCTTTACGTATGTGCGTGGCAAGGGCCGTGTCCTGCTCATCGAAGACTGGAATGCCCCTGGCGAATATGGTCTGCTGATTGAGGCCTTACGACGTAGCGACATAGAAGTCGACGTACAACCCAGCGACCAGTTGTTCACATCGCTGGCCGAATTGCAGGCCTATGACTGCGTAATTCTGGCGGGTGTACCACGCAGCAGTGGAGACACTGCGGCAGATATCGCCAACATTTCCGACGAGCAGATCAGCATGCTGGTCAGCAACACCGAACAGTTTGGTAGCGGCCTCCTGATGCTCGGTGGCCCCAACGCCTTTGGCGCAGGTGGTTGGGCCAATACCGAACTTGAAAAGGCGATGCCCGTCGACTTCCAAATCAAGAATAAGAAGATCGAAGCGGTCGGTGCGCTAGCGATGATCTTGCACGCATCAGAAATCGCCCAAGGCAACTATTGGCAAAAGAAGATTGGCCAGGCATCGTTAGAAGTCTTGGGACCGATGGACTATTGCGGCGTATTGCAATACGGCACGCTGGGCGATTCATGGCTCTGGGGCGGTAACAATGGTATGTTGCGCGTCGGTCCCAATCGGGCTGCCATGATCAGCCGCATGCGTGGTATGGTACCGGGTGACATGCCCGATTTTGCCCCCTCAATGCAAATGGCGCTGCGTTCGCTGGTCAATACGCCGGCCTCTGTCAAACACATGATCATCATCAGCGATGGCGATCCAACACCGCCGCCTGGCGGAGTTCTGACGCAATTCGCCGCCAATCAAATTAAGATCTCTACAGTCGCCGTTGGTGCACACGGTCCGGCAGGGCACCAAACGCTGCAGAAGATTGCCACCGTAACCGGCGGTAATTACTACGTAGCCACCAATCCGGCTGCGCTTCCAAAAATCTTCCAACGGGAAGCGATGCGAGTTTCGCGACCGTTGGTCTACGAGCCCGAGGGCGGCGCGCAACCACAGATCACTTATCCCCACGAGATTGTGCAAGGCCTGTCGCGCGAGCTGCCGAACCTCAAAGGTTTTGTGCTCACCTCGGTCAAGGACAGCCCGCTGGTCGAAGTGCCTATCCGCGCGAGCAAGCCATCCGAACCAGAGAATCAATCTATCTTGGCAACTTGGACTTACGGCGCTGGGCGTACGGCGGTGTTTACCAGCGACGTCGGCAAACGCTGGGCCAATGAATGGACAGACTGGTCAGGATATGACCAGTTTTTTTCACAGTTGGTGCGTTGGTCAATGCGCCCAACAACTTCCGATGCCAAATTCTCCGTAGCCACGAACGTATCCAACGGCGGTGTCGAAGTTGTCGTTAATGCGCTCAACCAAGACGATGAATTTCTGAATTTCTTGGACATGCAAGCCGTCGCG
The DNA here is from genome assembly GCA_041398985.1 of Pirellulaceae bacterium. GTDB lineage: Bacteria > Planctomycetota > Planctomycetia > Pirellulales > Pirellulaceae > Aureliella. The sequence continues at coordinate 468,689 of JAWKTR010000006.1, forward strand.
GTTGGCCCAGATCTAAAACCTATTCCGTTGATCATGCGCCAAGTCGCACCGGGCCGCTATGTGGGCTCGTTTGAATCGGATAACGCGGGCAGCTATCTAGTGAACGTGATTCCCGGGCCTGGCATGGCACCCATTACCACCGGTGCCAGCGTCCCATTCTCCGACGAATATCGACTTCGCAAGACCAACTTCAGCACCCTTGAGCGTTTGGCAAAGTTGCAGCCGACAGGTGGGCAACCGGGTCAACTCGCCGATCCCCTCGACCAGACCAGCTTCCAACAACTTCTTAGCAACGACACTTATCGCGGTGGGCTGCCCAGGGCCATGAGCATGCAGGACATTTGGCCGTGGTGCCTGCTGCTGGGAGCCCTGTGTTTATTTGGTGATATCTTTGTCCGCCGCGTAGCTTTGGATTACCTCTATCCGGTTAAATGGCTTGCCCAACAAATGCACCCAGGCGAGACAGCCCAAGACGCCGAGCGAAAACAGAGTATCGAACGCCTGCGATCCAAGAAAACACAGGTTTCAGGCGAAATGGAAGAGGTGCGTGCTAGCACGAGGTTTGAATCTAGCGGCCAAGCGGACCCAGATACATTGGAACAGGCCATCAGTGGTAAATCATCCTCCAGCTCCAGGCAGAGTCCCGGTGCGGATTCGCCAAGCATGACCCAGCAAGATGATCGCGGCGGTTATACTTCTCGCTTGCTCGCCGCCAAGAAAGCCGCGCAAAAGAAGACCGGCGACGAAAATCAAAACTAATATCCATCAACTTACTCCTTATTCGAGAAATCCACTTCATGAGCACCGTCGCCGAACAAATGCAGCAACAGGCCGATGAGTTTCGATCTCGCTACCAAGCCGTACGAGACGAGATTGGCAAGACGATCGTAGGTCATGACGAAATCGTCCACGGCGTATTGACGAGCATGTTCGTTGGCGGACACTGCCTACTCGAAGGGGTGCCAGGGCTCGGCAAGACGATGCTCGTCCGCACCCTGGCTGAATCTCTAAGTTTGCCGTTCAATCGCATTCAATTCACGCCCGACTTGATGCCCGCCGACATTTTGGGCACGAATATGATCGTCGAAAACGAGCATGGGCACCGCGCATTCGAGTTTCAAAAAGGCCCCATCTTTACACAGATTTGTTTGGCTGACGAAATCAACCGTGCCACACCTAAAACCCAGTCCGCCATGTTGGAGACCATGCAAGAAGGTACCGTTACCGTGGCTGGCCATCGCTATCAGCTCGACAAGCCCTTTTTTGTACTTGCTACGCAAAACCCAATCGAGCAGGAGGGCACGTACCCGTTGCCAGAAGCTCAGCTCGACCGGTTTCTATTCAAGCTGGTTGTGGGATACAGCTCGCGCGACGAACTAAACACAATCGTGGACCGCACCACGCGGGGCACGCACATCGAAACCAATAAGATCATGGACGGGGAAGAAATTCGTCGATGGCAACAATTGGTTCGCGAGGTTATCCTGGCCAAACACGTGCAGGACTATATTGTACGCTTGGTATTGGCCACACATCCCGGCGGGCAACTGGCGCAACCAGTTACCAATCAATACGTGCGATGGGGCAGCAGTCCGCGGGGTGCACAGACGCTCGCCCTAGCCTCGAAGGTCCGCGCGCTGCTCGACGGACGCTTTAACGTCAGCTTCGAAGATGTGCGGCGCGTGTTGTTGCCCAGCTTACGACACAGGGTGCTGCTGAATTTCGAAGCTCAAGCAGAGGGCATCGAGTGTGATCAGGTTCTGTTGGAGATCTTAGAGAAAGTGCCCGAGAAATCCGATCAAGCACTAACTGAATCCATGGCCGCCGGCACCTAGACATGGCTTTTGTACGAGTTTGCCAACTTGAAGAATTGCCGGATCCGGGCGGGCGAGAGTTCATGGTGTCTGGACGAGTCGTCGCGATCTTTCGCCACGGTTCCCAAGTCCATGCGGTCGACGGCATGTGCGCTCATCAAGGTGGTCCACTAGCCGCTGGTATGCTCGATGGCAATTGCATTACTTGCCCGTGGCACGGCTGGCAGTATGACGTTCGTGATGGAAAGAATATGCTGACCGGCAAACAAATGCTCGATTGTTTTGCCATCGATGTCCGTGACGGCGAAGTCTGGATTGAGGTTTAGCCCTGAAGGCACTGCGCGAACTTGGACTGCGGCGACTGGTCGCCGCTTTGGCATACCCTAATCTTTGGAATGCGACGACTGGTGCCGCCTTCTTATCCACCCGGCCCGCAGCGCGCTGATCATCAAGCAACCCACGTAGCCTACAGCACACAAGATCCACTGCGCTATCAACGGACTTGGTAATCAACTCGTCCCAATACCAAAGCTCCGACAAGTCGGAGCACTCCAAAGACGGAGCACTCCAAATAAAAAACCGCAGAGAGTGACTCTGCGGCTTTTGGTACTGAAATGCCGGGTGTGGCAGTCAGCTTGTAGGATCAGGCGTTGTCCGACTCGTGACTTAGTAAATCGCTCCAGCACCAACATCTGGATTGCCGCACATGTGCAAGTGGTTGTGGTCGATATAGACAACTTCGACGGATTCTTTGTCTTCGAGCGTATAAGGCACTGGCCAGCCGTTGATGGTTCGCTCGGAGAAGTAGATCGTGCATTTGTAGTGAGCATGGTGCAAATTAGCCATGCCCGCCGTTGGGAAGAAACGTGGAGGATCAACGTAGTCAGCGATCTTCTCTTTAACGATTTGCACGTTGTTACGTTGTTTCTCGTGCAGCAATGGCAAGCCACCGCGAACTGGACGAGCTTTCTCCAGAGCCTGCATGACTTCATCGTCGCTTGGCGGGTCCAAAGCTACCGCAGGACCACCCGCCGTAATCGGACCAATCACGGGAACGCGAGCGTAGCGCTCGTGAATGTGAAACTCCAACTCTTCCTGGTCTTGGAAGTAAGGACTAACGGGAATGGGTATCCCGAACGGGCCAAGGTTAACGCCGTTGGTGATGCCAACGCAACCAGTGGTTGCCAGCAATCCCGCAGACAGGAATAGACCCAAAAGTGAATTTCGAACTGGTCGTGACATCGAACGATCCCTCGTATCGACTGAGTTATTAGAGACTAAGCGGCCTTGTTGCCCACCCGGCTTACCATGCTGTTCGATTTCTAGCTCACCATCTCGGTAGGTACTTTTAGTCCCACCGTGATGACAGAATTAGATTTCTAAGGCTGCTCGCCTCCGATCTACATGGTTTATCGTTGTTAAGGTGGGCAGGACTTGCGGGTTTTTCACTTTTTAAGCCCGGAATAATCCGCAGAGGCTGTTTGCTAGCAAGAAACATCGCTCTGAGGGAGTCTTGCTACACGCGGTAGTGACTTGCGTAGCAGAGGCACGCACCAACTGTGGGCAACCAGAGGCTTTGCCATCGCTGCCGCACCCGCAGCCGGACTGTACCGTTTCATGGCTCCAACGCGCAATGCCATGAAAAAAAGAACAAAACGACTCTTCTCGCTGATCGCCGCCGCATAGGTCTGCCTCTCCGAGGCTGATGTCAGCAACGCCGGTTTCGTTGAGCCTCGGAGAGGCTCTACTACGTGGGTTTCTAACTTGTGTTAGCAGCGATTGGCGGGAAGTGTCATAGAAACGCGAAAAAGGCCTGAAAGCGGATGCTTCCAGGCCTTGATCGGTGTCACGTCCTTCGTGGAGGGTCAGACCACGCGAGTGCTGTGGTTTGGAGTTACTCCAAACTGCTTACTTGCTGGTAAAGTCCAAGTACCACAGTCCATCATCCCACTCCAAGGAGACTTTACGCCATCCCAATGGAACTTGTGGATAGGGATAGAAGGGCCCAATGTATGGCCATGCCGAAGGACTGTACTGCTTTGGATACGTTACGGCAGCATAGTTTGGGTGAGCTGCGTAGCTTGGCCAGGCGTAAGAAGGCATGTTGGGTTGATCGTAGCGGGGTGCCCCTGCACCGTATTCAACGCCACCGGTTTGCATGGGCACTGGTCCACCCGTATATCCACCTTCAACATATCCGCCGTCCATGGTCATGCTAGCCAGCCCCGAGGGAGCGAAAGCACGCGGAGCCATAGGCGCGCCAGCGATAGGCATCGAGGAGCCTTGAGGTACAGGTGCTGGCGTCGGAGCCCCCGTCGAAGCAGGACGAACCGCTCCGCCAACCACAGTGATATCATCGATGACTCGAGAAACGCCACGCACGCGGCGAGCGACTTCGAGTACATGATTCTTTTGTGACTGATTGGCCACGCTACCTTTGAGCCACACATCGCCACCGACCGTGCTGACATCGAGATCAAAGCCACGCAACGTGCCAGCTTGCTTCGATTGCTGCAGTTTGGCGATGACGGCATCGGTAACTTGCATATCGTAAGCGGAAGGCTGAGCATCGCCAGTGGTCGACGCGGGTTGAACCGCAGTTTCCTCGCGCTGCTCGCCTTTGACGGACAGCTCGTTAACCACATTTTGGGAACCGGCGGCATCAGCAGCAGCCGCTAGCACCAACGCGCGTTGAGCTCGCGTGGCCACTTCACCGGTCAAATAGACAATGCCGTCCTCAACTTTGAGATCGATATCGAATCCCTTGAGGTTGCCAGCAGACTTGTGCTGCTGCAACTCGGACATAACAGTTTTGGCAATTTCACGATCGCCACCGAACGCCCAAGCAGGCATTGCGGCGGTGACCGAAGCGATTACCACGCCAAACAGAAATCGTCGCATTGGAAACCCTCCTACGAATCACTATCGAGTGTCCACAAACTTGTCCTGCACCGAGCCTGACCGAGATCACGACTCTGCAAAGGAGCTACGGGAGAATGTGGGTTACCCCCAAGCATGCGATCGACACACCGATATGTGATCCGCACGGTTCAGGGAGAAGTAAGTCAATTGGAAAACTGCGTTGAGGGTGTCACTTTTAGACCCTAGGCTCAAGCACCGCCCCAAACGCTTACTCGAACTCCAAGAGGTTGACTCTCCAGCCAACATCTCAAGAGCTCTGCGCGTTCGGGGAACGACACATGCACCGCGCGACAAAAGAATGCCCCCTTTGTACGCAGTTGGACACTTCGACTCGACTTTGACCGCCGAACAGAAGTTCATCCGCTGATTCTTTTCGGCACGGTCGCTAGAACTCTGGTAGGGTTTTTCCAATTTTGCCGGTCTATCCGTAAAAAACAGTCGCAGCGGCCATGACCAGCTTGTCCATTGTTTACAGCAGGTAAAGAGGCTGAGTTTGCGGGCAGTTTGGTGCTTGGGAAAATCGTTTAACGGCAAGCCGCAGGCGACTGCGTTCGAAGCATCATCGCGTCATTCGCGTCCGATGCTCAAGCGAGTCCGCAAAAACCTTCAACAGAATCGTTTAACGGCAAGCCGTAGGCGACTGCGTTTGTAGCATCATCGCGTCAATTCGCGTTCCGATGCTCAAGCGAGTCCGCAAAAACCTTCAACAGAATCGTTTAACGGCAAGCCGCAGGCGACTGCGTTCGAAGCATCATCGCGTCAATTCGCGTTCCGATGCTACAAACGCACTCGCCTACGGCCTGCCGTTAGGCGAGTGGTCGTCATACACTCTCGACTGCCGTTAAAGTGCAACGAACAAGCAGCTGTACGTGACTAACCGCGAGCGAGTTGTATGGACAAGTCGCGGATTTGTTCAAGCAGTTCAACGTGTTGTTGGCTAACCGCCCAGGAAGATTGCGGCTGGTGAAATGCGACTGCTTCGTTTGGAGATTCGTCGCCGAGTCCCGTTGACCTGCTGCTCTGCCATTTGGCCAGGATCAAATCGCGAACTTCTTCCGCATTGCCAATCCCTTCCAACAGACCATGGTGCCCAGCCACGCTGGCACCTTCGGACGTTTGAACTGCTGCACCGCCACCAGCCGTCTCGACTAACACGTCCGAAAATCCAAAATAGCGTTGCACAGGGCCTTGGCGAATCGACACATTTTGAATGTTGTCATACGTGATCGTCGTTTCATGAATATTCCAAATCCCACGTCGAATCCGCATGCTGCGATCACTGAGCACGTACCATGTCGTGTCGTACCGCAAGTGAATGGCAATGTAAGCCACGATATCGGGCAAGACCATGATGGCGATGATGAAGGGCGCGGCGATTAAACCAACGATGGGAAAACTGATAAGCAGCGCGACCATGCCGATGAACAATAATCCATCAAAGATGGTCAAGCCGATCCAAAAGAACAGTTTGAGATAACGCAGAAATCCTTCGGAGGGACGGAAGCTGCGGATGGCGACATCGTCGGCTCCGACGATATGCGGCGGCTCCTCTGGTACCCGCAGCCAACGCGTCACCACACTCCACACGCCGCGATAACACCACTTGCTTGCACGCAACACAGCCTTCTCTGGAATTATCATGGAGCGTCTCCTGCAGCGGAACCCTGTTGCTTGTCAACTAATTGTTGTAGAGCCTGTTTGATATCCAGTAATGCCGCGATCGCCCGTTGGTCGTTGGTCGCGGCACCAACCGCGGGCTGCACTCCGCTCGACGATTCACTTCCATCGCTCGCTTGCCGAACGTCTGGATCCCCCTTGGCACCCCGCATTTGACTGTACAAGTAGTCTCGCAATCGCTCTGGTTGCAAGACCCCCTCGATCCCCATCTCGGCTTGGCTGCTTCCCGAGGCCGTTTGCAAGCTGATCTTGGCGAGGCCCATCCAGCGTTGCAACAAATTGCGGGTTAGGTGAATATCTTGGATGCGACGATAGGTGAGATAAACTTCCTTGCGAAACAGAATTCCCCAGCGCATCGAAACACCAGCTTCGTCAAATTTGTAACGCAGCGTTATGTATCGAAAATACAGCGGCAGCAGCACTAGAGGTGTCAGTGGTCCCGACAGTAACGATACAAACACGTAGTAACGGAAAAGCAGTGGGTCGGGGCGTTCAATCGCCTGTGGGTCAAAGCCGTCGGTCTCAATGGGTGTTGTCATGGATGATTTTCACAGTTAGAGTCTGCTTCATATTTCATTTCGTGCTCATTCGTTTTGCGTTCGTTAATCTTGCACAGGTCAAGTAGAAAAGAATGACAACACCAGTTCTACTTGCACTTGAAACAACCTGCGATGAAACGGCGGCAGCCATTATAGCCCGCAATGGAGCTGTGTTGGCCTCGCGCGTGGCCAGCCAAGATCAAATTCACGACCGCTTTCACGGCGTGGTTCCCGAGCTAGCCGCCCGCGCGCATCTCGAACGCATTGTGCCGATCATCGAGCAAACACTTGCCCAAGCCCAGATTGAACCGCGCCGCGATTTAGTTGCGATCGCTGTCGCCACTGAACCTGGACTACCAGGCTCATTGCTGGTTGGCCTGTCGGCCGCCAAAGCCTTGTGCGTCGCGTGGCAAAAGCCGCTGATTTCGATCAATCACGTACACGCCCACATCTATGCCTGCCAGCTATCTCGGACGGAAACGATTTTCCCTTGTGTAGGTTTCGTCATCAGCGGAGGGCACACCAATCTGTATCACTGCACCAGCGCGGACCAATGGCGGTACCTGGGCGGCACGATTGACGACGCGGTGGGCGAAGCTTTTGACAAAGTTGCGGTCATGCTGGGGCTGCCCTATCCCGGCGGCGCGCACCTGAGCCGCTTGGCAGAGAGCGGCAACGATCTGGCTTTCGATTTGCCCCGTCCCATGCTCGCCAATCAACAGACCCTGAACTTGAGCTTCTCGGGATTGAAGACCGCCGTGCGATATCACCTGGTGGGTACAGGCAAGCAAGATTTTTCTCACCTGCACATCGACGAGCAACAGCGATCCGACATGGCCGCCAGCTTCCAACGGGCGGCTATTGAATGTGTCGTGGCCAAAGCTCGCCTGGCGTTGCAACAAACGGGCCTCCCCCGATTGTGCGTGGGCGGCGGAGTGGCGGCAAACACCAAAATGCGCACAGCCCTTCAGCAAATGACCGATGCACTGGGACGAGAATTGCTCATCGCCCCGCCGGAATTGTGTACGGACAACGCAGTTATGGGTGCGATTGCTTGGGAAAAGGTTGCACACGGTGACTTTGCGCCCCTAACGATTGATATCCAACCTGGGTTGCTGCGGGGCGAGTGAATTCGGTGCCCCACTGAAGTGTCCTAGTACTTTCTGCGAAGCGGCCTTTTTCGGCTGGCAATAGCTTGCTACTAAGACTGCTCTTTATTAGTGTTAGAACTTAAATCGCTTGACGTCGTTTTCTAGCAATATGGAATACAGAATTCTAGGAAGGATGCTGGGGACGCAGTCGCCTGCGGCTTGCCGTTAAACGAAAATCAATCAGTTCAGCAAGACTGTTTTCTCTATGAATCGAATTGCTACCGGCAAATTGCGTGTTGGACTAGCTGTCGTCTGGCTATGTTTAGCTTGCCCCGCTTTGGCTCAGCGACGTCAGTCTCCACAACTAAGACCGCGAGAACGCGCGACGCGTCCGCAGCCGTCCAACGAGCGGCCACCTAGTCCTGAAGATTCTTCACTGTCGCTGCTACCGCTTACCGCCTATATCGGTGCCGACGTCCATACGCTCGATGCCGCCGGCACGATTCGCGGCGCGACGCTTCTGATCCAAGGCGATAAAATTAAAGCCATCGGTGATGGAACCCTGCCAATTCCCGATCGAGCCCAGCGCGTCGACCTGACAGGCACGATTGTAACACCAGGCTTGATTGACGCGCGCAGCGAACTATGGCTCACCGATCCTTCCGCCGATACTGGTGGCAACGATAGCAGCTTAGATATCGTCGAAGGCGTGGATCCCTACGATGAAGCGTGGCATGAAGTCATTCGCCATGGAGTTACCACGGTTTATGTCCAGCCCTCGTCGCGCGGTTCATTAGGCGGCTATGGGGCCGTCCTGTCAGTTGCTCCCGTGCGTGGTAAGCCACACATCGTGGCAGAACATGTCGCATTACAAGCTTCGTTGGGCGTTGGCGCCAGCAGCAATCGCACTCGACAACAACAGCTCGATCGTATCAAGAAAGTATTAGAAGCCGCAGTCGACTATCAGCAGAAACTGAAAGCCTACCAAGACTACTTGGACAAGCAGAAGAAAGCGGAAGCAGACAAGAGTAAGACTGGCAAGTCGACCAATGGCAGAGCGCCGCCCAAGTCCGAATCACCCAAAGACGAAAGCGGCAAGACCACGCAACCCAGCACGTCGCCAGCTGGGTCCAACTCGGCAACCAAGTCCGAGACACCGGTAGACCAGAAATCACCCGCAGATAAATCTCCTGCTGACAAGTCGGCAGAGAAGAAAGAAGAACCACCTAAGAAGCCAGACCCCGATCCGATCAAAGATCGCTTAATCGACGTGCTCGATGGAATAACCCCGCTGCGGTTAGAGATCCATAGCGCCGACGATGTCACCTTTGCCAAGCAACTGCTAAGCGACGAGAAATTTTCGAAGATCCAGGTTATCTATGACGGCTTGAGCGATTTGCGGTCCGCAAGTGATTCCATTGTCAGCAGCGGTGCTCCGCTCGTGCTTGGACCTTGGCTTGGCAGCAGCGCATACAGCCAGGAACAGTGGAGCGAAATTTTTGCAGATTATGAAGGGACGCTCGTCGTGGCCAGTTTCGGTAGCACGGGCCAAAGCTCACGATTGCTGAGAGCGCACGCAGGCCGCGCGATCGCGAATGGTCTTGAACGAGAGCGAGTATTGAAGGCCATTACCATCGACGCCGCTCGTGTCTTGGGTGTGGCTGATCAAATTGGTTCAATCGCTGTTGGAAAGCGGGCCGACATGGTGTGCTTTGCTGGCGATCCTACCGACCAAAGCACGACCGTTAATCTAGTCATCAGCGGTGGTGAAGTCGTCTACGAAAGTGCAAACCAGCTCAAAATCCCCGACGATGCGAGACTGGCCAGTGATCCTGCAAGTGCCAAGGACCACGCTGGTCCCGACCTATTACCGCCGACCCTCCCGACACGATTCACAGTGCAAAGCTCGCGTTGCCTGATTGAGGGCAAGTTGCAGCCTGGCGCATTGGTCATCGACAATGGCAAGATATCCGAAGTGAAGCTTGGGACGTTGGACGAGCAGGACGATGCTAACGTTTTCAGCTTAGAGAATCTTGTTATCACGCCAGGATTAATGAGCAGCCATGCCACGCTCGGTCTAACCGGCTTGATTGACCCGTCGAATTTACCCGACTCATCGATGATTACTGCCGCCGATGCCTTCGTGCGGGATCTACGAACACAACAGTCCATCATCGACCAGGGCTTGCTCCGCGTAGCACTGGCACCGGGCAGCACCAACCCGGTCGCTGGCACGATTAGTTTGATACGCTTGGGAGCCAAGGATCCTGTCGCGCGACGCGAGGTCGCCACGAAGTTGGTATTGGCCAGCAGGGCACGTAGCGCCGACCGCTTCCCATCCAGCTTGGCTGGCCAACTACAGTTGTTGCAGCAAGCTTTATCGGGCGTCCTGTTGGATACGCAAGTCTACCTGCCGACCGCCGTAGAGCAGAATTTCGCGCAGCGTCGGGCGGCCACGCTCAAGTCCACGGCTAGCGGCGAGATCTTTTCTTTGATTGAAGCCGAAAGCGATGCCGAACTGCGCGCGGCTTTGGATTTGGTCGAGCGATTCAAGCTCAAAGCCGCCGTGCTGGGCGCGCAGCAGCTACGCCCCTTTATTCCGCGGATGCAGGCACTGGGAGTAGGAGTGGTCGTGCAGCCGATTAGCGCAACGACTTACCAATGGTATTCCGATGACCTTGCCGCCGCCTCCGCAGCTGGTTTGCCAGTCTTCCTAGCTGGCGAAACGGCAGATAGCTTGCGTCTGACGGCGGCGCTTTCTGGCCTGCCTCACGATCGGGCGTTGATCGCGCTGTGCGATCCAACTTCACAAATCGGCAAAGACGCCGCAGCGTTTGCTGTCGATGCACCTGCCGACTTGGTTATCTGGAGTGACACACCCGTAAACTTAGCCGCCCGACCATTGCAAATCCTTGTCGATGGCAATCACGCTTCCGAGAAAGGTAATTGAGCTTATGCCACTGAAGCGACCGCCGGCAAAAAATTGGCCGTTCATAGCGATCGTCACTTGGGGAGTCGTCTGGGCTGTTTCTAGCATGCGTCCAGTGTTCGGCCAAGCAGACGATGGTCGAGTGCTAATTCGCGCGAAGCACATCTACTCAGCGGACGGCGTATGGGGAGAGCCAGGAGTTATTCTCATCAACGATGGCAAGATTTCTTTTGTGGGCGATTCCATCGAACTGGGATTGCCGGCCAAGGAAATCGAAGTCGACTCAGTAATGCCCGGCATCGTCAATGTTTCTTCCTCAGCGGGTCTATCGGGAGGCGATGCAGAAGTCTCTCGCGAAATAACCCCTGAATTTCAAACGCTGTCGGCCATCGACTTCGAATCTCGCGCTTTTAAGGAAGCGTTGGATCAAGGGGTTACGACCGTCCAAGTGCTCCCGGGTACCGAAAGTGTATTCGCCGGGTTGTCCTGCACCCTTAAAACCGCCGGTGATCCCACGTCACGCGTGTTGGCGTCGGCAGATCAGCTCGTCATCGCGATGAGCAGTGATCCCACGTCACGCAATCGCTCACGCTCCCGTCCCGACAGTATCTACGTCAGACAGCCGACTAATCGCATGGGAGTCGTCTGGATTGTGCGAGCCACATTGCACAAGATTGCGCAAGGGAAAGCCCTGGACCAACTCGATCCGAACACGGGCAAGCTGCTCGAAGAACTACTGGCTGGCCAACGACAAGTAATTAGCGTTAGTCGCGCCGAATTTGACATCCGTGCCGCCCTCGATCTGGGTAAAGACTTTGGCTTCCAGCCGGTAATCTATGGAGGCGACGAAGTTTATCGGATCCTCGATGAATTCAAAGAGCGACAGGGGCGCGTCGTCTACACCGCCCTGACCGCTACCACCGGGGCACTGCGCGGACGGGAAGGTACTGAATTGCGTTGGAACATACCAGGTAAATTATCGCAAGCAGAAGTCGACTTCTGCTTGGCTGGCGACGAATTGCTAGACCAAGCGCGGTTCGCGACTCGATTCGGTCTGGCCCCCCAACAAGCACTCGCAGCCATCACATTACAACCGGCCAAGTTCATTGGACAAGCGGATCGCATCGGCTCAATCACTGTGGGTAAGGACGCCGACCTTTTGGGACTCAGCGGTGCCCCACTTCGGCCCACCAGTGGCGTTGAATGGACCATGGTCAATGGAAAAACATACTCGTTTAGCGGCCAGCCCTAGCGACTGCGATACTCGTTTAACGACAAGCCGCAGGCGACTACGATACTCGTTTAACGACGAGCCGCAGGCGACTACGATACTCGTTTAACGACAAGCCGCAGGCGACTGCGACACTCGTTTAACGACAAGCCGTAGGCGACTGCGATACTCGTTTAACGACAAGCCGCAGGCGACTACGATACCACCACGACACACCGTCGCCTGCGGCTTGCCGTTAAACGAGGACAATGAGCTTGCCGTTGCATGAACAATGGACAACGACAGTTCGACGTGGCAAACGCCCAACGATCAAACAAGAGCATTTAGCACTGCGCAACCAGACCAGCCCTTTTTAATCATAGGTTAGATGATGATAGACGTTCGCCAACCTGTCGCTCAACGCGCGATCCAACACACTCGTTGGCTGAGTGGATTGTTGTGTCTGTGGGCTACCTGTGGACTTGTCCAAGCCGCTGGTCCGCTGGCTATCCAGGGTGCCAAGATCATCACCATTAGCGGCGACACGATTGAATCCGGTACGATTCTAATTCGCGACGGCAAGATAGAAGCCGTAGGAACCGACGTGAAAATCCCTGGTGAAGCGAAGGTCATCGATGCGAAGGGCAAAGTTGTGATGCCTGGCTTCGTTGACGCGCACAACTCAGCGGCGATGAGCCAAGCCAACGAGCGTACGGAAGTGGTGCCGTTTCTGTCCGTCGTCGACTCGATCGACCCTGTGGCCGACTACTTCGAAGAGTGCCGTCGCAATGGCATCACGGCTGCGGCTGTAGTACCTGGCAATAGCACACTGATCGGTGGACAAGCGGCCGTCCTAAAAACGGCTGGACAGTATGTTAATGACATGTTGCTGGTGCGTGAGGCGGGGCTAAAACTTTCACTGCGTCCCACCAGTGGAAGTCGCATGAGTCAGATGGCGCGACTCCGCAAGGAACTTGATAAAGCCAAAGAGGCAATCAAGAAAGCGGGTAAAGAAGAGAAGGAAAAACCCAAAGACGACGCACCGGAAGCCAAGCCAGAGGGAAAGCCAGAGGAAGCCCCTCAAGAAAGCAACGGTGAAGGTGCAGAGAACGGGAATGGAAACGCCAACACTGCATCCAATGCGGCTGCAGAAGAAGTCGGCCTGAAAGCGTTGATGAAAGCCGTTCAAGGCGAGTCGCCCGTTTATATCTATTGTGAAAATGGTATGGACGTCGTCGCGGCGATCAAACTGGTTGAAGACTACCACCTAAAACCGATCTATGTGCTTGGCCAAAATTGCTACAAAGCCGTCGAAATATTGAGCGGCCAACGCAAGACCGTCATCCTTGACCCCACGCTTGTGTATTGGGAAACCAATCCGAGAACGCGTGAAGACAAACAGATCGTACTTCCGCAAATCTATCGTGATGCGGGCGTACCGTACATTTTCCAGACCGATGATTCCGGCTCGCGACGCACCCTGGGCAGCAGCTATTTTTGGTATCAAGCCGCGATGGCTGTCCGTTATGGAATGAGTGAAGCCGATGCTCTGAAGGCCATCACGCTCGACCCAGCCAAACTCGTCGGCATCGACCATCTCGTCGGCTCGATCGAAGTAGGCAAAGATGCAGATCTGCTGATCCTGACCGGCGGACCGTTTGACATCGGGACTTGGGTGGAACACACACTGGTGGACGGTGAAGTCGTCTATAGCCGAGCCGAAGACGAGAAACTGCAGCGACTCTTAGCCCCGACTGCGGAGTAAACCACCAATGAAATATTTTGCACAATGTGTTTTCTTGCTAAGCGCACTGCTCTGGCCGGGTCCTGTGGTCTCTGCTCAGACTGGTATCGTTGACGCATACTTTGCAAGGGCGATTTGGCCCGGTGATGGCCCCGCCATTGTCGACGCAGTGTTGTTAGTCCAGGACGGAAAGGTGCTAGCCATTGGTCCACGTGACCAACTGGGTCAAGACATTCCGGCCAACGCGCGCCGCCATCATTTGTCCAATCAGACCCTGATTCCCGGTTTGGTTATCGCCCAAACGGCTCTGGTCGAATCGACTAACGACAGCGATTACACGCTGACACCTGAAGTTCGCGCCATCGACGGATTTGATCCGTTCGACGACTTTGACAGACTACTCGCTGCCGGAATAACTACGGTCCAACTGTCGCCCGGCTCAAGGCGTTTGATGCCAGGGCAGGGCAGTGTGGTCAAACTAGCGCTCGACGACTTTGCTGACAATCCTGAAAAGCAAATCCTGTCAACTTCTGAAAGTCTGCGCATCGATTTGACGCGCGATGCGTTGCAACCGCCGACGATCTACGAACCACCGGTGGGTGCCGTTTCGGAAGACCGTCCGCTCGAGCCAACTCGAGCCCAATTGGGTACCAGCCTTGCACAAGCCATCGTGGGGCTCGACGCATTGTTCACCGAAGCTAACGCTGCTGAAGCAGAGCAGGGTGAGGATGCTTTGGCCGCGCTGGCCCAGCTCTTGAGAAACAAAATCAAACTTCGATTTGCCGCCGAAAATGGTGCCGAAGTTCAAGCCGCTTTGCAATTGGCCGACAAATTCCAGATGAAATGGTTGCTAGTCGATCCGCTCGACATCGCTCCGCTTGCCGCGGTTGATTGGACCAGCGAGCGAGTTGTAGGCGTCGTACTCAATCCTGAATTCCGACCTGGTCGCATTACCAACCCCAGCGTGCCATTGCGTGGGCAAGCGCCATTGCCGACCGTGTGGGAGCGGGCCAAACAACTGGTTGCCGCTGGTGCTGGAGACAAACTGGCGATCCGCGCTACGATCGATGCCGATTTGGATGACTTGTTCTTCTTGGCAGCCTCCTTCGGACGCGCTGGCTTGTCGACCGAACAGATTCTCAAGATGCTTACGATCAATCCTGCTCGTATGTTGGGCGTAGAAAATCGTGTTGGCAGTTTGCGACCCGGTGCTGACGCTGATTTCGTCGTTCTGTCTGCGGCACCTCTTACGGGCAGCGCGCGAGTCTTGGCTACCTACAGCGATGGCGTCGAAGTCTTTCAAGCAGAACTGTCAAGTGAATCCACCCTCGTTACTGCAGCCCAAGTGTACACTCCAACTGGCATCGTCACTGACGGCGGCGTGTCGATCAACAATGGCAAGATCGCGGGTGTCGGCAGCAGCCTCACTTCGCCTCCGCATACAATCCGCAAACACTTTGAAAACGCTGTCATCGTGCCTGGTCTGTTGGATTGCCAGACTTCGCTTGGTATCGGTGGCAACTTGGGAGACCAACTCCCGCTGAATACCAAACTGGCGGAATTGTTGGCCCGAGATGATGATCAAATTGCACTTGCTCGGCAAGGCGGTGTGACGATGGCCTTGCTCAGTTCAACGCGTTTGCCAAGCCCCGTAATTGCTTTTAAATTCAGTGATCAACCACATTCTCTAAAAGACCCAGTGGCCATCCGCTTTGAAATCCAAGGCAACGTGACAGCAGCCGAAGCTTCTCTGAGTCGCACTTTAGCCACCGGCAAAGCTTATTCCGATGCTTGGGACAAATACGATGCCGAATACGCAAGCTATCAGAAACAGCTCAAGGAATACGAAGCTGCGAAACTAAAATACGATGCAGCCGTCAAAGCTGCTGCAGAAAAAGCAGCCGCAGAAAAAGCTGCCGCAGAAAAAGCCAAGACAACCGAGAAAGGCGAAGCTGAGAAGAATTCTGCCGAAACTGGAAAGGACACCGGCAATGCGGAAAACAAGCCGGATGAAGGCAAGCCGGCTGAAAAGGCTGAAAGCGACGCTTCCAAGCCGGAGACCAAGCCGACCACTGACAAGACAACGACGTCCCCTTCCACCTCTGACAAAGCTGAACCAGCTAAACCGGATCTAAAAGAACCTACAAAGCCCGAGGAACCAAAGAAACCCAAAGCTGTGGAAGCACTTGATCCCTACCGAGATCTGTTCCATGGACGCATTGCCGCGCTCGTCAACGTATCCGATCCACGGGCTGTAGAAATCGCCGTCAAGCTGTTTCGGCAAAGTTATGATATTCGCACAGCCATCGTTACTGGCGAAGCCGCCGTGGATAACGTTGCGTTGTTGGCCAAACACGAAGTGATGGTCATCCTGGGACCAACCTTGGTTGGCGAAAGGGATGGGCAAGTCATCAATTACCCCGCCGAGCTTTCGGTTGCGGGTATACCACTTGCCTTCCAATCGCAAGCATCGACGGGTGCCAGCGAATTGCCCGATGCGATTGCCTTCGCGGTGTACCAAGGTCTTGGTCGCACCGAAGCCCTGAACGCCATGTCGCGTGGCCCGGCTGAATTTTTCAAACTTGACACCGTCGGCGCAATCGAAGTTGGTCGCGACGCCGACTTGGTTGTGCTCACTGGACCACCCTTCGAAATCTCCAGCCAAGTCCTGGCGGTGATGATCGATGGACGATGGGTCTACGAAAAGGAGAGCGAATAATGACGATGCGTGGCCAATCTCTATCGAAGCTCACGCTCCGTGGCGCAATAGCGCTCGCATTAGCATATACGCTGGTGCATGTGCCGCTCCACGCCGACGAGGCTAAACCTAAACTGGCGATTCAAGTCGGCAAGATCATTACCTGTGCGGGCGAGCCCATTGTCGGAGGCACCATCTTGGTCTCCAACGGCAAGATCGAAGCGGTGGGCAAGACCGGCGAAATCCACATCCCCGAAGGCTATCAAATCATCGAGCACGCAGATGCTTTTGCCATGCCAGGTCTCGTCGAAGCCCACGCCCACGTGGGAGGCTCTGGTGACCTGAATGAAATGGTTTACCAAACCAACCCCGAACTGCGCAACTGGGACCAAATCATTCCGCACAATGAAGACCTCAAAGTTGCGATTGCGGGCGGCGTAACCACAATCTGCTTCATTCCGGGAAGCGGAACTAACATGGGTGGCTGGGGTACGCTGATGAAGACCGGCCCTGGAAAACTCTCCGATGTAATTATCAAAGCTCCCGGAGTGTTGAAGATCGCGCAGAGCGGTAACCCAGAACGTCAAGGCGGTGAAGTCGGCTCGGGGCGAATGGGCATGAACTATGTCATTCGTCAGCAGTTGATGGAAGGCCGTTTGTACGTCCAGCAGTGGGATGATTTCGAAGCTGGAAAAATCGACGTCAAACCCGAAGTCAACTTGCGACTCGAGTACTTCAAGCCCTTGTTCCACCACGAAATTCCTGTCGTCGTTCACACCCAGGCCTACCAGGTCGTGCAATCTACCTTGCGCATCTTGCACGACGAGATGAATCTGAAAGTGGTGATTGATCACGGTACTTTTGACAGCTACAAGATCAGCGATGAAATCCTCAAACGCGGAATTCCCGTCATGGCAGGTCCGCGTGGCTTCCGCTACGAACCCGAAGACGGGCAGATCAAAGGCATCGTGGCTGAATATGCCAAACGCGGCGTAACCTGGCTGGGAGTTAACACCGACTCGCCCGTCATCCCACAAGAAGAGCTGTTCTTCCAAGCCGCCATGGGCGTACGTTACGGCTGGAATGAGGAAGACGCCGTGCGTGGCATTACCATCGAAGCCGCAGAGGCGCTAATGATCGCGGATCGAGTCGGCTCGCTCGAGCCCGGTAAAGATGCTGACATCCTGATTACCACTGGCTCCATCATTGACCCACGAAACTACGTTAAACAGGTTTTTATCGACGGCAAGAGTGTGTACGACATCAGTGTCGATCGAAGAAGATTTTGATCGTGACTCGACACGTGCGCGTTGGGTTACCCTAGAGCGCGGGCTTCCAAACAAGAGCATAAGACGAATCATCCATGTCACCTATCATGAAAATTCCCGCCGCGATTTTGATGGCGCTAGCTGTTCTGTGCGCCAATCAATGCGCAGCAGAAGGCCTCATCGCACTGCGCGGCGCGCGGCTGGAAACAGTTGCCAAAGCTGGCGCGATCGACGACGGTATTCTCCTGATTCGCGATGGCAAAATCGACGCAGTTGGCAAGGACGTAAAGATCCCGGTTTCGGCGCGCATTATTGATGTCCAAGGGGCAACGATTATGCCGGGCTTGGTTGACCCATACTTCGTAGTCCCTATCGGACGCAATGTTCAAGCCAGCGAAACAAGAACCGTCGTTTTTCAAGGCCGCGTGTTTGTCATTGGCGGAGGTTCCCCTGCCATTGCAACCACTTTTGCCAAGATATCCGACGGAATTAATTTGTCCGATGTCGATTGGAACCCAGCGCGGCGAAGTGGCATCACGACACTGCATGTTGTAACGGGTGGCTACGCGCAATCGCTCGTTGCTGCATCAGCGTCAGAAACAGCGCAAATTAAGAATCCGGACGGGCAACTATTGGTGACTGTCACCAACGAATCACAGAGTCTGGATGTCCTGCGCAATGGCCTGAAAGAGCAGCGGTCCTCAAGCGGTCGCCCCGGCTCGTCCAGCTCGTCCGCTGCGACATCGGCCGCTGCAACAACAACGTCGACAAACACTGCGGCGTCTACGAGCACCACAACTTCCACAGGATCATCAGCCACCGAGCTTTGGAAATCGGTTCGCGAGGGTAAGAGCCAGGTCTTTGTAAACGTAAACAATGCGGCTGCCATCTTGCACTGCCTGGCGGCATTCAAGGAAGCACCTAAGGCGACGGTCGTATTCGTAGCGTCCGGCGAAGACATCTATCGCACACTCGACGAGCTCGACGCCAAAACGCAAACCATAGTTATGTCGCCTACGATCGACACGCTCCCCAATTCACGGCTTCGCGTCAACGTACCAGCGTTGCTAGCCAAAAAGAAAGTCCCGTTTGCATTTTCATTATCCCTCAGCCAGAGCGACTTCCGAAGCCAGCAGCAGACTCCACTCTTTGCCGTTGGCATGTTGGTTCGCAGCGGCTTGGATCGCAAACTTGCTCTCGAAGCTCTGACAATTGCCCCCGCCAGACTCTTGGGGATTGAGCAGCAAGTTGGTACGCTAGAGATAGGGAAGTCTGCCGACTTTATTGTCCTAGACGGCGATCCATTTGCTGCCACAACGTCCGTTCAACGCATTTTCACCGCCGGGAAACCGATCTATGAAAACTAGGCTTTCGACTCAAGCCTCTGCGAGCACTAATGTATGCTGCAAGCCCGCGTTGGCAATCGCTTGCTTGGCTGCCTTGCTAGGCGTTCCGGTGGCAACGCATGCGCAACCACCTTCGCGGGCGCGTTACGCTCGGCCCCCCCAGTCTCGCCAGCCCACGGAAGACAAAGAGAAAGCGGAAGATAAGAAATCCACCACGGAAATCGTGGCTGTAACTGGTGGAGATATCATTACCGTGACCCGCGAGACCATCCGTGGAGGGACAATTCTGATCGAAGACGGCAAGATCGTGGCCATCGGTCAATCGGTTGACATCCCTGCAGCAGCAAAGCGGATTGATGCAACGGGCAAAACCATCACCCCGGGGTTTATCGCCATCGATATGTCCGGGGTAGGCCTCAGTTCGACTAGTAGTGGCAGCAATGCAAAGCTGGCCGATTCACTCGATCCCTTTGATCGCAATATTAGTCTTTGCTTGGGAGTAGGCATTACCACCGGTTGCGTCCAAATCCGGGGTGGCCGGGGCGGCGGGCGACGGCGAGCTGAGACGGGCACAAGTGACAGCACCGTTAGCGATACTACCATCAGTACGTTCGGTATCCTCAGCGATGGTTTTCCCATCACGAAACGCTTTCCGGGTCTCGATCCCGACCCTGCAGACTTGACCGCCGCGCAAGAGCTGAGCGAACGCGACTATGGCGAATATGTCGCCGTCTGCAAGTGCTGTGGTCTGCCGATCCTGCCTACTGAACCGATTACCAGCACCCCGCCGGCACCCATCACTCCGCAAGACAATGCCGTCATCAAGATGTCCTTTGGAAAACTCGATGGCATGCTTGTTTCCGAGTCCGCATTTCTCGACTTGACGCCCGGCTCCTTGACGGGCGCGCTGAATCAACACAACTGGCGTGAGCAGATCAGCAAAGCCCGCAAGTACTTGGAAGACCAAACCGCACATGAAAAGGCCGTTGCCTCCGGCAAGAAACAACAGCCACCACGCAAGCCGGTCAGTGATGCAATATTAGCTTTGGTGCAACGCAAAATTGCCCTACGCATTTCCGCGAGTAGCGTGTCAGATATTCGCGACATGGTTGCTCTGTCTACAGAGTTGGATTACAAGCTGGTGATCGCTGGTGCCTCTGAAGCTTGGGTCATCCCAGATGAACTTGCCGAAGCAGGTGCCTCAGTCATTATGACTCCACGCGATCGTCGCCGCGCCCGTTTTGGCGAAGAGGAAACCTCGGGAACTTGGATTGAGATGTCGCGCGTGCTGGAGCAGACCGGAGTACCATTTTCGTTGGGAACGCTCAGCAGCTCCATCAGCTTGAATGGCTTGGCTGGACGCGATTTGACGAGCCTACCATTAGAAGCGGCTTTTGCTGTGCGTGGTGGGGCGAGCGAACGCACCGCCATCGCCGCGTTGACCATCGTACCTGCCCAACAACTGGGTTTGCAGGATCGTGTAGGCAGTCTGGAAGTTGGTAAAGACGCTGACCTACTGCTCTTTGATGGCGATCCACTCGATTATCGCACCTACGTTGAGACCGCGCTGGTCAACGGGCGCACCGTCTACCAACGCTCCGTGGACAAAGTTCTTCCCGTCTACGATCGCCCTTAGTCGCTCAATAGCTAGGGTCGAGAAGTCTTTTCAGCAACCGCCGCCACCGATGGGATGCCGCTGGTAGGAGCATATGATTGCTCCCCGAACATACTAGTTTGGAGTTGGGCTTGTTGCTTTGATCGTGTGGGCAAATTAGGCTTTGGGAACGCGATTGCATATGCCCTCTTGTCTTGCCCAAAGAGATCGCTCTCATGCCTGAGTCCAATGTTCTATTAGCCCTGCGCTCTTCGAAGAAGTTTCTCAAGCGTTCCCAGGAGCACCGACGTCACAGGTACCGCCGCCAACAACGGATGCGGATGCTGGAACAGCTTGAACCACGCATCGTATTGAATTCAGATTGGCAAAATCCGGCGCGACCGTTGGACGTAAACAACAATGGTTTGATCTCACCGACGGATGTTTTGCTCACCATCAATCGACTCAATCTAGACGGTTCGGGGCCATTACCGCCGCGCACGAATCCGCTTGACTTCTTTTACGATACCAGTGGCGATGGCGTGCTCTCGGCGATCGACTCTCTGCTGTTGATCAACGAACTCAATGCCAACGGTACAACCGGCGACCCACGCTTACCTGGTGAAACGGAAATTGCTCCAGCGGGATTTATTAGCCTGCCACTAACGCACTTGCCTGGCAACCCTGGTCAGATCATCGAATTGGCGGCTGAGATGACGATCGGACGTGTTGAATTTAATGAGATGGGAGTGTTTGTCGTCGATGACGCCGCTGGCAATGTACATGGATTCTCTCCCACATCGCCCGACTATCCGGCGGCTGTGTTTCAATTAGCTCAGCGCCGCGTGCTGTTTTCACGCCGTGATGTTTTCAAACTCGCGACTCAAGTCAACTTGCCCGCCGGACAACACTTGCGAATCTACGTACTGCAAGCATCCACAAACGATGGCATCGCTGAAAATCACCTGCGCGTGCGTGACACGGGACCGAGCACGATGCGAGTTGGCTGGGAAGAGCATTCGTCGGTGACTCCCTGGGACAATGTTGGCGATCGCGGTTTCGATGATGTGTTTGTCGACTTGGAATTGGGCCAGCCAGTTGACGACAATGCCGCGCCCGTTATCCCAAGTCTACCTGACCAGACGATCCCTGAGCAGACAAATGTTACGTTTGATGCCACAGCCTTTGATCCCGATTTGCCGGCCGACTCGATGACATATTCGCTCGACACCGCACCGGCGGGCGCGTCGATCACTGCCGACACAGGCCAATTCTCATGGACGCCGACGGAAGCCGATGGCCCTGGCCAATTTGATGTGGTGGTGCGTGCAACGGATTCGACTGGCGGTTTTGATACTGAACACGTGGTGATTACGGTTCTGGAGGTCAATCGAGCGCCTGTGCTCGCGCCGTTAAACGATGAACAAATACGACCTGGCGACTCCCTATCCGTCGCTGCTGCGGCTACTGATCCAGACATTCCCGCCAATACGTTGACATTTTCACTAGCCGCAGGTGCACCGACGGGCGCTAGCATCGACAGCAGCACCGGTATGTTTCGCTTCACAGCCCCTACCACGGATCGCGATGCAACATATCCGATCACGGTCGTCGTCCGTGACAGCGGTTCCCCCGTGTTGAGTGATAGTCAGAGCTTTACAATTCGAGTACTCGCTGAGCGCACGCCACCAGTATTCGACAATATCCCAGATCGGTCGCTGGATGAAATGACTGAACTGCTCTTCACCGTTTCAGCGAGTGATTTAGATCTACCGGACGACACATTGAGTTTCGGTTTAGTTTCTGGACCTGCGGGTCTGACGGTTAGCAATTCAGGAACTGTCCGTTGGACTCCGACCGAAGCCCAGGGTCCAGGCAATTTCCCAGTTAGGCTACGGGTCACGGATCGTGATGGAAGCTCCGATGAAAAGTCCTTTGCGATCACCGTCTTGGAAGTCAACCGCGCGCCGATCTTGGCAGCCATTGGCGGTTTTTCCACAGTGGGTGGTGGATCTGTAAACTTTACCGCGACCGCTACTGATGCGGATTTGCCACTCAACACATTACGATTCTCGCTAGAAGGCGACATCCCACCTGGGGCAACGATCGATGCGACGACTGGTGCATTTGTCTGGACCGCCGCTGACAACGCCCAACCCACGCAATACGAATTTATCGTACGCGTAACCGACAACGGATCGCCTGAATTGTCGCATGCGCAGCCCGTGACGATCAACGTCGCTCAAAGCGTGATTGAATTGGTGGAAGAGGATCGTTTCCTCACGGAGCACTCGATACCCGTTGTGATTGGCGCTAACATCGCGGCCTTACAATTTAGCTACGACAATTTGATTTTTGATCGAGCTGATACGAATTCGATCAACGATGCCTTCGAAGTTGCGTTGGTCGACGCTAGCGGTCGGCCGGTAGCTGGTATTGTGACGCCGAACCGCGACGGTGTATTCAATCGTACGGAAGAGTTTGTCACGCTGTTGGGTGCCGGCACCTCTCTGTCCGCCGACGCCGATGGCAATGGCGGCACAATTACTATTGACGTGTCGCACTTACCAGCTGGCCTAGCGGCGAAAATGGTCCTGCGGTTGGTCAACAACGATCACGACGATACGACGCGCGTCACACTGATACCAAGAGTAACGCAGGTGCCCCGGACTGCAGGCTCAGGGAGTGGTCAGGCCAGCACGACAACGCCTCCGCCATTTGCACCGACACTCGATCGCCTTGAGCGTGCCTTCAATGATCTTGACTGGCGACATTTTTCCGATGTAACCGATTCAGTTACGCTGGACTACGACCACACGGCTTATGACATCGATAGTCAACAAGTAGGCGCGGGCCTAACGCTTCGCAATTCCGGCACGTATCCCATACGTGGGCCGCTGTTAGTCACCGTTACTCGTATCGATTCCCCTGACGCTGAGCTTGTCAATTTTGCGGGCATTCTGCCGCGTGACTCGAGTCGCTTTAACGATCCGGTCGTGTCTGGCCTGGCCGGAGCACCATTCTTCGACGCCAGCGGATTGCTGGCGGAAAAGACGCTGCCCGATTCGCTACTGCCTGGCGAAGAAGTTCAATTGCTGCTCGAATTCGAGAATCGTTCATTGGCGCGGTTTGGCTATGAAGTCCATGTAATTGGTACCATCAATACGACTCCAGAGTTCACCTCCACCGCTCCTGGTTCGGTGCGTGTTGGCAATACGTACTACTACGACAGTGCGGCCGAAGACGCTGATGACGATACGTTACTGTATACGCTTATTAGTGGCCCTAACGGACTGACGATCGACGCCGATAGCGGTTTGATCGAATGGAAACCAACGGCCACAGACATCGGTACACATTTGGTAACGATCCGCGCGGAGGATCCGTATAAAGCGTTCGACGTACAGACTTTCGCGATCGAAGTCATAGATTCCGGCGCACTGAATCGGCCACCTGTATTCATCAGTGATCCAGTGGTAGATGCATACGTGGGTGTTGAATACCAATACGCATCGCGGGCCACCGACCCAGATTTTGATGCACTGACCTATCGCTTTGATGTCTCCCCCAGCGGCATGCAGATTGTCCCTGGTCCTTCCGATCCAGACAACTTCCACGATCCAGCGGGCGATATCACTTGGATCCCACCCGTTTCCGCCGTTGGGACCTTTGTGCCTGTCAGCTTGCACGTCCACGACGGGCGTGGAGGCGAGGCCACCCAGACCTATCAAATCTACGTGCACCCCAATCCAAACAACCTGCCGCCGGTCATCGTAACTGAACCGGAGACCACATTCCGATTGCCAGATCTCAATGCGGGGACCAAGGTCGGCGACGTTTCGCCGGAGGCCATTGAAGAGATTCTGGCGCGCGGCGATTCGGTTACTCGAAACGTCTCGGTAACGTTGCCACCAGACGTCAACTTGACCACCGCTGATATCGTCTTGGTGGTGGACGAAAGCGGCTCGATGCAAGAGCAGTCTTGGATCGCCGAAGTGATCGCGCTGCTGGATGCGTCACTGATCGGTCGCGGTATTGGCGACAATCGCTATGCCATTGTCGGCTACGGCAATGGTTCCGTGAATCCGCGGATCATCACGGACGAGCCTGGCGCGAATCCCAGTTTATTTGTTCAGGTATTTGGGCCAGCCGGCGAGGTAGTCTTCGCGGACACGATCGGTCCCGGCCAAGTACTGCCTAAGCTCGGTTTACCCGCAGATGGAACGTATACGATAACGGTATCGGGCAGTACCCATGCTGCGTCCACAGGTGGGCCCCTGCCTGGAATTCCCAATGATCGCGATCTGACACTGCCACTAGACTTTGAGTTGCTGGCCAATCTATCAACGCCCGATCTACAGTCGCGCGTTGGCTGGGGAGTCCACGCTGGTACGCTTACAGCCGTGACCGATTTGACTTTTACTGCATCGGCTGGTGAATTGATGGTCATCGATGGCGTAGAAGGCACCGGCATCACGTTGCAAGTTATCGATCCGCGCGGACACCAGCTTATTGCTCCTCGGCCCCTAACAAGTGATCCCGATCCTATTCTGTTTAGCTTGTCCGGCGAGTATACCGTGCGATTGCAAGGTTCTTCTGGGCCATATGAAGTGCGTTTGCTTGATCCGTTGGCCACCACCGACACACTTACACTTGGCGCTTTAACGACGGACACACTGCAGGATCCGCAAGAGTCGGCGATGTACCGCGTAGACGCGAGTAACATTGCCTTATTTGTAGATCGCTGGCTCGAACCACCCGTTCCATTTTCGCCCATTCAAGATTCTTATCGCCTACGATTGCTCGATGCCGCTGGCGTGGTGACCGAAGTGGGCGGCGGAACGCTGAGCGGTACGGTCGTACAAGACTTGGATCCGCATTGGCTGAGCAATGGCCGATACACATTGCTCGTCGATGCGCCGAACAATACAGGCACTGCTCCACTCACTTATCAATTCGTCGCACACGACTTGAACCAAGCTCGCACCAAACTAGTCCCAGGCACCAGTCAGTCAGTAACCCATTCATTACCCAGCGAAGCGTCCATTTTGGACATCGATGCAGCGCAGGGAAACACACTGAGCTTGGACTTTAGCAATTATCAAGGCTCAGATACCGCGTGGAGAATCGTAGACGAACACGGCCTTACGCTGGCGAGCGGCACGTCTACCACCCTCCCGATTCTGGAAGATCTTCCGATACGCACTGGCGGGCGTTATCACCTGATTATCCAAGGTTACGCCACCGCGACTACTACGACTAGTTTTGATGTTAGCCTGGGGATTGGCAGCGCCACGATCGATCCTTACTCGGGATCGCCGGTCACTTGGAATGAATCGATCGACGTAATTAACAGTAGCGGCATGTCGCACTACGTGATGGACCTTGCGGCCGGCCAAGAGTTCTTCGCGACGCTCCTGTCCGAGTCAGGTGCTGGAGATACGATCACGATCCGCGGCCCCAGTAGTGGCGTACTCTGGCATGGAACAACCACCAGTGGATTCTATATTGCTGGCACACAGTCGCCGCGCTTGATCGCACCGGTCGACGGACGCTACCAAATCAGCATTGACGGCTACTCGGGGCTTCTGCAGTTGGCTAGGGTAGAGACGCCGCTTCCCCTGGATCAACTGAATCAGGGCACGATTCGTCCTGGCGGAGGCGTTGTGGCGTACACCGTCGAAGCAATGGCCGGACAAATACTCAAGCTCTCCGACGGTTCCCTGGCTAATGCGTGGGCCAACGCTGGCGTTGCCGCGACCCGCGCAGCACATCTCGAGGTGACCGGCGGTACCGAAGACGGCTATTGGGGAATTGACTATACCATCGAACAACTCGAGTTTCGCCCGCATGCCTCGCGGCAGATCATTTTGTTGACGGACGAAGATCGCGATGTGGTACAAAACTCAATCACTTACGACAGTTTGTTTGGTTCGCTGGCAACAGCTAATATCGGTCTGCACTCGATTGTCAGCGCCAGCTATCAAGACGCTGGTGGCACGCGCGGCGGCGCACTGGGTTTCTGGGCAACAGAAAATGATGCCGGTAGCGACATCGCCAGGTTATTCTACGCCGATGGCAATGGGGGCTTCGAGACACTGGATTCCGATGACTACTTAGCTATTGGAAACGATGGTACAACTGTCGCCGACTACGTCGAATTGTCTGCTGAACTTGGGGGATCGAATTGGAATATCGGCTTGCTACGCAACTCGGGCACGCAGAATCGCAGCTCGTTTACCTCCGCCTTCGTTACTACGCTGAGTACTCTCATTAGTCGCACGATCAACGTTGGTCTGCAAGCTACGTTGAATGATGCACCAGCCACGATCGGGTCAGCCACGGTGGTCGGTCGTGTTGTTACATTCCCAGTTACGTTCACTGGCGACGGCGATGCGTGGAATTTTGAGTTGGAGTTCTATGATCTGGATTTGGCGGGAACAGTTTACGGGAGTGTTCCCGTCGCCATTGGCGCTGGTTATCGTTACGACGTATTTGCCATTGATCCAGAGGAAGACCCAATCAGTTATACTCTGGTCGATGGCGCCCAACACGGTGCCAAGTTCGATTCGCAGACCGGCGTTCTGATGTGGAGTCCGCCAGCAGCCGGCGCGTACGAGTTTACCGCCACCGCCAGTGACCCCTGGGGTGGCGTCGACACGCAGACCTGGACTGTCACAGTTGACCTTGTCGCGGGTACGGACAACCGGCCTCCAACCATCACAACCGTACCGAATGTAGAGCAAGAAGTCGAACGTATCTTGCTCTTCGACCTGCTCGCCAGTGACCCGGACGGTGATTCACTCAGCTATCAATTGCTGTCTGGTGCAACAACTGGTGCGCTCGCTCCGCTTGGTTTGACTCTGAATCCCGCTACCGGACGTATCGCCTGGCGTCCAACTCGAAACCAATTGGGATCGCATGAAGTCACCATCCGAGTCGTAGATGGCAAGGGAGGGCGAGCCACCGAGTCGTTCATGATCGATGTCACGCCACGGCAACCCAACTCCAACTTGCGACCGATCATCACCTCGCGACCCGTTACGTCCGCACCCGTCGGCTTGCGATATCGCTACGACGTGGATGCCATGGATCCCGACGGTGACGCACTCCGTTACAGTCTGGTCACGGCACCCGCTGGAGTCGTGATCGAACGCAGCTCTGGAATTGTTTCCTGGGTTCCCACCGACAATGACATCGGTCCGCATGAAATCATCGTACGAGCCACTGACGAGGTAGGTGGTGTGGCCATGCAGGCTTTTCAGTTGTTCGTCTTCGCCATCAACGATCCGCCTGAAATCACCAGTCGACCCGAAGGCCCTGCGGTACCAGGCGTCGAATGGACATACCAGCTAGCCGCCAACGATCCCAATGGTGATGTTGTAAAATTCACATTGATCCCTGGCGAAAACCCAGATAGTGCCACCATCGATGCCAGTGGCTTGCTTCAATGGACTCCTATGGCTACTGGAGCTTTCCGGTTTCTGGTCGAAGCCAGTGATGGGCGCGGTGGTCGCGTTCGTCAAGAATTCACGTTGCCTGTCTCCAATGCGGCACCGCCACGCATTGTGTCTGCCCCCAGCAGTCCAGCGAGGATTGGTCGATCCTACGAGTATACCGTTGTTGCTGTGGATGCAAATCATGGCGACACAGTGGCACTGACCATGGATACCGCTTCGGTCGCGCGCGGCGCCACGTTGACTGCTACCAGTTGCCCGGCAGAGTTTCCCAACTGCTCAGCAGCTGCCATCCTCACTTGGCTCCCCGCAGCCGTAGGCGAGTTTGATTTCAAGATCACTGCTGAGGATGGGGCAGGGGGCACAGCGACTCAGTCGTTCACTCTGCCAGTCATAAAACCATCCGTACCAAGCAATCCCCCCAGAATCACTTCGCTGCCAACTGGACCGGCTGTCAAAGATCAGGCTTGGAACTATGACGTCGAAGCGGTTGATCCAGACGGCGATACACTGACTTTTAAACTGGGCGTACATCCTAGTGGCATGACCATCGACGCGATTACGGGCCTGGTAACCTGGTCACCCAGCTCTCTCAGCGCAGGCGTGTTGATCGAAGTAGTCGCCGAAGATATGCACGGTGCCTTCACAACGCAAAGCTTTGAGTTGCCAGTGGTCGAGCGTGTAAACAATGCGGCACCCCAATTCACTTCGATTCCAATCGGACCGGCTGAAGTGGGAACGACGTGGACCTACGATGCCGATGCCTTTGATCCCGATGGCGATAGGATCACATTCTCGCTCGACGCCGCGGCGGTAGGGGCTGGATTCTCCATCGACGCGACGAGCGGCCAGGTGCGTTGGGCTCCCACATCGACAGGCGAGGCGGCGTTGGTCGTCACGGCCGTCGACAACTTCGGTGGCTCGACTTCGCAAAGCATCACGATTTCCGTCGTGCCGCCCGAAAACTTCCCACCGAAGATCACCAGTATCCCTACGGGCCCAGCCATAGTCGCGCGTACTTGGGTCTACTCGGTACGTGCCTCCGACCCTGATGGCGATGTGCTGACATTTTCGCTGGGCGCTGGAACTTCAACGGGTGTTGAGATCGACGCACGAACTGGTCTAGTCACTTGGACTCCTTCAGTCCCAGGCAACGCCACGATCGCTGTGGTTGCTACGGATAGCGCCGACAATACCTATACGCAATCATTCACCTTGCCCGCCGTCGCGCCTCCGAATCATTCGAGCAATCGTCCGCCAGTCTTCACGAGCTCGCCGTCGGGTCCAGCTCGGGTTGCGCAAGAGTGGATCTATCTAGCGAAGGCCAGCGATGCAGACGGCGACGCGCTGACATACACACTTGACGCGGACTCGATTGCGGCGGGAATCATGATCGACGCAAACACCGGACGCATCGCTTGGACGCCAAGCGCAGTTGGCAATCAAGCTATCGCAGTGACCGCCACCGACCCGACTGGTAACGCCACGACGCAGGCGTTTGAGTTGCCGGTTGTCCGCATCAATCGCGCTCCATCGATCAACAGCCAGCCGACGGGCCCCGTCTATCGCGGACAGGAGTGGACCTACGCCATTGTTACTTCCGATCCCGATGACGACACGGTCGCACTTTCGCTCGACACCGCATCGCAAGCACGCGGCATGACATTGACGGCAGGTGTGCTGAAATGGACCCCGGCCGACGTAGGCACATACGCTGTCACCATCACGGCCGCGGATGGGCAAGGTGGCACGGCGACTCAAGCGATACAATTGCCGGTAAGCGAAGCTCCGCCAGCGTCAGGCACTGCGCCACGCTTCCGCTCGCTGCCTCCAAGAGAAACTTCGCTCGGCGAACCGCTGAACTACCGTGCCGACGCTTATGATCCCGACGGCGGCACAGTCCGCTATGCACTTACCCAAGGTGCGGTGGGTATGACCATCAATCCAGATACGGGACTTCTCAGTTGGCGTCCTGGCCAAGTCGGCTCCGTTGAAATCAAAATCACCGCGATCGACGAAGCTAATGAAACGGCCACACAAGCATTTACCATCCACGTTGTGGCTGGCGGAAGTGGAAATCGCGCACCGCACATCACGAGCACGCCGCGCGGACCAGCCGCTCGCAACTTGCCGTATCAATACCCTGTCATCGCTGAAGATCCCGATGGCGACCAGCTAACCTATGCGCTCGACGCCGACTCGCGCGCTCGTGGCATGACGATCTCGACTGTTGGCGTGATCCTGTGGACTCCCTCCACCGCAAATAGTTACCCCGTCACGGTCACCGTCACCGATCCACTCGGTGAGCAAGACACGCAAGAGTTCACTTTGTCGGTGATTAATAACGCGCCACCACAGATCAACAGTTCCGCGCCGCGCCGACTCGATCTTGGACAACCGCTACCGTACACAGTCGTCGCTACCGATCCAAATCCCGGCGACACGTTAAATTATGCCGCTGACAATGTAACGGGACTGGCGATCAACGCGCAAACGGGAAATATTACTTGGACCCCCACATCCGCTGGTCGTTACACCTTCAACGTATATGCCATTGACAACCGTGACGCTCGCGACACTCAAGCGATCGACTTGCTAGTTGTCGACCCTGCCACGAACAACCCGCCTGAGATTATCGGCTCGCCACGCAACAAGATCCAATTCGGCCTTGAGTACCTCTGGCAGATTCCAGCCACCGATGCCGACCGCGATCCGCTCAACTTTGAACTTGTTTCCGGGCCAACTGGACTAACGCTAGACAACGGCGGCTTGCTCAACTGGGCTCCGACTGAATCGCAGGTCACTACCGGCGGCAGTCCATATGCAATTACGGCCCGCGTCAACGATGGACGTGGCGGCACGGACACGAAAACGTGGAGTATCGCTGTCGGACACACAGCCGGCAACGAAGCTCCCGAAATCGATGCGGTTCAGATCCGCGCAGTCGACTACGAGCTCGGCGACACCGCTGAGACGGCACCGGCAGTACTCAAGCATGCTGTCGCGGGTCGCGTCTATCAAGCTCTCTTCGCAGCCACCGATCCCGAAGGCGATACACTGACTTGGTCGCTCGTCGATGCTCCCAGCGGTGTTCGCATCGACGCGCGAGGCTTGGTCGACTATCGCCCGACAGCCAACGACGTCGGTAGTAAAACGATTCAAGCTCGCGCGACGGACACCTCAGGTGCTTCCGACACATTCACCTACACGCTGGTCACGCGCGGTGGAAACAGTCCGGCACAGATTGCGGGTAGCCCAAACGTGCATCACCAACGTGGGATGCTGTACTCAACAACTTTTACGGCCACCGATGCCGATAGCGACCCTATCTTCTTCCGCTTCGTGGCCGGGCGAGACTCGCACGGTGCCGCGCTCGACGAAACCACGGGCGTGCTCACATGGACGCCGACGACGGATGGCACGTATCGCTTCTACGTCTCCGCCGTCGATCCCCTCGGTGAAGGCACACAATTAGTCTTCGATGTGCTGGTCGACGAATTCGGTCCGAATGATCCGCCTCAGTTTGACGACACGCAACCGGGAATTGCCGAAGTTGGTTTAGCGTACAGCCGCGCTTTCCCCGCCACCGATCCCGATGGCGATACGCTCGTATACGCGGTGGAAGAAGGGCCCGCCGGGTTGACAATCAATTCAAGCACGGGTGTGGTGACCTGGAATCCGCCCGCGGCGCTGGTGGGCACGTCACCCCTAGTTAAACTGACCGCGAAGGATCCCGCCAATCACACCGCGCGTTACCAATTCCGCTTGCCTGTCCGCGCGGCCAATCACGCGCCGCGGTTCGATTCGTCGCCTGTACTCACGGTTACTGCCGGCGCAGTCTATCGCTACGATGTCGCTGCCTCCGACCCTGACAACGATCCGCTGACGCTAGCGTTCGTGGATGGCCCTGGCGGACTCGCGTTCGATGTCAACACCGGTCGCCTTACGTGGACCACTACAGACGCGAGCCTCGGTTCGCACAACGTCAAAGTAACTTTGACCGACGATCGCATCAGCACTCCGCTCGAACAAGCTTGGACGATCACAGTTAGCGCTGATACGACCGGTCCTCAAATTGACTTACTGGCCTCACAAACGTCCGTCAACATCGATACCGAAGTCTCCTTTGAGGTTCGTGCAACGGACGATGTCGCCGTTACCGAACGGACGCTTCTGATCGGCGACACCAACATCGCCCTCAGTAGCAGCGGCTTTGGTAAGTTCACGTTTACCGCTGCCGGACGTTTTAGTGCTTTGGCCACTGCCAAGGATGCGGCCGGTAACACTTCGACCGATCAGCTCGAGATACTCGTCCGCGATCCGAACAACGCGGCTCCAACAATTAGTTTCGTGACCCCAACCCGCAGTCAGAAACTGACCGCGCCGACCGATATCAACTTGACGGTCACCGATCCTGAGATGGACCTGACAGCAGTGCGCTTACTGTTCGCTCCCGCCGATGGCTCGGCACCGTTTCGCCAGTTCGCGTCGCTGACTGCAACAACCGGGCAAACACTAGGCAACTTGACCAATAAAACAATCGGCAGCTTCGATCCAACGAATTTGGCCAACGGTTCTTACATCCTGCGAGCTGTTGCGGAGGACGCAGGCTTCAACCAGTCGACTCGCGATTCGCTCGTGCAAGTCGAAGGGCGACTGAAGCTCGGCAACTTCAACGTTAGCTTTGATGATCTGACCATCCGCGTTTCTGGCATTCCGATCACCATCGTTCGCAGTTACGACACGCTCGACGCCAATAAAGTCGGCGATTTTGGTAACGGCTGGACGCTCGAGGTGCGTCAGGCTCGCACGGAAATCGACCAATCGACGCTCGGTGGAGTAGGCTCGGGACGCTTTCGCGCGTTCATCAATGGTACGCGCGTCGTCGCCACTACACCAGAAGGCACCGAAGAGGGATTTACGTTCCACGCTCTGCCAGATCAAACGCTTTTCGGCATCGTATTGTCATGGAAGAGTAATTTTGACGCCGACCCGGGCAACAACTACAAACTAGAAGCTCCTGCGGGCGGACTGAAGCTGCTAGGGAGCGAGTATCTGTCGGGCTACGGGACCACTTACAATCCGCAAGATCCCGAATTCGGCAACGCATTTCAATTGACGTCGATCAGCGAGAAAATCACTTACAACGTCAACGCCACGACGGGTGAAACGAGCTCCTTGGAAGACCGCAACGGAAACCGAATCGAGATACGCTACGACGGCATCATTTCCTCTGCCGGTCGTAGCGTACTTTTTCAGCGCGATATGCAAGGCCGTATCGCTCAGATCACCGACCCACGCGGCAATAGCCTGCAATACGCTTACGATTCCAAGGGTGATCTCGTCAGCTTTACCGACCGCATGGGTAATACAACCACCATGACATATCATGGCGAGCCAGCGCACTATCTCGACTCTGTCGTTGATGCGCTCGGCAACCTGGCGGTGAAAGCCAACTACAAACCTGACGTAGACGACGGCAGCTCGGGGGGCGAAGGCGGTGTCGCGATGTCCGGTCGTTTGAGTTCCGTTGAAGACGCCACTGGCTCATTCCTGGCGTTTGACTACGATCCGCAAGGTCTCTTGCAAACGATCCGCGACGAGAATGGTATTTCAGCGACGGTGTTGTTCGATGACTTCGGCAATCCCGTTGACCACACCGTCCGCGGCGGCCAGCGGGTGATTCGCACCTTCGACGATCCTGCGCGCGGCTTCCCCAGGACCGAAACACAAGTCATCGGAGGCGTCGATGCTGAAACGGGTGAAGACGACGACCTCACCACAACTCGAACTTACAATCGCTGGGGCCAAGTAACGTCCGAAACCGACGATCGCGGCAACACGACCCGCTACTTATACGACAACGAAGGCGTTCCCTACTCGACCATCAATCCCGACGGCTCGTCGACATACTACAGCTACGATGAAGATTTCAATCTGATCTACAGCGCGCCGTCTAACGGCGGCGGTACGTCGATGCGCTACGATGACGCCGGACAAGTGATCGAAGTGCGCTCGGGCGATTTTTCAGGCGGAGGCGGTGACGATCCAGGCACAGGCGGTAATTCAGGCGGCAATGGTCCACGCGGAAACATCATCAAGCTGAAGTACAACCAGTTTGGTGAAGTGACGCAAACCGAGGACACCGAAGAGAATCTGCGCGGTGTGCAGTACGACGCGAATGGCAATCAAATCAGCACGCAGTTCGATTGGGTTGATCCCAACGATCCGAACAACACCGACTCCCTGACGACGACCAACGTTGTCGCCCCCAACGACCAACCCACCGAGAGCACTTCGCCTACTGGGACGACGCGTGTCGAGTTCGATACGCTCGATCGCCCCTTCCGCAATATCGATCAAAACGGACTGACCAGCGAATCACGCTTTGACACGCGCGGACTGACCATTGAAACACGCACGCAAAGTCTCGATGAAAACGGCGCGCCGGTGTGGCTCATCAGCCGTTCGATTTTCGACGAAGATGGTAACCCGATCTATTCGACCGACAGTGTTCCCGAAGGCACGCCGGTGGAAGAGATTTACGGCAGTCATAACATTTACGATGACGCGGGCCGCATGATCCGGACCGAACGTCGCAAAGGCGTCGATATCGCGATCGTCGGACCGACGACTAGCCTATCTGCACAGCTCAATACCGCCGGTACGCTCATCACTTCATCGGAAACGCATTACGACGACGCGGGCCGAGTCTGGCAGACGATCGACAACTATGGCCGCAAGAGTCAAACCCTCTTCGATCGCTATGGGCAAACGATCGAATCGCGAACCCAGTCCTTCGACGAATCTGGCACCGCCGTGTGGCTCACTTCGCGAACCGTCTTTGACTCTCTCGGACGTGTGCTACTGAGCTCCGATCGCTACGTCATGCCGGGTGACACCGCGCTCGGCGCAGGCACTTCGCCCGCCTTCTATGCCACCGCCACGGTCTACGACGACCAAGGCCGCAACATCGGCTCGCAACGCATCGCCGACGCTGCCATTGCAATCGTAGGACAAGCTGCCGGCTTGTCTGCCGAAATAGTCTCCGCCGGAACATTGCTCTACGAATCCAAGTCCATCTACGACTCCCGCGGCCGAGTCATCCGCAGCATTTCACCGACTGGACAAATCACCGACACCATTTATGACACGCGCGATCGCCAAATCGCCACCGTCGGTCATCCATTGCCTGCCGAACAAGTTGGCTTAGGCTCGCGCTACCCCGGCAAGCTCGTACGACTCCGCAGCGAGACGGAATTCGATCGCTATGGACAAACGGCCATCCAACGCACAAACGTCATCCAAGTCGAAAACGCCGACGGCTCGCTCGTTACGGTCGATGCCACCGACGCCAGGGAAACCCGCTTCCGTTACGATTCCCAGGGTCGCCAAGTTGGAATCACGTATCCTGACGACACCACGATGAGCACGCACTACGACTCGCAAGGTCGTGTGCTCTCCGAAACAAATCAACTCGGCTTGCAACGCGCCTTCGAATATGACACCAGCGGTCGCTTAGTCGCGGTAACATTGCCGGAAGTCATTGATCCCGCCACGGGCCAGCCGACTCAGCCGCGATACGAATACGCCTACGACTCGCGTGGCAATCAGACCCTCATCCGCGATCCTCTCGGCCGCGAGTCGCGTTTTGAATTCGACGAGGCCGGCCGCCAAGCGACCCGTACCCTGCCGCTTGGCTTCGGCGTCGACGGGATTTTCGGCACCAGCGACGATAGCGATGTTCCTGCCGGCGATTGGACGGAGCGTTTTGAGTACGACGATCAAGGCCGCATGGACTTGCACGTTTCCTTCGAAGGCGTGGTGACCAAGTATCGTTACGACGACAGCCAAATTGGCGGCGGTCGACTACTTGCACGACAGTTCTTCGCTGACATGACCGCTTACGAAGCTGCTCCCAACGCGCCCGCCGAAACCTGGACCAGCATCTACGACGCCTACGGCCGCGAATTCCAGGTGGAACAATTCACTCTCCCTCCGAGAGGGTCGAGCGTCGGCGAAGGGAGGGTACGCCTCGCAACCAAGCTATACGCCACACAGGGCCGGCTCACGCTGCACAGCACTCCCGAAGGAGCCATTCGTTACGAGTACGACGTCTTCGGTCGCAAAACATCGACACAAATCGGTGCAGCTATACCTGCCGGCCAACCACTCTCCAGTTTTACAGCGGACCGTGCGACTGACTATACTTACGACGCACTCGGCCGCTTGTCTACTGTCACCGAACGTGTCATAGGGCAGGCTGCTAGCCAGTCACAACGGCACCAATACTTCTACGACTTGCTTGGCAGCCTCGACGCGGAACTCGCAGACAACGGACTTTTCAAAGACTACGTCTACGATTCCATCCAGCGGCTCGATAGTCTCACGCACTACCGAACCGATGGAACGACCGCAGACATCGCTGATCTGAGCGATAACGACAAGATCATCAGCTTCGACTATACGGTCCGCGATGATGGTCGCCGCACCGACGTGGATGAGCTTTGGTATGACGTAGCCGGCGCCACGCAGACATCGCCGCTCACCGCCAGCTACCACTACACCTACGACAATCTCGGACGTATGACCGACGAAGTCTTCGACCACTGGGATAACTCTCTCGACTACCGCGAATCGTTTACATATGACATTGTCGGCAATCGTATCGCCAAAGCCAAAGACGCTGGCAACGACGGTACCGTCGATGCGCGCACCAGTTACACCTTCGACGCCGGTGATCGCCTGCTAGAAGAGCTTGTCACCGACGCAGCCGGCGCGACGACTGAAACCACCAAACACACCTACGAATTCACCCAGAACACCGGCCGCACCCGGATTTCCCCTTCTTCTAACTTGCCCCTTCACTCTTCAAACTTCTCCTATGATCTTCAAGGTCGTCTCGAGATCGCCACGGTCACCAGTTACGACGCCTCAGGTAATGCAGCCTCCATCACTCGCAGCACCTACGACTACGATCACACTGGCATTCGCATCAGTGCACTCAACGAGATCGACTCCGACGCCGACGGCACCTTTGAGAGCCGCACCAAAGTTGAGTACTTAGTTGATCACCAGAATCACACGGGTTACCAACAAGTTGTTCGCGAGAGTCACTACGACGCTGCCACAGGCCAGCTCGTCAAAGTCATCGACTACACCTTTGGTCACGACGAGATCAGCCAAACAGTTGTCAGCTACAGCGCCGACGGCACCGAAGCCTCGCGCGAAACGCTGTGGTTTCTGCACGACGGCAAAGCCAACGTCCGCGGCCTCTTAGACGCCACCGCCGCCATCGTCCAACTCTTCAGCTATAGCGCCTATGGCGAGATTTTGGCCATCATCGACGCCGCTGGCGTTCTCCAGCCTCACGCCTCCAGCCTCACGTCTGTTCTCTACAACGGCGAGCAGTTTGATTCCTTAACCGGCAACCAATACCTCCGCGCCCGCTACTACAATCCAGCCAATGCCCAATTCAATCGACTCGATCCGTTCTTCGGCACCAAGACCGACCCACTTTCATTCCATAAGTATTCTTATGCGCACGGCGATCCGATTGGTAATTTTGATCCAACGGGACTGTTTTCACTGGGTGGCTTTTCGGTGTCGTTCAGTATTGGTGGTATGCTACGCGGAATGGCAATTGGCGGAGTTACCGGTGGGCTCATGGGGGCAGCAGACGCTTGGCTTGGTGGAGACGACCCCGTCGAAGGAGCATTGAACGGTGCCTTATTTGGTGCCCTGCTTGGCGGAATCGCTGGTGGCTTCGCGCCTGCTGCGGG
This sequence comes from Pirellulaceae bacterium, assembly GCA_041398985.1. Lineage (GTDB taxonomy): Bacteria > Planctomycetota > Planctomycetia > Pirellulales > Pirellulaceae > Aureliella. Next base: position 506,760 of record JAWKTR010000006.1, read on the forward strand.
AGCAATCTGGCAAGGACTAAGTCACGCCACGAAGCAGTTCCTAACGGTGTGGGCATCACGCGCAACTATCGCTTTAACGCTTTATGGCGTAGGCGATTCATTCTATTCCAAAGGATTCACATCCGAGGGGTTTGCGCAAGGAACTTTCCGGCTCGTTACTGGACTGTTTTCGATTGGCCAACTCGCCCGATTAGGAAGAAAACTTTGCTTTACCGGAGACACGCTTGTTTCGACCATTAGAGAAAACTCCGACCGCGTCTTATTGCCAATCTCCGATATCAATTTAGGGGAACGTGTTCATGCTCAGAATCCGCTTCCGCAGGATCGCAAGCAAGCATTCGGAAGAATATGTCCCTCTACTTGGTCGGTTATAACCGGTAGGCTCGCTTCAGGAGCACGTATCGAATTACTTAGACCTAACGAATATCTACGGAGTCAGTCAATCGTTGAAGGTAGAGGCTTTACCATAAATCTACCGGGCCTCATTGATGAGCAATTCTGTTTGGTCGAAGAGGTTAAGCCAGCAACTTCCATCAAAACTCAAGAATCTGATGGATCTATCGTCACTGGAAAAATTACGACGCCTTTTGACGGCGATATTCTGCACCTGTATCTCGAAAGTGGCGACTGCATAAAATGCACGGAGAATCACAGGTTCTTTGAAGATCGATCAGGTAGCTATTTAGCGGCAAGAGAACTTGAAGCTGGAGACCTGCTTTGGTGTTCCGACACAGAGACCGTCAAGCTCGTTGGCATCGAACGCAAACCAACAAGCCAACTCTTGTATAACCTTGAGGTCGATCGAGAGTGTGTGTACCACGTTGGTAGCGTCGGTGTAGTGGCCCACAACGCCTACTTCATTTCAACGAAGGATGGAGCTGGTGCCGCGAATATGTGGCGTAACTCAACGAGAGGAAGGTTTTCGCGTGGTGAAGGAAATGTTGCAGTGGCTGATATAAGAATGCCCGGTGCCGCCGATGGCGCTGAACGTGTTATTGCACATTCTACAAACCGCAGCTTGCGCGGGACGGTTGCAACACCGACCAACCCAAAGTATAGCCCGCGATCGGTAAACCCTGGCCGACCGCACGACTTTGATTCTGAGGTCAAAATCCTTGAATCAGTTGCCGCAAAAATTGATGGCGGAGAATTGAGGCCCACTGGAGCTGTTTCCATATATACCGAAAAGGTCCCGTGCCCTAGTTGCAGCCACGCAAGCGCCACAGATCCAGGTATCATGCAACAATTTTCCAGGGATTACCCTGACATTGAATTAAACGTAACTTGGAGCGATCCCACTCCCGGCAGTATGATTATTAGGAATGGGATAACGGAGTTCTTTGGAAGCTTATGACATGAATGCCGAGACCTTTGAAATCCAGATGCGCGCACGCTTGGCTAGCCGGTGGAATTGCAGTGAGCCCCGAGGGTTTTCGCAGGAGAGCATTCTGGCGGGACTGCATTTCACAGACATGCGGATCCCACAGATCTACGAGCGATTCCTCAGAATCTGTGGCGCAGACGCTGGGTCACTGTTCTTCGACTACGAATGGTCCCTTGCCAGCCGCGAAGCTAGGAATTCCGAGCTAGACCTTCAGCTTACAGAATATGAGATTGAAAAGCCAAAGGGCTTCTTTACCTTCCTGGATTTCATGGGAGATTATTTCTGGGGATTCTGCGATGACGAAGAAGATCCCCATGTCTTGATGTTCGATCAACTGCAATTCGCGGATCTGTCACTTAGATTGAGTGATTTCCTAACTAGGTGGGAACAATTGGAAACGCCCTAATCTGTCGTTAGGTGTTACCGACCGAATTGCGGTCGCAGTTTTGACCGAATCTAAATGCCTGGGACACACACATTTTTCGGGTGGTTTCCGAATACCGCGACAACTAACAGCTTCTGCTACGACAACTTGGATCTGAGCGATAACGACAAGATCGTCAGCTTCGACTACACGGTTCGCTCTGATGGTCGCCGCACCGACGTGGATGACTTTTGTACGACGTAGCCGGTGCTGCCCAGACATCGCCGCTCACCGCCAGCTACGACTAGACCTACGACTACGATCACACTGGCATTCACATCAGTGCACTCAACGAGATCGACTCCGATGCCGACGGCACCGAAGCCTCACGCGAAACGCTGTGGTTTCTCACGACGGCAAAGCCTACGTCCGCGGCCTCTTAGACGCCACCGCCGCCATCGTCCAGCTCTTCAGCTATAGCGCCTATGGCGAGATTTTGGCCATCATCGACGCCGCTGGCGTTCTCCAGCCTCACGCCTCCAGCCTCACGTCTGTTCTCTACAACGGCGAGCAGTTTGATTCCTTAACCGGCAACCAATACCTCCGCGCCCGCTACTACAATCCAGCCAATGCACAATTTAATCGACTCGATCCGTTCTACGGCAACCAACAAGATCCGCAGTCGTTCAATAAGTACGCCTACGGCCACGGCGATCCAATTATGGGAAGAGACCCGCTTGGACTATGGGCTATAGGTGGAGTCTTGACTGGAGTAACAATCGGAAGCGACGCTAGGTTCGATCGGAGCTCCGATCTTGGCCGTTGCATATTTGAGTGTGCGTTGCAAAATCTCTCCATTTGAAGTTTGGAATGGGCTATGGACAACGCAAACTTGGTTGGGTGCCACGGCCGCTCTACTTGGAGGTGCAGCCGTTTCGGCGGGTCTGTCCGCGCTAGTACTCCAACGCCGATACGATGGATGCGGGCAAGCTCGCAGACCTACTAGTCGATCGCCATAGGAGTATTGGATATGATCTCAAAAAACCCCGAAGACCTGCATTTCTACGAGGCCAGACTAAAGTTCCTACGCGACCAACATTCCCAGATCGAAGCCGCCGAGCAAGAAGGCGAGGCAAGAGGTCGTAAAATCGGCCTCGAGGAAGGTCGCGAGGAAGGTATGGTGGCTGGTAAGATCCAGTTGCTACAGGAGTTGCTTGGAGACAGAATCGCCAGCAAACTTGAATTGCACGCCAAGCCCCTGGTAGATTTAGAATCTCAGCTAGCTCAGCTTCAACAACGCCTTCGGAACCGCGACGCTTAGCTCACACGACCTGCCACAACTGCCCCCGCTTGTCGGAGCTCGGGGTCGCGCGCCAGGACAGCTCGAACCCGAGCCAATGTAGCCGACTAGAGCCTTGTCGAGTTCACGACCAGCATTTCGCAATTCTTACGCATCTTCTTGCGTTTGGTCCCCAGCAATTGTCTATAATTCTGGAATGGTTGTACTAACTGAGAGTTCCCAAATTCCAACACACCCTCTACGCGGGTGCGCGGGTAGACATAGATGCATATCTGGTGCAGGACGTTGTTCTAAGTCCCACAGCCAAGGCAACTTGCGCGGCGCGACTTATGACGAGAGGTTTCGATTGGAGTCTTGCTCCAAAGATCCTATGCGATACGTCGACTATTGGAATATCTGTGCGTTCTTGCGGCGGTCACCGCTACGGGGAATGGATCCAACCGGGCAATCGACCATGGTTGCGGGCCCAGTGGCAGGATGCATCGCCGGGGACGTTTGGGCATCCGTATCTGCCGCAATGGTTGGTGGAGGTCCATGCGAATGTGGTTGCGCTGGCGCGATCGGATGCATAGCTGGCGGAATTGCAGGTGGTCTCACCGGTGCCGGTATTCTTCCTAACACACCACTCGGTCAATGCATTATCGGCGCGGCGCTTGGGATATTCCGCGGGTCAGTCGCTAGTCGCGTTTGCGACACGATTTGTGGAAACGAACAAAAGCCGCTTGCATGTAGCCTTGGGAATGCGATCATTCAAGCGGCTTTAGGGTGTGTTGGCCGAGGAATCGGTCGACCGCAGGACTTCGACCGGTCAATGATGGAGATAATGGCGAGACTTTTTGGATCGAGATATGGGGAAATTTGTGGCGAAATCCTAACTGAAACGGAAATTGTAGATCCGCCGACCGATGAGCCGCCTTATGAACCAGTTGATCCGGTAGAAGCTCGTAACTTCTTATGCGATCAAGCCTGTTCGCGAGAATGTTGGAATGCCCCAGATTCGGAATTGTGTATGAGCGAATGTTTCGAGGAATGCGTCCGTGCCAACCCAGTTCGATGACTTCCCACTCCAATCCAAGATGCGTTTGTCGTCAGTATTCGTTTGTTGGGTCATGGCATGTCTTCTCATTTTTTGCATTCCAGCTTCGGTCGTATGGTATTTTCTTTGGATTGAAAATCAAATCCTCTTTGGACTGTTGATTGGGGTCTTCGTCTGGCTTTGTTCCGCCTATGTATTTCTGCGTGAGTGTGTGCCAATCTGTTTCGCCGTAGCGATTTATCCGAATGAAGTCAGATTGCGCCGGATATTTTCAAGTTGTGAGTTGGTTATTGACGACCATGCGATTTTCGAGCATACACGGTTAGTCGCAACATCAGAGTTTGAAGGAACTGCTATCGTCAACTGGCTCTTTGGTGCTGACCGTGGTATCAGAATAGAAATTTGCGGTGACACCGTATTCTATTTGCGTGGCGATATGAGAAACGGTAATGAATTTGAGCCTCGGCTTTGGGCTGCCTTAGAAGCGATCAAGCGGGCGGGGCGCGAAGGGATCCGATATCATCCTGGAGGCGTGGAGTGATCGAGCCGGCCCGCGATTCCCAGACTCTTCCAAGTCCTCCGAATGACCCATTCAACGCTAATGCTGAGGACTGGAAGCTTGGGCCGATCGGCGTTGGAAATACATATGTTCTTTTCAATTTCTCTGGCAAAGCTGAGTGCGATGGTTGCTATCTAGAATTCCAAGTCTATAGCCGAGCTGGAAGTTACTATCGTCGAAAGAACGGTGTCATGGTTGATTACCAGGGCAACCCCGAGCCAGAGAAGAATGATCCACGCAATTTTGCTTCGTTTGTGATAATCAAAACTTGCATTACAGCGGCAAACTGCAACTGTGGTCCAGTGAAAGATTTTGAGAAAGAAGAATTGACGAGTGGCGTATTCTATTCAAACAATGGCCTAGGGACATTTATCCAGTTGTACCAAGGCCTGAGGGAAGCGGATTGCAATGGCGCTTGGAGTTATACCACTTGCGATCCTGAAGCTGATCACCTTGGATGCCTCACAGCCAGAACGGTACCGGGCGACGGAGTGACAGGAGGTAGCGATGGGGCAGCTGAATAGTCTTCGATTCCGTTCGATGAACGTCATTGTGAAACTAGAATTCCTTCTGATCGTTTCTAGCATCAGCTTTACGACTGCGACAAACGTTCATTCCCAGCAATGGTCGCTTGAATTCGACTTGGTGACAATAAGCCAACCAGTACGATGGCAACAAACGATCTGTTTTGCGGGAACGGCTCGAAAAGAGCACTCGGTGCGAATTTACTTTGTGGACTTGCAGACGGGAGAACTCATTAGGTCTCACGCAATCGAAGCAGTTCGTGGACCTTTCCTTCCTATGGATCTACGTGCCACGCCATCGATTTCAAAAACAAACGTAGCCTTCTCTTTTGCTTCTGGCTTGACTGTGAGCTTTACAATGAGAAATGGAGTTCCCGAACTAGCTTGGCGATTCGATCTACGAGAGAATTTCAACTGTACTCTCACTCCCTTTGCAAGGACTGCAATTGGGTCGCCGGGCATCACGCTAACCCAATACGATGGGATGTATTTTGTTCCGACTGGCAAGATTTCAAGCGAAAAGCATTCTGTTCCGACCTTAGTCTGTTTGGACTCTTCCACGGGAATACTGAAATGGACACACACGCTCAGTAAGAAAGACGCTAAATATCCAACCGCAGCGGGACCGATGGAAGCCCAAGCACAGCTTTGGTTCCAAGATGGGGATGGTAGAATAAAGTCTATTTCAACCAAGACCGGCGTTGAGGAATACGCTTCCGATGAAGTTGGATTCTCTTGGTTCCCACCGATAGCCACACAAGGGCAGCTTCTATTCGTCAGAGATTCTGAGTTGACTGGAATATCCGGAAAGCGAGGGTTGTTTTCTCTCTCGTTGGCAACGCGTATTGGGAAGAATATCAAGTTTCCTGGAACCGAAATCCGACCGGCCGTTTTTTCCAGTGGCTACTTTCTTACCGATCCATTCGGACAAATTACTCAGTACCATTCCGATGACGGGTCTGTGGGACCGTACATGTGGACCATGCGGGGTCTGGCGGGCGCGAAGTGAAATCGTGGTGTAGTGTTCTTGCGTTGTGAGCTTCAATTCATTTCGCAAGGAGACATTCATGGGTACGAACGGAAGGCCAGTTGTTCGGCCAGTTGAGACGCGGCTGGAACTTTGGCGAGAACGATTTCGAGAATTTTCCTCTGGCACCGGTACTGTCGATCAGTTTTGTAAACAGCTTGGTGTGACCGCAGCGACTTTCTATTACTGGAGAAAGAAGCTCGGCGACAGCACCGAAGCTCGGCCGGCGACAGCACCGTCGGCTAGCGGTCGTCCCAGTGCAAGGTCTCTTCAGTATGGAAATGTTGCGGCGCAGTCCGGAAGTTTCGTGCCGGTGCGTTTGGCCGCGGCAGTAGCAAGTGGCGACGTGGTGGTTCGCCTGCCATCAGGCGCGCAAGTGCTGATTCCTGTCAGTGCACCGGAGTTAATTGCGAGAGTGATCGCGCAAGTTTGTGACTTGAACGCCGCAACTTCCATCGAGGCCGTGTAGATGCTGAACTTTGCGCCGGAGCTGAAAATTTATCTGCACGTTGGTCCAGTCGATATGCGAAAGAGTTTTGACGGACTTTTTGGAGTCGTCAGTGAGAGCTTCGGGCGAGATGTGCGCGACGGTGGTTTGTTTCTATTCATGAACCGCCGTCGCGATCGCATCAAGCTGCTTTACTGGGATACTGATGGGCTTGTGATCTGGATGAAACGTTTGGAAGGCGGACGCTTCCAAGACCTGGCTCCGGCCGTTGATTCAACGCATGTCACGCTGGATGCGACTGAGTTAAATATGTTGCTATCCGGGATTGAGTTGGGCGATGTCAAGCGTCTGCCGCGTTACCAACGCAACTTGGCCAAAGCGAGCTGAATGAACATGCAGGTGCGCCAGAGAGTTGGTCACAAAAACTTGTCGCTTTTTTGCGCTAAACACCTTTCTCAATTGCAACTCAGCGCTATACTTCTGTCATGCAAGATGCAACATCATTACCGGACGACTTGAAGACTTGTCATGCTCTACTACATGAGCAAACTTCACTCATCACAGAGCTGGAAGCGCGGCTCACGGAACTGAGTAAGCTGAACGATGACTACAAGCGCGAAGTGGATGAGCTCAATCTAACTGTCCGCAAGTTGCTTGAAGGCAAGCGTCGCGAAAAGTTTCCGTGGACGGTTCAGCAGCTGGCTCTTGAGTTTCCCGATGATCCGGAGCTGCAAGAAGCACTGCAGCTTGCTAAGGCCGAGGCGGCTGGAATTACCGAAGAAATCACGGTCAAGCGGACCAAGCGCCGAAAGCAGAAGAAAGGCGACGAGAAGTTCCCAGACCACTTACGTCGCGAGTTTGTCGACGCCCTCGCGTCGGATTCCGAGCGATACTGTAGCGAACATGGCGAGCGAAAGATTATTCGCTACGACGAAGTAGAGACGCTGGTTCTGAAGCGTCCAGAGCTGTTTGTGCGTGTCACACGCTATCCCATATTCGCTTGCGCCGGTCAGCCGCAATGCGGACTGAAGTCACCTGAGCGACCAGTAGGTATTGTCGAAGGAGACCGTTACGACGCGAGTCTGGCAGTCGCGATAGCCAATAATAAGTTTGGCTACTACCTGCCTTATTATCGGATGCAGGATATCTTTGCCAGCAGCGGTTGGACGCCTAGCCGATCGACATTGGATAACATCATCGACGGACTGGAGTTCATTGTTCAGCCGCTGGTTGGACTCATGTGGCAGCGGGTTCTGTCGGACCTGGGCGTTGGGATTGATGACACGAACGTGACGTTGCTGATGCCCAATGCGATCCCCGAGGTAAAAGAAGATGACACGCCTGAACAGCAACTTAAGACTCGACGGTTGATCGATAAAATGCTCGAAGCCCAGAAGAAAGGCGAAGCGAGTCTGAATGCCAAGATGTGGGTCTACTCAGGCTTGGTGAATCAACCGTACAACCTATTCGACTTCCGTGTGTCGCGACACCGCGACGGACCAGCCGAAGTGCTAGGTGACTATAGCGGACATGTGATGGCCGACTGTTATTCAGGCAACTTGAGTGTGATCTTGGGCGCTGGGTCGAGGATGACTCGCATGGCCTGTTGGTCGCATGCGCGGCGGCACATGCACGAGGCCCGCATTAACTTCGCCAAAGAGACCGCCTTGCCCTTAGCCTTGATGGCACAGTTGTATGACATCGAACGGCGGGCGGTGGATTACACAGCCAAGCAGCGGTATGAGTTGCGTCAGCAAGATTCGGTGATGATCCTGGCCCGCTTGCGTCAATGGCTTGATGGCCCGATCGCCGGTGACGCTTTACCCAAGAGCAAGTTGGGCAAGGCGATCAATTACTTGCGCAACCACTGGCAGTCGCTGCAAGAGTTCACTCTGGATGGCCGCTTGCCGATCGATAACAACCCGGTTGAAGCTCTCATGAAGCAAATCGCGACTGGCCGTAAGAACTGGCTATTTCTCGGGAGCGTTCGCGCCGGTGAACGCAATGCCAAACTGATGAGCTTGGTCAGCAGCGCGCATCGACAAGACTTGGATGTCGAGATGTACCTCGATGACATTGTCCGCAGTATTCTATCGGGATCGACCGATTACGAGTCGATGTTGCCTGACAACTGGCGTAAGTCGCATCCATCCGCCATCCGCAATTACCGCCAGGAAGAACGTCGCGATCAGGCGGATCGCAGTCGATTCCAAGCCGCCAAGCGGCGTCAATTGCTCGACACGCCTTAAGCAATTACGCCTGCAAGCAATACTCTACGCCCAATGGCTCTGGTGTACGGTCCCGGGTCTGTCACGCATTCTTTTCTTGCTACGGAGCAATACGAGTATGCCGAATTCGCGACGTCCGTCATTTATCAAAAACACTTGCTTATCCCCGACGGCGATTCTATCTACATCGTAAGACAAGATAAGCTTTCAGACGCGATTGACCACGTTGAAACAGGACTGAATTCTATCCTCTATTTGGTGAGTGTTGACGGCGGAGTAATTGCGTGCTCGCGTTCTGGGATGGTCCACTTGGAGTTGGGGCTCTAGACGTAAGTGGGGACAACGCTGACTGTGGAATCCTCCCCCAAACCTGTCTTTCTTCTTAAGGGAAAGCACCTACCGCAGGATGGAAATCGCACCTTCTGGACCTCACGGCTCGCGGGCACTCTCGAGAATTCGGCAACTATGTGAAGCACTCGCAGGTGCCGCGTAGAATCCACGCTTGCGCTTCACAGTGCCTGATACCGCGTTTGCGCTAGACGGAGAGAATTCGAAATGGTCCAGCTTGCTCAAGAAGTGCCGCTATCCGACCCCGCGAGGGTGGAGCACCGACTGATTGACTAGAACGACGTCGCACTCCACTGGGGTGGGCGAGCGCAGGATATCCCGACAAGTGAGTCCGCAACAACAAGCAGCTCGCCCTCAAGTCGAGACAAAAAAACGCGATCGCCTCAGTCTGCGCGAGCTTGCTGGGTGTGATTGGCGCCAGCCTCTCAGCGCTGCCACCAGCCACCCTGGCATTTCTCGCGTGTCGCTTTTGCATTTGGCCGACAGCTCTTGGCTATAATTCCCCAATGGTCACATTCGCTCAACATTTCGAAATCAGCGGACATGAACGATCATGTCCTGATGAAAACTATCCATATGGTGGAATTCCATACCTCCCTTCGGAACGATGCCCCCAGTACAGGAACTGAGAACAATGAAGTACTTGCTACTCCTTTTGCTGTCCGTCGCATTTTTACCCATACAAGATGAGCCGCGTGGAAAATCGGCGACGCGTTTTTCTGTTGCCGAAACAGCGGATAGCCACTTTGTCGACGGCGATTTTCTGAATGAGGCAATCTCGGAATCATACTTTGAGGAGACGCTGAACCTGGAAGGAGTGCGTGTATTGAAAGGATTTCGCATAAATGAGTCGTTTGCACTGGCAATCGTATCAACCCCTGAAGTATCACCTCGGCTAACTGCTGAACAGAGTAAGTTGGCTTTAGCGTTGTTCCGCAATGAGACGCTGAAAGCTCGTATAGCTGAATACGCTGCAGTCCAAAGAGAAATTGAGCAGAAGTGAGCTCACCAAGGCACCAGGAAGAAGAAGTGTAGCGGTGAACTACATCAAAGAGGCTCGCGGACACAGCACTCTGGTGCGGGAGACGTTTTTTGTGAAAAGTAGGGTCACTGGGAGTAAGAATTCGGCTATTCGTCCGTCTTTATATATGAAGCACTCGCAGAGGTCGCGTGAAATCCACGCTTGCGCTGCTCAATGCTTGACGTACCGTTTGCGCTAGAGGGAGAGAATTCAAAAGGGTCTGAAGTGGACCCCAATATTAGGACCACGGCTTAAGATAGAAACTCGCGTTTTTTCCGGTATGCTG